>JAFAGR010000096.1 GCA_023422565.1 Bacteroidota bacterium | reverse complement strand
ACCCAGCACCCTGTCTTCCTATTTATGCGGAAACACAATATCCGTTTGCACTCGATACGGATCAACCGGCCTTCCGTCGGGGTCTATAGTGTTACCAATGTAAATTTCATAGGCCGCGCCGCTGCGTTTTTTCTTTCTGTCCTTCATCCATTCCGTCAGCGCTTCGTAAGCCTGGTAGGTAAGATCGTACGGGCCGAAGAAATGAGCGATCACTGCACTGTCTTGCGCGAGGTTTTTCACCTGCACTTTTTTAGGAAGTTTGCCGGAAGGGGCTTTATCAACCGGGTAGCCGGCCTCAAAGAAAAATGGTTTTGTACTGCTTCTGTACCAGGCCATTTTCGGACCAATTATTTCCACCTTTTTTTCCTTAGCAAGTTTTGGGAGAATTGAATCAAAGATGTGCGCCATTTTTTCACCAACGGCCTGGCTGGAAGATGCGCTGTCTTTCACCACCAATATGGTTTGCTTTAAAGTTACAGTATCAATAATGTTGATGATGGGCGCTTTCATTTTCACCTTACCTGCTACCGCGGCGGTATCTTTTTTATAAAGCACCGGTCCGGGAGTAACCTTTGGTTTGTTATCTCTGCAACCGGCCATGCAGGTTATAATAGCGGGGACAATAAAAAGCGTCGCGGTTTTTCGTGCTGGAAACATAAAGGTTTTCATTAATGCAGGATGCAGCAAAAGTAATGCTTTCACTCTTAGTAATAACTTAATGCGCCCGGTTACCATTTGCCATATATCTTGTAGGTTTGCCGCAAGTCTTAATAGATTGCAGTATGAACGTACTTCCGGCATTTAAAAAAATAAAGGCTTTTGTGCTTGATGTAGATGGCGTGCTTACCGACAGTTCCGTACTGGTAATGGACGATGGGCAACTTGTGCGGAGAATGAACATCAAAGACGGTTACGCCCTTCAACTCGCGGTGAAACAAGGTTACCTGGTGTGCGTTATATCAGGCGGGGCATCGCCGGCCGTAAAACTCAGGCTTGAAAAACTTGGAGTTGGTGATGTGTCGCTTGGCGTAAAAAATAAAAAAGATGTTTTGATTCGTTTTGTCACCGAAAAGAATTTGAAATGGGATGAGGTATTGTACATGGGCGATGATATTCCGGATTATGAAGTGATGCAGATGGTGGGGCTTGCGTGTTGCCCAACAGATGCCGTAGCCGAAATAAGGCAGATCTCAAAGTATATATCGCCTGTGAGCGGGGGCGAGGGCTGTGTTAGAGACGTGATAGAAAAAGTGATGAAACTAAATGGCCACTGGCACAACGATACTGCCATTCAATCAAAAATATAACTGCCGGATTTAGCATGAGAACAATCGGAGCCTTTTTTCGTTTAGTGCGCTGGCCGAACCTGTGTTTTATTCTCCTTACACAAGTGTTGTTTTATTATTGCGTATTCCGGCACTTGCTGGCAGACGGAAGTGATACAGACTTTTATTTTTCCGGTGACAGAATTTTTCTCTTTTACATATTGTGCGCAGCTTCTGTATTGATCGCTGCCGGCGGCTATGTAATAAATGATTATTTCGACCTGAAGATCGATTCGGTCAATAAACCTAATCGCGTTGTGGTAGATCGAATTGTCAAGCGCCGCTGGGCGATATTGTGGCATCTTTTATTTTCTCTTCTTGGTGTTGCGTTGAGTTTTTACATTAGTTGGAAAACCGGAAACTATATCATCGGTATTGGCAACATTGTGTGTGTCTTCCTGCTTTGGGTTTATTCAACCACATTCAAGAAAAAAGTGCTTTTAGGCAATATAATTATCGCGGCACTAACAGCCTGGGTGATAGTAGTGATCTACTTTTTTACCGGAGCTCGTCCTGTGCATTTTGAGGGATGGGACAACGCTGGCTACCCCTTCAACATCCGAAAATTTTTTAAGATAACGCTCGTATACGCAGGCTTTGCTTTCATTTTATCTGTGGTTCGTGAAGTAGTAAAAGATATGGAAGATGTGATCGGCGATGCGCGATATAATTGCCGCACAATGCCTATCGCCTGGGGAATGCCCGCAGCGAAGGTATTTGTTGCCGTGTGGATGGCTGTGCTGATTGCCGCAGTATCCATCGCTGCCTTCTATGCTTTCCAATCGGGATGGCGATGGGGCGCGCTGTATGTTTTTGCGTTGATTCTAGTGCCTATGCTTCGCTTCTTATTAAATCTTAAGAAAGCCTTCACGGCTGAGCATTTTCATCAACTCAGTAAACTCGTGAAGCTGATCATGCTTACGGGCATACTTTCCATGTTTTTCTTTCTAACAATTTAATGATGGTTGATAAGATAATTCTAGCCTCTCAATCTCCAAGACGAAAGCAATTGCTCGAATGGGCAGAGGTGAATTTTGAAGTGATGGTGGCCGACACAGATGAGTCATTTCCACCGGGATTGAGTTTTCCGGAAGCAGCAATGCACATTGCCCGGGAAAAAGCACTTGCCGTAAAAGAAAGGGCCGGATCACGTCCAATTGTTGCCGCGGATACCGTTGTTGTTTGCAACAACCGGTTGTTAGGAAAACCGGCGGACAGGGAGCAGGCGATTTCGATGATAAAGTTATTGTCGGGAAGAGAACATTTGGTGATCACGGGCGTTTGCATTTTGTATGGCGAAAAAGTGAATTGCCTTTATGATGAAACGCGCGTATGGTTCAATGAACTGCGCGATGAGGAAATAAGTTTTTATGTGGACCGCCATAAGCCGTATGACAAAGCCGGCGCCTATGCCATTCAGGAGTGGGTAGGAGTGGTGGGAATAAAAAAGATAGAAGGCGATTTTTATAATGTAATGGGACTTCCGGTGAACAGGGTTTATCGAGAATTAGAGAAATTGATTTGAAAGATTTTGGATCGGCAATTAATACTGCCATTAATCCGGTTTTAAATCGGGAAGAACCTGATTTTTATCCCTACCTCCTTTTCGTACTTTTCGGGCGCCTCCCTTTTATCGCGGTGCGCTTTCTTCTACTTTCATCTTCGCATGAACGAAAAGTTGTTTCAATTTATATGGCAGCAGCTCCGGTTTAATCAGCGAAACCTCGCCACTACAAATGGCGAAAAGGTGGCTATCTTATTCCAGGGAACCTTGAACACCAACCAGGGCCCCGATTTTTTAAACGCACGGTTACGCATAAACGAAACTTTGTGGGCAGGCAATGTTGAACTTCATTTGAAGGAAACCGATTGGAAAAAGCACGGGCATAGTGCTGATGAGCATTACGACAATGTTATTCTGCATGTGGTGATGGAAGCGGATGGTAAGGCCGAAGAAAGAGCCATTCCCACAGTGAGCCTGGAAGGAAGAATTTCGCGCTCCATTATAGAAACACATTCAAGACTGGGAGCAATGGGCGATTCGCTTCCGTGCAGGCAACATTTAAATGTTTTGGATCCGGAAGATTTTGCAATGTGCAACGAACGAATGCTTTTGGAAAAATGGAATGATAAATGCCTTTCAATTTTTGAAAATTTAAAACGTTGCAATTATCACTTCGAAGAAGTATTGTGGAGGATGGTTTCCGCAAATTTCGGCACGCCTGTGAACAATTCTTCCTTTGAATCCATTGCGGTATCTGTTCCCTGGAGAGTGATAGAGAAAATCAGGCAGCATCCGCATGCAGTTGAAGGCTTGCTTCTGGGTCAGGCAGGCGTGTTGTCTAAAACTTTCGTTGACAAATACCCGGCGATGCTTCAAAAAGAATATCATTTTCTAGCCAAAAAGTTCAATCTCGTTAAACCCGATGCACCGCTTTATTTTTTAAGAATGCGCCCCGCGAATTTTCCCACCATCAGGCTGGTTCAGCTGGCGGAATTTGTCACGAAGCAAAAACATATTTTCGCCTCTATCCGCGATGCCGGCTCGTTAAAAGAATTAGACAGCCTTTTACACATTACTGCCGGAAGTTATTGGCAATATCATTATAAGCCTGATGAAGAAGCCGCTTTTGGCGAAAAGAAACTTGGCGAAGAGATGAGGCGGAACATCCTTATCAATACATTTCTACCTTTTCTATATGCGTATGGCAGGCATATACAGTCGCCCGGGATGATGAATAAAGCTACGGACTGGTTAAGATTGATTCCTCCTGAAAATAATAGGATAATCAGGACCTTTGCCGATGCCGGGTTTTTAAATGCGAATGCCTTCGACTCGCAGGCGCTCATATTTCTTGGAAAAAGATATTGTAACGAGAGAAAATGTTTGCAGTGCAATTTGGGCGTTAAGATATTAAAGTAGGAAAGGGGTTTAGTTGGTAGTCGAAAGTTGGGGGCTTGATTTCAGATTGAAGGGAAATTTCACACAAAGAAACGAAGAAATACAAAAGACCACGAGGGTGACCGGAAATCTTCCAAATTGATTCATATTCATTACTCTGTGGACCTCCGTTCCTCCGTGGATCTTCGTGTCCTATGATCTTCAACACGGATAAAACTAAAAACCCGGAAAAAATCTGGCATTGAAGACCATTTTTAATTTTATAAATTTAACCGGACAACAATGAATCGTAAACCGTAACTCGTAAATCAATTGAGCCATTTATATTGCACACTCACCTGCACATCCGGATGAATGCTTTTCATCACGGGACAATTATCTCCGATATGTTGAAGGTATGTCTTGTCTTTATCTTCTATCGGATTTTCGGTTTTCAAATCAAGTACAATGTCGATCGCGCCGATTCTTCTTGGGTCGCTTAACATATGTTTGGTTACGCCGAGCCTGCTGCCTTTTAGTTCTATACCCATATCTGTTGCCCGAATTCCCATGGTGGTTATCATGCAGGTAGCGAGTGCAACGCATACGGAATCTGTAGGACTGAACCTTTCGCCCTTTCCGCGGTTGTCGGTAGGCGCATCAGTTTCAATTTCACTGCCGCTTTGCAGGTGCGTGCATTTGCACCTTAAATTTCCGGTGTATTCAATTTCAGCTGTCATAACAGTTAATTTGAAAGGTTTCCACTTAGATAATGAAGGATATCTGAAAACCTTAATTTTGCATAAATTTACCCGAAGAAACACGGATACATGAAAAAAATCTTTCCCTTCATCTTTTTAGCTGCACTGTCTGTACCCGCCTTCGCGCAGGAGACTGACACGAAGCTTTCAAAAAAGGAGGAACGCCGGCAGCGTATAAACGCCCTGGGCAAGCTTGAAGAAGAGGGGGTGATCACGCACAGAAAGCATTTCGCTTTTGGCGCAAAGCTTACTACCGATGGTTATGGAGGTTGGCTTGAAATAGGAAGAGCGCGCAGCGTAAAAAAGCAGTTGCTGTTTCAGCTGGATATTTCGGAACACAAACATTCTAAAGAAGAAAAACTTCAAATTGATTTTTCCTCAAGTGCACCCTTGATTTATGGAAAAATAAATTTCTTCTACCCGGTTAAGCTTGGCGCGCAGCAGCAAATAGTTTTCGGCAATAAAGGCAATAAGAACGGAGTGAGCGTAACAGGAAATGTGGGAGGAGGTTTGAGTATGGCGATGCTAAGGCCTTACCTCATTACAATTGTAGATAATAATGGCCAAGAGAAGGTGATTGATTTCAATAGTGATTCAACATCTTTTCTTACCGGGGATATTCGCCGCGGTCCGGGATTTGGAAAAGGTTGGAACAAGTTAAAGTTCACACCGGGAGCTTATGTAAAATCGGCCGTGCGTTTTGATTACGGAAAGTATAATGAAATGATCAATGCGCTTGAAGCAGGAATAGTATTGGAGTATTACACAAAGGAGATTCAGCAGATGGCTTTTCAGAAAGACAGGAAACTATTTTTCTCGGGCTATGTTGCTCTCGTATTTGGAAAAAGGAAATAATTTATTTTATGGCTGAAGAAGTGGTGAATGAAGGCGGATGTGCAACAACAAAAAAACCAAATTGGCTTAGGGTTAAGTTGCCTATCGGCGATGAATACAAGCATGTTCGTAACCTGGTTGATACGCATAAACTTCATACGATCTGTGAAAGCGGCAATTGCCCGAACATGGGTGAATGCTGGGGTGCGGGAACTGCAACCTTTATGATTCTCGGAAACATCTGCACGCGCAGTTGTGGATTTTGTGCGGTGGCTACGGGGCGCCCGGAAGCTGTGGATTGGGATGAGCCGCAACGTGTAGCGGAAGCCATTCATTTGATGAAAGTGAAGCACGCCGTTATCACTTCGGTAGACAGGGATGAACTGAAAGATGGTGGAAGTATAATCTGGTATAACACCATCAAGGCTGTGAAAACGCTCAATCCAAATACGACACTGGAAACTTTGATTCCCGATTTTAAAGCACAGCGTGAAAATATTCAACGCGTAATAGATGCGGCTCCTGAAGTTGTAAGCCACAATATTGAAACCACTGAGCGTTTAACCAGACAGGTAAGAATACAGGCCAAGTATTGGCAGAGCATGGAAACGCTGAAAATTTTGAAGGAAGGCGGCATGCGCACGAAGAGCGGGATCATGCTTGGCCTTGGTGAACAAAAAGAGGAGGTGATTCAAACACTGCGCGATCTTGCCAACAGCGGTGTTGACGTAGTTACGATCGGTCAGTATCTTCAGCCTACAAAAAAACATTTACCGGTTGATCGTTTCGTTCACCCCGACGAGTTTGCAGAATACCGCGAAATAGGATACAACCTCGGTCTCGATTATGTGGAAAGCGGCCCGCTTGTCCGTTCCTCATACCACAGCGAAAGGCACGTGATTCCTGAATGGGGAAGGAAGAAGTGGTTGGAGGAAAAGGAGAGGGCGATTTGTTAATTCGGTGATTTGATAATTTGGTGATTCGATAATTTGATAGTGGATTGCATACTAACGACTACCGACTACCGACTACGAACTAGGAACTACGAACTAACAACTAATCCCGCTGCACCCAAAATTGCCGCATCGGCTTCATCCAGTTCAGAAAAAAGGATCTTCACTTTATTCTGAAACACTTTTAAAAGATGTTTCTCCATACTTTCTTTCGTGGGTTTGCGAACCATTTCTCCGGCCTTTGTTAATCCGCCGAAAAGAATGATCGCTTCCGGAGAAGAAAACATCACAAAATTGGCCAGAGCCTCTCCTAAAAGTTCCCCTGTGTATTCAAATGTTTTAATTGCGGTTTGATCTCCTCTTTGTGCGTATTCAAAAATTTGCTTTGAGGTCAGTTTTTGGGGGTCAACTTCACGCAACAAACTTGGCGTTGGGTCAATGGCAAGTAATTCAAGTGCGTTGGCCACCACACCGCCGGCACTGCAATACATTTCAAGGCATCCTTTTAATCCCGTTCCCGGGTGAAGTCTTCCACCGGGCCGCAAAACCGTATGGCCGAGTTCTCCCGCGAAGCCATCATGGCCGATGATCAGTTTACCGTTGGCAACAATACCGCTGCCCACACCCGTACCCAATGTGATCACGATAAAATCTTTCATTCCCTTCGCCGCACCATACCGCATTTCGCCCATGGCCGCGGCATTTGCATCGTTCGTAAGGAAGGCGGGAATTTCAAAACTGCTACTTATTAACTCAGCGATCGGCACAATGCCTTTCCATTCCAGGTTTGCCGCATGCTCAATACAACCCGAATAATAATTTCCGTTAGGCGCGCCGATACCAATGCCGAGAAAATTATTTTTTCCGCCGTATTCATCTATCATTGGTTGCAGATCGGCTTTAAGATCGTCCACAAAACTCTTCGGTTGCGCGTAACCGGTAGTTTTCATTTCCCCTTTTGCATGTATTTTTCCGGCACTGTTCACCACTCCAAACTTTGTATTGGTACCACCGATATCTATACCTATCACCATTTCTCTCTCCATAATAACTAATGTGTGTTTTGAGTGGCCGCATCATAATCAATTCCCTGCCTTTTTAAAATTCCTTTCACCATAGCGGCAAAGAGTGTGATGTAGGCAAAGCAGACGACCGCAACCCAGTACGATTGATGAATTCCCGTTACGTCAGAAAGCTTTCCCTGTATGGGAGGAATGATGCCACCGCCGAGAATCATCATTATAAGAAATGCCGAGCCCTGAGTTGTATATTTTCCTAATCCCGCAATGGATAAATTGAAAATGCACGGCCACATGATCGAGCAGCATAATCCACCTGCAAGAAAGGCGTAGATCGCTATGGTGCCGGTATTCATAATTCCGAATATCATCGCGGCCATTCCCAATAAACCGAAAACAAGAAGTGTGAACACCGGCTTGTCCTGCGCGAAATACATCGCGATAACCTGTATCGCCACGGCAATGATGTAATAATGAAGAGGCGCCATTTCATAGCCGGCGAGTTCACCCACGCCAATAATTACAAGATAGGCAACCACAGGCACTATAAAATGCAACAAAGTTTTCATTGGCTTGCTGAATTTGAATGCAGATACTGCGCCCACCCAGCGGCCTATCATCAGGCTTCCCCAATACATGGTAATATATGGAGTTGCCTCCGAAGCCTGCAAACCCCCAAACTCCTCCAGTTTAAGCAGTTCGCTCAAATTGCTGCCAATGGCCACTTCAACACCTACATACACAAAAAGAGCGATCATGCCAAGAACAAGTTGCGGGTATTTCATCGCGCCCCATCCCTCAGGCTTTTTTCTCGCGCTCATGTTCGCGAATAACAGACCGAGCACAACAACCAGCAGAGCGCCAAGCAGCCATCTCATCCTGTACATTTCCAGGTCGTGCCTTCCATCTGCAGAAAGTTCTTCCATGTTTATTTTATAACTGCTAAATACAGGAACGAACATCATGAATAACAATCCCGCCATAATGATAAGCGTGTACAATGCCTTGTTCGCCTTTTCCGTTTTCTCTTCCATAACGCCGGCGGGTACACGCTTTGAAAAATTGAACATGGCAGCTGCCGCGAGAAATAAGGCGCCTACGCATGAATAAAGGATCACCACTTTATTGAGGCTGAGCCCGGCGATCTGGTCATCGGTGATTGCGGCCGTTGTGCCGAAAAGTGCATAGGACACAAGTATTGGGCCGATGGTAGTTCCGAATGAATTGATCCCTCCTCCCAAATTAATGCGGCTTGTTCCTGTTGCAGGGTCGCCGAGCGAAACGCTGAAAGGTTGTGCCGCCGATTGCTGAAGGGAAAAGCCCAATGCTACTATGAACAATCCGAGCAGCATTGCGGGAAAAGTATTGAGGTTAACGGCTACGATCATTGCCGCCGCGCCAAGCGCCGAGAAAATTAATCCGTACACAATACTTTTTTTATATCCCCATTTTCCAACTAGGTCTTTTCCTCCATACGACCCGTAGGCGAAGAGGCCAAGCGCCCCGATGAAATAAGCCGTATAAAAAGCAAAATCGATAAGCTGGCTCTGAAACTGGTCGAGCCCAAAATAATGTTTGCAAAATGGTATAAATACATTATTTCCGGCGGCGATAAACCCCCAGAAAAAAAATACGGTGACTAATGTTCCGAGTGCGCCGTAGTTTGTGGGCACCGATGTGGGTTTATCAATAACGATACTCTCTTTGAATGGTTCCATTAACTTGGTTTATGCACTGAAAGTAAGCAAAAATATAAATTGAAAACCTGCATCAGACTTTCATTCACTCAATCTTCCTTAAATTGAAATCAGATTGATAGCTCATGGAAATTTTACATGTAAGTTTTGAATGTTATCCCGTTGCAAAAGTTGGCGGCCTCGCAGATGTGGTGGGCGCGCTTTCAAAATATCAGCAGCAGCTTGGCCATAATGTGAAAGTGGTGATGCCCATGCATCGCACAGAATTTCTATACGACAATGAATGGGAAGTGGTTCATAAGGCTTCATTTAAAATGGGTACAAGGCTTTTTGATTTTACTGTAATAAGGGAAATTGATAATCATCTTGGCTTTGATCTTTATTGTATTGACATTAACGGGCTGCTCGATCGTGAGAAAGTTTATAATTATCCCGATGATACTGACAGGTTTCTTGCCTTTCAGATCTCCGTGATGGAATGGTTAAGCAAGTGGAATCATCGGCCGGATGTGGTGCATGTGCACGATCATCACTCTGCACTTATACCATTTATGATGCAACAATGTTTTGCGTATAAACATCTTGCTTCAACAAAAACAGTGTTGAGCATTCACAATGCGGAATACCAGGGATGGATGAACTGGCAGCGCGGAGGTGAGCTTCCCGCATGGGATACATGGAACTGGGGCCTGCTTGACTGGAGCAACACCATCAACTCTCTTGCTGCCGGTATAAAATGCGCGAATCAGGTAAATACCGTGAGCCCGGGATATATGAAGGAACTTATGGAGGAAGAATCAATACTTCGCTCTTTGTTTATCGCTGAAGCCCCGAAATGTCATGGAATATTAAATGGGATCGATTATTCTGTTTGGGATCCGAAAATCGATACGCTTATTCTGGATAATTATTCAGTGAAAGAGGTAAAGGAAGGGAAGGCTTTAAATAAAAAAAGGTTGTGTGATGAATTTAACCTTGATCCCGAATTTCCGCTCTTTATTTTTATCGGCAGGCTTGTTGCAGAAAAAGCAGCAGACCTTCTGGCGCCCGCAATTAAAAAAGCATTTAATATACCAAATGCCAAATTCAATTTTTTGCTTTTGGGAAGCGGCGAAAAGGAAACTGAGCAGGCTTTAGAATCTTTGAACAATAATTACGTCGGTTATTATAATTCGCAGATCGGTTATAACGAAACATTGAGCCACCAGATGTATGCCGGCGCCGATTTTATTTTGATGCCGAGCCGGGTGGAACCGTGCGGACTTAACCAAATGTATGCGATGCGCTACGGAACCATACCCATTGTGCGGAAAACAGGTGGATTGAAAGATACTGTTCCTGATTATGAAGATAAAGGAGGCTACGGCATTACGTTTCAGCAGGCAAGCGTAGATGATATCGTATCATCAATAAACCGTGCCTTGATATTGTATGCAAACAAAAGTAAATTGCAGGAACTCAGAAAGAAAGTGATGGGGCTTGATTGGAGTTGGGAGGCAAGTGCTAAAAAATATATTGAACTTTATAATAAATAATTATGCAAAGCGGACAGGTAGTGGCGGTAATATTAGGCGGCGGTGCGGGCACGCGCCTTTATCCATTAACAGCAACACGAAGCAAGCCCGCGGTTCCCATTGCAGGAAAGTATAGGTTAGTGGATATACCAATCTCCAATTGCATAAACAGCAACATCAGCAGGATGTTTGTTCTAACTCAGTATAATTCGGCCTCGCTTAATAAGCATATCAAAAACACCTATCAGTTCAGCGGATTTAGTACCGGTTTTGTAGATATTCTTGCGGCGGAGCAAACTCCTGAAGGCCTGGGCTGGTTCCAGGGAACTGCCGACGCGGTGAGACAATCTTTGAAACACATTCAAAATAATGAATTTGAGTACCTGCTGATATTAAGCGGCGACCAGTTGTATCAAATGGATTTTGCGCAAATGATCGACCAGCATGCCGCTTCAGGATCTGACATCACGATCGCCACTATCCCGGTTGGAGAAAGGGAAGCGTCGAGTTTCGGGATATTAAAAACAGGAGAAAACAATAAAATCACTTCTTTTACAGAAAAGCCTCCTGCGGAAATGCTGCCCGGCTGGGTGAGCGACACCGGTGAGGAAATGAGGCAACAGGGGAGGCATTACCTCGCTTCAATGGGGATTTACATTTTTAATCGTGACGTGCTCTTCCGCTTGTTGAAGAACGACATGGCGGATGCAGCGGATTTTGGAAAAGAGATCATTCCCGCCGTCATCGATTCGTGTAAGGTGAATTCTTACCAATATGAAGGTTATTGGGAAGACATTGGAAATATCTATTCTTATTTTGAAGCAAACCTTGCACTTACAATGGATATTCCGCCATTTAATTTGTTTGACAACCAAAGAATGGTATACACAAGAGCGAGGATGCTGCCACCGGCAAAGATCAGCGGAACGGTGATTGAACAGGCGATTGTGGCTGAAGGTTCGATCATTCACGCGGCCTCCATAAAAAATTCTGTAGTGGGCATCCGGAGCAGGATAGGCACAGGGAGCACGATAACAAGCTGCTATATTATGGGAAATGATTTTTATGAAACACTTGCTGAGATCGCGTATGATTATTCAAAAGGACTTCCAAAGGTAGGGATAGGAGAAAACTGCCATCTCACCAATGTAATTGTAGATAAGGATTGTCGGATAGGCGATAACGTTAGCATAAACGGTGGCCGGCATCTTGAAGATAGAGATCACGGCCTTTACACGATCAAGGACGGGATCGTGGTGATAAAAAAAGGAGCAGTTATTGAAAACGGCTTTTCACTTTAATGAAGGCAGGAAGTCTTTCCGGGTAATCACTCCAAATACTATTCATGGCATACGAAGACGAGCACTTTATTGATACTACGGGCCTCGTATGGAATTACTCTTTTTTTACAGCAGAAGAAGTTAGGCAGTTCAAAGATGGACGATTGTTCACCGCGTACGAAAAATTCGGTTCGCACAAACTTCGTTTATCCGGTACCGAGGGTTTTTACTTTTCTGTTTGGGCCCCCAATGCACAAGCCGTTTCGGTGATCGGAGAATTTAATGGTTGGAAACCCGGGGTACACGCGCTTTTTGTGCGGCTTGATAAATCGGGAATATGGGAGGGTTTTCTTCCTCGAATGGAAAAGGGCTCGCTCTATAAATTTCATATTACCGGTTACAACGGTTCGGTGCATGAAAAAGCGGATCCTTTCGCGCGTTATGCCGAACTGAGGCCGGGCAGCGCTTCCATTACCTGGGTTAAGGAATATGATTTTGAAGATGCCGAATGGATGGAGCGCCGCCATGAGGTGAACAGCCTGCACTCTCCGTACTCAGTTTACGAGGTTCACTTAGGGAGCTGGATGCGGCCTGAAAAAAATGAAAGCAGCTTCAACTCATATGAGGTTATTGCAGAGAAACTCATTCCTTATGTAAAGGGAATGGGCTTCACCCATGTGGAATTTCTTCCGGTGATGGAACACCCGTTGGACGGAAGCTGGGGATACCAGGTGACCGGCTATTTTGCACCCACATCAAGATTCGGATCACCTGATGATTTTAAGATGCTGGTGAACGCATTTCACCGGGAAGGCATAGCTGTGATACTGGACTGGGTGCCCTCGCATTTCCCCGGCGATGCGCACGGGCTATATCTTTTTGATGGAGCCCACACCTATGAATATGCGGATATGCGTAAGGGTTACCATCCGGATTGGAACAGCTATATCTTCAATTATAAAAGAGGAGAGGTCCGGTCTTTCCTGCTCAGCAGTGCACATTTTTGGTTAAAGGAATTTCATGCAGACGGGCTTCGGGTAGATGCAGTAAACAGTATAATGAGGCTTGATTTTTCCCGCCAACCCGGCGAGTGGGAACCGAATGAGCATGGTGGAAATGAGAACATTGAAGCAATCGAATTTATTAAGTTACTTAACGAAATGGTTTATGCGGAGTTCAATGGCGTGCAAACTATTGCGGAGGAATCATCTGACTGGCCGGGAATTACGCACCCTGTAACAAATAAAGGTTATGGATTTGGAATGAAGTGGATGATGGGCTGGATGCAT
Organism: Bacteroidota bacterium; assembly: GCA_023422565.1. Taxonomy (GTDB): domain Bacteria; phylum Bacteroidota; class Bacteroidia; order Chitinophagales; family Chitinophagaceae; genus Ferruginibacter. The sequence continues at coordinate 76,422 of JAFAGR010000096.1, read as the reverse complement.
GATACGTTAAACTATTTTAATCTCACGCCCAATGCCCGAATGGACGTTCAGGATAAACTCACCTTCAGTATCATGTACTTTTCTGATGAGCGCTTCATGCTTCCTTTCAGCCATGATGAAGTAGTTCACGGTAAAAGCCCGATGATCTACAAGATGCCGGGCAATGAGTTTGAAAAATTTGCCAACCTGCGATTATTGTACACCTATATGTGGATGCACCCCGGCGCTAAACTGTTGTTTATGGGAGGCGAGTTTGGACAAACTTCAGAGTGGAATGACAAAACTGAATTAGAATGGGAGTTGTTGCAACACGACAGCCATAATCTTTTGCAGGAATGTGTGCGTGACCTGAATAGAATTTATAAGGAGAACATCGCTCTGTACGAACATCAGTTCGAGAAAAAGGGGTTTGAATGGATCGACATAAACCGGCGTGAAAAAGGGCTGTTAATGTTCAAACGCAAGGGTGGTAAAAGAAAGGACGATATTCTGGTTTTGCTGAATGTATCTCCCAATGCCTACCAGGGCGAAGAATATGAGGTAAAAGGCAAATTGATTTGGCAGGAGATATTCAATTCAAACGACAGAAGGTACTGGGGAAGCGGGGAGTGGATCAATTCGCGAATGGAGAATGTTATTGTTGACAAAAAGCAGAAGATCTGTAAAATAAAAGTGGATGTTCCGGCGTTATCAGCTGTGATATTCCGTTAAGTGGAATATTATTTGCTAGTTCGCCGCCATGAAAAACCTACCTCTGATACTATTACTATGCGTTTCCGCGTTTGCCTCTGCGCAGGCAACCGACAGCGCAGCCCACTACCTCCGGCTTGGAAAGCAGGAGATGGATGCAAAAAGATACTTAATTGCATCACGAAATTTTGAGAAGTCGCTCACATTCAGCCCGGAAAACATTGAAGCCATTATGCATAACGGTTATGCGTACCTGGAAATGCGGAAACTTCATCCGGCAATGGAAAGTTTTAAGAAAGTGAACAGTCTTCAGCCTTCAAATGCAGAAGCTATTGAGCAGCTCACAAATCTTTATTTCAATTTTCGTCAATACGACAAGGCGATCGAAATGGCACGGAAATGCAGGCAATGCGGCAATGCGAACCGGATAATCGGCTTAAGCCAGTACCAGCTTGAAAATTTTCCGGAAGCCGAAAAGGAATTAAAAAAAGCACTGGACGCGAACGGTGATGATGCCGAAGTGGCTTATACGCTCGGCCGGAATTACCTGGACATGGAGGAATATAATAAGGCGATCCCTTATTATGAAAAAGCGGTTTTAATAGACCCGACAAAAAGTTTGTGGATGTATGAGCTCGGTTTAATTTATTACAACCAGGCGCAGTATAAACCTGCGGTGATCATGTTTGACAAAGCTGCTGCGGCGGGTTACGTACAATCGAATGATTTCAAGGAGAATTTTGGGTTCGCCGCCCTCTATGCGGGAGATACGGAAAGAGGAGAAACTTTGTTGCTTGAAGTGATCAGGAAGAAGCCGGGAAACACGGAAATTTTGATGGGGCTTGCGGAAATACTTTATCAGCAAAAGAAGTTTGATAAGTCGCTTGAATATTGTCAACAAATGCTGGAGAAGAACCCTAATAACGGTAAAGCGCTTTATCAGGCTGGATTGAATTTTCAAAAGAAAGGAGAAAAAGACCGGGGCCAGCAAATGTGCGATAAAGCCATTGAGATGGATCCATCTCTTGCGAGCCTTAGAAAGAAAAAGGAAATGCCTTTTTAAAAAGGTATTCGGACAACGGGATCAATATTAAGATACTAATCACTGTGCTTGTTTTTTGTGTGGTTATTCATAAGTCGGGAGAGATCCCGGCTTTTTTAGTCATTAGCCAACAGTCTGTAGTCTCTAATCAAACCTGCTTCAAAAAAATTACATAAGGTGTTTGGAGCAAATGCCTGCAGCCTGCTGCATATGCCGTGCGCCTTTTCTTATGTAATCCGACCATCTCTCTACGCCCGATTGAGTGTATAGCCCGGACGCCCCGCCTGGGTAAACGGGGCGGAGGACTATAACGTAAAGCGGGACAGGATGATGTTGCGGAGCCTTATGTTCGGCGTACACACCATGAAATCATTAAAAAAAATGCCCTTACTTTCGCTTTATGAAAAATATTAAGTTGATAGAAGTGCCATCAGAAATTGGTGCGGGAACACGCGGTGCGAGCCTTGGCATTGATGCGATCAAAATTGCTGCGCTTGATTTTATGAGCAATTTTTTCGTTCATTTTCCATCAGAGAAGATCCAGGTAGAAAATCAGCTGTTGTTTGAACAAATACATTCCCCATATGCAAAGCGCATTCACGGCGTATTAAGCATGTATGAGCGTATAAGCAAGGCCGTTAGTGACAGTATCAAAAATAATTTTTTCCCCGTGATACTTAGCGGAGACCATAGTAATGCCGGAGGAACGATAGCCGGAATTAAAATGGCCAAGCCGAAATCAAAACTTGGAGTGATTTGGATAGACGCGCATGCCGACCTGCACACTCCCTATACCACACCATCCGGCAATATGCATGGAATGCCGCTTGCCACGGCAATTGCCGAAGATAACCTGGACAATAAGGTGCATACTCTTGATGAGAAAACGGAAAAGATCTGGAACCAGTTAAAAACGATCGGGGGAATAAAGCAAAAAGTTTTGCCGGAAGACATTGTGTTTATTTCACTCCGTGATTTTGAAAAGGAAGAAAAAAATTTGATCGAAAAGCACGGCATGAAAGTTATTCCTACCAGCGAAGTAAGGCGCAACGGTGCGGAAAATGTGAGCAGGAAAGTGTTAAGATACCTGAGTGATTGCACGGATATTTACGTGAGTTTTGATGTGGACAGTCTTGATTCCGCGATCTCAAAAGGCACAGGAACGCCTGTTAGCAATGGTTTGCGCGAACGTGAGGCGGAAGACCTGATCAGCAAATTTATGCAAAACCGTAAAGTTTGCTGTTTTGAAATTACAGAAGTGAATCCCACTCTTGATAAGGAAAACCTGATGGCGGAGATCGCTTTTAATATTCTGCAGCGAAGTGTGAATGTGTTGATGATGAATTGATGAGGCAGTTCCTAGTTCCTGGTTCCTTGTTCCTGGTTTGTAGTTCGTAGTTGGTAGTTGGTATTGGAAGTCAGGGGTCTTATAACTTAAACCCTTAACCTTACAACGTGTGCCCTGTACCTTTGCCACATCTTCCAAATCCCCATCTTAATACTTTAATCCGTATTTTGTATTCACAATTCTCAAATCATTTATGAGCTGGCAAACTATCGCCCTAATAGCCTACATCATAGTTCTTGTTTTGGTGATGGTGCGGATCTTATATGAAACTTTGAGTCCAACGAAAACCATGGCCTATCTGCTTTTGGTTTTTTTTGTGCCTGTCGGCGGAATTTTATTTTACCTGGCCTTCGGAGCGAATTACTGGAAGAAGAAGTTGTACAACAAAAAGATGACGCAGGATGAATTATTGCTTGCCGGCGTAAAGGAGGGAATTCAGCAGTATAATGATTCAATGCTTAAAAAGATAGACGTGGAGCAGGGCACCATGGGAGAACTTGCCACTATGCTGATACGTGATCTGCAAACCCCTCTCACGCGCCACAACGAAGTGAAGTTACTGGTGAATGGTGAAGAGAAGTTTCCCGAAATGCTCGCTGATATTGCAGCGGCGAAAGATCACATCCACATAGAATATTACATTTTTGAACAGGATGAGATCGGCTCGGAGGTAATTGAATTGCTTATAAAAAAATCACTCGAAGGCGTTAAGGTCAGGTTCATTTACGACGATTTTGGAAGCCCTACAATTAAGAAGAAACTCGAGAAGAGGATGCGAGATGCGGGAGTTGAGGTCCATCCATTTCACAAAGTTCTGTTTTATCTTTTGGCCAACCGTCTTAATTATCGTAATCACAGGAAGATAGTTGTTATTGACGGCACCATTGGATACGTGGGCGGAATAAACGTGAGCGATAAGTATCGGAACAATGGTAAACATAAAATGTTTTGGAGGGATACGCATTTAAAAATTGTTGGAACGGGAGTTTATTATCTTCAATACCTTTTTATAACAGACTGGAATTTCTGCTGCCCTAATTCCCTGCAACCGGAATCAAGGCACTTTAACAAGGTGGACGCTTCGCTGAAGCCAACTTTCGTACAGGTTGTGGGCAGCGGGCCGGATTCTGTTCAGCCCTCAATTTTATTTTCAATTTTACAGGCAATCTATCTTGCCCGCGAAGAAATTTTAATTACCACTCCTTACTTCATCCCCGGGGAGAGTGTGGTGAATGCCTTGCGCATCGCGGCCTTGAGCGGATTGAAAGTTAAGTTGCTTGTGCCAGGCAAGAGCGATTCGAAGTTGGTAAACTATGCCGCACAGGCATACTATCACCACCTGTTGCAGGCCGGTGTGGAAATTTACCTTTACCAAAAAGGATTTGTTCATGCGAAAACACTGGTGGCCGATGGCAGATTGTCTATTGTGGGTACGGCAAATATGGACATCCGGAGTTTTGAATTGAATTTTGAGGTGAATGCGATTATTTATGACAATGAATTTTCTGAAAGGCTTCGCCGTGTGTTCTTTGAAGATCTTCAGTTTGCAACAAAGATCGATGCCGAGGCCTGGTTCAGGCGGCCCTTTCTGAAGAAGATGCCAGAGAAGATAGCGAGATTATTGTCGCCCAGCTTATAGATTGACGTTTTCTTTTTGTTGGAGCCGGCAATTGTAAAATGCAAGATATTTCTGTTGAAGGTTGCCTGCAGCACCAATTATCTGCAACAAGATCATTTTGAATTCCTATTTTCTTACGAAACTGATATAAAAAATGGGATGCAGTTTTTTGCATCCCATTTCGCGTTTCTTTTGGATCAGGCAAACCGATGTCGTCACACAGTTTTAACCCTCAATCCAATATTATAGAATTGGTAAACTAAATTCACCTTCCGTAACCGTTAGTTGCGTCATGCCTCCTGCGGCGTTCCAGAGTCCCCCCGAAAAAGTTCCTTCCACGCGTGTGGTAGTAATATTTGTAATAGTTACCTGGAACGGATTGGTGCGAGGCGTTGGGGCATTTGCATCCACATACCATATATCGAGGTTGTCGGTTGTATATCCCGCTTCCACATAAACTGTAGCTCCCGGTACCGCGCCCTGTTCCTGGTACACACCATTTACGAGGTTGCCGTCACCTTTTATATCTATTGCGAACACTTCAAACAGCGATCCGGGAACCATACCGCCAATCGACAAGGTATCGGCTTCCCACTGGGCAAAAGATGATTCGTTAAAACTTTTCAACACGCCATCGATCTTCGCTCTAAGGAAATCGCCTGCAGGAGCAGCGGTAGAAGTGACGGTGAATGAACAGGCGCCTGTGCCCGGCGTAAAGGTTGCATCCACGGCAGCCACGGGTGTGCCGGAGCCCTGCAGAACAACATTTTGAATACCGGTTGTTGTAAAGTTGCCGGAACCGGTAAATTGAATACCATTTTCATTTGAGGTGGTTGCTGACCAGGCACCGGCAGTGGTAACATTCACCGAAATCGTAACCTTATTTGAAGCATCAAGAGGGGTGCCTACCGAATATGTTCCGTCAACTGTAGCTGATGTGCATGCGCCGGGAGCACCTTCCCATGTAAAAGCAGCCGGCGGAATTGGCGCACCTGTGTTTATGGTGAATGAGCAAGCGTTGGCTCCGGCGGAAAATATTGCAGCTACCGCAGCGGTTGGCGTTCCGCTGCCATAAAGAATAATTGACTGGGGGCCGGTAGCGGTGAAGCTTCCGGAGCCTGAGAAACGAATGCCATTGCTGGTGTCTGTAGTAACCGAATACGTGCCTATCGTATTTACATTCACCACTATCGTTACGCGGTTTGAACTGTCAAGTGCGGTTCCGGCAGCGTAAGTTCCGCCGACGATGGCGGTAGCACAAACTCCCGGGGCTCCTTCCCAGGTAAAGGCTGCGGGCCCTGTGGTTGGAGGAGGGGTGAGGCCTTCAATTGTGAATTCTTTTTGGCAGGAGGCGAGAAAAAAACCTGCGATCAGGAGAAAGGAAAGTCTGAACAAGTGGGGGATCATATTGGTTAATTTGTGTAAAAATAGGGTGATTTTGTTGTTTGGCTTAAGGTGTGTTAAAAAGCGGGATTTTTTAGAGCGGCGGGGTTTCCGGGTCGATAGTAGTACCACGATTCCGGCACCTGGCCCCGTTGCAGATAAATGCTGGCAATTTGGAAATGAATTTTGATTGCTGCATATCACTTTTTATAGGCTTAACAAGGGGAAATCATGCCCATTAAAGGGTATTAATTTATGGGAGTTAGTATTTTTGGAGACATTTTACAGAAGGCCGTATCGCCGGAAAACCCAATCGCAGCAAGGGTTTGGGGGCAGGAGGGGGTTTCGGGCTCAACCATTTCTCCGCACGGGCAGAATAGCCTGCTTTTTCCTTAATTTACTTTCAAAACAGTAATTATTATTACCCCTGCATCTCACATATCTCTTTCCCAGCTCACCCGCATCATTGAAGCCGTGGTTCAAAACAGCTTCGCGGGAAAAACATTCTGGGTAGTTGCCGAGGTTTCCGGCCTGCGATACTATTCAGGAAAAAACTATTATTTTCTTAACCTGGTTGAAAAAGCTCCCGAAAGTAATTCGCTTCTTACCACTATAGCCGCCACGGTATGGAGCCATGGCGTTAATCGAATAAGAAGGTTTGAATCTCTCACCGGCCAAAAATTCGATAACAACCTTCAACTGCTTCTTCAGGTTCGTGTGGAGTATCACATTGCTTACGGGTTAAAGCTTAACATACTCGACGTAGATCCGAGTTTCACCTTAGGTAAACTTGCCATGGAGAAACAGTTGACGCTTGACCGGCTCGTGGAAGAAAATCCGGGCTTTGTGATGCTAACCGATGGGGAATACTCCAGTTTCAATAAACTTCGGATACCGCCAACCGTTATACAACGCATCGCCCTTATAGGTTCTCCCGGAACAGACGGCTTCCGCGACTTTATTCATGAAATTGAAAGCAATCTGTATGATTACAAATTTCAAATTGATGAATACCCGGCGCCGGTACAGGGGGTTGGTGCAGATCTGAAATTAGTGGAGAAACTTATTGAGATAGTCTCTTTGGAAATCAATTACGACGCTGTGGCAATTGTACGCGGAGGAGGCGCTGACACTGATCTGATTGCATTTAACTCCTACCGGCTTAGTCGCGCAATTGCACGTTTTCCTATCCCCATTATTACAGGGATCGGACATACAAGGAACGAATCGATTGCAGACCTGATGGCCTGGCGTTCCTTAAAAACTCCAACCAAGGTAGCCGCCTTCATCATTGACCACAACAAGAGCTTTGAAGACCAATTGCTACTTGTCGGTTCCCGAATTTTCGAATATGCGCCTGCGTTAGTAAGCAGGAAAAAGGAGCAACTCCATTACCTGAATACTGCTTTGCAGGGCAGCATGAAGGAGGTCACTTTCGTTCACCGGCAAAACCTGAACGAGCTTCGCAACAGTTTTACATCTCACGCTTTAACCGGGTTGCGAAACAGGTCAGGGGAGGTTCAATCTATTTTGCAAATGGTAAAGCAGGCCACAAAGCATCTTCTGGTGATAGAGCAAAACCGTCTCTCTGCCATGGGGCAAACCTTAAAGATGATGGGCCCGGAAAAAATTCTTAAAAGGGGATTTTCACTTGTTTTTCATAATGGGAAATTGGTAAAAGACGCCGCCCTGTTGAAGCCGGGCTCTGCTATCACCACACAATTTCACGACGGAAGGGTAACGTCTGAAGTAACCGATGTAAATTTGAGCCATGGAGAAGATGACCTATAGCAGCGCGCTTGCTGAATTACAACAGCTGGCTGAAGATTTGGAGAATGACGAAATTTCGATCGATGAACTCTCAGATAAAATAAAAAGGGCTTCCCAGTTGCTGGAGTTTTGCCAGAACAAACTGAGAAGCACCGATGAAGAGGTAAAGAAAATTCTTTCAAAAATGGAAAGCAAGAACAAGGAATAGTTATTCCACTTCTCCCTTAATGTCTTTTTCCGTAACCGCGCCAAATTTCTTCAGCATATCTTTTATCTCTGCAGACTTACCGATTACCACAAACTGAAAGTTATCTTTTGGAAAATATTTGGCGATGAGTTGATTGGCCTTTTCCACAGTTAAGCCATCAACATTTTTTTCAAAATCGTTGATATACGAATCCGGAATATTGTACCAGAACATATCTGTTAGCAATGAGGCTAGTTGGCTGCTGGTTTCGTAGCGTGGCGGAAACTGGCCTTTAACGTAATTCTTGGCCGATGTAAGATTTGCTTCGTCAATTCCTTTCTGAAATTGAGCCACAACCTCCAAGGCCTTGTCCATCGCGGCCTCTGTCGTTTTGTTTGCAGTGAAGGTGCTGATCGCGAAAACTCCTGCATTTTTTAATGAGGAGAAAGAACTGCTCGCACCATAAGTCAAGCCGGTGTTTACGCGCAACTCATCGTTTAAAAGTGAAGTGAACCGTCCTCCGAAATATGTGTTCAACACCTGCAGGGCAACCATGTCGCTGTTGTTTCTGCTTACACCGCCGGAGCCAATATAAAATGTGGTTTCCCTTGCATCATCCTTATTTACAAGCAACACCCTTCCGCTCTTGGGGAAGTTTACTGAGGAGATGCTTAGGTTCTGCTTTGTTGCCGGAGAACCTTTCCAATTTTGCAAAAGGGAAGAAATTTGTTTTTTCATTTTTGCAGTTTGAAAATCACCTACGATAGCGATCGCAGCGCCCGCAGGCAAATAATTATTTGCATAAAATATTTTTAGGTCGGCAGCGCTCATTTTGGAAACTGAAGGCACAGTGCCTGCAACCACAGTTCCATAAGGATGAGACCCGTACATGAACTTTTCAAAGTAAGGACGAATCATACTTCTTGGGCTTTCTTTCATTTGCTCAAGGTTTACAATAGAGCGAGCTTTGGCTTTTGAAAACTCAGCGGTGTCGAATGTGGCATTTGTTAAAAGCTCTTTGATGATATCGAGCATTTTTTCCTGGTCTTTTGATGCGAAGCGTGCTTCAAGTGAAGCAAATTCTTTTGCGGCAGATGCATTAATACTCGCACCCATAAAATCAATCGTTTCATCCAGAACTGCCTTTGGATACTTTTTAGTGCCGAACATTAGCCCGCGCGCGGTGAAAGAGGCAAGGCCGCTCTGATTGTTGTCATAAACAGCACCGGCAGGTAAAATTACCGAAACGCTGATCACAGGCACCTCACGGGCCTCCATGAGGTAAACCTTCAGGCCATTCTTAAGTTTGAAACTGGTATAAGTTGGTATTTTAAATCCTTGCGCAAATGCGGAAGTGCCTGCAAGAAAGGAGATAACTATTAAGGATATACGAAGCATATTATTTTTTATAGAAGTTTAAAAGAGATTGATCATTCACCCACATCAGATTTTAGCAGGGCTACAGATCTTTTTGCTTTTTTGAAATATTTCCCGGCCACCCGTTTAATATCGTCGGCGGTTACTTTATTAAATTCTGCGGGGGCGTCAAACATTTTTTTATAATCGCCAAAGAACACTTCATAAGTGCCGATGTTGTTTGATTTTCCGTTAATGGTTTCAATTTGGGAATAGAATTCCATCAATTTCGCATTCTTCACTTTTTGAAGCTCTTCTGCAGTTATGCCATTTTTTGCAATGGAGTCGATAACCTCATAAACCGCCTGTTCCATTGCGGATTCCGAACCGGCCCCCGCGGCTACACCGTATACGGCGAATAAGGATGGATCAAAGTTTACATCTATACTGGTGGCGATCATGGTAGCCACCTGGCGCTTGTCAACCAACTCACGGTAAAGCCTGGACGATTTGCCTGAACTCATAATGTCACTTAGCAATACAAGGGGATAATAATCTTCATGCTTTGTCTCCGGGATGTGATAGCCGATTGCGAGGTAAGGAGAACTCACCTCCCGCTTCACTTCAATGCGCCGTTCGCCAAGTTGCGGAGGTTCGGTGATGTGTACTTTAGCAGGCTCGGGTTGCGATGGAATTTTTTCCAGGTATTCCTCGGCGAGTTTTTTTATGTCTGATGTTTTAATCGCACCAGACATAACTACACAATTGTTCGGAGCATAATAGGTTTCAAAATACTTCTCCAGGTCAGCCTGTTTCCAGTTTTTCATATCATCTTCATAACCCATTACCGGCCAGTGGTAGGGATGTTCCTGGAAGGCTGTTGCCATAAGATTTTGGAAAAGCACCCGCCATGGCGAATTCTCCAGGCCTGTACTTCTTTCGCTCAACACAACTCCACGCTCACTTTCCACCATTTTAGGGTCTATGCTAAGGCTTGAGATGCGATCGGCCTCAAGGTCGAAGATCACAGGAGTAGCGGACGCAGGAAACCAGTTTGTATATACAGTTACATTCTCGGTAGTATAGGCATTGTTCGCGCCTCCGTTGAATTCCATGGTGCGATCAAACATCTTTGGGCCATATTTTTTTGCTCCGTTGAACATCATGTGCTCAAAAAAATGCGACAACCCCGTAATGCCCGGATGTTCATTTCTCGAACCAACTTTGTAAAACAAATACATATTCGCATTGGGAATGGAGAAGTCTTCCACAATCAGAAACTTCATACCGTTTTTCAACGTAAAGGTTTGTACATCGCCGGCTTTCAGTTGTGCCTGTCCCTTTAGTGAAAACAACATCAAAACCGGAATTAACCATTTTTTCATACTTGATGATTTTTATCTGTAAATCTAAATTGATTTTTTAGAGCTAATTCTAAAAAAAAGTAAAAAGGGAACGAATCACCGTTCCCTTTTCTGAAATTCATTGAGGTCTTAAAACTGTTCGAGCTTACTAAAAAAGAAATCTCTTTCTATTGCGGCATTTTCATTGCTGTCGCTGCCGTGTATTGCATTTTCTCCTACAGAAGCAGCAAATCTTTTTCTTATAGTGCCCTCTTCTGCGTTGGCAGGATTAGTTGCGCCGATCAGTTTACGGAAATCTTCAACGGCATTATCTTTTTCAAGAATGGCTGCCGTGATCGGCCCGCGGCTCATAAATTCAACGAGTTCGCCATAAAAAGGTCTTTCTTTATGAACGGCATAAAATTCACCTGCTTTTTCTTTGCTCAGCCATGTCATTTTCATCGCTGCGATCCGGAAGCCGGCCTTATTGATCATCTCGAGTATAGCTCCTGTATCTCCGTTTGCAGTAGCATCGGGTTTGATCATTGTAAAAGTTCTGTTGGTCATTTTCTTTAAAATTTGCGCGCAAAGATAGGGAAAGTGAGCGCTGCCGGCTGACTATCGCAGCATTAATTTTCATGATGTCAGCGGGTTTTCACTACTTTTGCGCCTTCCATGATGCAGCCCATTAAGAATATCTATCCATTGCTTAATCAACCCCGCAGGGTGGTAATTACTATGCACCAAAAGCCTGATGGCGATGCGATGGGTTCAACTTTAGGGCTTTCCCATTTCTTAAAACAACTGGGGCACGCGGTTACGGTAATTTCTCCAACCAACTGGGCCAGCTTTTTAAATTGGATGCCCGGCTGCAATGAGGTGCTGGATTATGAAAGCATGACACAAAAAGCGGACATGGCGCTTTCTGATGCAGAGTGGATCTTTTGCCTTGATTTCAACACACTTGGCCGCACAAAGAGAATGGAGCCGAAACTGGAGTCGGCATCAGGCGAAAAAATTTTAATTGACCACCACCAGGAGCCCCAGGTTGAAAAGTTCGCCTACGGCATTAGCGATACCACGAAGAGTTCTACGGCTGAAATGGTTTACGATTTCATAATTAATTCAGGTCACCAGCAATTATTAAATAAGGAGTGTGCTGAATGTTTGTATGCCGGTGTTATGACAGATACGGGCTCTTTTCGTTTTCCGTCAACCACTGCAAGCGTGCATAGCATGATAGCCGACCTGAAAACGCGTGGTCTTGAACATGGCCCGGTGCATGAAAATCTCTTTGATAATTTTTCGGAAAACCGTTTCAGGTTTATTGGCCATGTTTTGTTGAATTTAATGCAGGTGCATTATGAATATAATACAGCCATCATTGCTGTACCTCAGTCGGACCTTATTAAATTTGATATTAAAACGGGCGATACTGAAGGGCTTGTAAATTATCCGTTAAGCATTCAGGGGATCAAGCTTGCCGCAATAGTTATAGATCGCGGCGAAGAAAGAAAGTGCTCATTCAGAAGCAAGGGCGATTTTGATGTAAACACCTTTGCAAGAAAATATTTTAACGGGGGCGGGCATTTTAATGCTGCAGGCGGCTCCAGCCGTGATCCTTTGCAGGAAGTAGTGCAACAGTTTATGGCCGCAGTTAAAGAGAATCGCGCGCAGTTAACCACATATCAATTCTAAACATACATAATAACAACAATGCGTAAATTTTCAATGTTCATTGTGCTGGCAGTTGCTTTGGTTTCATGCCAGGAATCATTTAAAAAAGGAGAGGAAGGGCTTGAGTACAAGATCATTTCATCAGGTAAGGGCCCGAAGGTGGCTCATGGAGATTTTTTAGAAATGCATGTGGGCCGCTTCTACCGTACCGGCAGAAAAGATTCTTCTATCCATGATACAAGAAGTTCGCTGCCGGCAACTGAAGTGTTAGACACCACTTCACTGCCTCGCCCGTTTTATAATATTTTAAAGCAGATGAGCGTGGGCGATAGTGTGGTGATCAGAATTTTAAGCGACAGCATGTTTAAAGCCGACCCCGCCGGAATGCCGCCCTTTATTAAGAAAGGTCATTTCCTGATTACTACAATCAAACTCCTGAATGTTTACAAAACTGAAGCGCAGGCCGACAGCGCAAGGCAGGTGGCCATGACGAAAGCGCTGGAAATTCAAAATAAAAAAGACCAGGAACAATTGGCAATTGATGAGCAGAAATTACAGGATCATTTTAAAAAGAATAATATTAAAGTAAGTAAAAGTCCTTTGGGAATGTATGTTGAAATACAGCAGGAGGGCACCGGCAATTTGCTTGACACATCTAACATTGCTGTGGTTAATTACACAGGCAGAACACTCGATGGCAAAGTTTTCGACAGTAACACCGACCCTTCATTTAATCATCCCGAACCATTTTACGTGAATCTTACAAACGACCCGAGCCTCGGGCAGGGCGTAATTACCGGATGGAGAGATGGGTTGCTTATGATGAAAAAAGGCTCAAAAGGAAAATTTTATATTCCATCAAACCTTGCTTACGGCAGCCGTGGAGCGGGAAGTGATATACCACCATATTCTGTACTCATCTTCGATATTGAAGTTGTAGATGCATTGAACCGGGAGCAGGGCAGAATAAGAATGGAAGAGGAAATGAAAAAGAGAAGGGAGGCTATGCAATTGCAGCAGATACAAAGCCAGGTGCAACAGCAAATGCAGGAACAGATCAGGAATTCTGAAAAGCCTGATTCCTCAAAATAACAACAAAAAAAATCTTCGATTAGCCGCTTCCGTTATGAAGCGGCTTTTTTATATGCACGAATCAGTTTGCGCACTTCATTGGCTTCCGGCACATCGTGAACGCGAAGGATGTTTGCACCGTTTAACACTGCCAATGTGTTCATAACCGTTGTGCCGTTCCTGGATTCGGCAGCGGTTATCCCCAGGGTTTTGAATATTAAACTTTTTCGGGAAAGTCCGGCCATAACTGGCTTGCCGAGCATTTTAAAATCGCTGAGGCGATTCAGTAGCCTGAAGTTGTGGTCAATATTTTTTCCGAACCCGAAGCCGGGATCAAGTATCACATCTTTAATTCCGGCTGCGAGGCACTTTTCAGTTTTATAGGCCAGGGCTCTGAAAACTTCGGAAGCCACATCATTGTAAACCGGATTTTCCTGCATCGTTTCCGGCCTCCCCTGCATGTGCATGCATACATAAGGCACACCGAGCGCAGCCACGGTTTTCAGCATGGCATTGTCCATATCACCTCCGCTGATGTCGTTGATAATGGAAGCTCCTGCATTTACTGCTTCTTCGGCTACGCGGGATTGATAGGTATCTACAGAAACAGGAAGTTGGGGAAATTCTTTATGTATAATTTGTATTACAGGCAGAATTCGCGAAAGTTCTTCTTTTTCTGAAATTCTTTCGCTGCCCGGCCTTGTGCTTTGTCCGCCTATATCAATCATATCCATTCCATTTTTCAACATCACTTCCACCATGGTAATAATTTCGGCCTTGCTGCTTTGCCAATTGGATGTAAAAAAAGAATCAGGTGTGATGTTGAGGATGCCCATTATCATTACATCATCTGAAGCCAGCAGATTTCCCTTGAGATTAAGTGAGAACATACAGGGTTAATTGTATTTTTGAAGATATACAAAGTTGCCATTAATTTGGCCACCAAACAGGCTTGCTTATGCATACAAATTTGCAGTACGATGAGGCAGTGAATTCTTGCAGGGAAACTTTTCTCAAGAAAACAAAGGACTATGGCACTTCATGGAGAGTGTACCGTACAATTTCCATTGCTGACCAGATATATATTAAGGCAAAGCGAATTCGTACCATACAGGAAAAGAAAACCCAAAAGATTGGGGACGACATCCGGTCGGAGTTCCAGGGAATTTTAAATTATGCGATAATAGGCCTGGTTCAGCTTGAATTGGGGAGCGAGGAAGTTGAGATGCTTTCGGTAAGCGAGGTGCAGAATCTGTATGACGCCCAGGTGAACCGCGCGAAGCAATTGATGGCAGATAAGAACCATGATTACGGAGAAGCCTGGAGGGAAATGAGCCAGGAAAGTTACACTGACCTGATACTGGCTAAAATACTCCGAATAAAACAGATAATCGGTAACGATGGAGTTACCATTGCAAGTGAGGGAGTTGATGCAAACTTCTTTGACATTTTGAATTACTCCGCTTTTGCACTTATAATGATAGGAGAAGGAAAACATTAATATTATGAAGATCGTAGTAAACGTTGCAAGATTTATAACCGGTGTACTTTTTATATTCAGCGGCCTCGTCAAGGCAATTGATCCGCGCGGCCTCGCCTATAAGATGCAGGAGTTCTTTGAAGCCTTTTCGCACGAGGGCTGGATGCCGGGACTGATGAGTTCGTTAAATGATTATGCGCTTGGTTTTTCCATTGTGATGATCACCCTTGAAGTGGTGCTGGGTGTGGCCTTGTTATTGGGCTTTCAAAGAAAACTCACTACTGTTTTGTTACTGTTATTGATGATCCTTTTTACTTTCTTAACCAGTTATGTTCTTTTCAGCGGTAAGATCCGCGCCTGTGGCTGTTTTGGCGATTGTATTCCCATCACGCCCATGCAAACCTTTGCTAAAGACATTATCCTGCTTGTACTTATATTAGTTTTAATTATCGGCCAACGCTTCATTAATCCGCTTGCAAAAAGATTTATTTCCGGAACGCTCATTTTGGTGGCCACACTTGCCACTCTCTTTCTGCAATGGTATGTGCTTCGCTATCTCCCCGTGGTTGACTGCCTCCCTTTTAAAAAAGGAAATAATATTATGAAGCTTCGCGAAATGCCTGCAGATGCAGTTCAGGATAAATTTGATTATGTATTTGTTTACAAAAAAGGTTCAGAACAAAAAGAGTTTACGGCAGATGCACTGCCGGACAGTACATGGGAATTTGTTGACCGGACTCAGAAGTTAATTGAAAAGGGTAGGAACAACATTCCATTGATAAATGATTTTCATTTGGCAGACAGTTCGGGCAATGATGTTACGGAAAGCATATTTACCGGTGAAACGGTTTTCTATTTACTATTTCTACAGGAAATAAACGAGGATTCGAAAAAGTGGCTCGACGATTTTAAAGAGATAGTTGAAACTTCGGACCGGCCGGTTTACGTGGCTTCTTCACAACGGAGAAGTGTGGAGATTTTCCTCAATAGTCATGGCGTTAAGGTTGATGGCATTTTTTCGCTCGACGCTACGGCAATTAAAACTGCAGCCCGCAGTACGCCCACGTTGTACAAGATGAAAGGTGCGGTAGTGGTTGACAAGTGGGGCTGGGCAGGTTTTGATGAGGTGAAACTTTGAGTTAGTCTGTAGTTCCTGGTTTCTAGTTCATCAAAGAAATACATAGTTTATGATCAAACGATCTTTCCATGCATTTTTGGTTTTGGCGGGGATCGTTCTACTCGTTTTTTTGATGTTCCAGGGCATTGGTGATCCGGACAGGATGTTGGTAGGGCAGACCGGAGATCAAAAAACTCTTTTAAACATCAGGCAGGAACTTAATCTTGACAAACCGGTTTGGAAACAATTTCTACTTTATGCAAATGATGTATCTCCGGTAAGCGTTCATTCTGCAGAGGATATAAGCAGAAAAGGGCTTAAAGGTTTTTTTATTGGTGATGAAAACAAATTCGGTATCAAAATACCGTATCTGGGAAAAAGTTATCAAACGCGCCGGCCGGTTGCAGAAATGTTGATGCAGGTTTTACCGGCCACCATAATACTCGCAGTTGCGGCAATGGCTTTTGCCATTGTTTTTGGAATTCTGTTCGGAATCATTGCTGCAGTTAATAAAGGAAGATGGTTAGATACGTCTACGGTGCTTGCTTCCGTAGCCGGCATTTCAGCGCCGTCTTTCTTTATGGCGATAATCATTGCTTATGTTTTCGGAATCTTGCTTCAACCTTATACCGGCCTGAATTTTAGCGGGAGCCTATACGAAGTGAATGAAGTAACGGGAGAGCCGGTGCTTAGGATAAAAAATTTAATATTACCTTCTCTCACACTTGGCATACGCCCGCTGGCCATCATTTGCCAGATCACGCGAAGCGCCATGTTGAATGAACTTCAAAAAGATTACATCAGAACCGCATATGCAAAGGGCCTGAGTAAGGGAAAAGTAATATTCAGGCATGCCTTGCCCAACGCGATGAACCCGGTAATAACAGTAATAACCGGTTGGTTTGCCGAACTGCTAGCCGGTGCTTTTTTTATAGAGTATATTTTTGGATGGAATGGTTTAGGGAAGGTAACGGTGAACGCACTTGAAAAGTTGGACTATCCTGTAGTGATGGGAGCGGTTCTGATTTCTGCATGCCTTTTCCTTATCATTAACTTGTTTACGGATATCCTTTACCGTTGGTTTGATCCAAGGGTCAGATCATAATTTGAGTGGACAGTTAATTTATCACGCGATGTCACGCGTTAGGGATAGGCAGTACGCCTGCGGCGGACAGAGAGCCCGGCCCCGACGTTTCGGTCGGGGCAACGCCCAAATCAAATCGCTTAAAATGAAGAATTATGAATCTGCATCCAGCACTACCACTAAGGCGTATATCACTCCCGGAAGCCAAAAGAGCAGGGTTAGTAGAAGGCTGATCCAGAATTTATTATTGATCTCCTGTTGATGCAAATAAACGGCTAACGGTGGTAAAAGTATCGCAAGAATTATCAGCACGGCTTTTTCGGGCCTGTCGGCTCCTGCACGCTTCTGTTTTTTAAAATCTTTCAATACTTTTTTCGCTTCCTTGATGCGCGACTTTTTTTCTTCACGCGGAAGTTTTCGAAACTCTTTCACTGCACTATGGAAAGTTTTCACGGGGTTGCTTTCCGTAGAGGGAACTGTGGCAGGAGAAACCGCGTCAACGGGTCCGGCAGTAAATGCGATGAATAAGAAGGCTGATAAAACCCGGAGGAGAATTTTTTTCATAAATATGTTTTTGAAATTGTTGTTCGCTGTTCCTGTGCAAATTATATTCCCGTACGAAAAATTTTCCAGGCTAATTTTCAACATATCCACATCGGAAGTGGCAAATTTTCAAAGGCAAATCTTCCTTTGGCATAGTTTTTTTACCATAAAGAATAAATCAAATTAAACTTTATGATGAAAGCAAGTGCATTAGTTCTGGCGTCTGCATTATTTTTTGCAGCGTGCAGCAACAACAAAACAGATGAAACCACGGTGGTAACAGATGATGCCTCAACCACAGCAGCAGCCGACACCTCGGCCATGGTGGTAACCACTCCGGCGCCCGGAAGTTCAGTTGAAATTACAAACGATGAGGTTCCTGAAAATGTGAGGACTACCTTCACAACTAAGTATCCAAAGGCAGATAAAGTGACCTGGAGCAGATATCAGCCAAGCGCTGAAGACGAAGGATGGAGCATGGATCAGTCATATTACTATGTTCGTTATAATAATGACGGAAGGGATTACATGGATTGGTACAGCCAATCGGGCGAGTGGGCAAAAACATCCACTAAAATTGCGCACAAAGACCTTCCTGCTGCCGTAAATAAATATATAACCGACAATTATGCCGGCTATACTGTAACGGAAGTGGATAAGGAAAACGACAAAAACATGGAAATGTATGAAGTTGAACTTAATAAGGGAGACGATAAAGTAAAATTGAAACTTCTCCCGAATGGTGAAGTATTCAAGAAGAAATAATTCCTGAATCTTCATCATTAACGGAAATAGTCTCACCGGCCGGTGAGACTATTTTCATTTCCGGAAGTTTGCGTTCACCAATTTGCTGGCGCCACATTGCATAATACAGTCCTTTCTGCTCAAGCAGTTCTGCATGGGTTCCTGATTCAGTGATCCTTCCTTTTTCAAGAACGTGAATTATATTAGCATGCATTATTGTACTTAGTCTATGCGCGATAGTTAGTATGATCTGTTGCTTTTCGCCGGCAATGTTGCCGATGGTTTGCGTGATCTCTTCTTCGGTGAGCGAGTCCAGGGAGGCCGTTGCTTCATCAAAAATCAGGATGCGCGGGTTTCTCAACATCGCGCGGGCAATTGACAGGCGCTGTTTTTCCCCTCCGGAAAGTTTGGTTCCTCCTTCGCCGAGCACAAGGTCGAGCCCCTTGTTTCCTTTTTCTAATAAAGTGTAGGCGGAGGCACGCTTTAAGGCCGAAAGCATTTCCTCATCGGTCGCCCCGGGTTTAATGAACTGCAGGTTTTCGCGGATAGTTCCGGAAAAAAGCTGAGTCTCCTGCGTTACAAAACCTATTTGCCTGCGAATACGGTTATAGCGTATATCCCTAACCGATACACCGTCGAAATAAATATTCCCTGAAGTTGGCGTGTAAAGGCCGACCAACAGTTTAATTAGTGTGGATTTACCGGAACCTGATGGGCCAACGAATGCGATCGAGTCTCCCAGTTTTGCCCTGAACGAAATGCCGTCGATCGAATTCGTATTCGCCGATCTGTGCCTGAACACCACATTATTGAATTCAAGCGATTCAACCTCTCCCAATTCGATGGGGTCTTCGGGTCGCCTTTCAACCGGTTTCTTCATCAGCGCATCAAAATTTTGGAGGGATACCTGCGCTTCCTTGTAAGATAGGATGATGTTGCCAAGGTCCTGCAAAGGCATAAAGATCGCGTTCATGATTACCTGCATGGAAATAAGTTCTCCGGTGGTTAACACTTTTCTGAAGATCAGCCAAAGCAAGATGAACAGTATAGATTGCTTTAAAAGATTGAGTGTTGTTCCCTGCAGAAAGCTCAATGTTCTTACTCTTTTCACCTTTTGCATTTCAAGGTTGTAGATCTTTTGTGTAAACCCTTTCAGTCTTCGGATCTCGGGATAGGTAAGCCCCAGGCTTTTTACAAGTTCAATATTCCGGAGCGATTCCGTGATATTTCCCGACATCTTTGAATTTTCCCGGAATATTTTTCGCTGAATGGTTTTTATTTTTCGGCTAAGCATTCCCGTTAGTCCGCCAAGCAAAACCACGCCAACAAGGAAAACGGGCACAAGAAGCCAGCTTCTCGTAACTGCGTAGTAAGAGAGAAAGCCAAGGCCCACCACCGTGCTGAACACGACATGGATCGCCTCGGTGACAAACTTCTCCGTATCGCGTTTTGTTTTTTGAAGAATGGATAAGGTTTCACCGCTTCGCTGGTCTTCAAACTCTTGAAAAGAGAGTCGTAGTGTTTGTTTCAGGCCATCGTCAAAAACGTTCATTCCGAATTTCTGAACCACCATTCGAACCACATATTCCTGCAGCGTTCGCGCGAGGCGGGCGCCCATGGCCACTGCAACGGCGAGTCCCAACAGGTAGAGGATGCCACGGATCAATTCCTGTTCAGTTTTATCACCGGTGTTCATTGCGTATTCGTCAATGATCTTTCCGAAAATTACGGGGTCGAGGAAAGTAAGTACCTGGGCTATGCCTGCGAGGGTAAGAGCCAATACCACAAGCCATTTATGCGGACGGATATAATGCCAGAAAATTTTCATGCTTATAATATAAGGTAAATATGCCGGAAGTTGGCGGCTGCAACATACATGCCCAAAATCGCTAACTTTGCGCCTCTAAAATGATAATAATGAAAGAAGTGTATATCCTTTCGGCGGTAAGAACACCAATCGGCAGTTTTGGCGGATCATTAAAAGATTTCACGGCTACTCAGCTTGGCGCCATTGCTATTAAAGGTGCCCTGGAAAAGGCCGGCGTAAACCCAAAAGATGTTGACGATGTTTTAATGGGATGCGTGATTCAGGCGAATGTGGGCCAGGCACCGGCAAGGCAGGCAGCGAAGTTTGCAGGGCTTCCTGATGAGGTAAATTGTACCACCGTGAATAAGGTTTGCGCAAGCGGGATGAAGGCTATTTCGCAGGCTGCGCAGAGTATCATGCTCGGCGATGCGGACATTGTTGTTGCGGGCGGAATGGAAAGTATGAGCAATGCACCATTTTATCTTGACAAAATGCGCTGGGGAAATAAATATGGAACTACCAGCGTGATAGATGGTTTGGCGAAAGATGGTTTAACGGATGTGTACGACGGACTTGCGATGGGAATGGCGGCCGAAGCATGTGCATCATCATGCGGAATTTCACGTGAAGACCAGGACGCTTTTTCGATAGAGAGTTACAAGCGCAGCCAGGCCGCAGTAAATGAAGGAAAATTTGCCAATGAAATTGTGCCGGTAGAAATTCCGCAACGCAAGGGCGAGCCGATAAAATTTGCGAAAGATGAAGAACCCTTCAATGTAAAATTTGATAAGATCCCTGAGTTGAAAGGCGCCTTTAAAAAGGATGGTACCGTTACAGCGGCGAATGCGTCTACAATGAATGATGGTGCTGCTGCACTCGTGTTGATCAGCAAAGAAAAAGCAGATGCCCTGGGGTTGAAACCTATCGGAAAAGTAATTGGCTATGCCGATGCAGAACAAAAACCGGTTGAGTTTACTACAACGCCTTCTGTTGCCGTTCCAAAAGCTGTAGCTAAAGCAGGTTTGAAGATGGAGGATATTTCATACTGGGAATTGAATGAGGCATTTTCGGTTGTGGGAATTGAGAATACAAAACGCATGAAGCTTGATCCGGCGAAAGTAAACGTTCACGGTGGCGCTGTAAGTATTGGTCACCCACTTGGTGCAAGCGGAGCCAGGATAATTGTTACGCTACTTAATGTATTGAAAGCGAATAACGCGAAATATGGCGCAGCAGGGATATGTAACGGAGGTGGCGGTGCAAGTGCAATGGTAATTGAGAGTGTTTAGTTTTTGATTTCGACTAATAATAAAGGAGCCGCTGAAATTTTCAGCGGCTCTTCTTTTAGTAAACATTGTTTTTAAGCAAGTATTAAAATAAGCGTGATTGCTAGCCCGATGGCTGCGCCAATCCATGCCCATTTAACGCGTTTAGATTTTTTATCATCGCCAATAAGATAGGCGATCAGCACGCCTATGAGGCCGAGAAAGAAGCCCAGTGCAAACCCGCCAATATGAAAGCCTTCTCCCGCAGTAGATTTTAAAAGTGTTTTGTTGGTGACTGTTCCATCTTCGTTTATCATATTGCGCAACTTCTTCTGCACAATTTTGAAAGCCATTTTTTGGCCTGCATTCATTTTGTGTCCGCTGACTTTTTCAAAATCCTTTCGTGAGATCTTTGAAAGATCTTCAAGAGAAATTTGGTTACCGGTTTGCCCGATAGGCAAAAACAGTTCGGATGCTTTTGGATTTTTTGAATCGATCTTTCCAGGAGTTGCGGCGGCAAAGTGAGGCGTTGCGATTAAAAAAATAACCGCGAGAAGTAGAGTAAGTTTTTTCATTTGGGAGATTTTGGTGAGTGAGATTGTAATTACACTTCTAATAT
Organism: Bacteroidota bacterium; assembly: GCA_023422565.1. Lineage (GTDB taxonomy): Bacteria > Bacteroidota > Bacteroidia > Chitinophagales > Chitinophagaceae > Ferruginibacter. Next base: position 54,278 of record JAFAGR010000096.1, on the reverse strand, counting down.
ATTCAATATATCTCCGGGAGTGAAATTAATTTTCGTTTTATTGCGAGTTGGACTGCCTCAGGTAATGTATTTGCTCGTATGCGTTTTATAAAATAAATTTGCTCTCCACAAAAACCAGCTACATGCGGCAAATAGCATTCAGGGAAGCACTTCGCGAGGCGATGCAGGAAGAAATGAGGAGAGATGAACGCGTTTTTTTAATGGGAGAGGAGGTTGCAGAATATAATGGGGCTTACAAGGTAAGCCAGGGCATGCTTGACGAATTTGGAGCGCGCCGGGTAATTGATACTCCGATTGCGGAACTCGGCTTTACAGCAATTGCGGTTGGTGCGGCTCAAAACGGGCTCCGCCCGATCGTGGAGTTTATGACCTGGAACTTTGCCGTTCTTGCGCTGGATCAAATTTTGAACACGGCTTCAAAAATGCTGGCGATGAGTGGCGGACAGGTAGGTTGCCCGATCGTTTTCCGCGGAGCAAATGGAAGCGCAGGCCAATTGGGTGCTCAGCACTCCACGGCTTTTGAAAGCTTGTATGCAAATATTCCGGGAATAAAAGTGATTTCGGTGAGTAATCCGTATGATGCGAAAGGATTATTGAAGGCGGCAATACGCGATGACGATCCTGTTGTTTTTATGGAGAGTGAAGTAATGTATGGAGATAAAGGTGAAGTGCCTGAAGAAGAGTATATCATTCCTATAGGCAAGGCAAAAGTGGTGCGTGAGGGATCAGACGTTACTATAGTTTCTTTTAATAAGATGATGAAAGTTGCATTGGCTGCGGCTGATGAACTTGTTAAAGAAGATATCTCTGCTGAAGTGATCGATCTTCGAACCATCCGTCCCCTGGATTGGGAAACCATATTAAACAGTGTAAAGAAAACAAACCGTTTGGTTATTGTTGAAGAGCAGTGGCCATTCTCATCTGTGTCTTCCGAAATTACCTATCGTATACAAAAGGAAGGGTTTGATTATTTAGATGCGCCGATCCGCCGGATAACCGCAGCCGATGCGCCAATGCACTACGCACCGAACCTCGTTGCGGCTTACCTGCCAGATATGGCACGTACTGTTAAGCTGGTGAAAGAGGTGATGTATCTGAAAAAATGATCACACCGTTTTAGGATGGCTTTTGGGAGAAGCTCCCGCGCTTCCTTTCCCGTGTTTTGATTACACCCGAAGGCTGCAATTCTGATCCAGTTACCAAAAACACTAGAGGCCGGGTGCCGATTTTCGAAATAAAAGACCTGCATCCTTTGGTGAATATCTGTTATTCCGAAACAGTTCGTCCCCAACTCTCACGCGTCCATTCTCATCCTCCCAATTAACTATCTTTATCTTTCACCACATCAAAAAATGGTATACAAGAATTTAGAATCATGCCTGACCGAACTTGAAAGTTCAGGCGAGCTCGTGCGGGTGAAAGAAGAAGTGGATCCGAACCTGGAAATGGCTGCCATACATCTTCGTGTTCATGAGGCAGGCGGCCCTGCCTTATTATTTGAAAATGTAAAAGGAAGCCGGTTTCGCACCGCATCTAACATTTTTGGAACGCTTAAAAGAAGCAAGATTATTTTCAGGCACACACTCGAAAATGTTCAGCGGATAATTGACCTGAAGGATGATCCTTTTAAGGCGTTAAGAAATCCCGTGAAGAATGCCGGCCTGCTGATGAATGCATGGAGAGCCTTGCCGCAGAAGGTTTCTAACCCGCTCGCAGGTTTTCAGGAAATAAAAATATCTGATCTGCCTTTAATCAAACATTGGCCGATGGATGGCGGAGCTTTCGTTACACTGCCACAGGTGTATACGGAAGATATTGAAAAGCCCGGCATCATGAATGCGAACATCGGCATGTACCGGATACAACTTAACGGTAACGACTATACGCTGAACGAAGAAGTTGGCCTGCACTACCAGATCCATCGCGGAATAGGCGTTCACCAGGAAAAGGCAAACAGGAAAGGGGAGCCTTTGAAAGTTAGCATATTTGTAGGCGGACCGCCTGCACATTCCGTTGCCGCTGTAATGCCCTTACCCGAAGGGTTGGGGGAAGCTGCTTTTGCGGGGCTGTTAGCGGGCAGGCGTTTCCGTTATGGTTACCACAACGGTTATTGCATTAGTGCGGATGCCGATTTTGTAATAACCGGCGAGGTGCATCCGCACGATAACAAGCCCGAAGGCCCTTTTGGCGACCACCTGGGATACTACAGTTTAACACATCCGTTTCCGCTGATGAAGGTTAAAGGGGTGTACGCAAAGCAGAACGCAGTGTGGCCATTCACAGTTGTCGGCCGGCCCCCGCAGGAGGACACAAGTTTCGGCGCACTTATTCATGAAATTACGGGCAAGGCCTTGCAGCAGGAAATACCCGGACTTAAAGAAGTAAACGCCGTCGACGCGGCCGGCGTACATCCCTTGCTGTTAGCAATTGGCAGCGAAAGGTACACGCCCTTCAGCCCGGCAGTACGACCTTCAGAGATACTCACCATCGCCAACAGGATATTGGGAACCGGACAACTAAGCCTCGCGAAATTCCTGTTCATCACTGCAGGAACTCCCCCGTCTTTAAGTGTGAATAACATAGAAGAATTTTTCCGCTTCTTTATGGAACGGTTTAAACCGGAGCGCGATGTGCATTTTCAAACCCAAACTACCATCGATACACTTGATTATTCGGGCGATGGATTGAACAGCGGAAGTAAAGTTGTGTTTGCGGCTTATGGCGAACCTGTGAGGACATTGTCGGACTCTTTGCCTGACTGCCTTCTGGCACGCGCGGCGAGATTAGTTTTTCCCGGTGTTTGCGTAATTCCTTTGAAACCGTTTACCGATTATCAAAATGCCCAACATGAAATGGACGCCTTAAATGATGCCCTTCTTTCATACCAACAACAAATGGAGGGAATCGTGATGATCATTGCGGCCGATGATGCTGATTTTGTGGCTAAAACGCTCAACAATTTTCTCTGGGTAAGTTTTACAAGATGCAACCCTGCCTACGATATATATGGTATTGGTGGGTTTTATGATCATAAGCATTGGGGATGCACCGGGCCGTTGATAATTGACGCCCGTTCAAAGCCGCATCATGCTCCCGTTCTTCAGAAAGATGAGGTTGTGGAGTCACTTATTGACCGGGTTTTTGAAAAGGGTGGCAGCCTTCATGGAATTGTATGATATCCCTGATACTTTCAGAAATTGCTAACATCATAAAGCCTATTTTTGCCGATTAAATTTTCGCTGAATGAAACTGTTCTATTTTCTACTTGCTTCTCTGTTGGTTCATGGTTGCAGCGCTCAGAAGAAAAGCTCCCTTCCCGCGAATGCGGACGATAATTCTCTCTTGTGGGAGGTTTCAGGCAAGGGCTTGACAAAGCCAACATATATTTTTGGCACATTCCATATGATGTGTAAAGATGATATTCATTTCAGTGAAACACTAAAACAGGCTTTTTCGAATTCTGATCACGTTTATTTTGAAATGGATCTGGATGATCTCACCAACACTCTCGGAGGCCTGCTTTTCATGAATATGAAAGATGGCAAAACTCTTAAAGATCTTTATACACCGGAAGAATATGCAAAGGTTGAAACCTACTTCAAAGATTCTTTGAACACCCCGTTAAGCCTTGTGCATAAAATGAAGCCATTGTTTCTTCAGGCCATGATGTACCCGAAATTGATGCCCTGCAAAAACATGAGCGGCATTGAGCAGGAATTGATGATTCTCGCAAAAGAGCAGAAAAAAGAGATAAAAGGATTTGAAGACATTGCTTTCCAGTCCTCAGTTTTTGATAGTATTCCTTACGAAATACAGGCGAAAGAGCTGCTGAAAGGTATTGATAGCCTCCATTCTTACGCCGATGAATTCAACGAGATGCTTGATGTTTATAAAAAGCAGCGCGTAATGGAGATCGAAAAGTTGTTTAATGAAAGCGATTTTACGATGGGAGCAGGGCAGGAGGTTTTGCTGGACAATAGAAACAAGAATTGGGTGAAACAGCTCAATGAAATAATGCCGAAAAGTAATGTATTTGTTGCCGTGGGAGCGGGCCACCTGCCCGGTAAAAACGGTGTGATTAATTTATTAAGGGAACAAGGTTACACAGTGCGGCCGTTGGCGAATAAATAGACGATCAAATCACCAATTCATCAAATCACCAAATTGCCTTCTATCTTTACACTATGGGTGAAATGTCATTAAAAGATGCGCTCGGAGAATTTCTGAACAACAGCAAAATGAAAAGTGGCTTGCAGGCTGTGCAGCTTGAATCTGTTTGGGAAGAGATCATGGGAAAAACGATTGCCAGGTATACAGACAAACTCCAGATACTTCAAACCACGCTTTATATATCCACTACAGTTGCGCCTCTTAAAAACGAATTGATCTACCAGAAAGAGAATATTATCCGCCGGGTAAATGAGGCGCTGGGCTCAAAGGTAATTTCGGATGTAATTGTGCGTTGATATCACAGAATCACTTCCTGGGCCGCTATTCCCAGGGTATTGAACGCTTCCTCCAAACGTCCCCTATGCGTATCCGTTATAAACACCTGCCCGGAGTTTTCAAGGCAAACCCATTCCATTAAATTCTTCATTCTTTCTTCATCCAATTTTTCAAACACATCGTCCAACAACAAAATGCAGGAACTTTTGTGATGGCGTATTGTTTCGTATTCGGCGAGTTTGAGGGCGAACAGGAGGCTTTTTCGCTGCCCCTGCGAAGCAATTGTTTTGAATGGCTGGCTGTGTAATTGCAGGGTGAGATCATCTTTATGAATACCGTAATTGCTTCGCTGAAGTAGTATGTCTTTCTCCCTTCCATCCAAAAGTAAAGAGGCCTGATCGTTGCCTGATAACTGGCTCTGATAATTTAATTCGATACTATCGCTTCCGGGTGCAATACGTTGGTAGAATTTTTTAACAAGAGGAATAAGCTCATGAAAGTAATGCCTCCTTGTAGTAAAGATGGAATCTCCCGGTGCCGTCATTTGATGATCCAGCGCATCCAGTAGTTCGTACGATGAATGGTGGTTCCAGTTTTTGAGCAGGCTGTTTCGTTGTTGAAGCACCTTATTATAACGAATGAGTTCCTGGAGGTAACCGGGGTTAAGCTGGCTGATGAGCGTGTCCACAAATTTTCGGCGGCCTTCGCTTCCGCCTGTTATTAACTCCACGTCGTCAGGCGCTATCATTACAACGGGAAGCACGCCGATGTGATGCGACAGTTTTTCATATGGAACTCCGTTAACAGAAATTTCTTTTTTGTTGCCTCCGCGATATACAGAAATAACTTCCAGATCTTTTCCATCCTTTTCAAACAACGCTTTTAAACGAAAGCCGTCTGTTCCGTTCAGTATATTCGAAGCATCGCCATGTGTAAAATAGCTCCGGGTAAAACATGAATAGTATATGGCATCCAGCAGATTTGTTTTTCCCATTCCGTTTTTACCCGAAATGCCAACCACATTTGACGTGAAATCCACAGAAAAACGCTCATAGTTCTTGAACTGTGTAATGGAAATATGCCGGAGGCGAAGCATGATTGCAATGTTAAGAAATTGGCAGTTAAAATACTTAATCAGGAGATGCCCAGGTTTCAGTGCAACACCTTGAGCCTTGCACCCTTTACCTTTTACCCGGATCGCCTGCCTCATTTATCGCTTCCCGCATTGAGAATGAATTATCTAACGAGCCCTTTTCAGGCTGGCATATTTAATCAATTCTCCCTTATCTTTGCCGCCTAAAATTCGCTGCTTTGGCTACAAAGTTTTCAAAGGATACTTATTTGTATTGGTATGAATTGATGCTGCTTCTCCGCAGGTTTGAAGAGAAAACAGGGCAATTGTACGGAATGCAGAAGATCAGGGGATTTTGCCATCTCTATATCGGCCAGGAAGCGGTGGCAGCAGGTTGCATGACCGCCACCAACCCGGATGATAAATTCATTACAGCATATCGCGATCATGGCCTGGCAATTGCCAAAGGCGTGTCGGCAAAATCCTGCATGGCTGAGTTGTATGGAAAGGCGACCGGCTGCAGCAAGGGAAAGGGTGGAAGCATGCACTTTTTTGGCGTGAAGGAAAACTTTTTCGGCGGTCACGGAATTGTGGGTGCGCAAATTGGAACCGGCGCGGGGCTGGCCTTTGCCGAAGCGTACAAAGGAACAAAAAATGTAGTGCTGTGTTTTTTTGGAGACGGGGCTGCGCGACAGGGAATGTTGCATGAAACATTCAATATGGCCATGCTTTGGAACCTTCCGGTTGTTTTCATTTGTGAAAACAATCACTACGCTATGGGAACTTCGGTTGCCCGTACCAGTAAGGTGCTTGATATTTATAAAATGGCAGATGCTTACGAAATGCCTGCAGATACGGTGGATGGAATGAGTCCGGAAGCTGTGCACGACGCAATGTTGCGTGCGGTTAACCGTGCCCGTGAGAAAGGCGGACCTACCTTGCTTGAAGTTAAAACATATCGTTACAAGGGTCACAGTATGAGCGACCCCCAGAAATATCGAACCAAGGAAGAACTTGAATCGTATAAAGACAAAGATCCGATTGAACACGTGCTCCGTGTTTTGAAAGATCAGTACAAAGTTTCTGAGGCGGATATCAATATCATTAATGAACGCGTGAAGAAAGAAGTGGAAGACAGTGTAACCTTTGCAGAAGAAAGCCCGTGGCCGGATGATAGCGAATTGCTAAAAGACGTTTATATTCAACAGGATTACCCATTCATTACAGATTAAAAAATAAAAAACGGACTTTCCAGGCCGTATAAAAACAACTAGAAAAGAAAATGGCAAAAACAGTGGCAAGGCCCGAAACTGTGGAAACAGTTACTACTACCGAAACTGCAGTGCAGAACAATTTTTGGGATAAGTATAGCAAGCCCATCATCTACGTGGGCAGCGCTTTTATAATTGCGGTAGGCGCCTGGTTTGGATATAAAGAATTTATTCAGAAGCCAAAGGAAACAAAGGCGAATGAAATGATCTTTGCCGCTGAAAATCTTTTTGACAAGATGGCCACCGCCGGCTTCAGTAAAGATTCATCAGTGGTAGTGTTAAACGGAGGAACCCTGGGCGAACAAAATGTTACAGGCGTTCTTAAAGTGGCGAGTGAATACGGCGGTACTGGTGCGGGTAACCGTGCCCGTTATATTGCCGGTGCTACCTATTTGCATCTAAAGGAGTTCGACAAGGCTATATCTCACCTGAAGGAGTTTGACGCAAACGGAGCCACACAGGTGGAGAGCAAGGCTTATTTAATGTTGGGCCATGCGTACGCAGAACAAAACAAAACAGGGGAGGCCCTTGATGCTTATAAAAAAGCAGCAAACGTAAATAAGAAAGATGAGGGCATTACTGCTGATGCATTGTTAATGGCCGCTTCTTATGCAGGGGCAACCGGCAAGGCAGATGAGGCAAAAAAACTCTTTAATGAATTGAAAGGTAATTTTCCGCTTCATAATTCTGTAAGGTCAGGCGAGGTTGACAAATACCTTGCACGCCTTGGAGAATTGAAATAAACAGTCAGAGACTGCAGCATGTCAAAAGTTTCAAACGAACAATTTAATACAGCAGGCATCCGTGTAAAACCGGGTGCCTGTGTTGTAATAATCGCCACCGAGTGGAACGCCGATGTGGTGGATGAACTGGAAAATGGTGCAAGAAAAACTCTTGAACAATTCCCCGTGAAAGTGGTCAGCGCCCGGGTTCCCGGCGCCGTTGAACTGGGCTTCGCAGTAAAAAGATACTGGGACCTTAATCAGGGCGGAGCGAATTCTCCGTCTGCTTTTATAGTTTTTGGCTGTGTGATACAGGGTGATACACCTCACTTCGACTATGTTTGCCAGTCTGTGACTAACTCAGTCTCCCAATTAAACCTTACTCTTCCGGTGCCTACAATATTTGGCGTATTAACCGTGAACAACCATATGCAGGCAGTAGAAAGGATAGGCGGTCGAGCAGGGCATAAGGGCGTTGAAGCTGCTGTCACTGCTCTCAAAATGATGCAGTTAGGAGACTCATTTGATATTTAAAAGGAAATATTTGCCGCATGGAGGTCCAGATCTTTATTCCCTGTTTTATTGACCAGCTTTTTCCGGAAACCGCATTTAATATGGTGAAGGTGTTGGAGAAAGCCGGATGTATAGTTTCCTATAATCCAAATCAAACCTGTTGTGGGCAGCCGGCATTTAATGCAGGGTTTACAAAAGAATCGCGGGACGTGGCTGAAAAGTTCCTGCGAGATTTTTCTCAGCCGGGCTATATAGTGGCGCCCAGTGCAAGCTGCGTGGGATTTGTGAGAAACTATTATCCTCAGCTTTTCGCAGATACATCCCAACTTAATCAGGGAAGGTCAATAGGCCAGCGCGTATTTGAATTTTCAGAATTTTTAACCGAAGTGCTGAACATCACCGATTTTGGAGCCGAGTTAAGCATTAAGGCTACCTACCACGATAGCTGCGCTGCGCTGCGGGAATGTAAAATCAAGGATGGTCCGCGCAAACTTCTGAAAAACGTGAAAGGCCTGGAAGTAGTTGAGATGCCCGACAATGAAACCTGTTGCGGATTTGGAGGAACCTTTTCCGTAAAGTTTGATACGATATCGGTTGCAATGGCCGATCAGAAGATAAAAAATGCGCAGTCTACCGGCGCTGAAGTTATCCTTTCCACAGACCTAAGTTGCCTCATGCAAATTGACGGCGTAATTAGAAAACAGGGAATCAATTTAAAAACCATGCACCTTGCCGATGTGCTTGCCTCCGGCTGGTAATAATGCTTTTCACTATGGCTTACTGGCTTGTAAAATCTGAACCTTCTGTTTATTCTTTTGATCAGTTAATAAAGGAAAAGAAAGTGGTTTGGGATGGCATTCGCAACTATGCGGCGCGGAATAACCTGCGCGACATGAAAAAAGGTGATAAGGCTTTATATTATCACTCCAACGAGGGGATGGAAATTGTTGGCATTGCCGAGATCACAAAAACTGCTTTTCAGGACCCTACAACCGATAACCCAAATTGGCTGGCCGTTGAATTGAAACCGGTTAGGAAATTGAAAAAGCCGGTAGCTCTCACTGAAATAAAAAAGGATCAGCGGCTTCAAAACATGGACCTGGTGCGGCTTGGCCGGCTTTCCACCCAAAAAGTTCAGCCCGAAGAATGGGAGATCATTATGGAAATGGCAGGTGAGAATAAATGATCAGCTTACCATTCCCTTAACAATTGCCCGCGGTTACCAAATTATGGAAAGAAGTATAAAGAGGCATCTCCTCATTTAAACTTCTTCTCATGCGAAAACTATTTTATCTCTCCGCAACATTTTTTGCGATCATCTTTTTTACCTCCTGCAATGTAGGCTCAGAAGGTAAATCATCCTCAGAAATGATGACGGCTGAAGCACCTGCAGATAATGCGGCCGGCAGCGATGGAGAACTCCAGGTTCCTGTAGCGTCGCCGCAACAGCAGTTATCCGATACCGTTAGTATGGGTATCGTAAAGCCCGTCCTTTCCTGGGATAAGAAGATCATCAAAACAGGCGATCTTTCCCTCGAAGCAAAATCCTTAAAAACCTTCACGGAAGCGATGAAACCCTTGCTGGCAAAGACCGGCGCATACATAGCAAAAGAAGAGAGCAGGCAGGGGGAGGGATACCACTCCTCGCACTGGGTGATAAAAGTTCCTGTTTTACAGTTTGAAGACCTGATGTCAGACCTTGCGATGAAGGATGCAACAATCATGGAAAGAAGCATACAATCTGACGATGTGACCACTGCCTGGTTTGATACGCGCTCACGCCTGGAAGCTAAACGCGCCATGCGAAATAAATATGCGGAGTTTTTAAGTAAGGCTAAGAATATGGAGGAAGTACTGCAGGTGCAGCAAGAGATCAATCGCCTGCAGGAGGAAATAGAATCGGCAACCGGAAGGTTGAATGCTCTCGGAAGCCAGTCGGCATACAGCACCATCAACCTCAATGTAACCGAGAAAGGAATGGCTTTCGTTCCCGCAAATGAAACTCCCGGATTCTTTAAAAGATTATTACTAGCTTTCAAATCAGGCGCCGATGGTTTTGCATATCTTCTTGTTGGCCTCGTTTCAATTTGGCCCCTGATCTTTGTACTTTCTGCCTTAGTTTATTTTGTACGCCGGAAGAATTCCAAAGTTGTTCCTGCCAAATAACCGGCGATTGAGTATTTTAGAACAACGATGAAGAAAAAACTTGTTGTGCTTTCGGGCGCAGGCATCAGTGCAGAAAGCGGCTTAAAAACTTTCAGAGACAGTGATGGGCTTTGGATGGGATATGAAATTGAAGAGGTGGCCACTCCTCGTGCATTCAAAAAGAATCCTCAACTGGTACTGGATTTTTATAACATGCGAAGACGCGATGTAGCCGCGGCGGTTCCAAACCGTGCGCACGAAATGCTGGCGCAACTGGAAAGGGATTTTGATGTAACAGTGGTCACGCAGAATATCGATGATCTTCATGAACGGGCGGGTTCTTCAAACGTGTTGCACCTTCATGGGGAAATTTTCAAAATGTGCAGTAGTGCAACAAAGGCGGATGTTCAGGAAATAAGAGGTGATATCAGCCTTGGGCAGCTTGCTTCAGACGGTTCGCAACTAAGGCCTTTCATAGTTTGGTTTGAAGAAGCCGTTCCCATGATTGAAGATGCTGTTCCGGTAATGGAAAGCGCTGATATTTTTATACTGGTCGGCACCTCGCTCCAGGTTTATCCGGCGGCAGGACTAATGAATTTTTTGCCGCCGGGTATTCCGAAATTTATCCTTGATAAAAAAATACCGCCAATTAGCAGGGAAAACGATATGGTGTTTATCGAAAAGCCTGCGACCGAGGGCGTGGAGATTTTATCCGCACATTTAAATTCACTTATCTGAAATTGGGCGGTCAGTTTCTTTAAAAACGATTCCGTTACTTCGAAGCTCGGCTAGTACAGGCTCGTAGATTTCGTTAAGGATAGGAACCTGCACTCCGGTGAGTTTTATAGTTCCGTTCAGCACAAGTTTCGCCGCGATGCCTAAAGGAAGCCCTACCGTTTTTGCCATTGCGGTTCGCAAATGGTCTTCACCGGTTACCATAAGGCTGCTCTCGATCAAATGATCTTTGCCGTTTAACCTGTATCCGATCTCATGCAGCATTACTATCAGGTCTTTATCTCCGGGCAGTAGGGCAAGCTTTTTCTCCAGGGCAAATTGGAGCACATCGGCTGCACTGCAAAAGCCTTTATTTATGATCGTTTTTTCATCATCCATTCCCAAAAACATCAGTTGCTTCATGGTAAGGTTGGCTTCGTGCATTTTTTCCGCAACAGTTGATGCAGCCTGAGTTTTCACATCGTCCAGTTCAACTTCCTGCAGGTCGCCGTTTGCATCTACTACCATAAATTCATCTTCGGTTTCTGTTCCGGATGCGATAGCCTCTTCTTCTTCCTTCATCAATTTCATCAGGTCTTCCAAAACCTTTTTTGTTTCCGCGAATGAGGCAGTGAGTTTATTGTGAAGCCATTCTTCAAATCCATATTTTTTAAAGTGCTCCTGGAAGAATTCAAAAAGTGATTTACCATCAGTATGATATGCAGGTGTTTCGTCAGTAAGTTTAAGTTCCAGGATGTTCTTCCAGCCGTGCATAAAATCCGGGAAGCGGAGAGTGGTTCTTACAAAAGTGTCAATGCCGGTTAAACCATACAGGTCAATGTAGGGGATGCTATTCCTGTTTGGATAATAACTGAAGGTCTGTTGATCAACCTGAACTTTCGGTGGCGCATCAAAAAGTTCTTCATATTTTTTTTCGGTGTCAATTCCATTTTCCCGGTAAAGTGCGCCGGCTTTTCCCGCGAGTACAACATTCCTGGGGTTCCAGCTTATTTTGTATCGCCAGGGGTTTGTGTCGCTTTCGGGAGCGATAAGTCCGCCGCAGTGGCTTCTGAAAGAAATTATTTCTGCACCTTTTTCCTTCAAATCATCGAGTATTTGCATTGCACTCATATGATCAATGCCCGGATCCAGGCCCATCTCACAAAGGAAAATTATTCCGGCTTCTTTCGAGGCTTCGTCCAGCTTTTTTATTTCCTCATCAGCATAGGATGCGGTGAGGAGATGCTTTTTATATTTTATGCAATCTTTGGCGATCAATATGTGAAGGGCAGGGGGCATCATGGAAATCACAAGGTCTGCTTCCGTAATCAAGAATTCGCGTTTATCCGTATCCGTTATGTCGATCCCGATGGCTTCCGCAAAACTGCCCCGGCCGCCGATCTTTTCTTCCACCAGTTTTTGGTCTGCGTCTGCGATCTTTATTTTCCAGTTTTCATCAGTCGCGTTTTCCAGTAAATAATCAATCAGAACTGTGGCCGATTTGCCGGCTCCAAATAATAATATGTGTTTCAAGCCTCCGGGTTTTGGCGCAAGTTATAACATTACTTTTCCCCTCCAATTTTCCCGGATTTAATGGCTAAGATCACTACCCGGATATTCGGGAAAATAATATATGTATCCCGCTATTCTCCATAACCCTTTAATGCAGTATTTATCCACCATATAGGGATAAATAAGAGCGGTTTTATACCCCAAAAATGGCCTGTTTTCGCTACCTTTGCAGCCTATAATTTAATATGGAAAATCAGGAAAATTTAGAACAGGTTCCCGACAATCGCGGCAAAATAATTCCCGTGAATATTGAGGAGCAAATGAAGACTTCTTACATCGATTATTCGATGAGCGTAATAGTGGGGCGTGCACTGCCAGACGTGCGTGACGGCCTCAAACCGGTGCACCGTCGCGTGCTTTTCGGCATGAGTGAACTTGGTAATAGCAGCAACAAGCCTTACAAGAAATCTGCGCGTATCGTCGGTGAGGTGATGGGTAAATACCACCCGCACGGTGATGCGTCAATATATGATACCATGGTTCGTATGGCGCAGGATTGGTCTATGCGCTATAAAATGGTAGATGGCCAGGGTAACTTTGGTAGCCAGGATGGTGACCCGCCGGCGGCGATGCGTTACACCGAGGTGAGGATGGAAAAGTTTGCGGAGGCAATGCTTGAAGACATTGATAAGGAAACGGTGGACTTCCAACTCAACTTTGATGATTCGCTTGAGGAACCAACGGTAGTGCCTACACGAATTCCTCAATTGCTGTTGAATGGCAGCAGTGGTATCGCCGTAGGTATGGCAACGAACATGATGCCGCACAATTTGAGCGAAGTGGTTGATGGATGTATCGCTTATATAGATAATAACGAGATCACAATAGATGAACTCTGCAAATTCGTAAAGGCGCCTGATTTCCCGACCGGAGGAATTATCTACGGCATTGAGGGCGTGAAAGCCGCTATGCATACGGGCCGCGGAAGGGTGGTGCTTCGTGGTAAAACGACCATTGAAACCGACAGCCGTGGAAAGGAGAAGATCATCATCACGGAAATTCCTTACCAGGTAAACCGTGATACCTTAACGCAAAAGATCGGAGACCTCATTAACGACAAAGTGATTGATGGAGTTTCTGATGTGAACAACGAAAGTAATAACAAGGAGGGAACACGTATTGTTGTGGAGTTGAGGAAGGATGCTATCGCACAGGTGGTGGTGAATCAACTTTACAAATATTCTGATCTCCAAACTTCTTTTGGAATAAACAACGTGGCCCTTGTAAAAGGAAGGCCGAAAATTCTGAACCTGAAACATCTCATTGCGGAGTTCATTGATTTCCGTCACGAGGTGGTGGTACGCCGCACGCGTTATGAATTACGTAAGGCGGAAGAGCGCGCTCATATACTCGAGGGATATATCATTGCGCTTGATAACCTTGACGCGGTGATAAAACTTATTCGTGAAAGTTCTACTCCGAATCTTGCGCAGGAAGGGCTTGTCAGCAATTTCGGTATGACGGAAATTCAGGCCAAGGCCGTGCTGGAGTTAAGGCTCCAAAGGCTTACGGGCATGGAGATAGAGAAGATCCGTGAAGAGCATGCCGAGATCATGAAATTGATCGCGCGCTTGAAAGAGATTCTTGCCAATGAGCATTTGCGATTCGACATCATCAAAACTGAATTGCTTGAAGTGAAAGCAAAGTTTGGCGATGAGAGGAAATCAACCATCGAGTATGCCGGTGATGAAATAGATATGCTTGATCTGATTGAAGAAGAAGATGTGGTGGTTACTATTTCACACATGGGATACATTAAACGCACTTCAGCCACCGAGTACCGCCAGCAAAGGCGTGGCGGCAGGGGAGCGAGAGGAAGCAGCACCCGAAATGAAGACTATATTGAACATCTTTTCGTAGCCTCTACACACCATACCTTGTTGTTCTTTACAGAAAAGGGAAGATGCTACTGGCTGAAGGTTTATCAGATTCCTGAAGGCGATAAAACCAGCAAGGGCAGGGCGATACAGAACATGGTGCAGATTCCGCCCGATGATAAGGTTCGTGCAATAATTGATGTGAAGAATTTCGATGATGAAGAGTATGTGAAGAATCACTATATATTGTTATGCACGAAGCAGGGCATTATTAAGAAGACCGATCTGAAAGATTTCAGCCGTCCGCGCCAAAGCGGAATTAACGCGATCAACATTTTGGAAGGAGATCAGTTGTTGGCTGCGCGCATGACGAATGGTAATGCGGAGATAATGATGGCGGTGAAAAGTGGCCGGGCGATCCGTTTCCATGAAAGTAAGGTGAGAAGCACAGGCCGCGGTGGTATTGGCGTTGCAGGTATTGAGGTGGATGATAAGAATGATGAAGTTGTGGGAATGGTTTGTGTGGATAAGGAAGATAAGACGAAGACAGTGCTTGTGGTAAGTGAGAACGGTTACGGAAAACGAACCGCGCTGGATGATGCGGAAACCGGAGAAGCGAATTACCGGATCACTAATCGTGGTGGAAAGGGTGTGAAAACGATCAGCGTTACCGATAAAACCGGCTCGCTTGTGGGATTGCTTGCGGTATCCGAGAAAGAAGACCTGATGATCACCTGCGTTTCAGGGATCACGATTCGTATGCCCGTGAGCCAGATTAGCGAACAGGGCCGTGCTACACAGGGCGTGAAGCTGATTCGCGTGGATGAGGGCG
This sequence comes from Bacteroidota bacterium, assembly GCA_023422565.1. Lineage (GTDB taxonomy): Bacteria > Bacteroidota > Bacteroidia > Chitinophagales > Chitinophagaceae > Ferruginibacter. The sequence goes on along the minus strand of JAFAGR010000096.1, from coordinate 39,174 downwards.
ATAAGATTGCGGCTATTACGCAATTGGATGAAGATGAAGTTGAGGAAGAGATTCAAACCAGTGAGGAAGGTTCAAACGGAAACGCTCCCGAAATTGATGAAGCTACTTCTTCGGAAGAATAATTTTTAGCTGATTTGAAACTTTAAGACCATCATTCGATGGTCTTTTTTATTGAAGAATAACTGGGGTTCATGCAAAGTTGCCCATTCGGCTCTGCATAAACTGAGATTGTGGAGTGGGCTAAAAAACAAAACAGGCATAGCGCCTGTTTAACATAATATTAATTATAGGAAAGATAAATTCTGCTGAATGGCGATTTTGATCTAAGTTTGACCTATGAAAAATACACGCGCCACGTGGCTGGAGAATTCGGGAATTAATGAGTTGAATCCCATGCAGTTAGAATCAATTGAAAAAATTTCTAAGGGAGATTCTCTGGTGGTTTTATCACCTACCGGCACTGGAAAAACGCTGGCATTCCTGGTTGCGATCCTGGAAAATATTCAGCCTGAATCAAAACAAGTCAAAGCGCTGATTGTCGTTCCCTCCCGCGAACTGGCCTTACAGGTTGAGGCTGTGGCCAAAAAGATGCAAACGGGTTTAAAGATCACCGCCTGCTACGGTGGGCATAAACGCGAAATCGAGGAAAACAGCCTGGTGGAACCGCCAGCAATCCTCATCGGCACCCCCGGCCGCCTTGGCGACCACATTCGCAGGCAAAATGTAGATCTCAGCAAACTCGGGTTCCTTGTACTGGATGAATTTGATAAGATGATGGAGCTCGGCTTTGTGGAGGGACTTCAATTCATTTTTGAAAATATTCCGGCAGCCAAACTTAAAAAATTGGTTACCTCGGCAACCACATCGGCCTCCTTTCCGGAGTTTACCGGAATGAACGATGCCCAGGTTCTCAGTTTTTTATCAGATGAGATCCCTTCAGATGATCTGCGGATCCATACTGTGGCTTCTCCCGAAAAAGATAAGCTGAAAACGCTGACACGGCTTTTATACTTCACCGGTAATACCAGCAGTATTGTATTTTGCAATCACCGTGAGGCGGTGGAACGCGTTGCTGCATCGCTGGCTGATCAGGGCCTGGTGGTTGAATTCTATCACGGTGGTATGGAACAAAAAGAACGTGAGATCGCGCTGTTCAAATTCCGGAACGGTACATCGGAGATCCTGGTAACAACAGACCTCGCCAGCCGCGGGCTTGATATTATGCACATCCGGAATATCATCCACTATCATCTTCCACCAGACGAATCTTCTTTCACGCACCGCAATGGCCGCACCGCCCGCATGAAGGCTACCGGTAACGTGTACATGCTGATTGGCCCCGATGAAAAAGTGCCGGCCTATCTTCCTGATTTCACTTCAGCCTTTGAAATTCCGGAAAATGTTTCATGCCCGGAAAAACCCAAATGGAGCACGCTTTTTATTGACGCGGGTAAAAAAGATAAAATCAATAAAATTGATATTGTTGGTTTTCTTTCCAATAAAGGTGATTTAAAAAAGGATGATATCGGGCTGATCGAGGTTAAGGATTTTTTCTCTTTTGCGGCTGTGAGAAAATCAAAGGTTAGTCCGATGCTGGTAAAGATCCGGGACCAAAAGATCAAGAATAAAAAAGTAAAAATGGCACTTGCTAAATGATCATTTCAGCTTGTTGCTTTCAATAAATTCTACAACACTGCTCTCAAATTTGCTTCCGTCATTAAAAAGGAATTCATGCTTCATTGGTAAAACATATATCGGGTAATCTTCCAGTTCATTCCTGAACTTTTCCAGGCGAACGCCGTCTTTTTCAGTGGTGAGAATGATCTTCTTTGTACTTTCCAGTCTCTCAAAATTCTTCCTGATATTTTGCAGATCATCCGTTCTGAAAATATGATGATCATTGAACTCCATTAGTTCTACCTTGTTAAAAGAATCCTTCGCATGCGATATGAGTGGCGCGGGGTTGGCGATACCGAATAGCAGTAAGATCGCTGTATCCCTGCCTGGTGTAGCAGTTATCTTCGAAAAAAGGTGTAACGGCGCCGCATAAACGATCTTTGTAAAAAAAACCTTCTGGTTCGCGAGAGGCCTTAGCCGCTTCACCATTTTATTTTTTTCCGCTTCACCAATGTGCGGACATTTCGTAACCACAATCACATTTGCACGTGATGCACTGGAAATGTTATCCCTAAGGTTGCCCGCGGGTAAAACCTCATCCGATACATACGGATTTTTGTATTCAGTGAGCAAAATATTCAGCCCTGCTCTCACCTGCCTGTGCTGAAATGCATCGTCTAATATTATCACCTCAGTCTCCGGCCTGTCGTGCAGCAACTGCGGAATGGCTACAAGGCGTTCTTCGCCTACAGAGACCGTTACATCCGGAAATTTTTGATGAAACTGCATCGGTTCATCTCCGATCTGGATGGCGGTGGTTCCTGCATGTGCAATAGCAAAACCTTTTGTCTTTCTTTTATATCCCCGGCTGAGTGTGGCCACTTTATAACGATGCATCAGCATTTCAACAAGGTATTCCGTCATCGGTGTTTTGCCGGTTCCGCCAGTGGCAAGGTTGCCTACGCAAATGATAGGAAAATTAAAGGCAGCTGATTTAAGAATGTTTTTATCATACAGGAAGTTTCTCACCCATAGTATAAATGAATAAAGGAGTGAAATGGGATATAACAAATACCTGCTCTTCCTGATCATACATAAAATTAAAAAGTAAAAAATGCATCGGGCGTAATGCAGGCTTTTAAAGCGATATCGTGTTTACCAATTCCTGATATACATTCCTCAGGCTCAAAAAACGTGAATCCCACCGTTAGTGCGTCCGGGCTGCATATTGCAAGAAACTTATCGTAGTAACCTTTGCCAAATCCCACACGGTGCCCCCTTTTGTCCATCGCCACCAAAGTAACAAGAATCATTGCGGGGAGCGTGGGAGGTACAGCGTGTGCATCCAAGGGCTCCAAAATTCCCCATTCATTTTTTACAAAGGCCTGGTCGTCTGTTACTGCACACGCCACCATCTCATCTCCTTTTGTAAGCGGAAAATAAAATTGAACAGCCGGATTCTTAAAACGGCAATATTCCATCACCAGGTAGGGATCGTACTCTTTCTTCTCCTCCATCGGCGCGAAGGTCATTACATGATCCGGGATCACGGGGTTGAAAGCCTGGAACTGGATCAGGATCAGGTCTTCCATTTTATCTTTCTCCGCTTCCGTTAATGCAAGGCGCTTTTCGCGGTAAAGTTTTCGGGCGGTCGCTTTATCCATCGTTATTCCATTACAAAAAATGAAAAAATAGTAGTGCCGTAATTGCGTTCGCTTTTGTAAAGGCTGAACTCTTTGTAATTATTTCGTGGCGTATGCTCCAACACAAACCATCCGCCCGGGTTAAGTAATTTTTTTTCGGCAATAATTCGCGGAAGGTCGTCAATGGTAGTTAAAGCGTAAGGCGGCCCCGCGAATATGAAATCATAGGTTTGATTTGCAGTTGACAAAAACTTAAATACCTCTGACCTTATTGCGCGCACATTCTTAAATTCTAATGCTTCGAGATTTTTTTTGATGAAGTTGAACATGTCCGCATCTTTCTCCACGATGGTAAGATCTGCCGCTCCCCTGCTGGCAAGTTCATACGTTATCGCTCCGGTTCCTCCAAAAAGGTCTAATGTTTTCAATCCTTCAAAATCTAAATTATTCTGAAGAATGTTGAACAATCCTTCCTTTGCAATATCGGTGGTGGGCCTCGTATATGGCATCTTTGATGGAGGACTGATCTTTCTCCCGCCATGTAAGCCGCCGATTATACGCATACAAGCAAATGAGTTAGGTGGCTGAAATAATGAGCGGAAATGTCTTTCAAACCCTCATCCACTTCAACCTCTTCATGAATTTCTTGCAGGTTTACCTGCATAAAATACCTGGCGATCTCCCGGAACAGATTTGAATCTTTATCTATTATGCCTGCCAATCTTACTTCTACTTCGGCCGGAAGCATAGCATGTTGGTGGCATGCATTGAGCAATATATAGGCCGCATCAGCAGGAGTTTTATAAGGGTATTGTTGCACAAGTTGAAGGGCTCCCTCTTTAAACAAGAGCAATTTGATTTTATGATGATAAACAATGCCGTAAACGCGGGTATCCGTTTCTGCGTTCTGAACCTGTAAAGAGGTGGAATGCTTCATTTTTCCGGGCTGAATGTAAGATTTCACACACTCCATAATTTCCTCATTTACTCTATAGCTGTTGTAACAGATGTGGCGCTCCCCTCTTTGTTCCATTTCAACCGTATCTGTGTGTATGGCTCCGGAATTTTTTCCGTACATGAGTTCAAACATTGCCGGAAGAGAGGAATGCGAAAAATATGCCGAGGGAACTATCATCGCCTCCTTTACGTTCATACATAAAAAGATCTCTTTACCCGAAAATTCAGGTTCGGAAAGCATTTTCATTAGATAGCCCGCTATTTCTTTTCCGGAAGAATGTTCCTGGAAGTGATACATACGTACGCCGACTGCCTTGATTGGATTCGCATTATACCAGATGCAAGACACACCGTAATTGCCTGCTTCAATAAGCAGGTTTGATGCAGACTGCGCCACCTCAGGGATTATATGATTAAAAAGGATCTTCAATTATTTAAATATGAGGTGGCAAAATAAGATAATTTTGCCTTCTTTATGGAAGCAGTGCCGTTAAATCAGTTACAGGTAAAAGTTACACACCGGCAGATACTTACTATTGCGCTTCCCATCACACTTGCCATTCTTGTGCCGCAGATCAATATGCTTACCAACAGCATATTCCTGGGGCAGCTCAGTGAAGAAGCATTAGGCAATGCGGGCATTACAGGAGTGTATTACCTGATTTTTGCCGTGGCCGGCAACGGACTCAATAACGCGCTGCAAACCGTTTTCTCCCGCCACGCGGGAAGAGGCACAAGTGAAAATTTTCACACCATACTAGCCCAGGGTATAAGAACCAGCCTGAAATTTTCAGTGATATGCATTGCCTTTACCTGGTTGGTCGCGCCCTTTATTCTTAAGGCCGTTGCCGACCCCGACTCCTATCCTGTGGAAATGGATTTTTTGCGTATCCGGATTTTCGGACTTCCTTTTCTCTTCCTTTTTCAGATGGGAAATGCCTTCCTCGTTGCATCTCTTAACAGCAAATACCTGATGATAGGTTTTGTATTTGAAGCGCTGATGAATATCGTTTTTGATTACCTGTTGATTTTTGGGAAGCTTGGTTTCCCCGCGATGGGCTTTAACGGTGCTGCATTGGCTTCGGTTATAGCAGAGTTCACAGGAGTGGTTGTGGTGTTTGCCGTACTGGCACTAACGGGGCTGCGTAAACGCTACGGACTGCTTCGGAATTTCGCCTATAATAAAATGTTCAGCCGCGAAATTTTTCGTGTAGCACTGCCTCTCGTTTTCCAATACATAGTTAGCGTGGCTACATGGCTCGTATTCTTTATTTTGATTGAAAGCCGGGGCACCGTGGCAAAAGCCATAAGTAACACCATGAGAAATGTATTTGGCATAGCCGGAGTTTTTATCTGGGCATTTGCGAGTACAACCAATACGATGACGAGCAACCTGATCGGCCAGCACAGGGAGAATGATGTGATCCGCCTTGTGAAAATGATCACGGCATGGAGCTTTGGCCTCTGTCTTTTAATGGTATCCCTGCTGAACATATTTCCTGAAGGTTTCTTCAGGCTGTTCGGGCAAGATGAGAATTTTGTAAAGGAAGGAATCCCGGTTATTAGAATGGTTTCAATGGGAATGCTTCTGATGAGCGTAGCCAATGTTTGGCTGAATTCTGTAACAGGCACAGGAAAAACCACCGTTAACCTTGCCATTGAAGTGGTAGCCATTGCACTTTACATGGGCTATACCTGGTATTTTATGAAGGTGAATTATATTTCCCTTGCAATGGCATGGAGCAATGAATTCATTTACTGGTCGAGTATTTTCTTAATGTCATTCCTCTACATGAAAAGAGGTAGATGGAAAGGCAAAGGAGCTGTTGAACTTTAATTTTTCCAGCGGCGTAAAAGAAACCCCGCTTCTTTTAAAATTGCCGGATCATCTTCTGAAAATGGCCGGAGAACAGAAACGGCTTCCAGCAAGGCAATGGCCCGCGCAGTTTCATTGTTTCTTTTATATGCCTTTGCCAGTTCAAGATAGTTCAAAAGAAAGTCAGGTTTTATCTCTCTAGCTTTTTCATACGCATTAATACTCTCTGCAAGTGAGGATTCAGGCATACCGCCATAGAAGACCTTCAGGGCGGCACGCTCAAACATATTCAGGTCGGTTACTTCATAGTGCCACTTGCCCAGAATGTGCCATGCTTTAAAGTTTAGAGGATTGTTCTTTAAAGCTGTTTCCGTATGCTTGCGTATTTCGCGGGCAGCGCTGACTTTTTCTTTTCCCGATTTGGTCAGTGAGTTTCTTCCTAACGCAATCGCCATGGCCACATTCGCCTCATCGTGTTTCGGGTTCAGGGCCAGAGCTTTTTTTGCATACATCAGTGCGGCTGAATAATAACTGTCCCGCATTTTTTCTAATGGTTCCCGCTTGCCGATCCTGCTGCACAGTTCGCTGCATTTGGTAAGCGCATAAATATTGTCTGGGTATTTTTTGTGGATGACCTTAAAAACTTCGAAAGCCGCCTTTTCATCCGGAACAGCCTCCAGGCTATCGGCTTTGTGTTGCAACAGTTTGAGGTCTTGCGCAACCACTCCGAAATGTAATGAGCAATATGCCAGAAATAAAATGGTCTTCATTAGGTAAGGACTTTCACGTAACCTACGCCAACATTACCTGTAAACGAAACGATCGGGGGATTTGTTTTGTTAATGTTTACTTCGATCCTCTTAATATTTTTATTGATCAGCGCGATGTCGTCAGCAATTTTAATGGCGAGTGATTCCAGAAGTTTGTGTGGTTGCTCCATCCGCCGGCGAACTACCTCATATATCTCCACATAGTCAAGTGTATCTTCCAATCTCTCTATTTTCTCAGGTGCAAGAAACGATACCATTACATTCACTTCAAAATCACCGGGAGACAAAGCTTCTTCTGCATGCCATCCGTGCGCGCAGGTAAAGCGAAGGTTTTCAAGTTTTATCTGCATCATCAGTGCAATCCTTTTTCGCTCAGGTAACGCTCCGCATCCAGGGCGGCCATGCATCCGCTACCGGCCGCCGTTACAGCCTGCCTGTAAATTTTATCCTGCACATCCCCTGAGGCGAACACGCCTTCCACATTGGTTTTGCTGGTGCCGGGTTGGGTTTTGATGTATCCCGATTCGTCCATATCAAGCCATCCTTTAAAAATCGCAGAGTTAGGTTCATGGCCGATTGCTACAAAAAACGCACTAACGGGAAGGGTTGTACGCTCCTGCGTTTGGTTGTTCATGATCCTTACAGAATCTACTTTGGTATCCCCCAGCACTTCTTCAGTTTCACTGTTCCAATGAATAGTGATGTTGGCGGTTTTCTTCACACGGTCCTGCATGATCTTGCTGGCGCGCATTTCATCCCGCCTAACTATCATGTGCACACTTTTGCAAATTTTTGAAAGGTACAGGGCCTCTTCGGCAGCAGTATCGCCGGCGCCTACTATAGCCACATCCTTATCTTTAAAGAAAAATCCATCGCATACGGCGCAGGCGCTTACTCCGTGGCCGTTCAACCTTTGCTCACTTTCCAGGCCAAGCCATTTTGCCGAAGCCCCGGTTGATATGATCACCGCATCCGCTTCTATCCACTTTTCTTCATCAATTTCCACCTTCAGCGGGTGTGTTGAAAAATCGACATTAGTAGCAAGCCCGTAGCGGATGTCCGTTCCCATTCTCGCTGCCTGCTTTTCAAAGTGCACCATCATTTCGGGGCCCTGTATTCCGTCAGGATACCCGGGATAATTTTCTACTTCCGTGGTGATGGTGAGCTGTCCGCCCGGTTGAATTCCCTGGTACAAAACAGGTTTCATATTTGCGCGAGCGGCATAAATAGCTGCGGTATAGCCCGCCGGCCCCGATCCTATTATCAAACAACTTACTTTTTCACTGATTGCTTTTTCCATTCAACAACAATTATATGGTCATAAAAATTCGGCTGTAATATACGTTTTGAAAGAGTTTGCAAATTCACAAAATGTTCCCACAACAGCCGGAGTTTTTGCGTCAAAATAAAAAAGCTCCGATTTACGGAGCTTTTAAAAATATATAGAAAAGGCTTATCCCAGGTAAGCTTTCAACGCACCGCTGTATCTTGCTTTCTGGAGGCGTTTGATAGCTCTTTCCTTTATCTGGCGGATCCTTTCTTTCGTAAGGTCATACTTCTGGCCGATTTGCTCGATCGTTACACCATTCTCGCCGTCAAGGCCAAAGTAGGCATTTACAATTTCAGCTTCACGAGGGCTCAGTGATTTCAATACCCGGCGAATTTCATTCTTCAATGAATCGTGCATTACGTCTTCATCGGTTTCATCGCCACCTTTCAAAAGGTCTCCCATTGCCACGTCTTCCGCTTCGTGCACAGGCGCATCGAGAGAAGAGTGACGGGTATTGCTTTGGAAAATATTGTTGATCTCGGTTTCGCTCATTTCAAGCAACTCCGCAAGTTCTTCTGTTGATGGCTCTCTTTCATGCTCCTGCTCAAAAGCCATGTATGCCTTGTTCGCTTTGTTATAGGTACCGATCTTATTTTGCGGCAAACGAACAAGCCTTCCCTGCTCTGCAAGAGCCTGTAGAATTGACTGACGGATCCACCAAACAGCGTATGAAATGAATTTAAAACCTTTCGTTTCATCAAAACGCTGGGCAGCTTTTATCAAACCAAGATTACCTTCATTGATCAGGTCACTCAAAGAAAGCCCCTGGTGCTGGTACTGCTTGGCAACCGAAACCACGAAGCGGAGATTGGCCTGCACCAACTTATCTAAGGCGCGCTGGTCCCCCATCTTGATCTTTTGCGCAAGAATGGTTTCCTCTTCCGGCGTGATCATTGAAATTTTAGAGATCTCCTGCAGGTATTTCTCAACCGCCTGCGAATCCCTGTTTGTAATCTGCGTGGCTATCTTTAATTGCCTCATGGGTTCAATTCGGTTTAATGATTAGTAGACAATTTGGGAGGGGGAAAAGTTGCAAAATTGCATCAATTTGGCCAAAATGCTATAAAATTCTTGCAAAGTTAACATCCGTTTCCCGTATTTCATAACTAAAACGGAAAAAACGCATAATTGGATGTGAAAATTCAGCCAAAAAGTACTATTGCATAAATTCCGTTCTAAGATTCTCCTTCACTCATATTATGTGAGGCAATAATTTTACCACTTTTCGCTCATCACTCATTTCCAGTATATTTGAGCCGATGCATATTGATTTAAGATCAGATACTTTTACGCAACCGGGCAAAGAAATGCTTCAAGCCATGATGGCAGCCCGCGTTGGTGATGACGTTTTCGGGGAAGACCCCACAGTAAATGAACTGGAGGAAAAAATTGCCGCCCTTTTCGGAATGGAATCCGCACTTTTTTGTCCTTCCGGTACTATGACCAATCAAATTGCAATTAAATGCCATACCCAACCCGGGCAGGAAGTTATTTGCGACCACAGCAGCCATGTATATATATATGAGGGTGGCGGCATAGCCTTTAACAGCGGTTGCCAGGTGAAACCCCTCCCTGGAGAGCGTGGCCGAATAACAGCGGAACAGGTGGAGGCCGCCGTGAACCCGGATGATATACACAAACCGGTCAGTTCACTGGTTTGCCTGGAAAACTCTGCAAACCGTGGCGGCGGCAGCGTATATGATTCTGCCGGGATACTGAAGATCAAAGAGGTTTGCCGTGATAATAATTTATCCTTGCATTTAGACGGTGCGCGCCTTTGGAACGCAATGGAGGTTACGGCGGAAGACCCGGACTGGTATGGAAAAGTATTCGATTCCATTTCCGTTTGCATGAGCAAAGGAATGGGCGCACCGGTAGGCAGTCTGCTGATCGGTGGCCGCGATTTTATTAAAAAAGCCAGGCGTGTGCGCAAGGTAATGGGAGGCGGAATGCGCCAGGCAGGATATCTTGCTGCAGCCGCGTTGTATGCCCTTAACAGTAACCGTCCACTTTTACGCCTTGATCATGCCCATGCAAAAAGAATCGCAGCTGCACTTTTGGAAAAACCCTTCATAGGAAAAATGCTTCCGGTTGAAACCAACATCATCATATTTGAAGTGAAAGGAAATTATACGCCGGCTTCTTTCGCCGCTTATTTAAAAGAAAGAAATATTCATTGTATTGCTATTTCTCCTACGGAGGTGCGCATGGTCACTCACCTCAACGTTACGGAACCAATGGTTGACAGCCTGGTTGAGCTTATCAGCCACATGTAATTCTCAAAATCAGAAAGTATGTTCCCTCACATAGATCCAACAGGCACCCAGGCATGGAAGGCGCTCCTCTCCCACTACCGGGAGATCAGCAACGTTCACATGAAGGAAATGTTTGCCGGTGATTCAGGCCGCGCACAAACCTTTTCCATTGCAGAGCACGATCTTCTGTTTGATTATTCTAAAAACCGTGTTAACAGCAATACAATGGATCTGCTGTTGCAACTGTTTGATGAATGTAAGGTTGATGAGGCAATAAAGGCAATGTTTTCCGGTGAGAAGATAAATGAAACTGAACAACGTGCAGTACTTCACACAGCCCTTCGGGATCTTTCCTCAAAGCCGGTTTTTGTAGATGGTAAAGATGTGAAACCTGATATTGAAAGAGTGCGCTGCCAGATGAGGTCTTTCTGCGGAAAAATTCATTCAGGTGATTGGAAAGGATTTTCGGGTAAGCGTATCCGTTATATAGTCAACATCGGGATCGGCGGAAGCGATCTTGGTCCGGTGATGGTTACTGAAACGCTAAAGCCTTATTGGGTGGATGGTATCTCCGCGTATTTTGTGAGCAATGTAGACGGTACCCACATCGCGGAAACGCTAAAGAAAATTCAACCTGAAGAAACACTCTTCATCATTGCAAGTAAAACCTTTACCACGCAGGAAACCATGGCCAATGCACATACGGCGCGCAGCTGGTTTTTGAAACAGGGTGCTAAAGAGTCTGATATCGAAAAGCATTTCGTAGCGGTCAGCACAAATGGTGAAGCGGTTAAGCAGTTTGGAATTTCTACGGACAATATGTTTGAATTCTGGGATTGGGTTGGCGGGCGCTACAGTTTGTGGAGCGCAATAGGTTTATCAATCGCCTGCACAATCGGCTACGAAAATTTCGAAAATTTGTTAGCCGGAGCGAAACGGGCAGATGATCACTTTACAGAAAAGCAACCATCGAAAAACATTCCTGTAGTAATGGCATTGCTCGGTATCTGGTACCGAAACTTTTTTGGTTATACATCGGAAGCCATTCTTCCTTACGATCAGTATATGCACCGTTTTCCTGCATACTTTCAACAGGGAAATATGGAGAGTAACGGAAAGCGCGTAAACAGAGAGGGCGATCCGATTAGCTATTCAACAGGGCCGGTAATTTGGGGAGAACCGGGTACAAACGGCCAGCACGCTTTTTATCAGCTGCTTCACCAGGGAACGGACATCATTCCATGCGATTTCATCGCCCCGGCTCAAACCCATAACTTGGTAGGCGAACATCATTCGCTTCTACTCAGTAATTTTTTTGCGCAAACCGAAGCACTGATGCTCGGCAGCGACAGCACAGACACTAATAAAGTGTTCCCGGGCAACCGTCCTACGAATTCATTTTTAATTAAGAAGATAACTCCGGAAACGCTCGGCATGCTCATCGCCTTTTACGAACATAAAATATTTGTACAGGGCGTGATCTGGAATATTTTCAGCTTCGACCAATTTGGAGTTGAACTGGGAAAGGTACTCGCAAAAAACATTTTAAGGGAAATGGCATCTGAGGATCCGGGCATGGATCATGATTCCTCAACCCTGCTGTTGTTGGAGCAGTACAGGGAGTGGAGGCAGGGATGAGAGATACGGGATGTGGTAAAGACTACTGCCTACCAACTATCAACTACCACTTATCTACCTCTTCATTGTTGTCGTTCGCCGGCGCGGGGCCTTCGCTCAGGCGCGAATCGTATGTGCCTTCTGGAGATTGGCGTATTGGTTCAGAAACTTGTTTCACCTCTCCTACCGCGGCAGCTTCCTCGCCTTCATATGGAGTATCGTGATTGAAAGCATCGAAATCAAAATCAGGCATCAGGTCTGTTTTTACAAAATCAACAGCTTCCGTCAGGCCTTTTAAAAATTTATTGAAATCTTCTTTATAAAGAAAAATTTTATGCCTGTCGTAACCGTCAGATTCAAAGCGTTTACGGCTCTCCGTTATGGTCAGGTAATAATCATTCCCCTTAGTTTCTCTCACATCAAAGAAATAGGTCCGTCGCTTGCCAGCTTTAATTCTTTTGCTGTAAACGCTGTCCATTTTTTTTTCGTTGTTTTCGTACGCCACCTGTTTTTGTTTTGGTTTGTTTATTTATAAGAAAGCAAAGATATATTTGTTTTTGAAATGGCAAAATAATGCTAAAAAGCCGGAAATTTTGAATCAGGAAGCACCACGGCCTTCCCATTCTTCCTGTTGTTTTTGGTATAATACCGCATAACGCCCGTTAAGTTTCAGCAGGCTCTCGTGGGTTCCCTGTTCTGCCAGTTCTCCATCGTGCATCACGAAGATCCGGTCAAATTGCATTAGTGAAAAAATTCTGTGAGTAATTACAACCGCTGTTTTGCCCTGCAGAAACTGATCCAGGCTGCTTAATATTTCCTTTTCGGTTTCACTGTCCACTGCGCTTAAGCAGTCATCCAAAATGATCATTTGCGGATCCTTAACCAGGCCTCTTGCAATGGAGATCCTTTGTTTCTGCCCGCCGCTTAACGTGAGGCCGCGTTCTCCCACCATTGTTTCATAGCCGTTCTTAAACCTGGATATATCGGTATGAATAGCCGCAACCTTTGCGGCATGTTCAACTTCTTCTTGGCTAGCTTCCCGGTTGCCAAACAATATGTTGTTCCTAATGGTATCACTGAATAAAAAGACTTCCTGCGGAACATAACTTATTCCTTCCCGCAAAGTTCTCAGCCGGTGTTCTGGCAAGGGAAGGCCGTCCAATATTATCCTGCCTTCTGTAGGATCCATCATTCGCAACAGCAATTGAGCGAGAGTTGATTTTCCCGATCCTGTTGATCCGATTATGGCCACCTTCTCTCCTTCCCTGATCTCAAAATTCAGGTTTTTAATGGCAGTGATCCCAGTTTGCGGATAGGTGAATGAAACATTATCAAAGACGATCCGGCCTTTTACCTGCACATCCACCGCTCCCTCATTATCCTGTATCTGCGGTTGCGTGTTTAAAAATTCGTTTATGCGTTGCTGTGAGGCCACGGCACGTTGGGTCATACTTGCCGTCCACCCAATTGCGCTTACGGGAAAGGTGAGCATCTGGATATACATTACAAACTCAGCGATTTTGCCGACGGATGCGCCTTTTACGCCATTGGCTACATCAAGCCCCCCTGCCATAACCGCTATAAGTGTGCTTAGCCCCACAAGCAATGCCATGCTCGGGAAGTAGATCGCTTCAGTTTTAGCTAACCCGAGCGCATTAGTGCGATACTGTTCACTGCTTTTTGCAAAGTGATCTGTCATCGCTTTCTCCTGCACATAACTTTTTATCACGCGGATTCCGGAGTAAGATTCCTGTGCATTTGAAGTGAGGTTGCTTAACTGCCTTTGTATGCGCTCGCTTTTTTTGTTAATAATGCTGTTTACAAAGTAGATCGCAATTGCAAGTATGGGAAGCGGGCTTAATGACAAAAGGGTGAGGCGTGCATCAGACCGTATCATAAAATAAAGACTGAATCCGATCACGGCGGCAAGGTTGATGAAGTACATGATCGCGGGGCCTGTGTACATACGAACACGACTAACGTCTTCGGATATACGATTCATCAGGTCGCCGGTTGAATTTTTTTTGTAAAATGACCTGTCGAGCTTCTGGTAGTGGTCAAAAACTTCATTCTTCTGATCGAACTCTATGTGCCGGCTCATCACAATGATCGTTTGCCGCATCAGGAACATGAACAGTCCGCTTATTAAAGCAAGGCCAAGCAATACAAGTCCCGCCACTAATACCTGCTTACGAAAGGAATATTCTTCAAATTGCAGAATGATGGTCCGCACAAGTATATCGTAATCCGATACCGCCACCTGCCTGGACGGTTGAGCCTCTTCACCGATTGTTTGAACAACCGTATTAATTACATAACCGGTGAGCTGGGGAGACAGGATGCGGAAATAATTGGTGAGAATAACAAAGCAAATTCCCAGGAAGAAATGCCATCGGTAGCGCCAGAAATATTTGTTGAGCGTAGAAAGCTGCGTCACGGGGGCAAATCTACTTCTTCTTAAATGATTGGCCTTATGTTGCGCCAAGTGGAAAGAAAATTCATATGGAAGGCACTTTAAATTTCAGCAACACCGAACTAACTTCGAACCAAATGCGTGGAACTTTTTCCCAGAAATTCCACAGTTTCTCTGGTTATCCACAATGCCAAAAAGGAAAAATGTTTAAAAGAAAAACATTTTTTTTCGCGGCCTCATGCCCGCTCCCTTCTTTAATTATCTTTAACCGTATAGGCCGCAGCATGCATTTGTGTTAAGCGGAAAGAAATTTGCCTCATCAGGTATTCCACGAATATTAAAACCCTCGAAATAACTGTTATGAAAGCCAGCCCTACAGCTACTACCAAAAGAAAAAATACAAAGGCTTCTGCGAAGATCCCCGTCGATTCTGCAGGCAGACAAGCGGCAACTACCAAAGCGACTGCAATCCTAGAACCTTCCGATGATTTTGATTCGAACGAACTCTTATACGTGCTCAATGAAGTTCGCAACGGCAATTTTAGTGTGAGGATGCCTTTTAACGTAACAGGAATTAACGGAAAAGTTTGCGATGCATTGAATGAGATCATTTACCTCAATGAAAAGATGATGGACGACTTTACGAGAGCCGGGAATATCATCGGTAAGAAAGGTAAGCTGACAGAACGCATTGAACCCTCCTCTTTAAAAGGTTCATGGAAAAGCGGTGTTGATGCGTTGAACAATCTTATATCAGACCTGGTTCATCCCACCATCGAGATAGCGCATGTGATCAGCTCGGTGGCAAAGGGTAATCTGTCGAGAAAGATGTCGCTTGAAATTGGCGACCATTCCTTACAGGGAGAATTTGCGCGCATTGCAAAGGAGGTGAACGACATGGTTACACAGCTCAACCTATTTTCACGGGAAGTAACGCGGGTGGCGCTGGAAGTGGGTTCCGAAGGAAAGCTTGGGGGACAGGCAAAAGTAAAGGGCGTAGCCGGCGTTTGGAAAGACCTTACTGATTCGGTGAACCAGATGGGAAGCAATCTTACCGCGCAGGTTAGAAACATTGCAGAAGTAACCACAGCGGTGGCAAAAGGCGACCTCTCCAAAAAAATCACGGTGGATGTGAAGGGGGAAATTCTTGAACTGAAAATAACGATCAACACCATGGTTGATCAGCTCAACTCCTTCTCTTCTGAGGTAACTCGTGTGGCGCTTGAAGTGGGAACTGAAGGTATCCTCGGCGGACAGGCGCAGGTGAAGGGCGTTGCAGGCACATGGAAATATCTTACGGATTCGGTGAACCAGATGGCGAGCAACCTTACCGGGCAGGTGCGAAACATTGCCGAAGTAACCACGGCCGTGGCGAAAGGTGACCTCTCAAGAAAAATTACCGTGGATGTAAAAGGCGAAATTCTTGAATTGAAAGACACCATCAACACGATGGTGGATCAGCTCAACTCCTTTTCTTCTGAAGTAACGCGTGTGGCGCGCGAGGTGGGTTCTGAAGGTAAACTCGGTGGCCAGGCAAAAGTAAAAGGCGTTGGTGGTGTGTGGAAAGACCTTACTGACTCGGTTAACCAGATGGCGAGCAACCTTACCGGGCAGGTGCGTAACATCGCGGAGGTAACAACAGCCGTGGCCAAGGGCGACTTGTCGAGAAAGATTACCGTGGATGTTAGAGGCGAAATTCTGGAATTGAAAGATACGATCAACACCATGGTGGACCAGCTCAACTCCTTCTCTTCTGAAGTAACGCGCGTGGCGCTTGAAGTGGGAACGGAAGGTAAACTCGGCGGACAGGCACAGGTAAAAGGCGCGGCCGGAACATGGAAAGATCTTACCGATTCAGTGAATGGTATGGCGAGTAACCTGACCGGCCAGGTGAGGAATATTGCGGAGGTAACAACCGCTGTGGCAAAGGGCGATTTGTCGAGAAAGATCACGGTTGATGTGAAAGGAGAAATTCTTGAACTAAAAAATACCATCAACACGATGGTGGATCAGTTGAATTCTTTCGGATCGGAAGTTACGCGTGTGGCGCGTGAAGTGGGTTCTGAAGGAAAGCTTGGCGGACAGGCCGATGTGCCGGGCGTTGCAGGAACATGGAAAGACCTTACGGATTCGGTAAATAAAATGGCGAGTAACCTTACTTCACAGGTAAGGAACATCGCTGAAGTAACTACAGCGGTGGCAACAGGCGACCTTTCACGAAAAATTGACGTGGATGTAAAAGGTGAAATCCTTGAATTGAAAAATACGATCAACACCATGGTTGATCAGCTTAACTCCTTCTCTTCTGAAGTAACGCGTGTGGCGCGTGAGGTGGGTTCGGAAGGAAAACTTGGCGGCCAGGCGAAAGTGAAAGGTGTGGGTGGTGTATGGAAGGAATTGACGGATTCGGTGAATCAGATGGCGGGAAACCTAACCGGGCAGGTGAGAAATATTGCGGAGGTTACAACGGCCGTAGCGAAGGGCGATCTGTCGAGAAAGATCACGGTGGATGTAAAAGGCGAAATTCTTGAATTGAAGAATACGATCAACACGATGGTGGACCAGTTGAACTCATTCGGTTCTGAGGTAACGCGTGTGGCGCGTGAAGTAGGTTCCGAAGGCCAGCTTGGCGGCCAGGCAGATGTGCCGGGCGTTGGAGGAACATGGAAAGATCTGACAGACTCTGTAAATAAGATGGCGAGCAACCTTACCTCACAGGTTAGAAATATCGCTGAAGTAACCACGGCGGTGGCGAATGGCGACTTATCAAGAAAAATTACTGTGGATGTAAAGGGCGAAATTCTGGAACTAAAAAATACCATCAACACCATGGTGGACCAGCTGCGCGGCTTCGCCTCTGAGGTAACGCGTGTGGCGCGCGAGGTGGGAACTGAAGGAAAACTCGGCGGACAGGCCAACGTGCCCGGCGTTGCGGGAACGTGGAAAGATCTTACTGATTCGGTGAACCAAATGGCGGGCAATCTTACCGCGCAGGTGCGGAATATTGCTGATGTGGCCATCGCGGTGGCGAATGGTGACATGAGTAAAAAAATTACGGTTGACGTTCGCGGAGAGATCTTACAGTTGAAAGAAACGCTCAATACCATGGTGGACCAGCTTCGCGCCTTTGCTTCTGAGGTAACGCGTGTGGCTCGCGAGGTGGGAACGGACGGAAAGCTTGGCGGACAGGCCTTTGTGCCGGGCGTTGCAGGAACATGGAAGGACCTTACAGATTCAGTAAACCAGATGACCGGTAACCTTACAGCCCAGGTGCGAAACATTGCTGAGGTAACAAAGGCCGTGGCCTCAGGTGACCTTTCAAAAACGGTTGCCATTGACGTAAAGGGTGAAATTCTTGATCTGAAAAATACCATCAACACCATGGTGGAACAGCTCAACTCCTTTGCCTACGAGGTAACGCGTGTGGCGCGTGAAGTGGGAACAGAAGGAAAGCTTGGCGGGCAGGCAGAAGTGAAGGGTGTTGGCGGAACATGGAAAGATCTTACCGATTCGGTGAACATGATGGCCAGCAACCTTACGAGCCAGGTGCGCGGTATTGCAAAAGTGGTAACGGCCGTGGCCACAGGAAACCTCAAACAAAAACTCACCATCATATCGCGCGGTGAGGTGGCCGAACTGATCGATACCATTAACGAGATGATCGATACGCTTGCACTCTTTGCCGACCAGGTAACTACGGTTGCCCGTGAGGTGGGTGTGGAAGGAAGGCTCGGAGGTCAGGCTGTGGTACCGGGCGCTTCGGGAATTTGGAAGAACTTAACCGAGAACGTAAACCAGCTCGCCCAAAATCTTACCACGCAGGTGCGTTCAATTTCTGAAGTGGCATCGGCGGTTACAAAAGGTGACCTCACCCGGAACATTGGTGTGGAAGCAAAAGGTGAAGTGGAATCATTGAAAGATACCATCAACCAAATGATCGCAAACCTTCGCGAAACGACATTTGTGAATGAAGAACAGGACTGGTTGAAATCTAACCTTGCCACCTTCACGCAAATGCTGCAAGGGCAAAGGGATTTGAACACGCTTACTAAAAGGATCTTATCTGAACTCGCAAATGTGGTAACCGCTCACTATGGCGTTTTCTATTTGCTAAAACCACAGGAAGAAGGCGGAAAACTCAGTTTGTTTGCATCGTACGGATTCAGGTCTGAAAAAAATATCCCTCAGGAATTTGCCATTGGCGAGAGTCTTGTTGGGCAGGTAGCTTACGAAAAGGAAAAGATCATTCTCAATAACATCCCGGGCTCGTATATTAAAGTATCCAGCGGACTGGGAAAAGCTAAACCATCCAACCTTGTCATTCTTCCCGTATTGTTCGAAAATAAAGTGAAAGCGGTGATCGAACTCGCTTCCATGGAATCATTCAGCGCCACGCATATCGATTTTCTTGACCAGGTTACGGAGAGTATCGGTATTGTATTGAATACGATCGAATCAAACTCACGTACTGAGGAACTGCTTGCACAATCACAATCGATGGCCAGCGAGTTGAAAATTCAACAGGAAGAATTGCGCCGTACGAATGATGAATTGCAGGATAAAGCACTACTTCTTGTGAAGCAAAAGAATGAGGTGGAAGCGAAGAACAAGGAGGTGGAAGAGGCGCGCCGTTCGCTGGAAGAGAAAGCCGAGCAGTTGCAGTTGACATCAAAATACAAATCAGAATTCCTTGCGAATATGTCGCATGAATTGCGTACGCCTTTGAACAGTCTATTGATTCTTGCGCAACAGTTATACGAAAACGGAGAAGGAAATCTTAATGAGAAGCAGGTACGTTATGCAAAAACGATCCACTCTTGTGGAGACGACCTTATTCAGCTGATCAATGACATTCTCGATCTTTCTAAAATTGAATCCGGTTTCATTTCGGCAAACATCTCCCCTGTTCGCTTCCAGGAAGTTGCGCAATTTGTGGAAACTACATTCAAGCCCATAGCTGATGCGCGCCACCTGAAATTTAAAATTGAGACCGACCCCGCGCTTCCTGGTTCATTTGAAACCGATCTGCAGCGCCTCAACCAGATTTTGAAAAACCTGTTGAGTAATGCTTTCAAGTTTACAGAGAAGGGTGAAGTGAAACTTCGTATGTACGTAGCCGATAGAAACTGGAAGCACGATACGCCATCACTTACAAATGCAGAAAAAGTAGTTGCTTTTGAGATCAGTGATACCGGTATCGGAATTCCTGTTGAAAAGCAGAATATCATATTCGAAGCGTTTCAACAGGCAGAGGGTTCAACAAGCCGGAAATATGGCGGTACCGGTCTTGGGCTATCCATTAGCCGCGGCCTGGCCGAGCTTTTGGGCGGAACCATTGAGCTGGAAAGCGTTTCAGACTATGGTAGCACTTTCACCTTCTTCCTGCCGCTGGAATCAGCGATGAATTTACCCGCAGCGGAACCACCTGCGTATTCAAAAATGAAACTCGGGGCCGAAAGCCGCGACATAGACAGTCTCCTGAATTCCATCGGCATCGCGAGTTCTAAAACTGACACTAATCTGGACCTGGTCAGCGAGATAGTAAATGATACCGGAGACGATCGCCAGAACATTCAACCCGGTGATAGAATATTACTGATCGTAGAAGATGATCTTGTATTTGGGAAGATACTCGTGGAGCGCGCTCATGATAAGGGACTGAAAGCGATAGTAGCGGTGAGTTACATTGAAGTGTTTGATTTCCTGGGCCGGTTCACCCCGGTGGCTATCACCCTTGATGTAAAACTTCCCGATACCAGCGGCTGGAAGGTGCTCGAACTGTTGAGAAATGACCTCAATTACAGGCACATTCCCATTCACCTTGTTTCCGGCGAAGAAAACAGGATTCTCGCCTTGAAGCGTGGTGCACGAAGTTTTTTAATGAAGCCATTAAAGAATGAGGATATCAACAATCTTTTGGATGATATTATTTCTTTTGGAGAGAAAGAAACGAAAGAGGTATTGGTGATCGAAGACAATGAAATGGACTCCTCACAAATTGCAAAAATGCTGAATGGGCAAAAGGTGGATGTTTCCATCGCCGGTTCGGGCGCTGAAGGCATTGCGCTTTTGAAGGAAAAGAATTTTGATTGCGTTATCCTCGATTACTCGCTGCCTGATATTTCAGGTGAAGAAATGATAAACAGTATCGCTGCGCATAAACCCAAGCATGCATCCGTGATCGTTTATTCCGCGCGCGATTTCAGCCAGAATGAAGTAAAACATATCAACGGGAATTCCAATGCGGTGCTATTGAAAGGTGTGAATTCGCTCGAATCCCTTCTTGAGGAAACTGTTGTACAGTTGCACGTCGATCATAAATCGCTCGCTCCGGAAAAGCAGCGGATCATTGAGAACAACAGGATGAAGCAGGATATACTTTCCGGCAAAACGGTTTTGGTGGTGGATGATGATGTTCGTAACCTTTTTGCATTAACTACTGTATTTGAGCGTTATAATATAAATGTGATAACGGCCGAAAGTGGCCAGGAAGCGATTCGGATAATTAATGAAGAAGACCCGCGTATTGAGATGGTACTTATGGATATAATGATGCCCGAAATGGACGGTTACGAAACTACCCAGCGGATAAGGCGTGAGCATAAGAACTCTACCCTGCCTATCATCGCTGTTACAGCCAAGGCCATGAAAGGCGACCGGGATAAATGCATAGAGGCAGGAGCTTCAGACTATATTACCAAGCCCGTGAAAGTTGACCAGTTGCTTTCGCTGATGCGGGTTTGGTTTTATAAATAGAAGCCGGTGGCAATGCGGGCAGGAAATTTGCAACATCCACCATGAAAAACATTGATGTGACCTATAAACCAAACTGAATGCAAAAGATTTTATTGGTAGATGACCGGGAAGACAACCTGTTGTCTATCGAAACTATACTGGCATCAGACTCTTATAATTTTTATAAGGCGAGATCGGGAAAAGAAGCATTGAAGATACTGCTTAAGGAAACGGACTTTGCGATGATTCTGATGGATGTGAAGATGCCAAACCTTAACGGATTTGAAAC
The DNA here is from genome assembly GCA_023422565.1 of Bacteroidota bacterium. Taxonomy (GTDB): domain Bacteria; phylum Bacteroidota; class Bacteroidia; order Chitinophagales; family Chitinophagaceae; genus Ferruginibacter. Next base: position 17,732 of record JAFAGR010000096.1, on the reverse strand, counting down.
CGCCACCTTAATTTATGCGCGCGAAAAGCTTAGAAATATTCCTATCATTTTTATCACCGCAAATAATGATGGTGAAGAGAATGTGTTTAAAGGATATAAAGCCGGCGCGGTAGATTATATATATAAGCCGATTAATCCTGACCTGCTTCGTGCGAAGGTTGGAGTGTTCATTGAGATTTATAAGAAGAACCACCGGTTAAGGCAGCACGAACAAAAGCTTCTCGCCACGAATATTCATCTTGCCAAGGAAATTGAAGAAAGGGCAAAATCTGAAGCGCAGGTAAAAGAACTCAACAGGCAATTAATGGAGAACATCAGGCAACTGAAAGCCTCAAATGAGGAGTTGGATAACTTTGCCTACATCGCGTCGCATGATTTACAGGAACCGTTGAGAAAGATTCGCACCTTTAGCGACTTGCTCATCAATCGTTTCAGGAATGAACTTCCCGCACAGGCTAAAGAGTTTCTCGATAAAATAGATAAGAGTTCACAGCGAATGCAGCTGTTAATAGATGACATACTTTCCTTTTCACGGTTCTCAAACAGCGAAGAATCTTTTGTAAGAACAGATCTCAATAAAATTTTGCAGTCCGTTTTGTCTGATCTTGATGTGGCCGTAAGGGAAAAGAATGCGCAGATAGAAGCTGCTGTGCTTCCCAAGGTGAGCATCATTCCGGTTATGATGCACCAACTGTTTCAAAATCTTATTTCAAATGCCATTAAATTTTCGAAGCCGGAAGTTGATCCGATTGTAAAGATCACCTGCGAAAAAGTGCAGGGTGTGGCCTTGCCCGGAATTATTTCCGGCAAAGAAGAGAATGAATATTACCAAATCAGTATATCCGATAATGGGATTGGTTTCGAAAAGGAATATTGTGAAATGATTTTTGATATATTCAAACGTTTACATTCTAGTTCAAAGTTTGAGGGCTCAGGTATCGGTTTGGCTATATGCAGGAAAATTGCAACTAAACATGGCGGCTATATTTTTGCCGACAGTACACCGGGAAAAGGTTCTGTATTCTCGGTTGCCATTCCGAAGGAACATGTACCGATACCTTCCGCTCAGCCTGCTTAAATTTATCTCAATATGGCGATGCATAAATACAACATGGGCGTGGTGGGCAATTGTTCTTACATGGCATATATTGATATTAATGCCGACGTAAGGTGGATGTGCATGCCTCGTTTCGATAGCAGCTTTTTGTTCGGAAGCCTTTTGGATGAAAAGAAAGGCGGGCATTTTAAAATTCGGCCGGCCAACGAGGGTTACGCTTCAAAACAATATTACATTAACAATACAAATATTTTATGTACAGAGTTTTCCGGCCCGGAAGGTTCATTTCGCGTGGTGGATTGCGCGCCGCGTATGACCATTCATGAAAGGAATTTCAGGCCTTTTATGCTGATCAGAAAGATAGAACTGATCTCGGGCACTCCCATTGTAAAAACTTCCTGCCTCCCGGTAGATAATTACGGAGAGTCGCGCCCCGAGGTGGCCACAGGTTCAAACCACATCAGCTATTTAAATTTAAGCTCGCTTGTAAGGCTGACAACCGACATTCCCATTAATTACGTATTGCAGAACCAGGGATTTCTTCTTGACCAGCACAGGTATATGGTGCTCACCTATGGTGAACCGCTGGAAGCTCCTCTCGCCGACACTGCAGAGAGGTTCATCAAAAAAACCACGGAATACTGGCAGAATTGGATCAAGCACTGCCACCTGCCCAATATTTATCAGGAACAAGTTATACGGTCGGCGCTTGTATTAAAGTTGCACCAGTATGAAGACACCGGCGGCATAATTGCGTCAGGAACAACAAGCCTTCCAGAGCACGACACCGGCATGCGAAATTGGGATTACCGCTATTGCTGGTTTCGTGATGCCTATTATACTTTGAAAGCGATCAACCAACTTGGCCACTTCGAAGAGCTGGAAAAATATTTTGATTTTGTGCAGAATATTCTGGAGAACGCGGGAGAAACCCTTCAGCCACTTTATTCCATAACGGGCGAAGCCAAACTTTCAGAAATTGAACTTGAGCTGGAAGGCTATCTCGGTAACAAGCCCGTTCGTGTGGGAAACAAGGCCTACGAGCAAATTCAGAATGATGTGTATGGCCAGGTGCTGGTAAGCCTTCTACCCTTATATACAGATAACCGCCTAACCTTTGCGCGCAAAGAAAGTTACCGGAGAATTGTTCCATGGCTTTTGGAAAGGATTGAGCGAACGTTAAATGCTGAAGATGCAGGCCTGTGGGAATTCCGCGAAGTGAAGAGAACTCACGCTTACTCGGTACTGTTTCATTGGGCGGGCGCGATGTCTGCACGTAAGATCGCAAAAAAGTATAAGGACGACAGTCTTTTTGAAAAAGCCGACAGAATCGCCGAGGATGCAAGAGTGTTGCTTGAGAAATTTTATAGCGCGGAACAAAAAATGTTTGTTCAGGCCATGGGAACAGAGCACCTCGATGCCAGTACACTAATGCTGATAACGATGGGTTTCCTTGAGCCGGATTCTCAAAGGGCGGCAGACCATGTAAAGGCGCTTGAAGAAGGGCTTTTAACTTCTCAAGGCCTCTTTTACCGCTATCGCCACCACGATGATTTCGGATTTCCTCAAACCACTTTTTTGGTATGCGCATTCTGGTATGTGGATGCGCTTGCCTGCGTGGGCCGCGTTGAAGATGCGCAGAAAGTGCTCGACAATATTCTGCAGTTTAGCAATCATCTGGGAATTTTCAGTGAGGATGTGGGAGAAGATGGTTCGCAATGGGGAAATTTCCCGCAAACCTATAGCCATGTTGGGCTGATAAATGCCGTGTTCAGGATATCAAACAAACTTGACCGTGCAGAATTTCTGGAAGACGATTAATGGTTTACTTGCAGCAGAGCATCTCAAGCAGTTCATTCAGCATGTACGGGGTTAGCACATTGTACTTCGCGTAGGAAGCTGTATTTCCCACTTTTATCGTGTATGCCTTATCGTTATGAATAAGACTGCGGAACATGTCCTCGTCTGTTCTGTCGTCACCACAGGCCAGGATGAAATCGTAATCCGCTTCGTGAATTATTTTTTCGGTGATCATTCCCTTGTCTATTCCGTTGATCTTTGCCTCAATTATTTTATTGCCCGGCAGCACGTGTATGTTAAGGTCGTGTGCATATTCTGTCAGTTCAGAAAGAAGTTCTTTCGCGCGCTGGTTTCCCTGGTCAGTATCCACATTCCTGTAATGCCAAACCAGGGAGTAATTTTTGTATTCGACAAATGAATTGGCGCAGCGTTTTACATAGCTACGCATTATGCTTCCTACCTTTTCCTTCCAGTCTGCATTATGAGTTACTGCAGGATGGCTTTGCCACTCGCCCTTAGCCGTTTTGGTTAAAGCTCCGTGCTCTGCCACCAGGTTAATATTTAGGTCGCCCAGCCATTCTTCCAGGGCCTCCCTGTTTCTTCCGCTTATTATGTAAACCGAATTTGCAGGGTCTTCTGACAATTTTCTTAATACATCTATCAGGCTACCTGTTGGGGCGGAAAGATGAGGCAGGGGAGCAAAATTTACAAGCGTTCCGTCATAATCCAGCAGTATCAGCCTCTTTTTCGAAAGAAGAAATTTTTCCTTTAATGCTTCGCGGGCAGCCTGATCAAGAAAAATGAATTCAAAATCGCCCTGTTGCTTTTTTATCTTTTGCAATTGCTCAAGAAAATCTTCAGCCCAAACCGTTACTGAATATTCGGATATCCGCTGTTGCATTCGGGTCATTCTTTTTTCCTGTTCCTCTTCCGGCATCTGCAAGGCATAATACATTTTCTCTGCGAGGCCATTCACATCATTGGGGTTAATGAGCACTGCATCTGTGAGTTCCCTTGCTGCGCCCGCCATTTCACTAAGCACCAGCACGCCCTTTTTATCTTGCCGCGTGGCCACAAATTCTTTCGAAACGAGGTTCATGCCGTCTCGCAAAGGCGTTATCAGTGCAATGTGGCAACTGGAGTATAAAGCGATCATTTCTTCAAAGGCCAGGTGAGAATATTGGTAGATAACGGGTTTCCAGGTGATATTGCCCACCCTTGCATTAAAGCCGCCGATGAATTCATCGATCTCTTTTTTTCGCTCGATATAATTCGCAATGTTATCACGCGATGGAACAATCGTAAGAATAAAAACTACCTTTTCTTTGTACTCCGGATATTCTACAAGAAACCGCTCATAACCTTTCAATCTTCCCAGAACATTCTTGCTGTAGTCCAGCCGGTCCACCGAAAAAATGATCTTTTTCCCTTCAAACTGTTCCGCATAAAAATTTCTCCGCTCTTCTACTTCAGGTAAACTGTAAGCATCCCTGAATTTTTCATAGTCAATACTTATCGGGAATACATCAACCTTAAGAAGGCGGTCATTGTACTTTAAGATGCTGTTCTCATGCTCCAGCCCAAGTTTCATCTGCAGGCATTTTAAAAAATGCGTGGCATAATCAATGGTATGAAAACCGATAAGGTCAGCGCCAAGCATTCCGTGCAATAACTCTTCCTGCCAGGGATGAGGCAATAGGCGGAAGAGTTCAAATGAAGGAAACGGAATGTGCAGGAAGAATCCGATGGTAACATTTGAAAATTTTTCCCGTATCATTTTAGCCAGCGGCATCAATTGATAGTCGTGGATCCACACAGTATCGCCTGCGCTGAGATTTGGAAGCAGGCTCTCCCGGAAATGTTCATTAGCCTGCATATAAAGCCGGAAGCCCGTTTCTGAATACTCGGCATAAGACGGAAAATAATGAAACAAAGGCCAGATAACAGAATTAGACATTCCATTGTAGTAGCTATCGTAAATTTTTGCCGGAATGTAAACAGGTACTAGCCTGTAATTCTCTTCGTAATCGTCACGGATGGATTCCCACATCTCCTTTGAGCATCCGGGAACGCCCACCCAGCTGACAGAGTCAAAATCCTGATCGGTTTTCCCCGCATTCTGAAGAAATCCCTGCATAGCGCTGACCAACCCTCCCGAGGAGGGAAGAATTTTGAGCTTCCCCTCACGCTTTGTAACGGTTACGGGTAAACGATTTGATAATATGAAAAGGTTTCCTTTATTCATAAATTACTAAGCGGCCCATCTACCGCAAGCGGTAATGAGTTTTATGTAATTAAAGGTTAGTTCAATTCGGGAAGGTAGATCTGGAAAGAAGCTCCATCACCCGGCTTGCTTTCGCTCCTGATAATGCCTTCATGATTCTCTACAATTTTCTTGCAGATAGAAAGGCCGATGCCGGTGCCCGGGTACTCATGCTTTCCGTGAAGGCGCTGAAACAGCTCAAAGATCTTTTGGGAATATTCAGGATCGAAGCCGATCCCGTTGTCTTTTACTTCAATTTTTACATAGCGATCGGTTTCTTTTAATTCGGGAACACTGAAATCTTTTCCAATTCCATCTTCCCTGGTGATGATGATCTCCGGCCGCTCGCCCGGCTTTGAGAATTTGATCGCATTAGAAAGTAAATTCTGCATCAACTGCTTGAACTGAAATGGAATGACATTGAGCGAGCCAAGACCGTCTGCATTTATCAAAGGGTTTTTAGACTCCAGCATTTCTTTCAGATCTGCCTTTACATCCGTTATCAGGTCATTGAGATCAACCATTTCTAATTTTCTCTCCGTAATGTTTGTTTGCGCATAGCTTAATAGATCTTCAATAAGCGCCTGCATTCTGCGTGCGGCATTCTTCATCCGCGTAAAATAATCCTGCCCCTGCTGCGAAAGATTTGCAAATTCCTTCTCCATTATTTTGTCTGAGAATGTCTGGATCTTTCTAAGCGGTTCCTGCAGATCGTGACTGGACACATAGGCAAAGGCCTTCAATTCATTGTTGATCGATTCCAGTTCAGCGTTCTTCCTTTCAACCTCGCCTGTATACTTTTTAAAATCGTCTTCTGCTTTCTTTCTTTCGGTGAGGTCGCGCGTTACTTTTGTAAACCCGATCACATGGTTTGAGCTATCGTGAATTGCAGTGATAAGTACGCTTCCCCAAAAGCGGGTGCCATTTTTTCTCACTCTCCAACCCTCATGAGTGGCCTTACCGGTTTCACGGGCGCGGGAAAGCAAATGCTGAGGCAGGCCGCTCAACCTATCTTCTTCCGGATAAAACATAGAAAAATTTCTACCAACGGCCTCTGCTGCTGAATATCCTTTTATACGTTCTGCACCTTTGTTCCAATTTTCGATGGTGCCGTCAACATTAAGAAAAATTATAGCATAGTCTTCTATTTGGTCAATCATCTGGTGATAACCATCTTCGCTTTTAAAGAAGTTAAAGCCTGTCAAACTCTGTAGTCCGGAGGGTGTTGTTGGAGAGTCGCCTGCATCAAAAAATAACCTGTTCGTGCTGAAATAATCCATCCTCATTTTCAATTTAAAAAATAGTTAGTCTCGAAGGGGGGCTTGCAAATAACAAAGATTTAGTTCAATATATATGCCGCAATCGAAATTAAAGGAATAAAGTTCAAAATTGTTCCTTAGTGTATATTTGAGAACTTCATGGTATAAACAAAAATGATGAACCGTTTTAATTTACTCACGCTTTTTATAGCCGCAATTTTCTCTTCATGTAGCTCTACCCGTAAGGCTCCCTCTACAGACGGCAAGGTGGCATTTAACTTTATTCAAATTAATGATGTTTACGAGATCGCGCCTTTGGAAGGCGGGAAGACAGGCGGTATGGCGCGCGTGGCATATATTAGTAAAAAGCTCAAATCGGACAATCCGAATTCCTTTCTTGTAATGGCGGGAGATTTTTTAAGTCCTTCAGTTTATAACAGTTTGAAGGTGGATGGGCAACGCGTTCGCGGGAAGCAAATGGTGGAAGCCATGAATGCTGCCGAAACAGATATAGCTATTTTCGGGAATCATGAATTTGATATTGCCGAAAATGAGTTACAGCAACGCATAAACGAAGCTGCATTTACCTGGGTATCTTCCAATGCTTTTCATAAGAAAGGAAATTCTCAACAAGCCTTTGCGAAAACCGACAGGCCTGTATCAGAACCATTGCCTCCTTATTTCTTCCGTCACATTAATAGTGTGGACGGAATGCAGGTGCGTGTTGGGTTTATCGGGATCGTTCTTCCTTTCAACAAGGCAAATTATGTAACATACACCGATCCTCTCGAAACTGCCGAGCGGTTATATAATACCATTAAAGATTCATGCGATCTGGTTGTTGCAATTACGCATCAGAGTATGGAAGACGATATCCGGCTGGCCGAAAGGCTTCCGAACCTTGCATTGATCATGGGCGGGCATGAGCACGACATGAGAAAACAGTTGGTCGGGAACGTATGGATATTGAAGGCCCATGCAAACGCGAGAACTGTTTTTGTCACGAATGTGGTTTATGATAGGGCGTCCAAAAAAGTTGAAGTAATGCCGAAGCTAGTAGAAGTCGGTGAAAAAATTCCGTCAGACAGCATTACTCAGCTTGTGGTAGACAAATGGAACAGGATCTCATCCGAAAATTTCGCTTCCATCGGTTTCGAAGCTTCCGCTGTAGTTTTGGAGAAAGGCGAGCCTCTCGACGGGCGGGAATCGGAGGTGCGGAGCAGGTCGACCAATTTAACCCGTCTTGTAGTTAAGGCGATGGAATGGGCGGCCCCCGAAGCAGATTTAGCCATTGTAAATTCCGGCTCCATCAGGGTTGACGATATACTGACCGCCCCGGTTACCCAGTACGATTTTCTGAGATCGCTGCCCTTTGGCGGCGGGCTTGTGGAAGTTGAAATGAAGGGTGCCCTTCTTCGCCGGATCCTGACGGACGGCGAGGAAAATCGGGGAATCGGAGGATTTTTACAGTATTCGGAAAAAATTTCAGGCAACAGCGATAAAGGATGGGATATCAATGGCTTGCCTGTCAAGGACTCTGTTAGTTACAGAGTGGTCCTTACTGATTTTCTAATGACCGGGGGTGAGGCGAATCTAAGCTATCTCACGGAAACGAACCCCCTGATTACAAAAGTATTTCCCATGCAAACCGCACTCTCCGATCCGCGAAGTGATATAAGGCTTGCCATCATCCGGTATCTGGATAAGAACAGGAATTAGAAAGAGCTGCGTTTCCGAAGAGTTGCCTCCGTCTACCTCAACCACGGGAAAAAAATCAACAGTTTTATCCACAAAATTCCACAGCGGCACATTTATTGACTTGGAGGGCCAGGAGAATAATTGCATCTTTTTGCATGCATTAGCATATTAAACCCCGAATGAGAAACCACTAAAAAGCCTTTTTGAGGGCTTTTTTTTGTGGGGTCAATATTTTGCCCTTCCCTTCAATTCGATATTTTTCCGTTGTGTTTGCACTCGGATATTTTCAAACACGATATTGTTGAAACTATTATCAACAGAATTCTTATTCTTTTTGGAAAGTTCTTTATCCACGTAGGCTGATCTCAGTTTTATGTTTTCGGCCAGCCGTTTCCGTAAGGCTGCTTTTTCCGCGATCTTGAGGCTTACAAATTGCCTGCGCTCTTCCTCGTTCATTATTTTCATCTCCTCAGGCAGTTCTTCATCTTTCACCCTGCTTAGTTCGGTTACCTTGTTTGAAATGTCCTCAATAAGGTCATTCGTTTTCACCCGGCTATTGGCCTTCTTTACTGATTCATTAAGTTTATACTCGGCGCGTTGTGCCTGAATGTGCGAGGCGCTCAGGCTTTTTATGTTGCTGCCAAGCTGCTTCAATTTGTTGCCTTCGGTTTTAACGTGACTGGCTCCATAATACAAATTCATGTTTTCCAAACTATCGTTGATCTTTGCAATTTCCTCATCATATGGTGTGGTGATCCGAATATCATTCACTTTCATGTCTGCTTTTACGTAGCCGCCTTCATGGCATTTAGCTATCTGTTTCCAAATACTTTCCGTTTGAGCATCATTTCCCATTTGAATGGTATTGATAATAATATCCTTGCTTTTTGCAAGAAGGCAGCTTTCGGAATATTGTACATCATTTTTGTAATCCATGTGAGGAGGCGCATCCCCGATCAGGAAAATTGATTTATAAACATGCGTCGATGGGTCCCACTGAAATGTGGTAACAGCTTCATACAGGGCCTGGTTCACGCTCTCCGTCTGGTCTCCCCCGCCCTGTGCACGAATAGCCATCAATTCACTATACACTTTGTCTATACTATCGGTTAGGGCTACCCGCTTTGTAATAAAATCATCCAATCGGTCGCGGTAAAAAATAAGCCCCAACTCCAATTCCGGCGCAGGTTCGGCCTGGGTTATGCTGGTGGCGATGCTCCAGATCTTATCTTTCGCAGCGGCTATCAATCCACTCATGCTCCCGGTGGCATCCAGCGCAAATACGATCTGTATTTTTGCCCGCGCCTTTACAGGAGCGTCGGTGCGCGTCTGCTGACCAGCGGATGTTTCCGAAGTGAGCTGTTGTGAATTTGCTGGTGAATGAAAAATAAAAAGGAAAAGTGGAAGAACAAATACTCTCATAGTGCAGTTTGTTTGCACTAATAGAGATAAATTTTCAACGATTCTCTAACTAATTGGTGTTAAATTAAAGCAAATTGCTTTTATCGGATTATAATAAAGCTGCTGAAGATCTGCGGATCACACTTTGTTATGGCCACATCTGCAACTTCTGCTTTTTCAGGGCCGCGCTTGCACCATTCTGTAAAATGAAAGAGCGATTGATCATTTCCGGTGGCAACAATTTCAACCTTGCCCTCAGGCGTATTTTTCACCCAACCGGTAAGTCCCAATTCACTGGCTTTGTTGCGTGCATTTACACGAAAGAACACACCCTGAACTTTTCCTGAAACAATTATATGAAATGTGGACATCCGTATGATTCTTGTTTGATAAAAATACAATGGAAAATCAACTTCAGTTCAATTACGGCACTTCCGCGGAGGCAACTTCTCTTCAAAAGGTGTTGAACTTTGCCACAGCAGCTCATGGCACTCAAAAAAGAAAGTATCGTGATGAACCTTACATAAAGCACCCGGTAAGAGTGATGGAGACATGCCGCAGTGCGGGTGCATCCTTTGAGGTATTGGCGGCTGCATTATTGCACGATGTACTTGAAGATACCGAAGTGGATGAAGCGAAGATGAAAGATTTTTTGTTGAGTATCATTCCGGAAGAAGCTGCTCTGCATACTTTGAACCTCGTGATTGAAATGACCGATGTATATACAAAATCGAATTTTCCTCACTTAAACAGGCGCGCGCGGAAGGCAAAAGAGTTCGAGAGGATAAAACAAACGAGTGCTGAAGCGCAAACGATCAAATACGCCGATATTTTAGATAATGCACCGGATACGGCGGAGCACGATCCGGGATTTGCAAGGAAAATGTTGCACGAATACAAAACAATGCTGAAAGAAATAACGATGGGCGATCCGGGATTATATGCAAAAGCAGTCGCTACCGTGGAGGCCTGTATGAAGATGGTGTGATCATTTGCCCAGCTGCCCTTTGTAGCGGGCGATGGTATTATTCGCCTCTATCAATTTAAGTTTCAATTCATGTAATGCAGGCGCTGTGCGTTTAAGGAGGTCTTCTGTTTCCTCATTATGTTTTTGCAGAAGGAGAATATCTGAATCCATCTGCCTGATCACTTCCTGCAATTCTGAGATCTTGCCCTGCTTTTCTGATTCAAGAGCAGTTTTCAACTGGAGAATCGTCATGTTTTCTTTCTGAAGTTTCTCCTTCATCAGGCGCTCGCTTTCAAGATACCCTTCAATGCTTTTTGTAGCCTTCGTGATCTTAACTATTGCGATGGTGCGTATAACCCAGGCTAAGCCAAAGCCGGCGAGAAAAGCTATTATGATATATATTATGGTTGACGTCAACGCAATTTTTTTGGTGCAAATATAGAATGGGCGCCCTCCTCCGCAAGCGCTAAAGTGCTCTTTCTAAAAAAAACGCATTAGAATCTTGCATTTTTATTGCAAATTTTCTTTCTTTACGCCTCCTCTGTAACTCTCCGGAAAAAACAACCACGGTTATACCTATCGCATTATCCTCATAAATTCCTGCCTGGCTATTACCGTACCCCTGATCTTACTGATCTTATCCAACTCTCCTAAAAGCCGCCATTCCTAATACAAAAAATTTTAAAAAGTATGAATTTCACTTTACTCAAACGTTACTCGCGGGTAATGCTTTTGGCATTATTCGTTTCCACCCTCGCTCCCGGTTACGCACAAACGAACTGTGGGGATCCGGTATTCCCTGCTCCTGCGGAGATACTGGCCAATGTACCGGAGGCATCGGGGTTTAATCTTGTTTACCAACTTCCGATTCCTGCAGCTAATCAAACCTGGGCCACGCAGGCGGATATTCCGTATTCCGTAAACAACAGCGCGGTCCTTGCTGCATCAACCTTTACCCGCATTGCCTATTACGTAAAACTGGAATCAGTGTTTCTTGGGCCGCAATGGGTCTGGATTTCCATGGATGCATTCACTCCAAATCTTTCAGAGATCTCCATACCAACGGGCACGGTCACTTTTCAACAACAGGTCAGCAACATGAACGTGTTACACTACTCGCAGGCGCCGCGTACAGGTATTACCGGAAATATAGAGTTCTGGTCAAATTGCTACAATACCGCAAATGCGGGCGGTGTGGCGGGTGCGTCAGATTTTAGTTACGATTTTGGCGATGAAATAATTCCGGGAGAAAATTGCTATGGATCATTTCAGATACACGATTTCAACTCGCTTGAAACGATTCTGGCTTATAATGGTTGGGCCTTTGCCGGCGCCACCGCCGAAGATCTCGGCATAGGAAATTTTCCAGGCGCTAATACAGACTGGACGCTTGCCGATAACGCAGCACTTTACGATGTGCGCGAGTTATACGTTTTCGTAGATGCGGGCAACTCTTTTCAGATCAACTGCACACCAGCATCTATATCACTGGATGCTTCAGGGCAGGCAAGCATCACGGCATCTATGGTTACCGATGCGGTTATAGGAAACTGCGGAATTACCGACATCGCTTTATCCCAGTCTTCGTTCAATTGCTCCAACCTTGGTGATAATAGTGTAACCGTTACCGTTACACGTAATGGAACCCCGGTAACCTGCACAGCAACAGTAACTGTAACTGATGAGATCGATCCCGAATTGCAGGTGACAGGAACAACGCCGGAACTTGGTTGCGATCCTTCCGCAGCGGATATAGACGCGGCATTGGGGTCGGCAACTGCATCCGATAATTGCGGTAGCCTCGTGCCCGATGTTGTAACAGATCCGGCTGTTTTGATCGGCACGAATTATTCACAAACAAGGCATTTCACCGCTACCGATGTTTCCGGCAATTCTGTAAGTGAAAACCGTACAGTTACCTGGCCGGCTGAATGCAACGTGGCCACGCCGCACATCTTCTACGCGAACGTATCATGTGCATCTTTTTCAAGTGGTGGCGCACCGCTTGAATATGCCTGCTATACAACTGCCGGTAACAAAGTGAAAAAAGTCTCTCCGAAGAATTTCTATTATTATGCTGTTGTTGATGCGCCTGCGGTATTGGGCGCCGGTAACAGTTTTTATGTAGATGTGGTACAAACCCGCTCATGTGCATCATTTAAGATGTTCACCATTCAAGGCAACCAGATCAGGGCGCACGACCTTCAGTGCAATAAGGTTAGCAACGGCTCTGAAGTGAGTGTGGGCCAGGGCCGCGTGAAAATTTCAAATGCAACTCCCGGCAATTCTTACGTGATCTCAGTAAAATATGATGGAAAAGGAATTGAAGGTTCGGCCTTCAGCGTGCAGGCGCCTGTTTGCAATTACTTCTTTGAAGCGAGGGTGTCTATTAACGGATCATTTGGATCAGGTGCACTTGTTGCGGGAAGCGAGGGCAGCCTGGAAGTTCGTCCAAATTGTGTAGTGCCAGAACCCGTAAACGTTGAAAGCCGGATAGCCTTCAGCAATGAGTTGAGTGAGGAGGTGATTGCATCTCCAAATCCTTCGGCGGCTTACTTCAATGTGACATTCTCCGAAATACCGTCGAAAAATGCGCTCATTAAAATTTACGATGCAAACGGCAGATTGATGCAAACTCAAAGCAGAATCAATTCTACTGTAGTGCGCATAGGTGAAAATTGGAAAGCAGGAATCTATTTCGCCGAAATTGTTAATGGTTCGGAAAGGAAAACATTAAGATTGGTGAAAGCCAAATAAATACCAGGATGCTTTACGGAAAAAAGGTGACTACATTATGCAGTCACCTTTTTTCTTTTAGTCAAACAGCCCGGGCTGCTGCTGCGCCGTTTTTGCTGAACGTTCCCATTCCATCTCCACCGATTTGGTAAAATCGATAAGCTTTGTACCTACAGCCTTCCAGCCTGTAATTTCAACTGTTTTATCCACTTTATGTTTCGCGCTTTTCGCCTGGGCGCCACGGCCTGATTGAACCAATAATACCGGTGCTGACTCAGTGGTAACTGCTTCCAGCCGGTTTCCCTTGCCTTCTTTTATAAAGAGAAATTTGTTATACAATGTTGAGGTTTCTATCCGGAAGCGCTTAATGTTAAACTGCAATTTTTCCTGGTCGAGATACACCGCAGTGATCACGCTTTCGGGATCAAACTTCTCAATAAGCATTATTTTTTCCGGATCGAACCGCTGCGTTAGTTCCTGGTCGGTGATCTCGTACTGGCCATCATCGTAAATAACAAGTATCCTGTCTTCCGCTTCGAACATTCCCAGGTACTCTCCCTTCTCCTCCGTATTGAGGCGGCCGAATTTATTGTCGAACCACATTTTTTTCGCATCCAGTGTGGATTTTCCCGCTTCTTTGAATTTCACCGTGCGGATCGGGTACTTCGTTACCTGGTTGCCTATACTGCCACGCCCCTTTATTTCCAGTTCTTCAAAATAAAATTCAAGTTCTTTTTTCTTTGCCGCGCAATTCGGGCTCAATACAATCTTCACTACCTCAGCCTCACCGTTCGCGTTCACGGATAAGTAATGAACCTTTGATTTTTCTTCTGATTTAGTAAGTATGTATTCCTTTTCACGCGTGATACCGGTTACGTTAAACCGCTTCGCATAACTAACGCCAGACTTACCATCGGTGTATATCATGTTATACGTGGTGCGATCGTCATTCTTTTGAAAAACGGCCACATGTAAAATGTCTTTACCGATAAAGGTTTTATCCGAAACGCGAACCACTTTCAAAATACCGCCGCGTGTTATACATAAGATGTCATCAAGGTCGCTGCATTCTGTTACAAATTCATCTTTCTTCAATGAGGTACCGATGAATCCGTCTGCGTAATTAGCATAGAGCTTGGTGTTGGCCATTGCCACATTCTTAGCCTGTATCACATCAAACTGCCTGATCTCGGTTTTTCTTTCCCGGCCTTTTCCGTACTTTTTAAGCAGGTTCTCATAATAGGCTACCGCAAAATCCACGAGGTTGGCAAGGTCATGTTTTACACCCTTTATTTCCGCCTCCAGGTTTTTTATTTGAGTGATAAGGTCTTCAATGTCGAGTTTGTAAATTCTTCGTACAGGCTTTTCCGTTAGTTTGAGCACATCTTCACGGGTCACCTCGCGCTTCAATTGCTTTTTGAAAGGAACAAAGGCTTTTTCTATCGCTAAGAGAACTTTTTCCCAGGTCTCGTGTTTCTTTTCAAGTTCCTTGTAGATCTTCTCTTCAAAGAATATTTTCTCAAGCGAAGTATAATGCCACTTCTCTTCCAGTTCGCGAAGCTTGATTTCAAGTTCTTTTTTTAGCAGCTCCCGGGTATTATCCGTTGCGGTTTTCAGCAATTCGTGCACCCCGAGAAACTGCGGCTTTTTTTCAGCAATCACGCATGCATTTGGTGAAATACTGATCTCGCAATCGGTAAAGGCATAAAGTGCATCAATGGTGATGTCAGGTGAAATGCCCGGGGCGAGTTCGATGATAATTTCAACATCGGCTGCGGTGTGGTCGGTAACTTTTTTTATTTTGATCTTTCCCTGCTCATTCGCCTTTACAATGCTCTCCATCAATTGCGTTGTGGTTACGCCGTAGGGAACGCTCCTGATCACGATTGATTTTTTATCCACTTCCTCAATGATCGCGCGCACTCTTACTTTTCCTCCGCGTTTACCTTCCTGGTAGGCCGTTGCGTCAAGCGTGCCTCCTGTTTGGAAATCGGGAAAGAGTTCAAACTTTTTCCCACGCAGGTATTTTATGGAAGCTTCGCAGAGCTCACAGAAATTGTGCGGGAGAATTTTTGTGGCGAGGCCCACTGCGATACCTTCTGCTCCCTGTGCCAGCAGCAACGGGAATTTCATGGGAAGCGTTATCGGTTCATTTTTGCGGCCATCGTAACTAAGTTGCCATTCAGTGGTTTTAGCGTTAAAGGCAACTTCCAGGGCAAACTTGCTCAGCCTTGCCTCAATGTATCTTGGCGCTGCTGCATCATCGCCGGTTCTCACATCTCCCCAGTTTCCCTGTGTTTCTATCAGCAGGTCTTTCTGCCCGAGGTTTACAAGCGCGTCTCCGATACTTGCATCACCATGGGGATGGTATTGCATACTTTGACCGATGATGTTTGCCACTTTATTGAAGCGGCCATCGTCCATTTCCTTCATCGCGTGAAGTATGCGCCGCTGTACAGGTTTTAAACCGTCTTCAATTGCAGGTACGGCTCTTTCAAGTATCACATAACTGGCATAATCTAAAAACCAGCTTTTATACTGGCCGCTCACACCTGTTTCACTGTGCTTATATTCCTCTTTTGTTTTTCCTTTTGCCATTTTTTGTTCCGGTTAATCAGGCTCTTTAAGCCTGCTGATCTTTTTCTTTTCCGATCTTTCCTAAATGAGTGAATGCAAATCCCTCGTTATGCTTTAAGCCATAACCAAACATTCTGTCCATCGAAGAATGGCCGAAAAGCACAATGCCCGTCATAATTAAAGTTTCATTATTTATTGCAAGCCCAATTGCGCCCAACGCTACAGCAATTCCTTTATGATGAAAAATGTTGTAAAACGCTGCACCCGTGCGGTTTCCGGCTGCGTAGCCGATCATGCTTATATCCGGGCCGAGTAATAATAAAAGGTACCACCACCATTCAGCAGAGAAGTAATACAGGCCAATTAGAGAGACGGCCCACATTGCCGCTTCTTCAATTTGTATTATCCTCTTCATTTCGGGCAGATTTATTTTTCAATTCAAAATCTTTCATGTTCTGAAGCTTTCCCTGCACATCAAAAAGATCCATGGCCGCCATAGTTTTCAATCTCCAAAGCAGGTAGGCGTCACCGGTAGTGTGTTTAGATTTTGATAAAAACTGGCTGATGATCTTGGAAGCCTTCTGCCATTCGCCGGTGATGAACTTTTTGAGTTCGCTGTCGTAAAAAGCATAATCTTCCTGAACCAGCTTCTTCCCTCCTTCCAGCAATCGAACTCCGCGGTCTTCTGATGCCAGCTTCTGCCATTCATCAGGGTCCACTTCAAATTCACTCAGGGTGATCGGCCTTGCCAGTTTTTTTGCTTTCAAAAACTCCTTTGGCGGTATCTCGCTTATCCAGGTGGGATAAAATATGCCTCCCTTTTCGTTTATAAAAGGAAGGTTGTTCAGGTAAAGTATCTGCACCCTGCCCTGGAACTCTTTCACATAATGTAGAAGGAAGTAATAGCCGCTTACATCATGCTTGTTCTGCGCGGCCCATATCCAAACTTCCTCCGTTTCATCGCGGCGCAACTCGCCCACCACGCCGGCAACCGCTGTATAATCATCAATACTTTCGTCATCCGCGAGATGCTGGTAATCTCCTCCTTCAACAACCGATCTCCACCATTCTCTCCGTGCGTCTATGCCTTCCCGTTGGTAAAGGTTATTTATGGGACCAACCGCATAATCGTCCTTTATCTGCACTATTTTTCCTGCCAACGATTCATCCAGTTCTATCGCTGATTCCAGTGTTTTTACATCCGCCTCGTTAAATACTATGTGGATCATTTATTAAATCGTCTTTAGTGAAACTGGAAGCTATGCAACCGCTGTTTCCGTTGCCATATCAACTTCCAGCTTTAAATTATCAATTATAAAATCCTGCCGCTGCGGAGTGTTTTTGCCCATGTAATATTCGAGCAGTTGCTGAATATGTTCGCCTGATTCCATTATTACGGGTTGCAGCCTTATGTCTTCGCCGATAAAACGTGCAAACTCGTCAGGGCTGATCTCTCCCAAACCCTTGAAGCGCGTGATCTCCGGCTTGTTACCCAGTTTTTTCACCGCGGCCATTTTTTCGCTTTCGTCGTAGCAATAAATTGTTTCCTGCTTATTTCTCACCCTGAACAAAGGAGTTTCAAGAATATAAACATGGCCGTTCTTAACAAGGTCAGGGAAGAACTGGAGGAAGAAAGTCATTAACAGCAGCCTGATGTGCAGTCCGTCCACGTCTGCATCGGTAGCGATTACAATATTATGGTAACGCAACCCTTCATAACCTTCTTCAATATTCAATGCATGCTGAAGGAGGTTAAATTCCTCATTTTCATACACGATCTTCTTTGTAAGTCCAAAGCTGTTTAACGGTTTTCCGCGCAAACTGAACACGGCCTGCGTATTTACGTTCCGTGCCTTAGTGATCGATCCGCTCGCACTGTCTCCTTCGGTTATAAATAAAGTACTTTCCTTTTGCTTTTCAAGAATGTTCTCCTTGTCCTTTCCCGTGGCCTCATCATTATAATGAAACTTGCAG
>JAFAGR010000052.1 GCA_023422565.1 Bacteroidota bacterium | reverse complement strand
AAAACTAAACATAAGCGACTTTACTTTCAGAAACGATAAGGAAACCATAAGAGCCCGATATACTGACAGGTTCGACGGGCAGCATATCGTTTTTTCATCCATCAATGGAAGCATTTCAGATCTTGTTGTGGTGAATGATACACTCATGGGGGTTGTACAGTTATCAGCAAAGGAAATAAGCGGACTGGAAGTAAAGCAACTCGATGCCCACATGAAGTTCACCCCTGTGCTGATGGAGTTTGACAAACTAACGCTCAGGACTAACCGAAGTACACTGGGTGATTACTATTCCATGCGGTATGATGCCTTCAATAAAGACATGGGCAATTTCATTTCAAAAGTTGTGCTGGAAGGGCGTTTCAGAAATGCTGAACTTCACAGTGATGACCTCGCATTCTTTGCGCCAAACCTTGCCGATTGGAATCGCATATTCAATTTCAGCGGTGAGGCTGAAGGCACCGTGGCCGATTTCACCGCAAAGAACATGAAGATAAAAAGTGGAATGAGTTATCTCGAAGGCGACCTGCAAATGCGGGGCTTGCCGAATATCGATACCACTTTTATTGTGCTTAACTCCAGAAATTTTTCTTCTCACTATTACGACCTCATTTCAATTGTTCCTGCGTTGAAAAAGGTGAGGCAACCTGCACTGCATCATCTGGGCAGTATACGGTACGTTGGTATGGCGGGAGGATATATGTCGAACTTTATTGCCAAAGGAAATATTCAAAGCGGCCTGGGAAATGTAAATACAGATATACGAATTCAACTGCCCACGCGCGGGCCTACCGCATACTCCGGGAAATTGTCTTCAACCGGTTTTAACATCGGGAAATTTTTAGATAACAAACAGTTTGGAAATATCTCGCTTAACGGGAATGTGCACGGCCAGGGTTTTTCCCTTGATGAACTTAACGTGAATTTTGACGGAACCATTTCCCGGATCGATTGGGCAGATAAAACTTTTTCGAACATTTACATTGTTGGCGATTTCGAAAAGAAATTTTTCAAAGGGCACCTTACGATAGATGATCCTAAAGTTCAGATCAGGAGCCTGGACGGTACCATCAGCCTTTCGGGTAAAGAGATGGACCTGAACGCCGACGCCGACATTGCTTACATCGACCTGCACAAACTGGGCCTTGCAAAAAAAGACCTTCGTCTTGCGGGCTTGTTCAGCGTAAATTTTACCGGGAACAACATCGACGATTTCCTGGGAACAGCGCGCGTGTATAATGCGGCCTTACTGTCAGACAGTACACGGCTTTCCTTTGATTCACTTACCTTGAAATCATCCCTTACAGGAGACAGGAAGACTCTCTCTTTGCAATCAAACGAACTCGACGTATTGCTGAACGGAAAATTTAATATCCGTGATCTTCCAAATTCCTTCACCTTCTTTTTAAGCCGCTATTACCCCACTTATATCAAGAAACCAACTTACGCCGTAAGTAACCAGGATTTCAACTTTTACATAAAAACCAAGGATGTTACGGATTATCTCGGGCTGATCGACCCGCGCTTTACCGGGTTCAATGACAGCGAGCTTTCCGGCAACATTAATCTTGTAAACTCCGAATTGAAAGTAAATGCAAAAGTTCCTGATTTTTCATTCGAAGGAAAATCTTTTAGCAATGTTCAGCTGACCGGTTCGGGAAATTTCGACACGCTTACTGCAAACCTCAGCGCTTCAAACATAAGCTTGTCTGACAGTCTTTTCTTCCCGCAAACAGACCTTAAGCTCACTGCGAATAATGACCTGTCTTTTATTCAGCTAAAAACTAGTGCAGGGAAAAACCTGAACGATGCAGAGCTTAACGCGAGTGTGCAAACCATGGCTGACGGCGTGCGAATCAACTTTTTCCCCTCATCTTTTATAATCAACAACAAAAAATGGTTGCTTGAGAAGGATGGAGAACTTACCGTTCGGCAGAATTATATAGACGCAAACGAGATAAGGTTTTCGCATGGCGCGGAAGAGATCGTAATCTCGTCTGAACTCTCTGACGAAACGGATCAAACGCATATTATAGCGCGTTTTTCGGAAGTGGCGATACATGATTTTGCTCCGCTCATTATGAAGAATCCGAAGCCTGCCGGGCGACTAACGGGAACGGCTACCCTTCGTAATCCATTCGGAAAAACCTCGGTGGAATTTTCAGGAGTGGCAGACAGTTTTTCGCTTGACGGACAATTTATGGGTGATGTAAACCTGGAGTCTGATGCAAATCTTTCTACAGGAAAGGTAAACTTTGAGGCACATGCAAGGGATTCCTCTTACGATTTTGATATTGCCGGATATTACAATTATAAAGATTCCGCGAATGCGCTGGGCATAGACCTTGAGGGACGCACCATAAACCTGGAAGTACTGGAACCGTACCTGGGGGCGATCTTTTCCGATATACGCGGCACGGCCACCACTGCCCTAAAAGTAAGCGGAATGCCGCGCCACCTCTATCTTACGGGAGAAGCCACAATTGACAGCGCCTCCTTATTGGTTTCGTATACCCAGTGCCGTTATAACATAAAGGATGAAACGATCTATTTCCGTCCCGATGAAATTGACCTGGGCCGAATGACCATAAAAGACACTTTAGGAAATGAGGGCGTGGTAAGCGGAAGGATGTCGCACACGTTTTTTGAACGATTCTCTTTTCACAACCTGAGCCTGGAAACGCAAAGGATGTTGTTGCTGAACACAACAAGGAAAGACAATGAGGAATTTTATGGTAACGTGACCGGCTATGCGAACATGACGCTTGACGGGCCGATAACCGGAATGGTAATGACCATCGACGGGCAGCCAAGTTCCATTGATTCCAGCCACCTATATTTACCCACAGGCTCTTCAAAAGAAAGCGGCACCATTGATTATATCGAATTTATTCAGTTCGGCACTCCGGCAAAAGAAAGGACCAGATCTGAAATCGCAAACATTCTCGTAAACCTTAATGTAAATGCGAACCCTGCATGTAAGGTAGATGTGATACTCGATGAAGCGACGGGAGATGTTTTGCACGGACAGGGAAATGGCCTGCTCAACATACGTGTGGGAAGCAAGGAGCCTTTATCTATTCGCGGCAGTTACGAATTAACAAAGGGCGAATACACTTTCAACTTTCAAACATTTTTACAAAGGCCGTTTATATTAAATCGCGGAAGTATTACCTGGAACGGTGATCCGTACCAGGCGATCATTGATATGGAGGCGGAGTATATCGCAAAGAACGTGGACGTAAGCGTGCTCGCCTCCGCCGGAGGTTACAGGCAGAAAGAAGACATCACCATCATCTCGCATTTGACCGGCGTTCTTCAACAACCTGAAATTGAATTTGAATTCAAGCTTCCGGAAAAATCCGATATCAAGAGTGATTACATCGCAGTAAAAAAGCTTGCCGATTTTCAAAATGATAAGGCAGAAATGAACAAACAGGTGGCGAGCCTTTTATTGTTCAATACTTTTATCAGCAGCAGCCAGTCTTTTATTTCAGCGGAGAACACCATAGCCATCGCCACCAACACAATTGGCGGTATTGTCAGCGGCTGGCTTACCACAGTATTTAACCGCGAACTGGAAAAAGCGACTAACGGCATCATTTCAACCTACATAGACATTAATCCGACATTGAACATTCAGGCAGCGGCGAGCCAGTTGCAGGCCAATGTACGCGCCGGTTTAAAAGTATTGTTAAGCAACCGCCTGTTCGTATTGATCGGGGGAAATCTTGAATACAACAATCCCGCAACATTGCAACTTGCAAGGCGCGGATTGATAACGCCGGACATCACTATTGAGTGGCTGCTCAACAAAGACGGCTCTCTACGTGTTGTGGGTTTCAACAGAACAAGCATTGACCTTACCGTTGGCCAAAGAAACCGCTCGGGTATTCAACTTTCATACAGGAAAGATTTTGACAGGCTTGGCGATATTTTCAGAAGTAAGAAGCAGATTGATATGATCAATGAAAGGAGGCGAAAGTAAAGGCGCAATAATTAGTAGTTGGTAGTTTGTAGTTGATAGTTTATAGTCGGGAGTCGGCAATCTTAAATCAATCGATCAAACACTTCCAACAGGGGATAATCATTCAACCAATAAGTGGAGCTTTAAAGACACCGGGGACGATAGTTATGCGGCACTGTACTCGCCATCGAACGAATCGGGAAGTTTCAACAATCCAACCATCCAACCATTAAACCATTAAACCATAAAGCCATTAATCCACAAAACGGCCCCTACAATCCGTTGAGAATTTCGTGGCCTAATTTGTCGCGCTTGGTGAAAAGATACTTTTTATTGTGGGTGTTGGGCATCATTTCAATCGGAATGGTTTCAGTTACTTCAAGTCCGTAACCCAGCAGCCCCGCGCGTTTACGTGGATTGTTGCTGATCAGCTTCATGCGTGATATATCCAGGTAACGCAGAATTTGCGCGCCAACGCCGTAATCGCGTTCATCCATTCCAAAACCAAGATGCAGATTGGCTTCCACCGTATCCATTCCCTCTTCCTGAAGTTTGTATGCTTTCAGTTTATTGACCAGTCCGATGCCCCTGCCCTCCTGGTTCATATAAAGCACGAGGCCCTTGCCTGCTTCTTCAATCATCCGCATTGCTGCGTGGAGTTGTTCGCCGCAATCGCAGCGGAGAGAGCCAAGTATGTCGCCCGTCATGCAACTGCTGTGTACGCGGACCATTACTGATTCTCCCTTTTCCCAATTACCTTTTTTCAGCGCCATGTGCACCTCACCTGTATTTACCTGGCGGAAGGCGATCAGTTCAAACATGCCGTATCGCGTGGGCATATCTACCCGCACTTCTTCTTCTATAAGGCTTTCCGTTTGCAACCGGTATTCGATCAGGTCTTTTATAGAGATCATTTTCAGGTTGAACTTTTTAGCGATCTCTTTCAATTCAGGAACGCGGGCCATCGAACCGTCTTCATTCATTATTTCAACTAAAACACCGGCAGGGTCGAAGCCTGCAAGACGTGCAATATCAATGGTGGCTTCCGTATGCCCCGCCCTTCGTATCACGCCACCTTTTTTTGCCTTTAAAGGAAAGATGTGCCCGGGGCGACCAAAGTCGGCCGGACGCATATTAGGATCTACAAGAGCCTTTACGGTTTTTGAACGGTCGTGCGCTGAAATGCCGGTTGTGCATCCGTGTCCAAGAAGGTCTATACTAACGGTAAAGGCTGTTTCGTGCAAAGAGGTGTTATCAACCACCATTGGCTGAAGATGAAGCTCCTCACACCTTTCTTCGGTGAGTGCAGCGCAGATTAGTCCGCGCCCGTGGGTGCTCATAAAGTTTATGATCTCCGGAGTGGCATTTGCAGCTGCGGTGAGAAAATCTCCTTCATTTTCCCTGTCCTCATCATCCACTACAATTATAAGTTTGCCATTTCTTACATCCTCTATTGCAGACTCAATACTATCCAGCATAACCCGAAATTTGGGTGCAAAGTTACTAAGCATTCACCAACTATGCGGTCGGTAAAACCGGGCCGGCTATATTCCTAACATTTTGTTAATAAAAGATAGCTGTAGGCTGAAACTTATAGATTTTCTTTGCAGAGTAAACTACATGCATATGAAAAAGCTAATACCCATCCTGGCCCTACTTGCCTTCCCTATACTGGCGATGGCCCAGGTGACAACAAGCAGTGTGACCGGTTATGTAAAAAACTCAACGGGAGAATTATTATCGGGAAGCACGGTTGAAGTTACTCATACGCCAACAGGTACTGTATACCGCGCTGCCACAAGAAAAGATGGCCGTTACGACCTGGTAAACCTTATACCGGGCGGCCCGTATACTGTGGTGGTAACCAATGTTGGTTATTCGCCCTTTAATGAATCGAATTTATATTTTCCGCTTGGGGAAAACACAAGAGTTGATGCCACGCTTCAACCAACTGCCACAGAACTAACCACAGTAGTTGTTACCGGAACGGGCGGCGGGTTGGCCGCGAGGAGAAAAACAGGCGCATCAACCAACATCAGCAATGCGCAGATAAATGCTATGCCTTCGCTTTCAAGAAGCATTTTAGATTATTCACGCATAACTCCGCAGGCTACAGGGAACAATTCATTCGGCGGTATGAACAACCGTTTTAATAATATCACTATTGACGGGGCTGTAAATAATGATGTGTTCGGCCTTGCGGGAACCGGCACACCGGGCGGCCAGGCTTCAACCACGCCGATATCCCTGGATGCTATCCAGGAGATACAGGTAGTTCTCGCGCCCTTTGATATTACTTATGGAAATTTCACCGGGGGCGGAATTAATGCCGTAACCCGAAGCGGTACAAATAACCTTGAAGGTTCAGTTTATTATTTCAACCGCAATGATGCTACCGTAGGTAAGGATCCGCAAACAAAGCAAAAAACTGCTGACTTTTCTGACAAACAATTTGGAGCGCGGATTGGCGGACCGATAATAAAAAACAAACTGTTCTTTTTTGTGAACGGGGAAATGGCCCGTAGAAATGCACCCACTATTTTAAACGCGGGAGAGAATGGATCATTGCTGAGTTTGGAAGATGCCCAGGCCATAACAGATACATTGACCAACCGCTGGGGATACAATCCCGGCACATTCGGTGCGGTGGATGCTGAAACGCAGAGCGATAAAATTTTCGGGCGGATAGACTGGAACATTAACGACAAACACCGTCTAACGCTTCGTCATAATTACATTAATGCATTTGACGACAACATCAGCCGGACGGCAAACAGTTTCCGTTTCGGCAACAACGCTTACCGGTTTAATAATACACAGCATATTACTGTGGGCGAATTAAGAAGCCGCTTTAATAATACATTCACCAACAACCTGATCATCGGCCGCCACCAGATACGTGATTTCCGTACCATATACGGATCACTTTTCCCTTCTGTTGAAATTAGCCATAACGGCGGTACGGTTACTCTTGGCACCGAGCGCAGTTCTGTAGCCAATGAATTAGACCAGGACATTATCGAGATCACCAACAACCTGAAAATTTTCAAAAACAAGCACACCTTTACTGTGGGCACGCACAATGAATTTTTCAAGTTCCGAAACCTGTTTATGAACAACCTAAACGGCAGATGGCGTTTTGCCAGCTTGAACGACTTTAACCTCAATGCACCGCGCCAGTTTGATGTAACTTATTCAGCGAACAAGGCAACCTTAGGCGATAAGCCCTCCGGGGAATTCAGCGCTGCGCAGCTTGGTTTTTATGTGCAGGATGAAATTCAGTTCAATCAACGATTCAGGCTGACTGTTGGTTTACGTGCAGATATGCCTGTATTCAGCGACAAGCCCGCATTCAACCCTTATGTGGATTCTGTTTTCCAGGGAATGTACAGCACGGAAAATGTTCCTGATAAACAACTTCTTCTTTCTCCACGCATCGGTTTCAATTATGATGTGGATGGCGACAGGAACATGATATTCCGCGGAGGTATCGGCGTATTTACCGGACGTGTGCCATTTGTATGGATATCAAACCAGTTTTCAAACAATGGAATGTTGACGCTGGCGAATGCGCAAACCGATAACTCTCCCACCACTGCTCCGTTCACAGTAAACAATGGTAATGGATTGCAGCCTGATGTGGATCCTTCAACTATTGGATCAAGCGGATCAAATTTCGACCTGAACCTGATAGATAAAGATTTCAAGTTACCACAGGTGGTTCGGTTGAACCTTGGCGCAGACAAGAAACTTCCCGGCGGAGTGAATCTTACCATTGAAACCATGTTGAGCAAAACCATTAATAACGTGCTTTACCAGGATATTAACCTGACAGCGCCCGTAGGTGTGGTTGACCCTGCCTACAACAATGGTTTCGACACACGCATTGCCTTCGCCTCTTCTTCTTCGGGAAGGCGGAAGCATGCAAGGCTGAACAATGCCATCCTTGTTTCGAATACAAACCGCGGATATTCGTTCAATGCCGGGTTTACGCTTAACAAAACGTGGAAGCATTTCTTCGGGCAATTTGCGTACAACTTTAACCATGCTGCAGACGTGAACAGCGGACTAAGTTCGACTGCATTGTCTAACTGGGAATTTGTACAGGTGGTCGGCGATCCTAACAATCCGCAACTAGCCACTTCGGCCCACGAAATGCGCCACCGTTTTACGGGTGTGTTCTCCACCAATTTCACATACGCCAAATATTTTAAAACCTCGCTTTCGTTTTTCTATGAAGGAAATTCAGGCAGGCCATTCACTTACCTTGTAGACGGTGACCTGAACAGTGACGGAAGATTTGGTAACGACCTCTTGTATGTTCCGGCCGATCCTTCTCAGATCAACTTTATAGACCGGCTTAGCGGATCTGGTGCTGTGATTGCCACAGCTGCAGAACAAGCCGCTGCGTTTGAAGCCTACATTAATAACGACAAATACCTCAGCAGCCGTCGCGGTCAGTATACGGAAAGGAATGGCCGCAACACGCCCTGGGAGCACGTGATCGATGCCCGGATAGCGCAGGATTTCTTTATGAATGTGGGAGGTAAGAAGCACGCCATACAGGTGACCTTTGATGTATTCAATTTAACCAACCTCATTAACGAGGATTGGGGAAGGCAGTACACCATTTCTAACCAGGCTTATACTCTTCTCACGGCGGTAAACCGCACAGGGGCAAATGCCGGTACGGGATATAATTTTACGCCGCGGAAGCCCTGGTCAACTACCTTTGGATCCAGATTCCAGGGCCAGTTGGGTATCAGGTATTCTTTTAACTAAGCGCTTTGTTACATGGATGATAAGGGCCCGGCTTTATGCCGGGCTTTTTTTGTGAGTGGGGATTAATGTATTTATTTTTATTACCCTTTAAAAACTTTCTGAGGTTGAATAGAATTTTTATATTCGTTTAGAGGATGATAATCGTACGATCCACCCTTTAGACCGCATTAACACGTACAAATCCGGTTTTCAGGCGAATAAGGGCGTTAAAACTTCAAGCTTCACAGTCGCAGATGGCAGGGATAATTTGCGCTGGTGTTGTTTTAGCGATCATTTTTTCCAAAGCAGGGTTGATGTATAGTTTTTCCTTTCTTAGAAGTAAAGTCAGGTTTTCCGCGGCCCCAGGGACTATGTTGCCTGCATCCGGTAAAGTTTGGTCCAAATAAACTGTTAGGCTGCGTTAGGGATTGGAGCGGCATCCTCGGGCATCGCCCGAGATACAGCGAAAAGCCCGCCCGCCTGAGGCGGGAACGCCCAAATCCGGCAATTTTAACTCTAACGAGGTTTAAATGGTGGATCGGGAGGTAGTAAAAGAAAGAGTGAAGGTTTGATTTCTGCAATTAGCTTACGCTCCCAATCCCAAATCGAAATCCTGTTATTTGAGGTACTCATTATAAGTTAAGCCCGGGTCTCCCCCTAATGGCTCAATTTTTGTCGCATCCCCCTTTCGTAAATGAGAGTACTCCTTGCCACCTTGTTGATACTTCCTTTAGCCTCCACCGGCCAATGGCAGGCAAACCTGTACGCAGGTCTCGCCAACTACCAGGGCGACCTTCAGGCGAAAAAATTTTCCTTTTCGCCCGCGAAGCCTGCACTTGGCCTGGGGCTCACTTTTGAGCTCACGCCAAAAATCAATGTGCGCGGCGCCTTTAGTTATATGCAGCTGCAGGGTGGAGACAATCTTGAAGGAGGTAATAAAAGTAATCAGCTCCGCAACCTTAGTTTTAATACACGGATACTTGAAGCACAGGTTGCAGCGGAGTATCATTTATTTGATCTCGACTACAGATCATTCTCGCCATACTTTTTTGCAGGCATCGGATTGTTTCAATTCAACCCGTGGATAAAGGACGAAACTGGCGAGAAAATATTTTTGCAAAATCTGGGCACCGAGGGCCAGGGACTGGCTGAATATCCGGACAGGCAAGAATACAAATTGATACAATTCGCAATTCCATTTGGCGGAGGAATAAAAACTGCGATTTCACCAAGACTTCAACTTGGCGTGGAACTTGGATTTCGGAAATTGTTTACCGATTATCTCGATGATGTGAGCACCACTTATGCAGATTCCGCCACACTGGCCGCAGGCAATGGCTTGCTTGCTATGGAGTATGCATACCGCGGTGATGAATTAGGTGGTGGAAACTCATACCCTGCCGAAGGCGCTCAGCGCGGAAATCCTAAAAACAAAGACTGGTATTACGCGACGGTGATACGCCTTTCTTACAGGTTTGGAACGAAAATAAATGACCTCTCTCCCGGAAAGGGCGCAGGGCGCAAACTGGGTTGTCCCCTGTTTTAATTTACAGCCGAAAAAAACTGTTCCTGTACGCTGATTTCACCCACATTAAAAGAGCAGGCCCCTTATCTTTATCAATAATTTATTTTATGGAGCCGATTTTCCCAGACCTTGTAAACCGGAATGCTTTTTTGCTGAAAGCAAAGCAACCTTTTATAGATTGGTTCAATCAACATACGGAAGAACCATTAACCGATGGAGGTGAAGGACATATTTATCTCGCCGACGATTGTGCAACACCGGAAGAAACGGAGGAATGGATACGGGACAACTTTGAGCTGATGTTTCAGAATGAGTTGCAGGATTGGGATTTCAGCGGCGAGAGCTGGCCAAAAAACCGTACCTATGAATTATTCCGCGAATGGTTTGAAATCGAATTTCATTCGATCGTATTCGATCTTGGAAAAGAACCCCTTGGCATTGAAGAGTAACCTGTCAATTAAGCTTCTTTACAGTTCCGCCGGAGCTTTGGTTAATTGTAGTTTCACCTCCACCACGATATTTTATTCCGGCACCACTGGAAGCCGATGCTTTAAGAGAAACACTTGCATGCACTTTCGCGGCCGAACCGCTGCTGGCAGAAACCTCGGTGTTCTCGGCCATCAAGCCTGATGCTTCCACATCCGCACCGCTTGATGCATCTACCTGCAGGTTTCGCGTTCGTCCTTTCACCTTTATCTCTGAACCGCTGCTGGCATCCAGTTCAACAAATGGCGCATCAACCCTGCCCTCTATTTCTCCTGCGCTGGATGTAACAAGTTGTATCCGCTCCGGAGAACTAAGGTCATCTTTTAAAGCTAATTCGGCCCCGGCACTTGTTGAAACGCGGTTAATGCCCGGTGCAGTAATGTAAACGCGGATATGCGCATCCCGCAAGCTCTTTATTTCAGTGGAAATTTTTAGTTTGTTCCCTTCCACATCGGTCCGTATGAATTCCATCAAATTGTCATCCGCTTCTATGACTACTTTTTGGGGGCCATTTCTTAATTCAGCATTTATGTTGCCTGATATGCTTACTGCATTAAACTCAGGAACGCTCTTTTGAACGGTAATTATTTCCCCGCTACCATACTTTGTTTCGCAGGAAGGAAAAACCGCAGCGAATGCGGAAATAAACAATAAAAAAACTAATCGCTTCATGCCGCAAATATTAGGAATTTTATGCTCTCATTTACACATTACAAGAAGTGACCTGAAAATTTTTCACCAATCGATCCGCATCAAATCGCGTTCTTCCCGTCCAATCTTGTTGACTTGTAATGTTTTTTGCGCCAATAATTTACCTTCGCTGCATGCTGGCAGAAAAAATCCTTATTCTTGATTTCGGATCCCAATATACCCAACTGATTGCCCGGGCCGTTCGTGAAGCAAATGTATATTGCGAGATCATACCTTATAAGAAAGAGATAAATCCGGAAGCGGGCTTGAAGGGTATTATTTTATCGGGCTCCCCTTTTTCCGTGAACGAAGAAAACGCTCCCTCGGTTAACGTTGAATCTCTTCTGGCAAACTGGCCCGTGTTGGGAATTTGTTATGGAGCCCAACTTACGGCCAAACAATTTGGCGGGAAGGTTGAAAAGAGTGACAAGAGAGAATATGGGAGGGCTAAACTTAAAATCTCTGACCTTTCAGGAATTTTCTCCGGTGTGCCTGAGGAGTCGCAGGTTTGGATGAGCCATAGCGATTCTATTCGCCAGCTTCCTGAAGGATTTTCAATTTCCGGTACAACAGAGAGTATTCCGGTTGCGGCTTTTAAAATGAACGACAAGCCTTTGTACGGCCTGCAGTTTCACCCTGAAGTTTATCATTCCACTGAAGGGAAAACAATTTTAAAAAATTTTCTTTACAATGTTTGCGGATGCAGCGGAGACTGGACGCCTGATCACTTCATCAGCGATACTGTTGCTTTGTTAAAAAAAGAACTTGAGGGAAAAAGGGTGGTAATGGGCCTTAGCGGAGGAGTTGACAGCACAGTAGCTGCCACACTTCTTCATCGTGCTATCGGAGAAAATTTGTTTGGAATTTTTGTAGATAACGGATTGCTAAGAAAAAATGAATTTGAAGAAGTTCTAGCCATTTACAAAAAGCTTGGATTAAATGTAAAAGGAGTGGATGCGAAAGAACATTTCTATACCAAGCTAGCAGGAAAGGTTTTGCCTGAAGAGAAGCGAAAATCAATCGGCGGAAGTTTCATTGACGTATTTGATAAAGAAGCGCAAAGGCTTGAAGGTATCACTCATCTTGGACAGGGAACCATCTATCCGGATGTAATTGAATCGGTTTCCGTACATGGGCCTTCGGTAACCATTAAGTCGCACCATAATGTGGGTGGATTACCGGAAAAAATGAATTTAAAATTGATTGAACCGCTTCGTTCGCTCTTTAAAGATGAAGTGAGAAAGATCGGAGCCGAACTTGGAATTCCTGCAGATCTATTGAACCGCCACCCCTTCCCGGGCCCGGGGCTTGGCATCCGGATTTTAGGAGAAGTGACTGAGGAGAAGGTACGGTTATTGCAGGATGCAGACCATATTTATATCGATGGGCTTAAGAAGCATGGCCTTTATGAAAAAGTATGGCAGGCAGGTACGATACTACTACCGGTGAAAAGCGTGGGAGTGATGGGCGATGAAAGAACATATGAGTTCACTGTGGCCCTGAGAGCAGTTACATCGGTAGATGGTATGACGGCCGATTGGGCACACCTGCCGTATGATTTCATGGCTGAAATTTCAAACGAAATCATAAATAACGTAAAAGGAATAAACCGCGTGGTGTACGACATAAGCAGCAAGCCGCCCGCAACCATTGAATGGGAATAAACCCGGCACAGCATGAAACAACTGATCTTTCTATTTGGATTTTTCTTTTTGAGCGCCGATAACTTAAAGGCGCAGGATTCCGCCACTGTTAACTCTTTCAGAACCTTTCGTGTTGGCATATTTGCGCCTGTTTACCTCGACTCGGTATTTACGGGTACACATTACCGTTATGGAAAAAATTTTCCGAGATTTTCCTTTCCGGGGCTTGAATTTTTACAAGGCGCCCAGGTGGCACTAGACAGTATCCTTATATATCAGGCAAATATCGAGGCGCGATTTTACGACGTGCGCTCAATGGACCTTGCCATGGCCTTATCAAGGCGGGAATTTGACAGCCTGGACCTTGCAATCGGTTCTGTGCGTGAAGAAGATTTTAGCCAGTTAGCCTCTTTTGCGAAGAAAAAAAACATTCCTTTCATTTCGGCAACTTATCCGAATGACGGAGGCGTAACAAGCAACCCTTTCCTAGTTATCATGAATTCAACTCTTCGCGCGCACTGCGAAGCCATTTACAGCTATGTGTTGCAAACGCATAGTATGGACAATATAGTATTGGCCACACAGCCCGGATCGCAGGAAGAAAAAGTGGCGGATTATTTAAAGGGAAGCAATACCCCCGATGGCGCTCCTCTTCTCAATTACAAAACGGTGAATATTGACGGGGATTTCACCCGGCTGAAAAATTCTCTGGACAGCACAAAAAACAATGTAATAATCGGGGGAAGCCTTGATGACGCCTTTGCTACGGAACTTGCGTTAACAAGTGCGGGCTTAAAAGGCAATTACAAAATAAAACTTATCGGAATGCCTAACTGGGAAAGCTTTTTTAAAAAGGCAAACCCAAAGCTTAAAGACTTTCCTATATTTTTTACAACACCTTACTATAATGGAAAGGAAGACAATTACAGCCTGATGCTGTCAGACGCTTATAAGAAAAGATACAAGATAAGCCCGTCGGAACTGGCTTTTAAAGGGTTTGAAACCATTTACCTGTTCGTTAAATTGATTGCAAAGCACCCGCATGATTTTATCTCGCATTTGAATGATTATCCGCACAAGGTGTTCTCCGATTATAATTTCAAACCGGTATTTAATGAGGATGGAACACCGGATTATTTTGAGAATAAACATTTGTATTTTCTGAAACTGGAAAACGGGAATGTGAGTTCTACGTTTTAATTTCCGATATAAGAAAAGATCATCGATCCCTGATTTTACATTTAAACCACTAATGCTTTTCGACCGCAGGTTTGTTCCACTAAAAACAGCTTTATTAAAAAGTCAGTTCTGCAGTTAGGCTTGTACGAATAAGGGTCGCTCCCGCAAATTTGGAATGAAACACACTTATCCTTCTTCTGTAATTATCGCCGAACTGAAATCCCTGAGATAAAATTTCGTCGGCCATGACCGTTTTAAAGGCTAGAAAGGCAATTATGATTTGTATTTCAAACGTTGCGAGAATTATCCAATTATTATAGATACACATTTAAAACGCTGCTTATATCGTGCGGTGAAAGACCTGCTAAAACAGTTGCATTAAATGCTGAAATGCTTTTACCGTGTAAAAAAATCATGCAGGGATAACTGCAGTTCGTCCAATTCAAAACTGGCTTCGTCCAAAAGAAAAAGGGCCGCCAAACGGCAGCCCTTTCAGTAAGTATTATCTTTCTTATTGTATGATCAGTTTACCTGATTTTAATCTACGTCCGTTTGATTCTGATAATACCACCCAATAGCTTCCTTTTGAAAGCATTGGAACAGACACATCAATAACATCGGTTGTTACAGCATAATTAACTGTGCGAACCTGCTGATGCATCAATCTGCCCTTTTCATCATAGATATTAAGAATACGGGTTGGAGCCTGGAAGCCCTCATTTCTAAAATGTACTTTGAAGGTTCCGTTATTTGCATTCGGAGTTATGAACGCAAAAGCAGTGGTGCCCGCTACGATCTCAACAGCAGCAGAAGTTGCTGAACATCCGTTGGCATCAGTCGCCTCTACAGTGTAAGATCCAAGCTCAGTATGCAGAACCGTGAGAGTAGCTCCGGTAGCACCGGCCACCACATTCCCATTCCTGTACCAAACATACGATGCAGCCGCAGGGTTAGACGTAGCTGTTAATGTTGCCGTTTCGCCCTCGGTGAGTTGGGTGTCGTCAGCAGACAAAGTAACAACCGGTGCAGCATTTACTGTTACCGTTATTGAGGCAGTGCCTTCACAATTGTTAACATCAGTTCCCGTAACGGTATATGTATTGGTTGCATCTATCGTAAAAGGAACATCATCCGTTACACCGTTATCCCATGTGTAGGAAACGGCGCCGGAGCCTGTAAGTGTTATGCTCGAACCTGCACACACTGCGGCAGCCGGTCCATTAGCGGTCACTGCCGGTGAGGCGTTCACGGTTAAAGTTGCATTTGATGAAGTTGTACTGCCGCAAGCGCCGGTGATCACCACATTATACTGGTTGTTGTTCATAGACGAGGTTACACCGCTTAAAGTATAAGAAGCATTGGTAGCACCGCTGATGTTAGTGAAGGTAGTACCACCGTCTGTACTCACCTGCCACTGATAAGCAGTAGCACCGCTCGCAACCACGGTCAGCGTGCCATCGCTGCCTTCGCAGGCAATTACGTTTGCAGGCTGCGTGGTAATAAGCGCACCGCTACTAACGGTGAGTGTAGCCGAAGAAGAAGTTACATCTCCACATGCTCCGGTAACCAACACCTGGTACTGATTGTTATTCATTGCTGAAGTAACTGCAGGCACAGTGAGTGTTGCACTTGTGGCACCGGCTATATTTGTAAAGGTTGTTCCACCATTTGTACTTACCTGCCATTGATAGGCAGAAGCGCCTGTGGCTGCTACGTTAAAGGTGGCGTCTGAACCCGGGCAAACAGAAGCTGCAGCAGGTTGAGTGGTGATATCCGCCCCGCCAATAATGGTAAGTGTTGCAGGCGATGAAGTTAATCCCGCTCCGCCGCAATTACCTACCACAACCTGGTATTGATTATTGTTCATTCCGGCTGTAATTCCGTTAAGAGTTAATGTAGCGGAAGTTTCTCCGGCAATGTCTGTGAAACTTGTTCCTCCGTTAGTGCTTACCTGCCATTGGTAGCCACCGGCTCCGGTTGCCACCACGGTTAAGGAAACGTTTGATCCTGCGCAACCTGACGCATCGGCCGGTTGCGTAGTAATCGCCGCGCCTGCAGAAATTGTCAGTGTTGCTGCATTCGATATCACAGCAGTACCGCCGCAAGCATTATTAATTAAAACCCTGTATTGATTATCCGCCATTCCGGCCACAAGATTTACAAGAGACAAGGTTGCATTGGTTTCACCTGCTATGTCAACGAAGGTTACTCCGCCGTCAGTGCTAACCTGCCATTGATAGGTGGTTGCATTGGCAGCTACTACATTAAATGTAGCCGCACCACCTACGCATGATGAAACGGCTGCAGGTTGAGTGGTTACCGTTGGTGCAGGAGAAATTGTTAGTGTGACACTGGATGATGCGATAGGGGTTGCACAACCGCTCACCAATACCTGGTACAGGTTGTTGTTCATTCCCGCCGTTACCGCCGGTAAGGTTAAGGTAGCTGTGGTGGCTCCCGC
This sequence comes from Bacteroidota bacterium, assembly GCA_023422565.1. Taxonomy (GTDB): domain Bacteria; phylum Bacteroidota; class Bacteroidia; order Chitinophagales; family Chitinophagaceae; genus Ferruginibacter. Next base: position 34,231 of record JAFAGR010000052.1, on the reverse strand, counting down.
AATACTGCTGAAAGAAGTTCCGCCGTTGGTGCTAACCTGCCATTGATAACCTGTCGCGCCGGTGGCTACTACAGTAAATGTAGCGTCTGCACCCGGACAAACCGAAACAGGTGAAGGCTCGGTTGTGATCGCAGCGCCTGCTACAACCGTAAGGATAGCAGCCTGAGAGGTTACAGGTGATCCGCAACTTGTGCCTACAATAACCCTGTAGCGGTTGTTGTTCATTCCTGCAGTGGCTGCAGGAGTTGTATAAGTAGCCGAGGTTGCCGATGCTATATTGTTATAACTAAGGCCACCATCAGTGCTAACCTGCCATTGATAAGTTAATCCCGGGCCGGTTGCCGTTACGGAGAAGGTTGCTGTTTGACCCACGCATATTCCGCTTGCATTGGCGGGTTGCGCAGTTATATTTACACCGTTAGTAATGGTAAGCGTTACATTGTTCGATGTAACCGTACCGCACGTATTGGAAACTACCACATGATATTGATAACCATTCATCGTTCCTGTTACGGACGGAAGGTTCAATATATTCATTGTGGCGCCGGCAAGTGCGGTGAAGGTTGCACCGTTGTTGGTGCTTATATACCATTGATAGTTTGCAGGTGTTGTTGATGTAACGTTAAACACTGCATTGGCGCCTGCACATACCGAAACAGATACCGGCTGCGCTGTTATAGAAGGAGTTGAGGCAAGCGTTAAAATCGCGTTTGAGGAAGTTACCGTTCCGCATTGGTTTGTTACCACCACATTATATTGGTAGTTGTTCATGCCGGCAGTAGTTACTGCAACATTGTAAGTTGAATTGGTTGCTCCTGAAATTGGGTTGAAGGAAACTCCTCCATTAGTACTAACCTGCCACTGGTAAGAAGTTGCACCGGTTGCTGTAACACTGAAACTTACCGGACCTCCAAGGCAGGGGCTCTGCGATGAAGGTTGTACCGTGATAACCGGTCCGCCCCCGGGAGAAACTATGAAAGATATAACTCTTGTTTTTACCGTAGTACCTGCCGTGCCGGTTACAGTAACATTATATGTACCCGGAGTGAGCGATCCCATGTTATTCAGCGATACCTGCGTTGAACTACCTGGTGCAACCGGGTTTGGTGAAAAGCTCACCGTAGTGCCGCCGGGGTTTCCTGAAGCAGTCAACACTACCGGAGTGGAAAAGCCACTGATTTGAGTGGTACCTAATGAAATAGTTGCTGAAGTGCTTCCGCAAGGCACCGCAACTGCAGCAGGTGAAGCAAAATCAAATGAAGGCGTAGTGCTTCCGGTAATTGAAAAGTTGTTGTTTGAAATGTCGAAGAATATATTTCCAACCGCTTCAACCTTAATACGGGCAGTAGTAACGGGGCCCACAGCAGGAATTACCAGATCTTCTGTTCCATCATTCGGTGTGCTTGCAGTTACAACGTGCGGATAGGTTAAACCACCATCCACAGAAAGAGTGATTTTTACATCAGCTACATTAAATGGCGCCGCATTGGTACCGGCAACAGTCCAGGTAATGGTTTGAGTTGATCCACCGGGCCAACTCTGGCCTCCGTTTGGTATAAGAACCGAAAAGGGCGTAGTACCTGCAGTAAACACGCGGAAAGGTGTTCCGATCTGGCAGCCGTTGGAACCGCCAACTACAACTCCGCCACCACCTGCGCGGTTATCCCTTACCGTTAGCCTGAACTTCATCTCCCTCGCCACCCTTGGCAACACCTCACCTCTCAATCCTACCACGCCGGTTGCAGGGTTATCCATGATCGCCGGTGCAGCAAGGCCGGGGTAATTGGCAAGTACCACTTTCATATCCGGGAAGTTTCTGCTCGGTGAAGTTTTTGATAAACGTGTTCTGAACAGTGGCCCTGTAACCGAATCGGCATACGCAGTCCAAACATGGTTTAAATCTTCAGCGTCAGGCCTGTCCCAACCTTCCCAATTATAGGTAAGAGCATCACCATCTGCGTCAGTGGCAGAACCGGTAAGTGTAAATGGAGTGGCAATCGGAATTGTGAGCCCTGATGTGCCCATGCTTGTGATCTGTGGTAATGTGTTACCCGTGTTGGTAACGGTTCCGCATGCACCGCCTAAGCCTGAAAGGAAACTGTTGATCTGGTCGAAACTGTTACCATGGAAAATCGGGTCACTACTTGGTTGAATGTTGTGGCTTGGTGAGCAAATTCCCGCATAAGCCATGATAGTTGTTCCGCTTCCTGGTTCATACGATCCGCCCGAGCTTGCACAACTTTCAGAAGCAAAAGTATGCTCGGCGCCAAACTGGTGCCCCATTTCATGCGCTACAAAATCAATATCATAACCGTCGCCGGTTAAAACAGATGACCCTGAACCACCGCGGGCCTTTCCGGTTCCACAAACAGCTCCTAATTGCGCAAGGCCGTTATCATCCGCAGTAAATACGTGGCCGATATCATAGTTAGCCGCACCAATTACGAGGTTGGTATTGCTTTGATTCGTATTTAACAAGGCCGAGCTAACATTACCGGTAGGGCTAAATGGATCGGTTGCCGGATTCAGATATTCAATAAGGTTATTATTTGCCACCAGTACCATCCTGATCGAAAGTTCCACTTCAAACACACCGGTGATCCTGTTCATGGAATTCACAATCGCTGCATGCACGGGCCCTGCAACTCCTCCGCCCACTGCCTGGCCATACTCGCCCGTACAGGTAATAGCTGCGCGATAAGTACGAAGGGTGGTACCACGGCAAGCCATAATATTTGATACACGGCCTCTCAAATCGTTCTCTGCAGGCTCGGATGTGGTCATGCAGGTAAAACTTCTGCGCATTACATTGTCGCGATGGAAATAGCTTATATAATATTGCGTGTTTCTCATCACATAGGGGTCAATGTAAATTCTCCCTGTTGATGGCGATAAAATTTGAGCCCTGAACCCGAAATAAGGTTCATAACTAAATCGAATGCTTGCAGTGGGATCATCGATTCCCTGGCCTGCGAAGGTTTTTATTTCAGGAAATTTTGCTTCAAGCCCCGGCTCCTGAATGCTGCTCTCCCATACATTGAATCGCGCATTCGTACCGTCGGGCATTGGTAAAACCAATACCGGCGTCGAATTTCTTGAGTAAATAATATCCTGCTCTGCCGGAAGCGACCAAAGGAAATCCTTCATCTCGTTGTTGTTCAGCTTAACAGCTTCAAACTTTGTGGGAACGATAGAGCGTTTGCCGGGCACCTGGCTTAACTCGTTTGTGCCGGCCGGGGCGAAGAAACTTTTTTGCGAAAAAGCACCTCCGGGAAGTACACTACATATTATGGCAATAAATAGTGAAACGTGGAATTTTCTCATGTGAAATTTGTTAAAAAGTAGATTGCCGCGTAAGTTACTCCAATTTGGCTAATTATCTTTTGGCCGGCTTAAGCTTTTTCTAACTTTGCACATCTAATACGGTCATTCTCAATAAAAGTTTTTCGCGGACTTTCGCTTTTCAGGAGAACAAAGCATAATTTTTGTTTCTGCCAACAAAGGCCCGTGGGCGCTCACTTTATGGAAAACAACAGGCAAAAAGCCTCACCAGCACACCCATTTGATCAATCTGCGGGATTTATCGAAATAAAGAAGCTCTTTGCTAAATACGGCAGGAGGCCTTTCAGATTTCAATCCGACACCTGGAGGGCCGTCTGTGCCGGAGAATCAGGACTGGTGAACGCTCCCACAGGCTTTGGTAAAACCTTTTCCGTTTTTCTCGGAAGCGTCATCCGGTATATAAATGAACATCCGGATTCTTTTCTGAAAAAGAAAAACAATGGAATCAGGCTGCTCTGGATAACGCCCCTGAGGGCCCTTTCCAAAGATATCGCCCGCGCAATGGAGGAAGTGATCGCCGATCTTGAAATGCCATGGAAGGTGGGTATTAGAAATGGAGATACCTCTCCTGCTGAAAGACAGAAGCAAAAACGACAGATGCCGGAGATCTTGCTCATTACACCGGAAAGTCTGCATTTGCTGCTCGCATCAAAAGGGTATGCAAATGACTTCAGTACGCTGGAAGTATTTGCTGTTGATGAATGGCATGAGTTGCTGGGAAGCAAACGGGGCGTACAGATCGAACTGGCTCTCTCCCGTCTTATTGGCGCCTTATCAAAATCATCCTCAGAAATTAAAAAACCGCTTTCCGTTTGGGGCATTTCGGCTACCATAGGCAATCTTGATGAAGCGCGTGACGTGTTGATGGCTCCATTGAAAGTAAAAGGACTGATCATAAGGGCAGATGAGCAAAAGAAAATTAAAATACGATCCATCTTTCCTGATGAAATAGAAAAGTATCCCTGGGCAGGCCACCTGGGCATTAAGCTCGCCCACAAAGTATTGCCGGTTCTCGAGAAAAACCGCACTACGCTTGTTTTCATTAACACCCGCGGAATGAGCGAGCAATGGTATCAGCATCTCCTTGCCATTGCCCCGGAACTCGCAGGCGCAATTGCACTTCACCACGGCAGTATGGATCCCGAACTACGCGGATGGGTGGAAGATGCTTTGCACGAAGGAATTTTAAAAGCCGTTGTATGTACGGCAAGCCTGGATCTTGGTGTGGATTTTCGCCCGGTTGAGCAGGTAATACAGGTGGGCTCTCCGAAAGGCGTGGCAAGGTTTCTTCAAAGAGCCGGCAGAAGCGGGCACCAGCCCGGCGAAACGAGCACCATTGAATTTTTGCCCACCCATTCCCTTGAATTGATGGAGGCAGCTGCCTTGAAAGAAGCGGTTGAATCGGGCTTTATTGAAAGCAGGTATCCGTTAACGTTATGCTTCGATGTGTTGCTCCAATTTCTTTCCACGCTGGCGGTTTCCGATGGTTTCTATGCTGATGAAACTTTTGAAGAAGTAAGCTCAACCCATTGTTTCCGGCACCTGACAAGAGAGGAATTTGATACTCTCCTCCTCTTTCTCACCCAGGGTGGTACTGCACTGAGGCATTATGATGAATACAAGAAAGTTGAGGTGATTGACGGCTGCTATAAGATTACAGACCGGGGAATTGCTATGCGGCATAGAATGCATATCGGTACCATCGTAAGCGAATCAATGATCAAAGTGAAATTCATGGGTGGCGGATTCATCGGAATGATCGAAGAGAATTTCATCTCGCGATTGCAAGCCGGGGATACCTTCACACTTGCGGGCCGCCTACTGGAATTTGTAATGATCAAAGACCTGACCGCTATCGTAAGAAAAAGTAATGCGAAAAAATCAATAGTGCCGAGTTGGCTCGGAGGAAGAATGCCTCTCAGCGCAAACCTCGGATTTATGCTTCGTAAAAAACTCGATGAAGTTTCGGATGCTTCAAACCAAAAGAACCTATCGGAAGAACTGAAAGTGCTTGAACCTCTTTTTAATTTACAGAGAGAATTATCGGCAGTTCCCAAATCGGGACAATTGCTTGTAGAGCACATTGAAACACGCGATGGGTTTCACCTTTTTGTTTATCCTTTTGAAGGGAGGCTCGTTCATGAAGCCATGGCAGCACTCCTGGCCTACCGTATCAGCAAACTAATGCCGATCACTTTCTCCATTGCGATGAATGATTATGGATTTGAGTTACTAAGCGACCAGCCCATACCTTTCGACGACAGTAATGCGCATGATCTCTTCTCGGAAGAGAATCTTCTTGAAGATATACAAAGAAGCGTGAATGCAACGGAGATGGCTAAACGAAAATTCCGGGATATCGCGGTCATCGGCGGACTGATCTTTCAAGGGCGGCCCGGGCAGCAGGTGAAATCAAAACATCTTCATTCCTCCGCTTCACTTTTGTTCTCTATCTTTTCCGAATATGAACCCGGCCACCCCCTTCTCAGGCAGGCTTTCAATGAAGTGATGGAGCAACAAATGGAGGAACAAAGGTTGCGGGCAATGCTTAAAAGAATAGGGGAAAGTGAAATCTTGATCACCTTCCCCCAAAGATTAACGCCTTTTTCTTTTCCGATTAAAGTGGACTCTCTTCGTGAGAACCTTACCTCAGAAAAGCTGATAGACCGCATTAAGAAAATGCAGCAGGGACTTGCATGAGTTTTAGTAAACCAGTTGCTTCCGCATCATTGTATATAGCAGAATGAATATTATGGCAATTGCACCGGTTACCATTATTCCCACGCCCTGAAAAGCGATGCCGCCAAGGAAAAGCGCCATGGTAACGAAAGGCAACAACTCTCCAATTACATATAGAGTATAGCCCTGCTTTTTCAATTTGCGCATTTGCAAAACACCATACAGGCAGAGACCGGCCGCAACAAGGCCAAGAATAAGAATCGGCAACCTGTTCTCATAATTCTTGGTGATCATTTCCACATAATCGTCGGGGTTACCCATCATTTTCCGCGCAAAATCGGGCATGTCTTCTGACTTCATTTGCTCGATCATCTTGTCTTTTTCATCATAAGATTTTTTAGCGGTCGTAAAGCCCCACAGAGAACCAATGATCTGAAGAACCGAACCGATAATTGAAAGGATGGTCAATACGTTCAGGCCCGTACTCATCTTCGGCGGGTTTACATCGTCAAAAGTTGTTCGTGGAATAGTAGTTTCGGAATTCATATACAGTTGTTTTGAACAAAATAGGAAAATTTTTATTAATCGCATGATGACATTCAGAAATTTGCATCACCGCCATAAAAAAAACCATTCCCTGTTACAGGAATGGCTTTTTAAATAAACCACAAAAACTATTATTGAAGCAGCTCAAAACTAAAGGCCGGATAGCCTCTTTCACCTGCCTGCGTCATGGCCGTAAATTTCAATTTGTAATGATTGTTATCTCCATCCTTTATAATGTAGTAACGGTCTTCCCTAACCGCCGGGCCGCTGGTAGGCCCTCCGCCAGAACGCCAGTCGGCACCAATTCCATTTTGAGCAGAACTGAAAGTTATTGAGGCTACATCTGCAAGTGTAAAGGCATCATAAGCTTTCGTAGCCGTCATTACTTTGGCAGTTTGCACATTCCTGTTTTGAATGATAAAATCCTGGAACAGGTAGGGAACTTCTCCACCTCCAAAGTTTGTAACATTTGAAAAGTATGTCCACGCAATATCCCATTTGTCTTTCTCGGGTTCTACCGGCACAAGGCCATTCTCAAATGAAACATAGTTAAAATTGTATGCTGTATTTTTTCCTATTTCAACTGTGGTAAAGGTGGTTGAAGCGATGTCTGCATGCTGTAAGATGTAGCCACCCGTAGAACTCCTGAGTATCCTAACTTTCTTCCAGCCACGTTGAGGTGCAGGAATACCTATCCCGAGCCCGCGATTTACTATGTACACCTTATTGTCTGCATCATTAGCCGCAACTTCTGCAATTGCCGTACGGGAAAGATCCCCGTCAGGATAATCGATGTAAGGAAGTGCAGTGGTCATGGGCGCTACCTGGCTGAAAAAAACTTCGGAAGAAAAACCTAGTGTATCCGTAGCCGTTACCTGGGTAAGGTCATTCTTATTTATTTGCCTTGCCATCATTGCCGATGATGAATTGAGTATAACACGCCACTCTGCACCGGAATAAAAGCCAAGATCCCAGCTGGTACGCACCACAGGCGTGTTGTTATTTGCGCTCAAATCAAAAAACACTTTGTTCCCATAAGTAGCACCGCCGCCATTTGCCGTGATGGAGCCACCGGAGGAAATTATTTCAGTAAATGAAAGTGTAAAATGGTTTAAAGTTCCGATGATAACGGGCGATGTAGATGAAATGATCCTGAACACCAATTTATCATTGTCGTAAAAAAGCGCTCCGGGAGCTTTGGTGAGATTGATTATTCCTTCGCTGCTTCCGCTCAAAATATTCACCCGGATAGTATCTCCTGATGGCGCGGGAAGAGTGGTAAAATCGGTTCCGTATTCCACCCCGGCCGTAGGCTGCATGGTAACTAAAACCGAAATGTCTCTGTCTGCAGCGCGGTTCAATTTCAATTTAATATTAATGCTGCTTTCATTGCCACCTATACCCTGCTGATTCGTTTCAAATTTTACTTCATTGTCTGAAAGAGGTGCATCGCGTTTTGTGCATGCCTGGAAGGCAACCAACGCAGCGAGTATGAAAGCCGAAGAAACCAAAAGCCTTTTTATTTTTTTCATCTATTTTACTTTATAACGGTTATGTATATACGATTCTATTTTTTTGACCAATTGAAGGAAAGCCCGGCGAAGAAAGATCTTCCGTACGCCAGTTGCGAAACCGCTCCTCCGGCACCATGCTGGCTGCTTGTTTCTGTTGTATTAACTGAAGTGATATCAAAAAGGTTTTTCACACCTGCATTTAACACAAGGTATTTACCCCACTTTTTGTTGAGCGTGATATCAGCCCAGTGGTAAGATTCTGTTTCAAGCAATATCACATCCATGCCCGATGGGGATTCAACACCCTGGTAGCGCGGAAGTTTGCCCGTGAATTTGTAAAAGGCATTTGCTGTTAATCCGGCTTTGGTAAAGTTGTATGAGAAACGTGCATTTACTTCCGGGGACCAACAATATTCCGGGAGGCTTTTGTCTGATTCCTGATATTCGTTGTAATAACCTGTTACGCCGCCGCCCAGCATCGCAGACATCCTGCCAATAACAAGGTTATTTTCCACATTGATACCGCGCGACCTGAAGTCGTAAATATTAATGTAAGTAGTATTAGTGCCGGGCACATCTGCGAAAAGATAATCGATCCTGTTCTCCACATTATTCATAAAACCACTTAATGTGGTAGTGGCTTTACCAACCCCACGAAGGCGCGGAGAATAAGTAATTGATGCGGTATAACTGTCCGAATGTTCAGCCTTCAGATTCGGGTTACCTACAATATTGTGAGATGCATCTACAAAATCATAATAAAGTTCCCGCAAAGAAGGAGCCCTGAAGCCCCGCGCGTAGGCCGCTCTTACATCAAGTCGCGCATTGATGTTATACTTCGCGTGCAGGGAAGGAACTACCGGGGGCGCATTGTACACAGAATTTTCAATTAAGCGGATGCCCGGTTTTACATTAAGATTTTTTAAAGGCTTGATTTCAGAAGTAAGATAAAAAGCAAAATCATTCACCTTTTGAACTCCCTGCTTTATCCTCTCTCCCTCGCCGTCTTCAAGGTTTATATCCACACCCGGCTGAAAGCTTAAAAACTTGTACGGACGATACTGCAAGCTTGCACGAAAGTTAAAACCATTAATTGTGGTCATTGTATTTAAACCCGGTGTACTCACTCCACGCACATCGCCATTGGGATAAAACAAACTGGAGTAAACCTGCCGGCTGAAATGAGTGTAAGAAGCAGATGCGTTCACATCAGCACGGTAGCCCAAAACATAGGAGGCCTGCAATTGATGCATCATGCGCTGCGAAATATATTCCTGATCGATCGCCGGCTCTCCCGAAGAAGGGAAGTCTGCAGGGTTGGTCAATAATTCATCCAGGCCATCAAACCTGTAATACGTGTGCAGCTTCCTGGATTTGTAACCCAACACCGCACTTCCGGTGAACTGCCTTTTACTGTGCCAGCGAAGTTCCCTTCCTTTTGCCGTATCCTTCCATCCGCTAAAATCATTTCTGCCCACATTTCCGCTGAAATAAAACTTCCCATGATTAAAAAAAGCGTTGATGTTCTGAATGTGTATCCCTTCTTTCAACCCATACTCGTTTCCGATAGTTTCTTCCTGAAGTTGCGCACCCACTCCGTACTTACCGCGCAATTGCTTCTTCGTAATAATGTTCACCACGCCCGCCAGTGCATCGGCCCCGTAAATCACGGACATCGGCCCTTCAACTATTTCGATTCGGTCAATTGTGTGAACGTCGATCTGGTTAATATTAATTTCATTGTTGAATCCCTGCCTGCCAATAAGTGGAATTCCGTCGACCAGGATTTTTACATTCTGACCCGGAAGGCCCATCATGCTGAGGTTTGAGCCGCCAGTTGCCGCATCATGCTGAAAGCGCATGTTAAGCTGGTTCTGAAGAACGGTTTGTACATTTGTTGGCCCCATGCTGTTTATAACATTCCCGGAAATAACCTTCACCTGGTAAACGGATTGCTTAAGCGATTGCGGCCTGTATTGCCCCGTAACCACGATCTCGGAAAGGTCTTTGGTGGATAATGTGTCGTTCTGAGCGTAAAGCATTTCAACAGAACCGGTTAAAATAAGAAGCAGAGCTATTGCCGATTGGGCTAACTTTTTCATATATGAGATTGAAACCGGATGCAAAATTCCCTGTAGGGAGCGATATATAAAAGCAAATCATAAAAAGTGACGGTTAAATGACATTAGGCAGATGAAGATCTGCTTGGTAATTTTGCACCCGATGCGCCCTGTGTTTCCCTTCCTCCTTTGCAGCCAACACCTGTTAATTTCGGGAGACCGTTATATTTTCTGGGAAGAAAGAAAAGCCCTGATTCTGTCTGATCTGCACCTGGGTAAATCGGCTCATTTTAGAAAGAACGGGATAGCGGTTTCGGGAAATGTTTTCAGAGAAGATATTGCAAGATTGTCTGAAAGCTTGAGGCGCTTCAATCCCTCAAAGCTGATACTGGTAGGCGATCTTTTTCATAGCAGCCATAACAGGGAGCATGAAGATTTCCTTCGCTGGAGAAATGATTTTCCGGTGCCGGAAATAGAACTGGTCAGGGGCAACCACGATATTCTTTCAAAAGAATTTTATTCCTCCGCAGGCATTTCGGTACACGCGAAGCAGTATGACCTGGATGAATTTTCGTTTGTGCATGACCGTGAGTGTTCACCTGAAACAAATTCTTATTGCTTCACCGGGCATATTCATCCGGGAATCAGCTTATACGGCAATGCGAGGCAGAGGCTTAGTTTCCCCTGTTTCTATTTTGGTAAAGAGCATGCGATACTTCCTGCCTTTGGCCGGTTTACCGGAACATTTCCGATCAAACCTGAAGCAGGCGATCAAGTTTTCGCCATTGCTGATGGAAACATTCTGCCATTATAACCACAGGTAAGGAGAACCACACTCCATGCCTAAACCTGCAGCCATGTGGCAAAGGGCTTATTATGATCCCCCGTGTGCAGTAACGATTAAATAATAATTTAAATAGTAGATTCTAATCCTGCCATCACCAATTTATTCATTGCTATCAACGGTGGCAACCGAACCTAGCTCAACCATACTTTAACCCAAAATTGTTACCTGTTGTCCTTTCTCCTTCTTAACTTTACCTCACCTATCTACTACTATTTTTTAAACGAACTGAAAACGAATGATTAGATTTTTCGCAACCGAAAAATTTAAAGAGATCAGCTTGTCCGGACCTTTACAACTTCGCTATGCCATTTCAAACTACGGCAGGCTGATCAGCTTTACAAATACTTTTGAGGATGGCCGGATTGTGAACGGTTCCAAAATTGAGGGTTACCGGATCTTTCGCTACAAAACAAGAATTGACGGCAAGCTTCATCACAAGCATGCTTTCTTTTACAAACTTGTGGCTGAACATTTTCTGGAAAAACCTTCTGATGAGCATAAGCATGTGATTCACCTGGATCACAGCCGTGCTAACGATTTTGCAGGAAACCTGAAATGGGTTACCCGCGAGGAGATGCTGGAGCATCAGCGTTTAAGCCCCGCCGTTATTGAAGCTAAGGAAAGGCTTGCAGAAAATAATGCAAACCGCGACGGCAATAAACTCACCACTACCAAGGTGATAATGCTAAAAAAGCAACTTGCAGACCCGAACAGGAAAACCCGGATCAAAATGCTTGCAAAACAATTTGGAATAAGCGAGATGCAGGTTTACCGGATCAAGTCAGGAGAGAATTGGGGACACATAAAAATTTGATCCTTCCCGTAAGCACATTCAAATGTGGTTCCTGGAAGCGTGTGTGTTCGCAATAAAGAAGTGCCAGAGTCAGGCAACACCTGGCAATCCGGTATTTTATTGCGCCGACTTTCTTCTTTGCAGTTCGGCTTTTATCAGCTCAAGTTCGCGACCGGTTTGTCCGGCTACCGAGGAGTTCTCTTCCGCGCGGCGCATTAGATAAGGTATCACATCTCCGATCGGCCCGAATGGCAAATACTTGCTAACAGGGTATCCTTCGGCTGCCATGTTGAAAGTGATATGATCACTCATGCCGAACAGCTGGGAAAAATGTATGTGGGGATGATCTTTCCGAATACCTTTTCTTTCAAGCGCCGAAGCGGCAAGTTGATTGCTTTGCTCATTATGCGATGCAACGATCAGCGAAATTGCATCGAGTCTTTCAATACAAAAGTCGACCGCCGCATTATAATCTTTATCGCAGGAAGTTTTATCCGGTTGAATGGGTGACGGATATTTCTTTTCCTGAGCGCGCTCACGTTCCTTCTCCATATAGGCGCCCCGAACCAGTTTCGCGCCGAGTTTGAAGTTCTTGTTTTTGGCAAGCTCAAAATTCTCTTTTAAGAATGAAAGCCTGTCGTGCCGGTATAATTGATAAGTATTAAAAACTATTACGGCTTCCTTGTTAAATTCTTCCATCATTAAAAGCGTAAGCGCATCCACAGGATCCTGTATCCACGTTTCTTCCGCATCGATCAATACGCCCATGCGTTTATCCCTTGCCGTTATACAAATTCTCTTAAGTCTCTCCACTACACGGCCCCATTCCTTTTGTTCACTTTGAGGCAGAGCGGCTAATACGTCTCTGTAACGGTCAGAAAGCGAACCGGTGGCCGCGTGCATTCCCGTATCGATCATTTCCAGTAAAGAAAACCGAACTATCCCGGTCATCTTTATGCTCATGAAAGGGATGTTGGGTTGAGTTGCCGCGAAGTCGATCACCCGTATAAATTGTTCTGTAGATTCGTCGAAACCCTTTTCGCCATTATGGCCGCCTTCAACCCCATAATCGAGAATTACCTGCACCTTATGTTGGGCAAGTTTGTTCACTACCGGTATGGTGTCGCTTAATGTTTCACCGCCTACAAATTGCCGGAATATCGTCGATTTTACCAGCCCCTTTGCAAAGGGGAAATTTATTTTGATGGCTCCGGGTATCATGTTCAGCCCAAGCTTCACCATGGTTGGATTACCCATCATCTTAAAAAGAAAATGTGCACTTTTTAAATCAGCATCATTTTTATATGCGAAGGCGGTTTGCGTATTGTTGAAGGATATCATGCCGCAAATTTAGCACAGCTATGCTAATCATGTTTGTATTGTTAGTATTAATATAATCATACTTAAAAAAACAGGTACGGCCTGTCCTTATCTTTGCGGAAAATTAAATAGATGCAAAGTAAGAAAGCGAGCGAGAGCTTCACTATAATGAATGAATTGGTTTTACCTAACGATACCAATATTTTCGGAAACCTGATGGGTGGTCGTTTAATGTATTGGATGGACATCGCTGCGGGAATGGCATCGGGAAAACATTGCAATGCACCTGCAATGACAGCTTCCGTAGATAACCTTTCCTTTAAGAATCCGATCAAACTCGGAAATATTGTACATATTCAGGCCAAGGTGAGCCGCGCTTTTAATACCAGTATGGAAATACACCTGAAAGTTTGGGGTGAAGATCTTCAGCAACAATACCGTTACGAAAGTAATGAAGCCTATTTCACCTTTGTGGCGCTCGACCCCAACCGTAAGCCACGACCTGTTCCCGCATTGATACCCGAAACTGAAGAGGAAATTAAAGTATTCGATGGCGCGCTTCGACGGAGGCAGTTACGTTTAATACTCGCGGGCAAAATGCACCCGGATGATGCCTCGGAATTAAGAAGCTATTTTATCAAGCAATAACAAGTGGGATTACGATCTTGGATCTACCTGCCCGACTGCGTCATTGTGGGCGATTTATGAATTAGACAGGTGGATACCAACGGAGTATTTCCATTTACGGAAATCAGCGGAAAAATTCATTTCACGCAAAGAAACAAAGAAAGCAAAGGCGCAAAGTCAAGTTGATTACCGGCCCGACTTCCTCATTCAGGCGTGCTAAATACGATTTGCCACAATAAACAAATCGTGCAGGTCAAGACCCGCACGGGTCCTACGAACCAGGAAATGCTCCAAAAGTCCTTTGCGAAACCCAAACTCCGCGCAGGTCATAAGACCAGCACGGGCCTAAGAACCAGGAAATGCTCCAAAAGTCATTTGCAAAACCCAAACTCCGCGCAGGTCATAAGACCAGCACGGGCCTACGAACCAGGAACTGTTTCAAAAGCTCTTTGCGAAACCCAACCTCCGCGCAGGTCATAAGACCAGCACGGGCCTACGAACCAGGAACTGCTCCAAATGCCCATATTAAAAAGGCAGGAAATGCTTTTGCCCAGGTGCCTACATCATGCCCGCCGTCTTCAAGTTGCATATAACGGATGTTTGAGTCGGGGCAACCTTTTCTTTTGAGTTCTTCAATAAGGCTAATGGTGTCATCAATGGAATCAATAATTCCATTGTTATTCCGGTCAGCCGTTTCATCAAGAGTGCCTACTTCGAAAAAATACCTTTGCCATGGATGGTATTGCCCTTCCCTTACCTGCCGGTGCATGATGCGATGAAGGTCTTCGTTGAAATTTTCATCTTCCTGCGACATATCCCTCCACCAAAAAGATCCGCTGAATGCGCCGGCAACCGTGAATTCTTCCGGGTGATTCCACACCATGTCCATCGCACATAAACCTCCCAGGGAAAAGCCCGCAAAGGCCTTTTGCTTAAAAGATGAAATTTGATAATGGCTGCGAATGAAAGGAAGGAGTTCCTCAAGAACAAATTTATTGTGCAAAGAAGCTTTCGCGCCGCGCCCTTTATAATCCAGAATTTGTGCGGTGCCGTATTCATTCTTCCGGTCTCTTCCGCAGTGCAGTCCGATACACATCAATGAACTGAGAGGCCTGATCCTCCTCGTTTCATTCAATATGGAATTGAAATCCATCGTCAACAGGTCCTGCCCGTCATTTATCAGTAACAATGAGGTTTCATCATCAAGTACCTCTGGAAGATAACAGTCAACCGTCACCGAACGTTCAAGAAAGAGAGATTCGATTTTAAAGGTCTCGATCTCACGCAGCGCGCTTTGTATTAGGGGCATTGCAGTAAAATTATGGTTTCTTTTTAAATGTGGGAAGAAAAAACGGCTGAAGGAAAGGATGTGAGATTTGAGACATAGGTTATGCAATCCCCTTCCAGGAACTCTCTTCAAAAACATTTTTGTTTTATTACGCCCTTAAAAATATATTTGAACAGATGTGTATTTGATGAACTTTAAAAAACGTCTATGAAAAAAATCGGTGTATTATTCGGGCAGGAAAGAAGTTTTCCCGAAGCGCTTATAAACAGGATCAATGATAAAAAACACTCTGGCATTTTTGCGGAGCCTGTTCGTATAGATAAAGTGATGCAGGGAGACCCAAGCGGATACTCGGTTATTTTCGATCGCATTTCGCAGGACGTTCCCTTCTACCGCGCTTTTTTAAAAAATGCGGCCTTGTGCGGTACAGCAGTGTTGAACAATCCATTTTGGTGGAGCGCCGATGAAAAATTCTTTAATAACTGCCTCGCTACAAAAATAAATGTACCGGTTCCTAAAACTGTGATACTTCCTTCCCGCTCCATGCCTCCGGATACCAACGAAGGGTCTTTCTCCAACCTCGCCTACCCGCTGGACTGGGACGGTATTTTCAGTTACATCGGTTTCCCCGCTTACATGAAGCCATTTGCCGGCGGCGGATGGAAGAATGTTTACAAGCTTACGGATATTGATGACTTCTTTGATAAATATTCGGAAACAGGAGAACTTGTAATGCTGCTGCAGGAAGAGATCATTTTTGAAGAATATTATCGTTGCTATTGCATCGGCGGAAAACATGTTCGCATAATGAGTTACGAACCGCGCAACCCGCACCACCTTCGCTATGCGGCAGATTTTAAACCGGATGCGCAGAAGGTAAAGATGATGGAAGATATTGTGATCCGCATCAACCAGTACCTTGGCTACGATTTTAATACCGTAGAACTTGCGCTTCGCAACGGCATCCCTTACGCGATAGATTTCTGCAACCCTGCCCCCGATGCGGAAAGATCAGGTGTGGGCGAAGAAAATTTTGAATGGGTTGTTGAAACCGCATCCGACTATGCTATTGAACGAGCGCTGCAGCAGGAAGACGGAAAAGATAATCTTACCTGGGGCGAATATGTAAAGCGCAGCGCCGAAAAAACTAAGTTATACTAATCAGCAAAACGAAATCACAACATACCCATGGCCATTTCATTTAAACAATTCACCCTTGGCATTGAGGAAGAATACATGGTGATAGATCCATACACCCGTGAGCTGCGAAGCCATGAACAACGCATAGTACACGAGGGCCAAAAGGTGATAAAAGATAAAGTGAAGGCTGAGATGCACCAGGCTGTGGTGGAAGTGGGCACTGATGTATGTAATGATATTGATGAAGCCTTTGTTGACGTAGCTGTATTGCGTAAAACCATAGCCGGCATTGCCGAGGAGATGGGGCTTTGGGTGGGCGCAAGTGGAACGCACCCTTTTAGCCATTGGGAAAGCCAGCTGATCACCGATCACATTCGTTACAGCGAGATCGTTAATGAATTGCAGGAAGCCGCAAGAAGCAACCTCATTTTTGGGTTGCACGTGCACGTTGGTATGGAAACCCGCGAAATGGCGATACACATTGCTAACTCCGCTCGCTATTTTCTTCCGCACATTTTTGCACTGAGTACCAACTCTCCTTTTTGGGAAGGCCGGCTAACCGGTTACAAATCTTTCCGGACAAAGGTTTTTGAAAAATTTCCGCGTACGGGCATTCCCGATTGCTACGACAGCATTGAAGATTATGATAACTATATAAAGCTGCTGGTAAAAACGAATTGCATAGACAATGCGAAAAAGATCTGGTGGGATCTTCGCGTGCATCCTTTCTTCAACACCGTTGAATTCCGGATTTGCGATATACCTATGACCGTGCAGGAAACGGCCACCATCGCGGCCCTGTTCCAGGCCATCTGCGCGAAGCTGTATAAACTTCGCACTCAAAACCTGAACTTCATCATGTACTCACGGGCACTGCTAAACGAAAATAAATGGCGTGCGAGCCGTTACGGCATTGAAGGAAGCATGATCGATTTTGGAAAAGAGCAGGAAGTGAATACGCGCGTTCTTATTTACGAGTTGCTGGATTTTGTAGACGATGTGGTTCCTCACCTCGGAAGCCGCAACGCCATTTCCTACGTGCACAAAATGCTTGAACAAGGCACGGGTGCAGACCGCCAGTTAAAAGTTTTTGAAGAAACGCGCAACCTCCAGGCTGTTACTGATTATATCCACAGCCAGTTTTTGCACGGAATATGATAGTGAATAGTCATTAGTCTTCAGTCGTTAGTCTTTAGCTTTTAATTCAGTAGACCAAAGCGCCGGGTTTTAATACTTCGGTAATACACTATTACGAAAACTCCCCTGCCGTAGCAAGGGAGATTGTATTTTAAGATTTAGCTAATGTCTATCGACCAGAAACTAACGGACTAAATTTATCGCTCCTTTTCTATCTATCACCTTGCCTGAGATCATGGTCACTTTCAACACATACACATACACACCGGAAGGTTGAAGTTTTCCTTTGTGCTTACCATCCCAGCCTTTGTCAGTACCACGGAAGATAAGTTCGCCCCATTGGTTAAACACGTTCATTTCGAAAGAGCGGATCGCGTTTCCATAGACGAGAAACACATCATTAAGTCCGTCATTGTTTGGTGTAAATGCGCCCGGCACGTAGATCTCCTCATCAGTCGGAATAACGGTTACGGTTATACGCGCAGTATCGGTACAGCCCGAGGCGTCAGCTCCACTCACTGTAATATCTGTGGTTTGCGAAAGTGCTATAGTTTGCGCAGTGAGGGTTTGGTTAATAAAAAGAGCGATTGGCGTCCATGCAGATACCGTATACGGAACTGTGGACGATGTAGTGAGCGTAACCTGGCTGCCGGCGTTCACCGGAGCCGTCGGACCGGTGATAGCAAGATCAAATGAAGTAACGGTAATGGTGAAAGTAACCGAGGCTGAGCAAGTTCCGTTTGACGCGGAATAAGTAATTGTTGACGTGCCTTCGGCGATACCTGTTACAAGGCCTGAGGCATCGATTGTGGCAACTGATGTATTTGAGCTGCTCCACGTTCCTCCTGCAAATGCATTAGACAGTGTTGTTGTTGAATTGCCTGATGCACAAACTGTGTTGTTACCGGTAATAGCGGGAAGCGTAAAATCGGCAACATTCACAATGATCTCCGCTCTTGGGCTTTCGCAACCATTCACCGTTTGGCTAACAAAATAAGATGTTGTTCCCGCTGTTGTGGTGGATGGAACCGGTGCAGTGGAACTGCCCGTTCCGCCTGTGGCGGCCGTGTACCAAAGCAAATTAGCTCCGGTTGCGCTTAATGCAGTCGCCGTTTCCCCGATGCAATAACTTATGGGAGAGGTAACGCCGGGCGCGGCTGGTTGTGTTGGCACCGCGTTGATCGTTGCAGCGGAGGTGTTCGTACACCCGCTACTGTTAGTAACGGTTATAGTATAGTCTCCGGGCGAGAGGTTTGAGAATACTGTGCCGGCCTGGAAGTTTGTTCCATCAATGCTGTAAGTAAGATCAGCGCCGAGCGGGTCTGTAATGGTAATTTGGCCGGTGGTACTTGCACATGTTGGCTGAACGACTGTAAACACTGGGCTTGAAGGTGTTGGTGGCGCAGGGTTCATAGTAAAGGTTGCAGACGATTCGCAACCTGAGGCATCGCGGACTGTTAGCGTATAATCTCCCGGCGCAATAGATTGAATCAGCGGATTGGGGTCAAAGAATGT
This sequence comes from Bacteroidota bacterium, assembly GCA_023422565.1. Classification (GTDB taxonomy): domain Bacteria; phylum Bacteroidota; class Bacteroidia; order Chitinophagales; family Chitinophagaceae; genus Ferruginibacter. The sequence goes on along the minus strand of JAFAGR010000052.1, from coordinate 15,423 downwards.
TCCGTTGATGCTGTAAGTATAATTTGCGCCGAGTGGCGAAGTAATTTGAATTTCGCCACGCGATGTATTACAAACCGGATGCGTAATGGTAAACACCGGAACCGGTGGCGAGCCTGGAGCAGTGGTAACTGTTACCGTTGCGGTAGATTCACAGCCCCCTGCATCCCGCACGGTTACGGTATAAGCGGCGGGTACAAGTCCTGCAAAAGTTGGAGAAGCCTGGAATGTTCCGCCATTTAAAGAATACGTATAGCCGGCACCGTTAGGAGATGTAACGGTTACCTCTCCTGTGGGCAGGGTACATGTGGGTTGCACAACGGACGTGGTGACGGTAAAAGAATTAGTTTGAACACGCATGCTGTTGATCCATGCAATATTCAAGGCCGTATTTCCTTCCCCTGGGGTTTCTTCAGAAGAACCTGCTACGCCTATCGTCCAGGCTGCTGCGGTATTGTAACGATCGTCAGACAAATAAAGATTGGCGCCCGCTCCTACTGCGCCTTTGGACACCGAGGGAACCTGCGCTCCGCCGGCCGGCGTAAAGCCAAACACCACCGAATGACTGGCCGATGAAAGGTTATTTGGGTTTACCGTTATCACCGCGTCTCCGCCATTTGCCAGGCCCATCGGCACCCAGTCTGTGGTAGCTACATATCCGGTAGCCGGGTAAACGAAGGTTGGTGTAGAAGGCGAAACTGGTTCGTTCAGGTTTTGTTCGAGAAGGGTGCTGGTGACCGGAAGCACATATACATAATCATTGTTTGCGTCTGTCGGATCATCGGAACCGGCAGGGATCTTCAGGTTACGATCTGCACTGTTATATATAAGAATGATGGAACCGAATGGCACCGCCTCCCATTCCGCGATATTTTTGAAACGAAGATGACCTGCAGCAATACCTGTACCCGAGCCACCATACCAACCATTATGGTCGTCAAATATCCAGTTCCGGAGGTCCAGCGTACTGTCTGTACAAGTGCGTGTTCCCATAACCAGAAGCTCGATAAACTCTTTGGATGCGTTAGTTCCCTGCGACAATTCATTCACCACCAGGCTTTGGGAAGAAGCGGAATTGACTGTAAAAAGGATTGATAAAGCAAGTAAAAATCTTCTCATTATAAGCAGCTTAAAAGGGCAAATTTAAGTGATAATGAGGGCGTTTGAGCAAGACATTTCATAATCTAAGCATCGCCGGTTCAATTTGCATCTTAAATTTGGCGGAAGAAGTTAAACCTTTTATTTTTGCAATCCGAATTATGGCTGCGTAGCTCAACTGAATAGAGCATCTGACTACGGATCAGAAGGTTTTAGGTTTGAATCCTAACGCGGTCACTTAGCAATCAAGCACTTATGACTTAAAATGTTGTAGGTGCTTTTTTATTTCTAAGCAATTTTCAAGCAAAATTTATGTCATCTTTTAACCTACGAAAGGTAAGAGATGATTCATCATAGTAAGCTTGGCTGTGGAAATAGCTAATGCACTGGAATATCACATGTTGTATTTCAATAGAAACAATGTACAATGTAACAATCAAAGTCTGAATTAGATTTAAATTCTTTAATGCCGATTTCCGTATAGGGTAAGAAACAAGCAACGTTTTCATCAATTTTTCTTCCTATTACTCTCTTTCGATAAAAATAAAAAACAAAAGGAGTGAATTTCTTTCTTGTGTGCTGTTTTAGAATGCCATATCGGCTTTCTTGAGAAGCTATATACCTTTCTGCCAATATTTGAAAAAAGATAAGAGCAGTTAAGAACAATAGAACCGAATACAGTGCAAATACCCTTAGGATTTTTTTCATGTTATTTGCAATAAGCTGTTATCAAAAAACACGTTTATAGCAGTTTTGGTTGCTGCAATAAATATACACATATCCATTTTTTGAAAGCGCTACGTGCTGCAAATCTGGGAAGTGATTTATTAATTGACGCTGTGCACAAATCCGCCAAATACAACCTTCGCCTGTTCATTGAAGAAAATGTAATTAAATAAAATTTCTGCAAGGTTGCTAACTTAGACTTGTCGGAATATACATTTGCAAAATTATCAGTCACTGCTCCAAATGAATTAACACTCTCAAATCAAACAAGAAATGAAAATACTTCTGATTCTAGTAGCGTTTTTTCAGATCACCGGCCATTACCAAAAGGCAGATAACTCGCCGCAGAATGAGTCGATGACGGTTATCTTAGTTCGTCATGCTGAGAAAGAAAAATCGGGAGACGATCCGGAATTAAGTATGGAGGGAAAACAGCGGGCAAAAGATCTTTCCATGATGCTGAGAGAAACACATATCGATGCAATTTATTCAACACCATTTAAGCGAACAAGACAAACCATGTTGCCGCTTGCCGAATTGAAGAATCTTCCGGTAAAAGAATATTCCGCAAGCATGCCTTATGTTCAATTCATCGATAAACTTTCAGGGGAACACCCGGAAAAAGTGATACTGATCGCGGGCCATTCAAACACCATCCCCGAAATGCTAAAGGTGCTCAGCAAGGGCGAATTCAACATCAGCATTAAAGAGAGCGAATACGATAACCTGTTCATCGTTACCGGTATTAATGAAGCGCACCCCACCGTACTGCATTTAAAATATGGAAAGCCAACTGCAAAATAACCTGTCGACGAATTTTAGGAAACACAATTTTACATTCTATCTACTCTTGTTATAATTCGGAATATTCAGCCCGAGAACAATATTTCGCTTCGCAACAAAAAGATCTTCGCTTCTTTCTAAAACAAGAATTCCGCTTCCTCCCCGTTTCTCCAGTTTCTTTCTTTTTGCCGGCGTAAGATACTTGTCGTCATCAAACAAAAAATCATCGATATAATATTCATTGATGCCCGGTTCAATGATTGTAACATGGATGTGCGCAGGTTCTTCACTTTTAGGATAAGATGCAGGACGAATCGTATAAATATCGTATCGTCCGTCAGCGCCTGTTCTCACCCACCCGCGTATATAACCATGGGTTCTGCCCACATGATCCGGCTGCATACTCCGGGGTTCGTTGGGGTCATGCACATAGCGGCCGTTAGTGTCAGTTTGATAATAGTAAAGCAAAATACCTTTCGCAGGCGTAGCGCCATCCGGTTTAAAGATCACTCCGGAAATATGTAACTTCGCGCCACCTGCTTTCCATGCGGCGCTGGTGTCCACAGCAGTTAGGTCAGCCGGCATTCCCCTCTGATAATATTCACTATTCTCAAATGGCCCGCCCACCGAAGCAGAGGACGCTCTTTCAGAACGTTCGTTAGATGATTGTCCGCTGCATGATAAAAAAACATTCAATAACAGTGAAAGCAGCGCAAGTGACATTGTTTTCATGCCTTCAGAAATTTTAATAAAAAATTTATGTGTGGCTAAGGAAATATAATCTACGAATCTTTGGTTAAACCGCGATACTGAAATGGATGAATGGTGCTTCCCTTTAAAAAATCACGGGGAAGCATTAAGCTGAAAATAGTTTCGGCTACGGTAACTTCGCATAGCTAACTCATAAATTTGATTTATGAACGATTCAAAATTTGAAGCGCTTTTTCAGCATGCCTCGATGGGCATTTTGGTTGCGAATGAAAAGGGCCAGATAACAATGGCTAATACTTTTCTCCTTGATCAGTTTGGCTATCCCACACCTGATGAACTCGTGGGAAAACCTGTTGAAAAACTGATACCTACACGATATAAACACGATCATTCAAGATACCGGGATAAATATGTGGAGCATCCTTCTCCGCGAGCCATGGGTATTGGAAGAGATTTGTTTGCCATTAAAAAAGACGGTTCCGAATTTCCGGTGGAGATCAGTTTAAGCCATTACGAATCGGGCGGTGAGAAATTTGTGATCGCCTTCGTAAGCGACATCACTAAAAGAAAGGAAATTGAGCAGGATGTTATACTCCAGAAAGAAAAACTTGCAGAAATAAATAAGAAGATCGAGGAATTGAATGACGAGCTTGAACAAAAGGTTGAATTGCGAACCGGGCAGTTAAAAGAATTGATGCAGGAAGTTGAAGCTTCAAGAGATGAACTCTCCAAGGCTTTGAATAAGGAAAAGGAACTAAGCGATCTTAAATCACGTTTTGTGTCAATGGCCTCGCATGAATTCCGCACGCCTTTAAGTACGATCCTCTCTTCTGCATCGCTTCTTGCAAAGTATACTGAAAAGTCTGAGCAGCCGAATCGTGACAAACATATTTTGCGAATCAAATCTTCCGTTAATAACCTGACCGGGATACTCAATGAATTTCTTTCAATCGGCCGCATTGAAGATGGAAAGATCCAGGCGCACCCTCAGCCTTTTAATTTAAAAGATATTTCTTCCGGCGTTTGTTCAGAAATGCAGTCTCTGGTTATTCATGGGCAGGTGATCGAATACAGTCATGAAGGTGCTGAAGAGGTAATTCTGGATCCGGCATTGTTCAGAAACATTCTTATCAATCTGCTTTCCAACGCAATAAAATTCTCTCAGCCTGGCGGAAAGATCACAGTGGCGACATCTGTTGGAAGGAAACGGGTAGGCCTAACCGTTAGTGATACCGGGATGGGAATTTCTAAAGATGATCAGCAGCATTTGTTTGAGCGGTTTTTTCGCGCGGCGAATGCGACAAATATTCAAGGTACGGGATTAGGGTTGCATATTGTGGGACGGTACATTGAGTTGATGGAAGGGAAGATCGAATTCCAAAGCGAGTTGGAAAAAGGCACCACATTTAAACTCACCTTCCCCCAATAGGTACCCTCGATACAATAGTTAGCTATCCTTATAAGGCGCTTTTCGGAGTTACGCGGGATTTCGCATCGCCTGGTGGGGCCGAAAAATTGTAAACATTAAACCTAACCGACCGAAATTTTATTGGCCAAATCTCGGTGCAACCCGTATTTTCCCCTCCTATTTTCTCAGGTAATCTGTCGACCAAAAGATAGAAAAATGAAAGACCCATTGTGTCAAAAACTCCTGAAGGTGTAATGCGGCAGCCTCAACGGCGCTTAAATGCTCTATCGTATATTTGCCCCCATGAAGCAGCACATACTTCTTATCGAAGATAACGTTGAAATCAGGGAAAACACCGCCGAAATACTCGAACTCGCTAACTACCGCGTTACCACAGCAGAAAACGGCAAACTGGGTGTGGAAGCCGCCCTTAAAGAACGGCCCGATCTCATCATCTGCGATGTAATGATGCCTGTGCTCGATGGCTATGGCGTCCTTCATCTCGTAAATAAAAATTCAGGGCTCGAAGGTATTCCTTTCATCTTCCTCACTGCAAAATCAGAAAGATCTGATTTCAGAAAAGGAATGGAAATGGGTGCAGACGATTACATAACAAAACCATTCACCGACATAGAGCTTTTGAATGCAATTGAAAGCAGGTTGAAAAAAAATACCCTGCTGAAAAAACAGTACCCTGCAACTGACGAAGGAATGCAAAGCATGCTTGCTGATCTCGGTGGCCCGGCAGCTTTACAGCAATTTGCCGAACATCGCCAGGAAAATAACTATAGAAAAAAACAGGTAATTTATCTTTCCGGTAATCACCCGCAGAAACTGTTTTACGTAAAGAAAGGAAAGGTAAAAACTTTTATCAGCAGCGAGGACGGAAAAGATCTGACCATCGGATTATATTCTGAAGGCGATTTCTTCGGTTACACGGCACTGTTAGAACAAAGCACTTACAAAGAAACTGCAGAAACTCTTGACGACTCCACTATCGTTGAAATTCCGATGGAGGAATTTAAAGAACTGCTTGCCGTAAATGCTGATGCCTCAGGAAAATTTATAAAACTACTCGCCAGGAATATCACTGAGAAAGAACAGCAACTGCTGAATGTGGCTTACAATTCGCTGCGAAAGCGTGTGGCAAATGCATTGATCACCTTGAAAAATAAGTATAGCGAAAGTAATTCAGCGCAACCTTTTTCTATTCAGCTATCCCGTGAAGATCTGGCGAATATTGCCGGCACTGCTACAGAGTCCTTAATAAGAACCTTGAGTGATTTTAAGGCTGAAAACCTGATTGAGATCCAGGGAAGTAAAATCACCCTGGTAAATGAAAAGAAATTAGCAGGAATGTTGAACTAATCAGTAAGGATATTCGCAATCACCCATTGATTGAACTTTTTGCGCATTTCAGAAAACTCGGCTTCAAGTTTTACGATCGCCGCCCGAAGATATTCCTGCCCGGTATTTACTTTGCTTTGCTGCACTCCGTCATCAAGCCCTTTTGAATAGGCGATCTGCTCATTCTGAAATTTAACCTCGGCAAGTAATCGCCTTACCATCTCCTCCGTGGAAATAAAACCATTTTGAAAAGATTCCGCTTCAGTGATCTTCGCACGGCTTGAGGTTGCATCCACCACGTGAGATAGGCGCGTTTTTAAAAAGCTTACCTCCATTAATAAAAAGTCAAGCTCACGCAGCCAGGCCTCGCACTCCTGAGAAAAATGCTCTCTGAATTCGGGATTCATAACGGTCGCGCGTGTTTTCATTATTTCAAAAATAGATTTTAGCGGTACAGTAAAAAAAGACGCGTATCATTCCCTTTTCTGTTTTTAATCATGGCACTGAATTCCGGCCACGTGTTCATGCCCTTCATGCAGTGCCGGACTGATAAAGGGAATCCCAAGGTTCAGGCCTCTTAAAATCAGCACACAGCCCATAATAAAAATCACAAAGGGATATGCCTTCCGAAGTGAAACGCGAAAACTGTATTTAATACTCCCTGCAAAAAAGGCCACCATCCACATCATCGGAAGTGTGCCGGCCCCAAAGGAGGCCATGAACAAGCTGCTGGTGGTTACACTTCCGCCGGCAACTGCCACGGCAAGGGCCGCATACACCAAGCCGCAGGGAAGCAACCCGTTAAATAAACCTATCAGAAAGAGCGATGAATATGAAGGATGCGCATACAACCTGGCAATTGTTTGGCGCAGGGCGATCATAAATTTCAAATTGCCGCCACTGTTTTTTAGTTGCGAAGGAAGAAATAGAAAAACGAGCATACCCACCCCCACGGTAATGGTCAGCCATTTTTGAAAGCCCATCATAACAAAAGAATAACCTATCATTCCGAGTATCGCGCCAAGCATCGCGTATGTAACAACGCGCCCCATGTTATAAAGGAGAGTTCCAAGAAAACGGGAGGAGGCGGAAGAATTTATCGATGGTAATGAAAGTGCAATTGGCCCGCACATGCCTACGCAATGCAGGCTGCCAACACCGCCCATCACCAGTCCCGATATCATCCACGCTGTCATGGCAGAAGTAATTGCAGTTCGTCGTAAAAGGTTCTTTCCCCCTCCTGCCAGTGGATCTTTACATAATACTTGCCCGGTTTCACGGAAGTGGCATCCAGATCTATTGTGGCATCTGAGGTTTTTACCACGGTTTTACGATCCTGCTTCTCATCAGAAGGAGAATAAAGATGAACGGAGGCGGCAATCTCCCTGCCTTTCATCTCGGTGGGAAACTTTATACTCACAGACTTATTATCATAAGATATCGAAACCGGCTCTGCTAAGGAAGCAGAGTTTCTCTTTGCATCGATCGTTTGTTGATAAACAAGTTCCTTTTCATAATACCGAGTGGTTACAAGTTCCTGGCTCTGCCGCGATGATTTTATCACCAGAACCACAATACCTGTAACAAATAAGGAGAAAACGATCATTATCTTATATCCCCAGTTCATTTTAATTAATTTTAATTGTAAACTTCCGGGCCAATAAATTTGGCCTCAATGTTTTTTATTTTCTTTCCATTTTGATAAAGCCCCAAATTGAATTCAGTCTTCCAGTTATCCACCTCATCCCTCCTCATTATTAGGAAGAACTGTAACATGGTATAGGCATCCTTTTTAATTATCTTATCGTTACTTATCAATTGCAGTTCGCCCTTATTTCCTTCCAGTCTTATGTCAACCGGAATATCGTTGTGGGTTTTATTAACAAGTTTCAAATTGTAAAGATTGCTGATCCTACCGTCAGGTAAAGAATTATAAGCCACGCCAACAGTACGCATCAAACGGGCATCAATGTCGCTTCGCGAAGCGAGAAGAAAAGTAAGAAAGCCTAAAAGCAAAAGCAGAAGAAAGGAATAGGCTTTCACACGTTTGGTGAACTTCAACTTAACTCCTTCACGAATCGTGTTCTCTGACGCGTATCTGATTAAACCTGTAGGGCGATTAAGGCTTACCATAATTGCATCACAGGCATCCATACAGGCGGTGCAGTTAATGCACTCCAACTGAGTTCCATTCCGTATATCGATACCTGTAGGGCAAACACGCACGCAGGCGAAACAATCGATGCAATCTCCCAGTTCAACTTCTATCCCGGCCTTCAGACTCTCACTCATTGCCACCTCCTTTTGAAATTGATGTTACCTGCTCTACAGGAGTGACAACTTGCGAAGCCTTTGGCTTTTGCACCTTGCCCCGCGGATCGCCACGCTTGTAATCGTAAGCGACAACGATAGAATTTTTATCGAGCAAAACGCCCTGCAAACGGCCATAAGGGCATACCACAATACACACCTGCTCGCGAAACCACCAATACACTAAAAAGAAGACTGTGGTAAAAGCCATTAAAGCTGTGAACGTACCAAGGTGAGCCGCGGGCTCAGTTATATAGGTGATCAGGGAATCCATCCCAATAATGTATGCAAGGAAAAAGTTTGCGATAAGAAAAGACATACCGTAAAACGCAACAAACTTAAGTGCACGTTTCCTAATCTTTTCCGAATTCCAGGGCATCTTCTTCAACAAGCGTTGCCGCGTAAAATCTCCATCTATCCAATATTCGATCTTCCTGAAAATCATTTCCATAAAAACCGTTTGGGGACAGGCCCAGCCACAAAAAGCACGGCCAAACACTGCTGTAAACAGAATTATAAAAACGATGAAGGTCAGCATGCCTAATCCAAATATGAAGAAATCCTGCGGCCAGAAAACCATTCCAAACAGTATGAACTTCCTCTCAAAAATGTTGAACATAAACAGGGGAAGGCCATTGTATTTAATAAAGGGAAGTGTAAAGAATATGACCAGGTATGCAATGCTGAACCAGGTGCGGGTACGGTAAAATCTTCCCTTTGGTTTTTTGGGAAAAATGAAATTGCGTTTACCCTCACTCGTTATAGTGGCCACCGAATCGCGAAAACTTCCTGATAACTCCTCCTCTGCCATGCTAGATCTTTTTTGTGATGGATGTGCTGTCTTTCGCAACTGTAGAATCTGCGGCCGTTGGACCTCCTTCCTCAATAAACACGTCTCCCTGAGGTAACTTCGCGTTTGGCGGATTAGAACCGGCCATAGACTTTATATAGCCTGCGAGCTGATTGATCTCTTTAGGAGAAAAATTCTTCTCCCAGGCCTGCATGCCCTTATCAGGATAACCATGCTTGATAGACATGTATACGTCTGTTAAGGAACCTTTATGAAGCCAGTATTTGTCAACAAGATTTGGTCCCGCACCGCCTTCAAGTTGTTTTCCATGACAACTCCAGCAGCTTGCGTTGTAAATTGCCGCCCCCGCAGCCAGGCCTGCCGCATCAGGCATCTTAAGATTATTCTCATCGATTTTACCGGGATCTTTCTCCTGGAATGCATGCACCTGCGCGGCCGCCCTTTCCATTTCAAAAACATATTCCTGATGCGGGTCTTTTCCTGAACCTAACACGTGAAAATGCAGCATGTAGATAACCGAAGCAACTATGGTTACGTAAAAACCATACTTCCACCATGGAGGCAAGGAATTATCAAGTTCACGAATGCCATCATAATCATGGTCGATCAGAATATCCTGTTCGCGCTCTACGGGAACTGCTTTTGTAAAAAACCTGTTATCGATCTTTCTCCACCAGGCCCTTAATGTACTCTCTGATGTTTCTGCCTGCGGTTGAAACTCGGCCTGCACTCTTCGTATCATAAAAACAAGAAAGGCAATAGCCACGATCTCAATGAACAGCACCGCAACAAGAATCCAAAAAGAAGTAGCCGACAAACCACCATAATTAGTGGCAGCGGCTACTACCTCTGCGTCCTGGCCATAAGAGGAAAAGCCAGGTAAAACGAAAACGGCCAGAAGGGTTAAGGGTAAAACGGCTTTCCTCTTTCTTATCATCTCATGGGTTAGCGTAAGCAAAACATTTCCAAGGCCCCATATTACGAAGGCAAGAATTAAAGCGATGGCTACAAATACAAAAACAATAGCGTTGATAGGTGTTTCTGTTTTGGCAGCTTCCGTAGTTTGGGCCATCGCATGTGGCGCCGATGCAAAAGCGATCAGGGCCAGCAAATATTTCAGCATGTGATTTTTCAAAAACATAAGATTGATTTATAAAACGGGATCAGTAGTTTCCTCCTCAGTTAATGGAATGCATGATATCTTCTTCACACTTTCCTTATCCATCCGGTGCACATATACTAATAGTGCAACAAAGAATAAAAAGAAAACCAGCAGGGAGAAGATCGGGTAAAATGCAGCCCCCGTCATGGTTTCAGTATACTGCTTAATAAACTTGAACATTTTTATTGTGGTTTATTGTGATTGATATCGGCTCCAAGCCTTTGCATGTACGCGATAAGCGCAATTACTTCTTTATGCGGTGCAACACGAATGCTGTCTGCCAACAGGCTTGAAGAAATAGAGGATGCCTGCTCCATCAACACCCTGTTTGCCCTTGCATCAAAGCCGTCGGGATAAGGCACGCCGAGTTTCTGCATCGCCCTTATTTTAGCCGAGGTGGTGGATGTATCAAGATTTTTCTCCAGCATAAAAGCATAAGGCGGCATAATAGACCCTTCACTCATAGATGATGGCTCACGGAAGTGACGGAAATGCCAGGCATTCGATTTCTTCAAGTTTCCGGTTCCTTCACGCGCGAGATCCGGACCGGTTCTTTTACTTCCCCACTGAAACGGGTGGTCATAAACAAATTCGCCCGCCTTCGAATATTCGCCATAGCGCTCAGTTTCGCTTCGGAATGGCCTGATCATTTGCGAGTGGCAGGTATAGCAACCTTCGCGTACATACAAATCCCTGCCCTGCAATTCAAGCGGAGTGTAAGGCTTCACACTGCTGATGGTTGGTATATTTGATTTAACGAGAAATGTGGGCATGAATTCCACAATTCCCCCGATAAGAATTACAATGAGAGATAGGATCAGCAACTGCACAGGGCGGCGCTCTATCTTCCTGTGCCAGTGTTCCCCTTTATGCGCCACAACGATCTTTTCAAGCGGTGCCGCTTCCGCAGCTTCGTTCGCCACCAGCTTTCCTGCCCGCACCGTGCGGTACAAATTGTAAAGCATGATAATGGCGCCGATAAGGTATAATGTTCCTCCAAGCGAACGCATCGCGTAGAAGGGCTTCATATAGGTAACTGTTTCCAGGAAGGAATACTTCAGCTGGCCACTTTCTGTAAATTGTTTCCACATACTGCTTTGTGTGAAACCGGCCCAGTATAACGGTACCGCATAGAAGATAATTCCAAGCGTGGCAAGCCAGAAGTGAGTGCTCGCAAGTTTCTTTGAGTGAAGCGGAGTGCTGAAAATTTTGGGAACGAGCCAGTATAGTATACCAAAGGTCAGCATTCCGTTCCAGCCAAGTCCGCCAACATGCACGTGCGCCACGATCCAGTCTGTATAATGGCTAATGGCGCTTACAGACTTTAAGGAAAGCATAGGCCCTTCAAAGGTTGCCATACCATACGCCGTTACTGCAACCACCATAAATTTCAGAATAACATCATCACGAACCTTATCCCATGCGCCACGAAGAGTGAGCAACCCGTTTATCATACCACCCCAGCTGGGAAATAACAACATTACACTGAACACAACGCCAAGAGATTGCGCCCAATTGGGCAATGCCGTGTACAACAGGTGATGCGGGCCGGCCCATATATAAAGGAATATCAAAGACCAGAAATGTATTATACTAAGCTTGTAAGAGTATACCGGCCTGTTTGCAGCCTTGGGCAGGTAATAATACATCAGCCCGAGGTAAGGTGTGGTTAAAAAGAAAGCAACGGCATTATGCCCGTACCACCACTGCACAAGCGCGTCTTGCACGCCTGCGTACCATGAATAACTTTTGAGAAAGGTAACGGGAATTTCGAAAGAGTTTACTATGTGAAGCACAGCAACAGTAACAAAAGTGGCAATGTAAAACCAGATCGCTACGTACAGGTGCCGCTCGCGGCGTTTAAGAATAGTTCCAAACATATTCCATCCGAATACAACCCACATCAGCGTGATCGCAATATCAATCGGCCACTCTAACTCGGCATACTCCTTACCGCTGGTGGCGCCGAGAGGAAGCGTAATAGCTGCCGCAACAATGATCAACTGCCATCCCCAGAAATGTATCTTACTTAATACATCACTGTACATTCTCGCCTTACATAATCTTTGCAGGGAATAATAAACACCGAAGAAAATTCCATTTCCAACAAATGCGAAGATCACCGCATTAGTGTGCAGAGGCCTCAGGCGGCCGAAAGATCCGTACTGCGTAATGTTGAGTGAAGGAAAAACCAATTGCAGGGAAACCCACAACCCGGCGAGCATACCAACAACACCCCATATCATGGTGGCGTATGCGAAATTTCTTACAATCTTGTTGTCGTAATAAAACTTTTCAACCTGCATCGTCTGATTTTGATTTAATTGTTTTTGTTTTCGGACTCGCGTTCCTCTTCAAAAAGCATCCGGACCGATGGCGTATAGTCATCATCATACTGGCCCGACTTTACATTCCAGAAAAAAACCATAAGAAAAGCTCCGGCGAGGATCATGCTGATAGCAATAAGAATGAATAGAACGCTCACGGGATGTTTTTTGAGAAGCCCAAAAGTAAAAGGCCTGTTAAACGCAGGGAATGATGTCAGTCAAACCATTTTATGACTTCAATCACCCGGCAAGACCACTTCGTTTTGCCATCCATGCACAGAGCAAACCTGCCAGGGCGACAATGGAAATTGAGCTTGCAGGCATAAGAATAGCGGCCACAAGCGGAGATAGCTTTGCCTGCATCGCGAAGGATAAGCCCACAAAATTATAAAGGATGGAAAGTCCGAATCCAAGGCTGATCATTCGTTTTGCCGACTTAGCGTACTTCAAAAAGTTCTTTAGTGAAGTAACATGTTCACCGTCAAGAATTCCGTCGCTTGCCGGCGTAAACCGCGAGGACTGGTCACTGACGGCAATTCCCACATCACTTTGCTTCAGGGCACCGGCATCATTCAAACCATCTCCTACCATAAGAACATGCCTGCCTTGCTGTTGAAGTTCCTTTACATAAGCAAGTTTATCCTGCGGTGAAGCGTTGAAATGTGTGACGAGATCATTGCCAAAATATTTTCTAAGCCTTTTTTGTTCCGATGCATTGTCTCCGGAAAGTAAATGAACATCATATCCTGATGAAGTGAGGCTCCAGATCATTCTTTTAAAACCCTCGCGATACTTATTCCTTATCTCGAAATAACCTTTTTCAATTCCGTCTATTGCCACATACACCCGTGATCCGTCAGCCGCAGCGGGCGACAGGTTTGCACCCATGAAGGAAGATGATCCGAGGCGTACCAAACGGTCGTTCACCTTCGCCTCCACTCCTTTTCCGCTATACTCTTTAAAATCGTTTACGGCAAGGGCAACAACTTCATCATCCTCATTCATACTTTGCGCTACCTGAATGCTAAGTGTGTGGGATGATTGCGAAGCCACTCTCTTCAGCGCCTGCCGCTCATTGGCAGTGAGGCGCTCTCCGTTAAAACGCACATCGCCTTTCTCGCTTTCCGTAACCGTTCCGGTTTTATCAAATACTATTGTATCTACTGCTGCCAGTTGTTCGATAATCATCGAATTTTTGAGAAACAGTTTGTTTTTTCCAAAATAACGCAGCATGCCGCCGAATGTAAATGTGGAAGAGAGAAGAAGTGAACAAGGGCAGGCCACGATCAGCATTGCCGTTACTGCGGGGAGAATCTTTGACTGATCATAAACATACCAGAAGGCACCCGTAAGTACAGCCAGTGATAAAAGGACTATGGTAAAATACCTGCTCCATGGATGAACGAAAGACTCGCGATTCTGCTGCTTATCACTGAAGACCTCGTTGTTCCACAGCTCGGTTATATAACTCTGCGATGGCGCTTTTATCACTTTTAATACAAGCCTTCCACCCTTTTGTTTTCCGCCGGCATACAATACATCTCCCTCATTTCTGCTGACAGGGTCATTTTCGCCGGTAACAAAACTATAATCCATCAGAGCCTGCCCTTCTTCAAGCACAGCATCGGCCGGAAGCATTTCTTCCGATTTAAGGATTACAGTGTCTCCCACATTAAGTTTGGTAACCGGAATATTCGTTTCCTTTCCGCCGGAACTAACCGTGACGCCCAGGGGAAAATACGACTGATAGTCACGATCAAAAGCAAGCGAATCATTTGTTTTTGCCTGAAACCAGCGGCCCACAAGCATGAAAAAGATAATACCGGTGCCCGAATCAAGAAAGCCCGCACCGGTACCTGTAAAAATTTCGTAATAACTTCTTCCGAAGGTCATAACAATAGCAAGCGCGATGGGCACATCAATGTTCAGGTCTTTCTGGCGTAACCCCTTAAATGCAGAAATGAAAATGGCGGAAGCGCTGATAAAAAGTACGGGAAGGGATAATGCAAAAATTAGCCACGTGAAAGTTTCCTGCAAACCGGCTTCGAGAATTTTTCCAGATGAAAAATATTCAGGAAAACTGAGCATCATGATATTCGAAAAACAAAAACCTGCCAAACCAAGATGAAATATCTTCTTTCGGCTGACTGATTTATTTCTTGTGGTTTCCCTCTCTTTCAGGCTGATTGAGGGCTCATAGCCGATGAAGGCAAGCAACTCCACAACTGACCTAAGGGAAATTTTCTGCGGATCAAAGGAGATAAACACTTCCTTCTTATAAAAGTTCACGGTGCTTTGACTAATCCCTTCTTCTATCCTATGCAGATTTTCAAGAAGATAAACACAGGATGTACAATGCACCTGCGGCAGTTCAAACAAAACATTTATGCGGGTGTCGCTCCTGAAGCGCGCCAGCTGGTTTATCACCGACTCGTCGTCCAGGTAAGCAAAATTTCCGGAAACAAATTTTCCTCTGGCTTTGATCCCGGGATTTTCATCAAAGCGGTAATACGCGCAAAGATTATTCTCGTCGAGCAGTAAGAATACCTGCCTGCAGCCCTGGCAGCAGAAGGAATGTTCCTTTGCAGTGATATCGCCATTGCAGGGATCACCACAATGATAACAGGAGGTTGGATGATTGGCTTTGATTGCGTTGAAATTTTGAACGGCAAACTTAGAGGAGGGAACCGCAACGGGGAATGAGAATCATCAATGCCTTTTATGATGCTAAGCAGGTTTAAAA
>JAFAGR010000023.1 GCA_023422565.1 Bacteroidota bacterium | reverse complement strand
TGCTGCAGGCAAACAGGTATGCAAAATGTAAACCCGCCCGGGGCTATTTATACCTGCGTTATACCGGGCACCTCGCAACTCGGCAGCGCTGCAGCATTCGACAATTCGCCCCAATATCAAATGCCCGTTTCTGTAATTTGCCAAAACTCTCCTTTCACGCTAGATTTTAGCGCTACTGATATTGACGGCGATTCTCTGGTCTATACATTCTGCAATGCTTATGACGGCGGAGCTGCGGTGGATGCGGGCTTTGAGGATCCTGCTCCCCCTCCCTATAATTCTGTAGGATACATTGCCCCATATTCCGGCACGGTACCTCTGGGAATCCAGGCAAATATCAACTCCGCCACGGGCCTCATATCGGGCACATCGCCTGCTGCAGGAAATTATGTACTCGCGGTATGTGTTCGGGCTTATCGCGATGGAAGGCTGTTGACAACTCACCGGAAAGACCTGATGGTAAAAATATCTCCATGCAACCCTATTCGCGCGGTGCCGGATCCCGGATATATTACCTGCGATGGATTTAATATTCAGTTCGATCATAACAGCAGCGGTGCAAACACAGTATTTTGGGATTTCGGTGTCGACACTTCTTCACTGGATACAAGTACGCTGGATAATCCCGTTTACGTCTATGGCGACACCGGTATTTACAATGTGAAGTTTGTAATAAACCGTGGCGAATCCTGTGCAGATTCGAGCATTATTCAAATGGGTATTTATCCCGGCTTCTTCCCGGGCTTTGAATCGCAGGCACCGTATTGCGCCGGCATACCCGTACAGTTTAATGATACATCGCTGACCCGGTATGGAGTCATAGACTCATGGACCTGGGATTTCGGAGATAGCGGTACAACTAACGATACCAGCAGTATATCAAATCCGCGTTACATTTATCCCGCTGCCGGAAATTACACGGTCAAACTAACGGTCACCAATAGCAAGGGTTGCGAAAAAACTGTCGAGCGGAATATAACCGTGCTGGCCAGCCCCACGCTTAACCTGCTTTCACCTGACACTACTTATTGTGGGCTTGACAGTATTGTTCTTCGCGCCTCCGGTTCGGGAAATTATTCGTGGACGCCCAACATAAACATTATTAATCGCAATACGGCAACACCAACTGTTTTCCCGGCATCACCAACAACATATACCGTTACCCTTGAGCAAGCCGGTTGTCGAAGAACTGACACCGTACGCGTAGTGCCTGTTTTCGATTTTGAGAACTTTATAGCGGCAAGCCCTGCAACAATTTGCCAGGAAGACACACTCATTCTAACGGGCACGGCTAATCGAAATAACGTGACATGGCGATGGGCGCCTACGGGTTCGGTAGCATCTCCTTCTTCGAGGATAACAAGAGCTTTTCCAATGGCCACAACCAATTATTCCCTCATAAGTACCTGGGGAAGGAATTGTATTTCACAAAAGCAGGTAACCATTCCCGTTACTCCTCTTGCAGTTCCGTTTGCCGGGCCTGATACCGCGTATTGCCTTGGCGGCGCGGGAGTAGGCCTGCAGGCATCGGGTGGAACAAGCTATCAATGGTCTCCCACCACAGGCTTAAGCAATGCCGGCATCGCAAATCCAGTGGCAACCCCGGTAGTCACAACAAACTATGTGGTGTCTGTTGGAGTGGATGGATGCAGCAAACGAAAAATGGATACGGTGAGAGTATTGCCAAGGCAGAAACCGCAATTACAACTCACCAATGACACCCTGATATGCATCATAGATACGCTAAGATTAAATGCTGCAGGAGCCGGAACCATCAGGTGGACGCCCGATTATAACATCAATAGTTTAACATCTCACACACCGCTGGTGAGCCCGGATACACCAACAAAATATTTTGTTAGGCTGACAGACATTTTCCGGTGCTTTAAAGATGATTCTGTTTTTGTAGATGTTCGGCCAGACGTGACGGTAGATGCCGGCCCTGACACCACAATTTGCAAAGGCGATACGATGCATCTTGCTACCACTGGTGATGCAGTTTCCTACTCATGGACACCGTTTCGCGCCATAAGCGACACCACCGCGAAAAACCCGGTTGTTAGGCCAGACACTACTACCACCTATGTGGTTCGCGCAAACATTGGAAAATGTGAGAAACAATCCCGCGTAACCATCCGCGTTGTTCCGTATCCTGTAGCTGTTGCGGGGCCGGACACTACTTTGTGTTCGGGCTTCAGTACGCGCTTGCAGGCTTCAGGGGGAAGCAGTTATTCCTGGTGGCCCGAAACCTATTTGTCAAACCCCACAGTTGCAAACCCAATGGTAGTAAACCCTGCCCAAACCCGGTTGTACACGGTTACAGTGACTGATACATTGGGTTGCCCCAAGCCAGTAAAGGATAGTATACTCGTAACCGTTATACCGCCATTGAATGTGAGGATCCCGTACAACGACACGGCACTTGTAGACGGGCAATCGATCGTATTAGCCGTTTCGGGAGCAATATCATATCAATGGAGCCCCAATCAATGGCTCAGTTCATCTACCATACCGAACCCAACTGCAAAACCGCGGGATAATATCGTATATCACGTGGTGGGCTCAGATGAAAATGGCTGTATGGCGCGAGACAGTATTTCAATCACCCTTTACGATATACCTTATGGAATGCACGTGCCGACGGCATTTACACCCAATGGAGATGGCAATAACGACATCGCGCGGCCGATTCTGCTTGGCATGAAATCTCTAAGTTATTTCAACATTTTCAACCGGTTTGGCCAATTGGTTTTCTCTACTACGGAGCAGGGAAAAGGCTGGGATGGAATTTATAAAGGCAAGCCGCAAGATCCCGCCACCTTTGTATGGATGGCGGAAGGTGTTAGCTTTAAAGGAGAAAAGATCACCAGGAAAGGCTACGTGGTGCTCATCCGCTGATCATTAAAAAAATCAAAACCTTATTGATGAATAAAACTGTATTCATTACCGGCGCCACCTCCGGAATTGGAAAGGCCTGTGCTGAAAAATTTGGAGCGATGGGTTTCAATCTCGTGATAAATGGAAGAAGGGTTGACCGGTTGAACCAACTGAGTAAAGAGCTTAAAGAAACTTATGGTATCAACGTTTTTACCAGTCCTTTTGATGTTCGTAAAAAGGAAGATGTTTTTAACGCAGTGGAATCTCTGAATCGGGAGGTTGCTCAAATAGACGTGCTTATAAATAATGCCGGCCTTGCGTTGGGTAAAGAAAATTTTGAAGATGCTAATATCAGCGACTGGGAAACGATGATCGCCACGAATGTTTCCGGACTGTTGTATACAACAAAAGCCGTATTACCCTTACTTCACAAATCATCGCATCCGATAATCATCAATATAGGTTCTATTGCCGGCAAAGAGGTTTACAAAGATGGAAATGTTTACTGTGCAACCAAATTTGCCGTGGATGCAATTTCGAAATCATTGAGAATAGATCTTCTTAAAAAAGGTGTGCGGGTTACTGCTATACATCCCGGAGCGGTGGAAACCGAATTTTCGCTGGTGAGGTTTAAGGGAGATGAACAGTCGGCCGTTGCAGCTTATACTGGTTACAAGCCTTTGACCGCCGAAGACGTGGCTGAGAATATATATTACTGCGCCACTTTGCCACCGCACGTTTGTATTAACGATCTGGTGGTCACCTGCATTCAGCAGGCCAATGTGTTCTATTTTGAAAAAATGTGAGTTTTTATACAATAATCTTTTTAGTTATCCGTTACCACAACAACGGAAAATATAACCGCTTGTTAAAACGGCAGGATAAGCGTCGTTTAGCACAGCGTTTGAGCATGGCCGCCAGCTAACATGAAAAACCTTTTCATCTTTACTTTTCTCCTTTTCTCCGGAAACTTCACTCTCCGGGGCCAAAATGTTATCAGGCAGGCTGCGTGTGCCGATGCCGGTATTGCTCGTCAGGCTGACAGCCTGAAAAGACTATTTGCTCAGGACGGATTTGTGGTGATAAAAGAGGCTTCCGTAACCATGGAAAGCGAATATGAAATGCCTGTGATAGTACCCCTGGCAGAAGGAAGTTGGTACCAATTTGTTTTTATTGGCGATGCATCATCAAGGCTTTTTGAAGTTCGTATGTTTGATTGGAATGAAAGGCAGGTGGTTTATCAAAAGAATTTAAGCGGGGATGAAAATGCGAATGTGATCAGCTATTCCTACATTCCTAAATTCACCGAGCATCATATGATCAAGCCCGTACAGGTGAACAAAAAAAAGAAGAAGGGCCTTTGCGGTTATGTTATTTTGTTGAAAAAGATGCCGCGAAGCGAGGTAGATGCAGGGTAAGGGAGGGGTTTGGGACTGAGGAAAATTGAAGATCAGGTTGATCACTCTCCAATCAAATAAATAACAACCCTGATTCTGCAGATGAAGGGTACGATGCTCCATAATAACCCCACTGCCGTATAAAATCTTATGGTTGAGAGATAACCATCCATTTAATAATGGTGTGAAACATCAAATTCTTTGAGTGGCGTTGGCAAAACTTATAAGAAAACTCGTTTAGGTAATTCTGCATGTTCTTGTCGGAACAGTGATGATGCACGCCGGTTAACCAGCTCTTTAAATTCCATGCATTAATACTTTTATTCTCACCTACAAACCTTCCTTCTACCAACTGGCACCTTTCAATTTGGGTGTCCATAGGTATTGAACTTTCACACATAAAATCTTTTTTCCCTGATGAGGCACTCCGGGTAATGGTTAGATCTACTCTTTGAAGTCCATTCAAATTTTCGGGCCGGTTTATAAGATACTATCTAACGAACAATTTTGGACGGGGACCGGTTTTTTCATTGAGGCCAGAACATAAGCTCCCATTACGTTCCGCAATTTATTTCCAAAAGATAAAATGGTTTTTTGGTCTACTCCAATCAAACCGGCAACATTGCGCGAGGCAGCTCCTTTTTTTAAAACTGTCAGGTAAAAAACGAGGGAAAATGCTTTTAGCAATGGAAACTTTATCCGCTGAAAAGCTGTATTCGCAATCACTGATTCATCGTAATCACAATGTTTACATCGGGCGTGAAATTGAGTCCTTCCCTTAAAACAACTTTTATGGCCGCACCTCCTGCAACAAAATCCTCTCTCCCATTTTATTTTATACAAATATTGAAGGCAATCAAATTCTGTTTGAAAATACCGGTGAAATTTTTTTGAATCAGTTCCTTGAAACATGTCCGCACGTTTTAGAATGCTAAAATCTAAAACAGTTGGATCAGTGTCAATCCCCCAAAATAGTGCTTTATGGGGCTGTTATGGAGCATCGGGGAGTCATCCAATGAAAGGTCACCTTATACTAAAAAACGTATTCTCAGCTACACAGATCTTGAAAAACCGATAAGCTTCCTCTGTGCCCACTCATTTAATAGCTCAAAAAAACCGATGATCTTCTACTGCGCCAGCGATATCCTGATTTGTACTCCCGCCCTCGTATTCGTGGTTGGTGCACTGGACGAGATATATGGGGTAACCTTTCGCTGATCATAATACAACTTAATGTTGATACGATTATTCAGGAAGTAATCTATCGTAGGACTGATAGTAACCTCTTTACTTCCGCCTGTTGCAAAATTATTATCCTGATCAAGCCTGCTGTTCGCATTTACATTATCACGTATCCGGAAGTCAATTCTGAAGTTTATCTCATTGTCAAGTTTGCCCGTGCCATCCTTATCAAGGAATTTTGGAAGCTTTAACCCGCCCAACAACTTCAACCCACGCTTCCGGTATCCTGCACCGATAATGAACTCCGTTGTTCTCACTTCGCTAAGCTGGAAATCATAAAGACTTAAACTGAGCTGCCGCGATTTTGAATACTCAAATTTTGCCTGCAGTTGGTTTGTAAGCATCGCATCAAAACCGATCAGCGGAGAAAACGCTTCCTGTATGGTTACGTTTGGAACAAGGAAGTAAGGAACAAAATTGTTGGAGATAGTATCATAAAATGAAGGATACCCGTATTGCGATACGTCCTGGTACAGCAAGGCTGAAGTGAACCCATTCATGCTTAAGTTTCCATTATATCCGTGAGTGATATTAAAGCTGTTGAAAATTTTATCAAGCCCTTTAATCCGCGTCAGACCGCTATAATCCAGCTTCCAGTTTGGCTTGGGCATTATGGCCTTGAATGGATTGGACTTCAGGTTGGGATTGCTCTGCTTTATCAATCCGACTTTATGCGGGCTCTGCCCGGTGTATGCGGCAATAAAAGATGGGATCAAAACATCCACTGCATACTTTCCATAGCCGTAATAATATCCATCTGCACCAACCTGACCGTTAGTATAAGGATTGAGCTGGCCTAAACGCTGCGATAAAATGATTCGGTTGTTTTCAAATTCTTTAAACGTTGCCGAAACGCGGTTCGGATCAAACTTCCCAAACAAGGTTTTGAAAGCAATATAGCTTACATCAAAGCCGCCACCGGCATACGGATTGAGGTGCATGAACTTCCTGTTCGTACCACCGCTTGTATCAATATAACGGAATGTTTCGCTGTAGTTCTTATTGAATGTTTTACTGAGGTTTAAGGTGATTGTGAGATCACGTACAGGCTCAAGTTGTGCCGATAAGGTTAACCGCTGATCATAGTTCTGCTGGAACATTGAATTGAAGGCAGTGTCAAATGTGATCACGCCCTCCCTTGCTTTTTTATTCAACCAATTTGTATCAGGTTGATAACCCATAATGAAATCAAAGCCAGGCTGCATGCTTTGCCAATTCTGGCCCAATGCGTGGGTACTGTCTGTGTATCCGGGTAAACGCGTATTAGCCACTTCGGCAATTGAAAAGTTTACCTGCTTTAAACTTGTGAGCAACTTGCCGAGAACTTTTCCTCCGGTGCTTACATACGGAACGGCGGTCTTATCTACAATTCTTCTTGTTCGCAAAACCCGCTTACCACTTTTAAGTGTTACCGAATCCTTAACCTTGGTGATCCTGTTTCTCCACTTTTCACGATCATCAGGATTTGATGGTGCGTCGAGCTGTTTCAACAATTTTGACTTCTGATATAATCTCGTAAAATCAAACTGCATTGTGGCTTCTTTCTGCTGCCCGTTCTCCAGGAAATTTCCGAGATTCACTGCAAGCCTGCTCGCTCCTATCCAACGATATGCGGCCTGGTATTTTAAATTTACGGTCGTCCAATCCAACGCCGGAATTTTTGCCATTGGCAAGGTGTAAGAAAAATTAGCGGTTTGATTGAACAATGTATTCCGGCCACCCTTAAACAAATTCCTCCTGATGGTATCCTTCTCCGCCTTTGTATCTATCCGGCCTGCCGGTTCATCAATACGCGAATTATTTGTGGCAGTATAATCTAATGCAAGGCTTCTGGTAAAGTTCCAGCGAAGAATGTAATCTCTCTGGAAGGTGAAATACTTATCGTACGTTTCAGGTATTGCATATTTTGATGTACCCACGCTTCGCGGCCTTATTGCACCGAATTGCCTGCTGAGGTCCGCACGGAAACTTAACTGGGAAGGAATGTAGTTGAAGTTGAAATCTCTTATCACGTCAAGCCATTTTGTTTTCGACTTGCTCAGCATCTTTTTGAATGGCGTCAGGTATTTCGGCTCGGGCGCAAAGTTGTAACCCAGGGCACCCCGGTGTCTTGTTACTTCATTCTTCTCAATCAGCGGGCTATGCGCAAGGGTTTGAATGAAGGAATAACTTACATCTAAATTCTCTACATCATAGATCTTTGGCTTCTTGCCATTCGTTTTTAACTTTCTAACGTTAGTAAAGTTCAACGTTTTAACAGATACGAAATCTACCGCGGTCTTGCGGATTGAATCGCGCTGCGATCGTGGTGATGATCGCAACTTATCCTTCAATTTAATATCCATATCGTATGGATCATACTCGGGCGTACTAACGGTTTGACTATAGCTTGCATAAACCGGTATTGACATCCCAACATTCTTCGGAACAAGTTTTCCAAGTTCAAGATTTGCAGCTACGTCAAACTGAATGAAATCATCGCGATAGCGTTCATTAATTCTCTGCTCCAGCGTACCAAAGCCGTTGCTGTGCGTGTTGGCCGAAACAGACAATGTACCCAGGTCAGCAAGGTTTACATCCACCCTTCCGAGTGCAGCCCATCCTCCATTTTCATCAATTGAACTTAAACGAAGTTCATTCACCCATATCTCACCGCAGGCAGATGGTGCATTCGTATTTTCAACGCCGATCATAATTCCACGGATCTCCCCAAGATTCGGATTTCCCATCACCGAATAAGTATGACCGTTTGCTTGCAGTTCCCGGAAAATTTCAACCATTGAAGCCTGCGATAAATTCCTGTTCTGTTTGATCTGGGTTAACCGATTGAGATCAACGTCCAGAGAGTTACGCGGATTCCATAAAGTATCATTATATACATCCGTATCCGGATTAAGGTTACCTGCACTTAATGGAGTAGGTATAAGAGGGATCCTTATTTCATAGTAGTTGTTCACGAAATCATTTCCCATTCTTACCACAGCCGTCAGATCACGGTCGCCAAAAGGAATTGTTGCCTTCTCAGCATTCTCAGCATGTATATACATAGACAACTTTCTGAACTGGCGAAGATCACGGTTTGCAAAAGTCTGGAACACAGATTTTGCATCATCTTTTGGAAGGTCGCAAAACTGAAGTGTCATCGCCTGCTCGTTCTGTAACAGGTTCACACCATTGTTGCTCAATGTTTGTACACGCTCAATCTCACGCGGAGTGCGGTAAGGCAATGGTAACCGCTGATCATTCTCTTCGATGTTGACAGCGCCCACGTTCAAAGGAACAGCGCTTGTTGGAGAATACAGCCCTGTTGAATCAACCTTGTACTGAAACTTTCTCCAGATGTTACGGGCAAGTTGCAATTCGCCAAAACGTACAACCACATCATCCTGAAAATCGGTAAGAAACATTCTGATGAATCGTATAGATTTAAAATCAGGAATGTTGCCAACAACTTTATTATAACTTCCTATCGGGATGCGGAACTGGTACCAGGTTTCATTACGGGTTTGCCCGTTTGCCAGGCTTACAGACACCACTTTTTTGTCAACAATAAAGTTAGTTCCGATCTCCATCTCCGGCGCGGTGCTTGGCTTCAGGTCTACAGTGTATTGAAAATATTCTTCCGTTTCATTTAAAGTATTATCGCGGTTCAGGTCTTCCGCATCCGGGTATAAAGTTGCGGCCGAGGAAAATTCACCGCCGCCACTCACGGGTGAATTGCCTTCAGGATTATTGAAGTTCTTATACCTTTCAAGAATGCCCACATCTCCGCCAAAACGCCCATCGCGGTAATGAATGTAATCGTCTGAACTGGGGTCAGCCTCTGCCTGCTGATAAACAGGCGACCCTGTACCAAAGGTGGATGAAAGGTTGGCGAGATAGGCCTGCCTTCTGAACCTTTCTTCTTCAGATGTGATCCCGTCAAATCCGATGTCCTGGAAAACCCTGTCTTCCGGCACATTGCTGAATGCATTCGTAACCTGTATCGGGTTGCGCGGAACAAGTCCCCATATTGTTGTATCTACCGGTGCAGGCGCATTTGGAGTGGGAAGTCCATTCTCGTAAAAACGGCGGCCGTCTTTTAAAATATCTTCTGAAATATTTCCCAGGTTGAAATATAACTTACCCCCGGTTGATGAAGGATTAAGTATAAACGGATCCTGAACCCATGCTTCGATGAATTCAATATTGCTCGTTTCAAAATCGGTTTGCTCGATGTTGCGCATAATGCCGCCGAAGTTTTCACGCGGATTGGCAAATCGTCCGTTCGGATTTAATCGTGATGGATCATCTTCAAAATTGTAAGGGCCTTTTTCAGATGGATAGTAAGCAAGGTCAAAAGTTACAAGCTGGCTTTCACCAAACCCGGTGGTCCGTTGCGGGAAAATTTCTTTTTGGTACACTGCGCGAACCCTTGGATCACTCAATAAGTTTGCATCATTAATGGGGTTGTTATTCGCACGGAATTGTTGTAACACCTGTTCGATCTGGTACCACGCAAGTTTACCGCGCTTCTTACCATAATCAAGATCATTGTTTAGCCCCGCTTCCGGAAACAGGATATTTCCGTTAGGGTCTTCAGCCTGGTATGGAGTAGACGCAAGCGTCCAGCTGATTGGCGGAAAACGCAGGTCGATACCTGATTTGCTTCCTTCAAAATCATCAATATATACAAGGCCTTCCTCACCCTTCCCGATCTGAGGCGCATGACCCGGTTTCAGATAAGCCGCCTCACCATAAATATTTATGCTCGAAGGTGCGGTGGTTGTATAGATAGGAATTTTATCAAGCAGCCTCGTCAGCCTTGGAAGATCTTTACGATAGTTTACATCCAAACCATACATCGTATTTCTTATCGGGTCTTCATCAAGATTCACTTTTGTGAAAAACGGCCTCTCACTTAGGCGCACAATAGTACCTCCGATAGATAATTGTTCGGAAGCTGTATTCTTCGCCATATAATCGAGCCGCAGCCCCAGATACGAACGTTGCTGCAAACCAAAGGAAGCGTTGTTCTCAAAATTCACCTGCACCGGTAACCCTGCGGTAAGAATAGCCTGATTAGTTATCCGTATCGTGCCAAGATCATAGTTGATATCGTAATCCACACCTTCCTGCAGATTTCTGCCCCCAGCCGTTACCGTTACAGAGCCGGGAGGAATATTGAAACCTATGCTGATGTCTGCACTTCCAGAAGTTTTTGCCAGGCCTTTCAGTACAAACCTGTTGAGATTCGGATACTGTTGTGCAACTGCTTTGATCGAATCATACAATGCATAAAACAAAGTATCTTTTACATCAGGTGGCGGCGGAGAAGCTGTATAGATCTGCGTGGCGAGGTCGCGGCCGAAAGGCTCGAGTACGGGGAACATTACCCGGCTGTACTGCGACATTACCGTAAAGCCTTCCACATAATCAAACACACCATCAGGTTGCGGATCAAGCTGGCTGTTTAGCCTGTCGAGATTTACCAAAGAAATGATCGGCGCGCCAAGATTCTTATCACCAAAAGGCACGTAACGTTTGTCGCCCAAACCCGGTTCCTGGTAAAGTACATCAAGTTTAAAATCAGTGGGAGTTAGCACACCATAGCCCACTGAATATACGTTCTTCAGCATAAGATCCCATATAGGAAGAGCGGGACGCTGAGAGGTTGCTTTCAACAATTTCAGAAATAATACTTTCTGAGTGGCAGAGGAAGTATCCGGTGGCACATCCTGCGAAAATTCACCTACCTGGAAGATCTTACCATTGTAAGAATATTGAAAAGCTACGGCAAGTACTTCGTCTGTCTGCAATGGCTGGCTCAAAGAAAGAGAGCCGACCTGCGGATTATAAATGTATTGTGTGGAATCAAGTTTGCGCGCAAATGTTTTTTCAAAATCCTGCACAGGGCTCAAACCAAGGTTGCGAAGATTATTGAAAGCCATCGCCGGGTTACGCGCATCGGGCTGGTTAAGCACATTGCTGTAAAGATCATTCGTTCCGTTTGAAGGAACGGGAAGGAACCCGGTAAGTACATTTATCACCGGCGGCTGCAGATAAGGGTTCACCTCGCCCAGATCCATTAAGCCCACCACATCACGCGTTTCAGTTGTTGTACCATTCCGGTTTGTCACCCAAACTTCAAGGCGAAGAATTTGTACGGGAGCGGTGATGGCCGGAAGGTTGCTCATCACCTTATTATAGTTATTGTAAAAATATTGCGACAACAGAAAGTGCCTGTTCTCTTCATATTCATCTGCCTTCACTTCAAAACGCTGCGCCGCGGCGCCGCCCTCAAGGTTCACATTCTGCCGCTGAGATTTCTGGTTCGCAAGCACTGTGGTTACATACAGTTTTCCGAATTGCAATTGCGTTTTTAAACCAAACAATTGTTGCGCGCCGGGAATCAGGGTTCCGCGGGCGGGGAAACTCACGTTACCGGCTTCAAAGCGTTTAAGTATCTCATCATCCTTACCGGTGTAATCAAGTTTAAGCTGATTATCCAGATCAAAATTTGCTAGCGTGTTGTAGTTGATCGGAAATTTCAGTTTATCGCCGATACTTGCATTCACGTTCAGCTGGGCATTCATGTTAAAATCAAGCCCCCCGCTTTTTCTTGCTCTCTCTGGCAGCGTAGGGTTATCTATTCGCTGGCCCTGGTATCCGGCAGTGATATCTACATTACCCTGCGGATTGATCTTTATTTCGCCATTTCCAAATAAGCGGTTGAATAAATTATCGGTGAGTGAGAGTTTAGGCCGCACAAATTTTCCGCGATTGAGAATGCTGGTTGTGTTCGCCCGCTGCCTGAAAT
This sequence comes from Bacteroidota bacterium, assembly GCA_023422565.1. Classification (GTDB taxonomy): domain Bacteria; phylum Bacteroidota; class Bacteroidia; order Chitinophagales; family Chitinophagaceae; genus Ferruginibacter. The sequence goes on along the minus strand of JAFAGR010000023.1, from coordinate 3,014 downwards.
ATTCCTGCTCTGCCTGTGCATGGCGCATTTGCCAGAATTCTTCAAACGTATAGGTGGTAGGAACGCGGTAGTACCTGTCTCCTATCTTTTCATAAATTATGTAACGGCGGTTTTCGTAATCGTAAACAATTGAGTCGTTGAAATTTTGCGGGCTGCGAAGGTCGAAGGTGCCCGGAGGAGATGCAAGAAAATCGCCCCTTCTGTCGCTGATAGGAAAAGGCAATGAGGGATTGGTTACCGGAACTGTATCCTGGAAAAAATCCAACTCATATAGTGAACTTCCTGAGGCGAAGGCAGATTGCTGCAAAAGCAGGAACAAACAAATGCCCGACACCCGAACCAGTGAAGTAAAGAGAAACTTTCTGATAAGCAACATCCGGTAAAAAAATTAAGGTAGCGTTCTTGTCAAATGGCTTTTAAAGCTTTTTTAATAAGGTCTTCCAATTGAGATATTCCCGGATCAGCCGCCCTTGCTTTTTTAACGGATTGCTCGGCTTGGGTCCTGTTGATCCCCAAAGCCGTCAATGCATTTAACGCATCTTCATCCAAACTATTGTAAGCAGTTTGGTTCACTTCTCGGATAACGGAGGTTCCTTTATTTATTTTATCGCGCAGCTCCAAAACAAGCCTTTCCGCAGTTTTCTTTCCAATCCCTTTCACACTCTCCAATAAACGCACATTGCCGGAAGAGATCGCCGCCGCCACTTCATCCGGCCTGATGTATGACAACATCATTCTTGCTGTAGCTGCTCCAACACCCGAAACACTCGTCAACATCTGAAAGATCTCCTTCTCCCCGGGCTCAAAGAATCCATACAATTGATGCGCATCTTCCTTTACCTGAAACCAGGTGTAAAGTTTTGCTTTTTCCAGGTGTTGTATGGCCGACCAGGTATGCAAACTGATGTTCACCTCATATCCAACGCCGTTTACATCAAGGTAAACCATTGCCGGACTCTTAAAAGTTAAAACACCACTCAGGTAAGCATACATAGCGTTCAAAAACTGGCTAAGAGCGAAAATACGGATATTTTTAGTGGCAGCGGGGCCAAAATGGTAGGAAAACAATTTCCGTTAAATTTGCTGACCTGTTGAAAAACCAAATCAACCTATAATTATGCAAAAAACTGCCGCTGCAATTACTTCCGTGGGTGGATATGTGCCCGAATACCGGCTCACCAATGCCGAATTGGAAAAAATGGTGGAAACCAATGACGAATGGATCAAATCAAGAACCGGAATTGAGGAAAGAAGGATATTGAAGGGCGAGGGCCTCGGCAGCAGCGACATGGCGGTTGAAGCAATTAAAGAAATTTTTAAAAAGAAAGGGATCAGCCCAACCGACATCGACTGCCTCATCTGTGCTACAGTTACGCCGGATATGGTTTTCCCTGCCACGGCAAACATTATTTGCGATAAGTTGGGAATGACGAATGCCTTTGGTTTTGATGTAGAAGCAGCATGCTCCGGCTTTCTCTATTCTCTTACCACGGGAGCTGCCCTTGTTGAAAGCGGCAGGTATAAAAAAGTAATTGTGGTGGGCGTTGACAAGATGAGCGCAATAGTAGACTACAGCGACCGCGCCACCTGCATAATTTTCGGCGATGGAGCAGGGGCAGTACTATTGGAACCTTCAACCGACGATACAGGAATTAAAGACAGCATTTTACGAAGCGACGGCAGCGGGCGGCAATACCTCCACATGAAGGCGGGCGGTTCAGTGAAACCATCATCAGTGGAAACCGTAATGGCCAAAGAACATTTCATTTACCAGGAAGGGCAGGCCGTTTTCAAATTCGCCGTAAAAGGCATGGCAGACGTGAGCTATGAATTAATGGAAAGAAACAATCTCACTGCAGACGACATCGCCTGGCTGGTGCCGCATCAGGCTAACCTGCGCATTATAGACGCTACCGCAAACCGGATGAACCTGCCAAAAGAAAAAGTGATGATCAACATACAGAAGTATGGCAACACCACTGCGGGCACATTACCACTTTGTTTGTGGGAATGGGAGAATAAACTTAAAAAAGGCGACAACATTATTCTTGCGGCCTTTGGCGGAGGTTTTACCTGGGGCGCCACGTGGATCAAGTGGTCATACTAAATGCAGAACCATCCGCGTTTTACAACGTAACTTCGGTTTATCAAATTACCTTACATGCGTGCCTTACTACTGCTTGCTTTTTTAAGCATTTGTTTTAATTCAGAAGCCCAGTTAAACCGGTACATAATTTCTTTCACTGATAAAGGAAGTAACCCTTATTCGATAACCAACCCTTCTGAATTCCTTTCCCAACGTTCCATTGACAGAAGGACGCGTTATAATATTGCAATTGACAGTACCGATCTTCCCATCACACCGCGTTACATAGACAGCCTTCGGTCTGCAGGAGCCGTAGAGATACTCGCTTCTTCAAAATGGCTGAACCAGGTGGCCATAAGAACAACCGATGCAGCTGCTCTTACAAAAATTTCATCCTTTCCCTTCGTTTCCTCATCTGAGCCAATGGCACCGCGCAGTCAAGTGCCTGAGCAACGCCATCAAAAATTTGAACCCGCCACTAATACGCCGGGCTTTTCAACGCGAATCAGTAGTGTTACCGCAGACTCGCTTTCTTACGGCTATTCAAACGGGCAGGTAAAAATCCATAATGGCGACTTTCTTCACAGGCTTGGCTTTATGGGAGATGGTATGCAACTGGCTGTGCTGGATGCAGGTTTTTATCGTTACTTAACTCTTCCTGTATTCGACAGTATGCGAATGAACAACCGCGTGCTTGGCACCTACGATTTCGTAGAGCAGAATGAAAGTGTAGATGAAGATCATTACCATGGAATGCAGTGTTTAAGCACTATTGCGGCAAACCTTCCCGGCCAGTTTGTTGGCACTGCGCCAAATACATCATTCTATTTATACAGAACTGAAGACGTTTCTTCTGAATACCCGATCGAAGAACATTTTCTTGCGGCCGGTTATGAGAGGGCAGACAGCGCCGGGGCCGACGTAACGT
>JAFAGR010000103.1 GCA_023422565.1 Bacteroidota bacterium | reverse complement strand
GTACAGACATGATGTAGAAACCAATTTTCGGAATCAGCTCCGCAAAAAAAGTAACGCCCGCCCAAACCCAACCGCCGGGGATATCCATGTAATAAAGAAACACCCAAACAATAACGGCACGGATTGCACCCGCGAAAATGTTGGCCCACATCCAGCCAATGGTCATTTTTGATGCATAAGCAAAAGCCTTTGCTGCTTTAGCGCGATTTTCTGCTGAAAAACAGGACAAGTACATTTCGAGCAAGGGCCGTGGGTTGATAAGCATGTAGGCAACGAGGCAGAAAAAGAAAATGATGCTTAGTAAGGTATTGAGCACGCTGATAGAATATTGCCCGATGCGGTTGATGATGGTAGATACATCCTGTGCAAAAGGCGATACAGTTTTTTCCGGCGTTTCGCCGTTGGCGGATTTATCGCTTATCCATTCCGTTACGCGCCTGTTGAACATGTCCATGTAATCAGGCAGGTTGTTGATCAGCAATTTTACCTGCGAGATGATCTTCGGCATGATCATCCAACCTACCAAACCCAGCAATAAGATCATCCCAAAAAATACCAGCAACGAAGCAATTGTTCGGCCCATTCCTTTTGACTCCAGCCAGGCAACCGGCGCATTGAGCACTATTGTGAGTACAACGGCAAAGAATACTAGTAAGATAATATCCAATACCAGATGCAAAAACCAAATGGATACAAGAATTACTGTGGCCAACAGTAGAAGGCGTGTAAGATTTTTGTAAGTGGACGACATCCAGGGAAAGGATTTTAATTTAGAGATTTTAGATTATAGATTAAATACAAGTTAGCGAAAGTGGAGGAAGGAAGGGAAAGGTTGGATGTTAGATTTTAGGTTATGGGTTGTGGGTTTGGAGTTGTGGGGAGTTCCGAAGGGTCAGTTAAATGTGTTGCTTCGAAGAGATTGGAGACAGCTGATTTTATGCGCAGTCGCATTAATAATCCTCACTTTTAAAAATTTTTTGTTGCAGAAATGAAAGGCCTTACTTTTGCCGCGGAGAGATGGCAGAGCGGTCGAATGCGGCGGTCTTGAAAACCGTTGACTGTCACAGGTCCGGGGGTTCGAATCCCTCTCTCTCCGCGCTAAAAAACAAATGTCCTCGCCCAAAAAGCGAGGCATTTTTTTATGGGTTATTTTGTTTACATATTGTATTCCGAGAATTTTGACCGGTATTATATTGGACAGACCAAGGAGATCAGTACACGGCTGAAAAGACATAATGATCGTTTGGAATCTTTCACCAAAGCGTATGTTCCATGGCGACTGGAATGTGTTGTTGAAAAGCCGACCCGGGCCGAGGCAATGATCCTGGAAAGAAAGCTGAAGAATCTTAACCGGAAGAGAATTTTGGATTTTATCGAAAAGTATGGTGGGGTCCGGGGGTTCGAATCTGCAGACGAAGCATAGCTTGTCTGCATGCCGGCATTTATCGCCGGCACCTCTCTCTGCAGACGAAGCAAAGCTTGTCTGCATGCCAGCATCCGCGCTAAAAAACAAATGTCCTCGCCCAAAAGCGAGGTATTTTTTTTATGGGTTATTTTGTTTACAAATTGTATTCTTTGGTATCCGGTAAGTGCTTTACGAATCGTGTTAAATGATCTTCGGCCTTGTTTTAGCAACGAATTTCAACTTAATTGAGCTTTCGTTACTTAGATCGAAATGAGGTTTCACATAGAGGAATAAATAAGGCCACAAAGAAAAACATTGAATTTGCTGAAAAGCCAACTCACTTTCCTTTCACACCTTCTTCAACTTCCATTTTCCTTTTTTGAAAAGCCAGAAAGAAACGACAGTGATCGCTGATTCGGCTATGGGGATCGCCCAGAAGACGCCCCGGGCATTCCAGTCGAGGTATTCGGAAAGGACGTAAGCGAGCGGGATCTGGAAAAGCCAGAAGCCGAAGAAATTGATCCACGTCGGCGTTAGTGTATCGCCACTGCCATTAAAGGCGTTGATCATCACCATACCGATGCCGTAAAAAATAAACCCGCTTGCCATTATATACATGGCATTCATGGCAATTCGATTGATCTCGAGAGACTCTGTAAAAAGTGCGGTAAGGGGTTTAGCAAAAAGTAAAAATATGAGACTCACAATGGCCATGTAAACAACATTGTACAAAATCGTAGTCATTACAGATTTTTCCGCACGATCAGGTTGATTGGCGCCAAGGTTTTGGCCGACAAGGGTGGCCGCTGCATTGCTCAATCCCCATGCAGGCAGGAGAAAAAACATCATTAGCCGGAGTGCGGTTTGGTAGCCGGCCGAGCCCTCATCTCCACCGGTGACAGCAACAAGCCTGGCAAGAATAATCCAACTGCAGGAAGCGATCACAAATTGAAAAACTCCAGGTGTCGCAATCTTCACCAGTGCTTTCGCGAGCGGAAAGTCCGGTTTAAAATGATGCAGCTTTAATTTGATGCGACCCCCGCCATAAAAAAGATGATAAAGTTGGTAAAGAACGCCGATGCTTCTTCCGGTGGCGGTTGCCATTGCCGCGCCCAATAATCCAAATGCGGGCAGGCCGAACCAACCGCGAATTAGAATAGGGCAGAGGATAATGTTGCAGATATTTGCCACCCACAAGCTTTTCATGGCGATGGCTGCATTGCCGGCGCCGCGAAAGATTCCGTTTATAAGAAAGAGCAGCATAATTGAAACGCTACTGGCAAACATTAAGGCCGTAAAGGATTTGCCGTATGCGGCACTTTCGCGTGAGGCGCCCATCAGTAAAAGAATCTCTTCTGCGAATAGTGCTCCTGCAATACTCAGCACCAGAGTGACTGCGATGGCAACGACTATCGACTGCGCGCCGCTTTTGGCGGCGCCTTCCGGGTCTTTCTCGCCAATTATTCGTGCAACCGTTGCCGTTGGCGCCATGCTCATTCCAATTGCAATAGAATACATGATGGCTAGAACAGATTCCGTGAGTCCGACAGTTTGCACCGCAAAGCTGCTTTCCGGAAGATGGCCGACGAAATAAAGATCGACCAGCGCAAACACGGATTCCATCATCATTTCAAGCATCATGGGGATAGCGAGCATAACCACACCCGTGCGAATGGGAATTGCCGTATAATCCAGTTCCTCTCCTTTAAGAGATCGAGCGATTAGTTTGAAGAATCGGGCCGGACTTATAGATGAAGAGTTGGAACTCATAAGCGGGCGGCAAAATAATGAATTAAAAAGATTCGCGATATTATTTGTTATTGAATGGTTCGTGAGACACGAACCGGGGCAAGAATGGTTCGTGAGACACGAACCATGGACGATTTGGTGAGACACGAACCGGGGCAAGAATGGTTTGTGAGACACGAACCGGGGCAAGAATGGTTCGTGAGACACGAACCATGGACGAGTGAAAAGGCTTTGTACCTGTGCGTTAGGGATTATTTGCATGATCCATGGCCGCTGCGGCCTTTCCCAAAGCCTTTCCGCCTTCGGCGGTTGAATATTTGTATGCCTGCTTTAGTAAGCAAGCTTCCCACGCAGCCATCAACAAATATTCTGCACTTCGTGCAAAGGCTTTGTGCCTTCGCGTTAGGGATTGAAGCGGCATCCTCGGGCATCGCCCGAGATACAGCGGAAAGCCCGCCCCCCGACGCTTCGGTCGGGGGGAACGCCCGAAAAAGAAAAATGCATCACGTCTTAAGTGCACATTTTCAGGTAGGCGTGCCCGTTAGCAATTGGAGGAGGTAGGAGACGATTGTAACCTGTTACGCTTCCAATTCTTCCGTGATGAGTATATTAAAACTGACTTCCTGGTCGGTTATCCATTTAGGAAGTCCATCGGTGAGGATACGCCATTCGCCATCGAATTTCTGCATTTGAAATATGATACGTTCTCCATATTCGTCGATGGTATCCACGGAGAAGTTGCTACGTTCGTGGTGATTGGGTTTTCGAAAGTTGAATTCTTTAAGGCGGCCGTGAATTTTTACGAGTTTGGTAAACTGGATGTTGCGCACAAAAGTTAATTTCATAGCAGAGGTTTTTCGCCCCCGCTAATAGCAATAACTATACTGGAAATGATTTTTGTGGATAAGAAGAACGTATTTCTCACCATTTAATATGAATCAACCTTCCAGTTTCATGATCTTCTCGAAAAGCGATTCGTATTCGGCGTTCTGTTCTTCAAGATCCTTTTGCAACTTCTGGTAATCGGCTTCTACATTGCGAAACTTTTCATGGTCGCCATATATCTCCGGAGAGCCAAGTTGTGTTTCCAGCGTGGTTTTGTTTTTATTCAGTTCTGAAATGCGATCTTCCAACTGAGAGAATTTAGATTTCAGTTTCTGCAATTCCTTCTTTGATTCTTTTTCAAGCTGATCGTTCTTCACATTTTTCACCACCCTTGTATTATCCGCCTTTGCCACAACAGGTTCGGGTTTCAGCGCCTTCTTCAAGGCTTCTTCTTCCTTCAATCTTCTTTGTTTCCATTCTTCCCATTCCGCATAGGTGCCTTTAAATTCACGGATTTTATGGTCATCAATTTCCCATATTTTATTGGCCACGCGGCTGATGAAGTAACGATCGTGACTTACAAGGATCAGGCTGCCTTCGTATTTATTAAGCGATTCAACAAGAAGGTCGACCGAATGAATATCCAAATGGTTGGTAGGTTCATCGAGCATTAAAAAGTTGGCCTTGCTTACGATGGTTTTTGCAAGGGCGACGCGCGCTTTCTCGCCACCGCTCAATACACGTATTTTTTTTTCGATCGCATCGCCGCTGAAAAGGAAGGCGCCCAAAAGGCTTCGTAACTCCAGATCGGTTTTACCGCTTTTTGCATCCTTCATCTCTTCAAGAATGTCGTTGTTCATGTTAAGCGCTTCGAGTTGGTGCTGGGCATAAAATGCTTCCTGAACATTGTGCCCCCAGATGCGTTCGCCTTCAAACGGCTCAATGCCCGCGATGATTCGTAACAAGGTCGATTTGCCCTTACCGTTAGCACCGATGAGCGCGATCTTATCACCGCGATCAATTTCAGCGCCGGTGTCTTCCACAATTTTTACGTCCTTAAAACTTTTGGTGATGTGTTTTAAAGTGCAGATGGTACGTCCAGGTTGTTTTTCCACCGTGAAGTTGATGCGCATGTTCGGTCGTTCGAGTTCAACGTCTTCAATGCGTTCCAGTTTATCGAGACGCTTTACAATACTCTGTGCCTGTGCGGCCTTGCTGGCCTTGGCTTTGAAGCGTTCAACAAAACGTTCCTGCTGCCGGATATAATCCTGCTGATTTTCGTAAGCCTTCTTTTGCAGATCGATACGAAGAGCTTTTTCTTTTTCGTAAAAACTATAATTACCGGAATAAAAATGCAACTGTTGCTGATAGAGTTCGACAATTTTTGTTACCATCCTGTCAAGAAAGTAACGGTCGTGCGACACGATCACCACCGCGCCCTGGTAGTGCTGAAGATATTTTTCCAACCATTCGATACTGGGAAGGTCAAGGTGGTTGGTAGGTTCATCCAGCAGCAACACGTCGGGTTGCATGAGGATCATCTTTGCCAGGAGCACGCGCATGCGCCAGCCTCCGCTGAATTTTTTATAAGGTTTTTTCAGATCGGCGTTTGCGAAGCCGAGCCCTTGCAAAATTTCTTCGGTGCGGTGATGAATGCTGTAGCCGTCCAGCACTTCCATTTCATGCAACTTATCGGAGTATTGATGTGCCAGATCTTCATCGCCGGTTTTTTCCAGTTCGGCGGCAATTTCTTCCAGTTCTTTTTCAAGTTGCTTCACGCGTTCGAAGGCCCCGAGGGCCACTTCCAGGATGGAATCTTCGGTGTCAAAACCAAGAAGATCCTGATGAAGAAAGCCGATTGTGGTTTCGCGGCCTTTTTCAACAGTACCTTTAGAAGGGGAGTATTGTCCGGTGAGGACTTTGAACAGGGTAGACTTGCCGGTGCCGTTATAGCCGACAAGGCCGATGCGTTCGTTGGGCTGAATGTGCCAGGTGGCATCTTCCACGATAACTCTTGCGCCGAATTCGAAGGTCACATTTTGCAGTCCTAAAAGCATTTCCGAAAATTTTTTGCAAAAGTACTTTATAAAGAGTTAGGGAAGAAGGAGGTTTTGAAGAATGAGGATAGGACGTTTCAGTTTACATAAGCGGCCCGACTATCCATTTAAGGTGCACGAAGGCGCCCGTTGCAAGGTATAGGAGAAGGTTTTTATTTTTTTAGCGTGACAAGAAGGATTTCTGAGAATAGTGGGAGGAAGTTTCTTCTTTTAGGTGATTGGGCCACCGGATAGTAAAAAGCCAACCCACGCCTATCCATATAGTTCGCAATCTGTTTCTGGTTGAGGAGAAACAAGAACAGCTTTTTAATTATTCCGGATTTTCTAATTAATTTCTTAGCCGGCCAAGCTTTCAATTGGAAATTCAGATTGCCAGGAAGCGCGGATCGTTGCGCGGTGTTACGGCATCTGTACAATTGAAATTGTGCTAAATGGTCAGCAGTATTAGCTTTGCAACCTAAATGGATAGTCGGGCAACTTCCGGCCACTTCTGATTTTGATTTACAGTGATAATCGGAACTCAATTATTGTGAAAAGCATAATCTAACCGGTCTATGATACTGCCGAAAGGGATTTGCGAATTATATGGATAGCCGTATCGATTTTAGATGCGTAAAGCATTCTAACTAACCGTCCGGGAATGACAGAGATCCTTACTTAAAATTTGGAACTTTATCATGAAAATCTCTTCTCGAATCGGAAAGCTTCCCCTACCGACCGTCTCTCAAAGCATCTGAATTAAGGTGCCTGCGCACTAAATGGATAGTCGGAAGGTCTATGCCGGCTGTGAAGAGATGTTTTGAGAGACTTCAATTACCGCGAAGCCACATGCGATTCCATTAACTCCTGCTAAATCAGCAGGATGCGCTACCTTTACCCAAAAAGTAGGGATGAAAAAGCTGTTTTTACTTATAGTTGTCATACTGGCGGGGTTCAGCCTGTATTGGTTTGTTCTTCGCACGAAAGATACCAAAAGGGAAAAGGCGCCAAAAACAGCTCCGATCGCTCTGAATACTCATTCGGATACCTTTAACCTGAAGGTGGATGCCGTGATAGATGCCTATATGAAAATGAAAAATGCCTTCGTGGAAGCCGATGGCGAACTCGCAAAGCAATATGCAATAACATTTTCTGAGGCAGTAGCGCAAATCCCGTTCGAGGAGTTGAGCGCAGATTCCGGCTCAATCCGTGCCTCCGCTGAAGCAATCGCCAATGACCTGAAAGCAAATGCAGCAAGCATCATCACCCAAACAGATATTACAGAAATGAGGAAGGATTTTAGCTCATTAAGTGACCAGATGTACCCCGGATTTGTAAAAATGATCAATTACGAGGGTTCAACCCTTTATGTGCAAAGTTGCCCAATGGCCTTTGATGATGATATTGCCGCTAACTGGTTGAGCAAAGAGGCTGAAGTGGTTAATCCCTATCTTGGGAAAAAGCACCCAAAATATAAAGCGGGTATGCTGAACTGCGGGGACGTAAAGGATAGTGTGACGCGAAATTGATAATTAATCCGTCGCAGAGGCATGGTTTCCGCCATATACAAAACGGATCACCCCGCTGTTTTTAAGGTCAGAACTTATTCTTACTTCATACCGCTTTGTCCCATCCTTTACTACCATCAGGGCTGTGTTTGGCGGAATGGTCCCGAGATTTTCAGCATGCATGATCAGTTCGTTCGAAAACTTATCGGTATCTACGGCTAACTCCATCAAATAACCTTTCTCACAAAGCCTTTTGTTTTTTAAGATAAGTTTCCCGTTAAAGAACAGGGAAATGCTGTCTCCATCTACCTCCGCATTATCATATACGTTTACAGTAATCACGGGGTTTTCAACACGGATTGTCTTCAGAACCGTAAGGTCACGGTTCATAAAGGTGGTGGAAGGCGTGATCATCTCGGTTTTCTTCCGCTGATCCTCTTTATCGGTTATAGTAGCCTGAAATTCTTTATTCGCTGCAATCGGTGGTTTGTCGGAAATCTTTTCCTGTATCTTAGGTTTAGCAGGAGATGCTTTCGCTATTGGTGCATGGCTTTTTACCGGAGCTTTCGCCACCGGTGGTGAGGCCGGTTTTTTAACCGCATTTCCCGGGGCGGCACTCCTGTTGTAACCGGGAACCATCGTGTATAGAGACCGGCGTTCCAAAAAGGTATAACCGTAGCCGCAATCACCGCTCTGTTGCGGTGCGGGAATCCACTCTCCGGCAATCACCTCAGAGCCATCTCCCTTTTCATAATAAAGTTTGTGAACCTGGAAGCAATTTCTGATTGTCACCGGCACATTCGTTTTGGTGCGTTCAGTTTCCTTGACCTCAATGTATTTTTTTGCTTTGTTAAGGTAGCCGGTCAACTTGCAAATGGTATAGTACCTTTTTCCGCCTTGCGTGAAGTAGGTGTATGAATAGCCGGAAACTGTGGTTCCTTTTGTTTCGATCTCCAGCACGTATTCGCAGCGGTCGCCGCCCCAGCCCTGGAATGAAGTACTCTTATCAGAAAAGTAACCTTTCCACTGGCCGCGAAACTGTTGCGCTTCAATAGTAAGGGCCGCAAAAGTAAATACAGATAATAGTAGAAATTTATTCATGGCCATGCAGGTGTAACTCTCACAAATACAGATGAATTACAAGTTGCAAAGATATTTGTGATATGCCGTTTACTCCCCAATAGTTCGTTAAATTTGCACTTCTTTAAAAAGGTATAGAATCAAGTATGATTAAAATTACATTGCCGGACGGTTCAATAAAAGAATTTGAGAAAGGGACAACTGCTCTCCAGGTGGCAAAATCAATTAGTGAAGGCCTTGCAAAACGAATGTTGGCTGCAGAGGTGAACGGAGAAGTGAAGGATCTGGCACTTCCCATAGAAACTGATTCAAGCGTAAAACTTTTAAGTTGGGACGATACGGATGGAAAGAAAACATTCTGGCATTCTTCCGCCCACCTGATGGCGGAGGCCGTGCAGAGCATGTTTCCCGCGGTGAAATTTTGGGTAGGCCCGGCAATAGACAAAGGTTTTTATTATGATATGGACCTTGGTGATGCAAAGCTTACCGAAGATGATCTTGCCGCACTCGAGAAAAAAATGATCGAACTCGCGAAACAATCTAATGCTTACGTGAGAAAGGAAGTTCCGAAAGCTGAGGCGGTGAATTATTTTTCTGAGAAAGGGGATGAATATAAACTCGACCTGCTCTCCAATTTGCAGGATGGCGAAATCACCTTTTATACACAGGGAGGTTTCACGGATCTGTGCCGTGGCCCTCACATTACGAATACATCGTTCATAAAGTCGATCAAACTGACAAGTATTGCCGGCGCATACTGGAAAGGTGATGAAAAGAATAAACAGCTTACGCGCATCTACGGCGTAACCTTCCCGAACCAGAAGGAGCTTGATGAATATCTCGCGATGCTGGAAGAAGCGAAGAAGCGCGATCATAGAAAGTTGGGAAAGGAAATGGGGATCTTTGCTTATGACGACCAGGTGGGCCAGGGGCTTCCATTGTGGCTGCCAAATGGCGGTATCATCATTGAAGAATTGGAAAGGCTCGCCAAGGAAACTGAACATGCAGCAGGCTATAAACGCGTGGTAACTCCGCACATCGCAAAAGAAAGCCTGTACTTAACTTCCGGCCATCTTCCGTATTACGAAGAAAGTATGTATCCGGCGATGGAACTTGATGGCACAAAGTATTACCTCAGGGCAATGAACTGCCCGCATCACCATAAAGTATTTGCGGCAGAACCTAAGAGCTACAAAGACCTTCCCTTCAGGCTTGCAGAGTATGGTACATGCTATCGGTACGAACAGAGCGGAGAATTATTTGGTTTGATGCGTGTGCGTTGCCTTCACATGAACGACGCGCATATCTATTGCACCCGTGAACAATTTGCAGATGAGTTCAGGGCAGTGAATGAAATGTACATTAAGTACTTCAAGATCTTTGGAATAGATAAATACGTGATGCGCCTCAGTCTTCATGATCCCGAAAAACTTGGAAAGAAGTACATCAACGAACCCGAGCTTTGGATAGAAACGGAAGATATGGTGAGAAGGGTGCTGATCGAAAGCAACATTCCTTTTATCGAGGTTAAAGATGAAGGTGCTTTTTACGGGCCGAAGATCGATGTGCAAATATGGTCTGCTATCGGCCGGGAATTTACGCTGGCCACTAACCAGGTTGATTTTGCCCAGGGAAAAAGATTTAACCTCGAATTTGCGAACAAGGAGAATTCTGCGGAAACACCTTTGATCATCCATCGTGCGCCATTAGGCACTCATGAAAGGTTCATCGGATTTTTGCTTGAACATTATGCAGGTAAATTTCCAACATGGCTTGCACCTCTGCAGGTGAAAATTCTGCCGATCAGCGATAAGTTCATGCCTTATGCGGAAAATGTATTGCAGCATTTGAAAAAGAATGATATTCGCGCGGAAATTGATGACCGCAGCGAAAAGATCGGAAAGAAGATCCGCGATACGGAGCTGGCAAGAGTACCTTATATGTTGATCTTAGGGGAAAAGGAGATGAATGAAGGAACGGTTTCGTTGCGCAAGCAGGGGAAGGGCGATGCAGGATCAATAGCGCTGGAAGAACTTACTCAAAACCTGGTTACCGAAATCAGGGAAAGAAAAGGGCATGAGGATTGAAGGATGATGGTAGTTTAACTATTTTAAGTAATTTTCATAAATAAAAAATTGCAAATTGCATCGCCTTTAGATGCAGGCAGATTATTAATCAAAACAAATAAATGGCATTTCCACCCAGACAGCCCCGGGGAGCTTTTAATCCACGTTTTAAAAAAGAACAACAACAGGAACACCGCACCAACCACATGATCCGCGTACCCGAAGTACGGCTTGTGGGAGAAAATGTTGAACCGGGAATTTACTCAATTCAGGATGCCACCAATATTGCAAAAAGCCAGTCGCTTGACCTGGTGGAAATATCTCCGGGCGCAAACCCGCCGGTATGCCGCATCATAGACTACAACAAATTTCTCTACGAAGAGAAAAAGAAGAAGAAGGAAATGAAGGCGAAATCCAAATCCAGCGAGGTTAAGGAAATTCGCTTTACGCCAAATACTGATGAACACGATTTTGAATTCAAGTGCAAGCATGCTGAAAAGTTTTTGCTTGATGGAGATAAAGTAAAAGCGCATGTGCAGTTTAAGGGCCGCGCTATTATGTTCAAGGAGAGAGGAGAATTATTGTTGTTGAAATTTGCCGACAGGTTGAAGGATGTTGGTGCGTTGGAGAGTATGCCTAAGATGGAAGGAAAGCGCATGCATGTGATGTTTGCCCCCAAAGCACAGAAGAAGAAAGGTTCCGAACTTGGGAAACTGATCGACAAAGAAAAGTTGAATAAAACCGCGCCGGATGCTCCGAAAACCACGGAAGCGGCAAAACCTGCGGGAGAATAATTTTTTTTCGAATAAACCTACGAAAGCCGTCTTTAAAAGATGGCTTTTTTTATGAAAGGGATTATAGTATATGGACATTAGTTTAAACAAATACATCAGCGATACCGGCTTCTGCAGCAGGCGGGAAGCAGACCGTTATATTGAAGAATGCCGGGTAACCATCAACGATAAAGACGCGCATAAGGGCAACCGCGTAAGACCGGGCGATGTGGTGAAGATCGATGGAGAGAAGATCGGTAAGAAAAAAGATCCGGTATATATCATGCTGAACAAACCAAAAGGCATCACCTGCACCACAGACCAGAGCGACAGAACAAACATAGTTGATTACGTAAACTTTAAAACCCGGGTGTTTCCCGTTGGCAGGCTTGATAAACTCTCTGAAGGCCTGATCTTTCTCACCAATGATGGCGATATCGTCAACAAGATCTTGCGTTCAGGCAATAATCATGAAAAGGAATACATAGTATCAACCGACAAACCTCTAACAATTGATTTTATAAAAAACATGCGTGAAGGCGTGCGTATACCCGGCGCCGTTACCAAGCCTTGTTTTGTGAAACAGGAGGCAGACAACCGGTTTCGCATCATCCTCACACAAGGCCTCAACCGCCAGATAAGAAAGATGTGCGAGGCACTCGGTTACCGCGTAACTGCATTAAAGCGGATACGAATAATGGATTTCACCATTTCAGGAATTGCCCCGGGTAAGTGGCGTTTCTTTTCCCCTGCCGAGCTCACCCGGTTAAACGAGTTGATAAAACACAGCTCAAAAACGGGAGGCGAGGAAGGGATGGGAGAGTAGGTTAGTTCGTAGTTGGTAGTTTGTAGTTCCTGGTTTGCAATAGGCTGAGATTTATTCTTTTGGGTAGCCAAAAAACTAACTGGTTATCAGGCGCATGTGAATAGAGCCGGAAACCAGAAACCAAGAACCAAGAACCAGGAACCAGGAACTGGGAACTAGAAACCAACAACCAGAAACCAGGAACCAGCAACTAACAACTAGGAACTTTCACAAAATTCCCCTAACTTTGCCGCCCGAAAAGATTAGTTCTTTTTGGATATTTCCCACATGGCTCCATAAGTTCCCGTCTGTTCGGGGCGCCGGCAGGGAGTAATTGATAACATTTTGTTTAATGCCAAAGGTAAAAACAAACAGCAGCGCCAAGAAGCGCTTCAAAGTTACCGGCTCCGGTAAAATCACTTTTCAGAAAGCCTTCAAGAGGCACATCTTAACCAAAAAAAGTACCAAGCGCAAACGTTTGATGCGTAAAGACGGAATGGTGAGCGACGCCAATCTGCATTTCGTAAAGCGTTTACTTGGAATGAAGTAATCCCATTTTCATCACTTTAACTTTTAAAAAATTAAGATATGCCACGTTCAGTAAATGCAGTTGCCAGCAGGGCACGCCGCAAAAGAATTCTGAAAGCCGCGAAGGGCTTTTATGGAAAAAGGAAAAATGTATACACCGTTGCGAAAAACGTAATGGAGAAAGGACTTACATACAGCTATGTAGGCCGCAAAATTAAAAAACGCGATTACCGCTCGTTGTGGATCGCCCGTATCAATGCCGCTGTTCGCGCAGAGGGTATGACCTACAGCGAATTCATTCACAAATTGAATGTAAAAGGTATTGAATTGAACAGGAAAGTATTGAGCGACCTTGCGATGAATGAGCCTGAGTCTTTCAAAAACCTGGTTAACTCCATCAAATAAGTGCTTTTTCACTGTATGAAAACCGTTCCCTTTAATGTGGAACGGTTTTTTATTTACCCGATACGAAGCTTTGTTACATTTGCATTTCTTAACTCACTCAACCCCATTTGTTTCGAATGAACAATTCCTACCACGACCTCGTTCAACAAACTTTCAATTTCCCCCAGGAAGACTTCCAGTTAAAAAATGATTACCTCCAGTATAACGGGGTTGATGTAAAAGCATTGATAGATAAATACGGCACGCCGCTTAAACTGAGTTACCTGCCAAAGATCGGCATGCAGATAGAGAAAGCAAAGCGCATGTTCGCGAACGCTTTTAAGAAACATAAGTATGAAGGAACTTATAACTATTGCTACTGTACAAAGAGTTCACACTTCAGCTTTGTGGTGGAAGAGGCCTTGAAGCATAATATTCATCTTGAAACTTCCTATGCATACGATATTGAGATCATTAAAAAATTGTACGAGAAGAAGAAGATCACGAAAGACACCTATATCATTTGTAACGGGTTTAAGCAAAAGCCGTACACTACACGCATTGCGCAGTTACTGAATAGCGGATTTAAGAATGTAGTACCGGTGCTCGATAATATGGATGAACTCCGCGCTTATGTAAAATCGGTTAAAGTGCCTTTCAATCTTGGTATCAGGGTGGCCACGGAAGAAGAGCCGACATTTCCATTCTACACCTCACGGTTAGGCATACGCGCAAAAGACATCCTCGAATTTTATGTAGATAAAATTGAAGGTAATGAACACCGCTTCCAGTTGAAAATGTTACATCTCTTTCTGAATAAAGGAATAAAAGATGATATCTACTACTGGAGTGAACTGAATAAAGTGATCAACCTCTACTGTCAATTAAAGAAGATATGTCCTGAACTGGATTCCATCAACATCGGCGGCGGTTTCCCCATAAAGCATTCGCTTGGTTTCAATTATAATTACCAGTTCATGATAAATGAAATTGTGCGAAACATAAAAGTAGCCTGTAAAAAGGCAAAGGTGCCGATGCCGCACATCTTTACTGAGTTTGGAAGTTATACGGTGGGAGAGAGCATGGCGCACATCTATAGTGTGATCGCCCAAAAAGTGCAGAATGACCGGGAAACCTGGTATATGATTGATTCCTCTTTTATCACCACCTTGCCCGATACGTGGGGAATCGGCGAAAAATTTCTTCTGCTTCCGATAAACAAATGGAACGAAGATTATCATCGTGTAGTGCTTGGCGGTATCACATGCGACAGCCACGATTATTATGATTCGGAAGAACACATTAATGAAGTGTTTCTTCCCAAGATCACAGAAGGAGAGCCCTTGTACCTTGGCTTTTTTCATACCGGTGCCTATCAGGATCAGATCAGCGGTTATGGCGGAATCAAGCATTGCCTTATTCCATCACCTAAGCATGTAATTGTGGGGCACGACAAGAACGGAAAATTAGTAGACTGGTTGTACGCGAAGGAGCAAACCGCCCAGAGTATGCTCAAAATTCTTGGGTATCATTAACAAAAATCCTAGGGATTCTTCGGTTTAAAATCCGGATCGGTATGTTGCGACTTATTATACAGATAGTATTTACCGTCTTTGTAATTCTTCCAATAGCGTTTGCCGTCCAAGTCATAATATAACCTGCCGTCAAATGTTTTTTTCGCCACGGAATCATTTAGCATGATAGCCTTTGCCGTTGGGGGTTTAGGAATGATCACTTTCTTCTTTGTCGCGGTATCTTTGGAAGGCATTGAGGCCGTGTGGGTGGGTTTATTCGGAACCACTTTTTTGCTGCAGGCAGCCAGCGTTAGAGAAAACAATAATATAAAAAACCAGATCGCACCTTTTTGCATATATTCAAATTTCGCCTCCATTGGCAAGAATTTTACCAAACATCGTTAATATGAAAACATATTTATTCACCTGCTTTTTATTTATAATGAGTTCAGCAGGCGCGCAGTCCGTAAATAGTGAATCGGAGATCAAAGCAGCCATTAACAAATTGTTTGAAGCAATGCATACCAACGACTCGGCGATGCTGGTGGGTTGTTTTTCTGAAAACGCCGTTTTGCAAACTATCCAGGAAAAAAAAGACGGAAAAGTTATAGTAAAAACGGAAAGCATTACTGAGTTCGGCAGCTCGGTTCAAAAGGCTTTCAAAGGGGCACTTGATGAA
>JAFAGR010000078.1 GCA_023422565.1 Bacteroidota bacterium | reverse complement strand
AAAACTTTGAAAATCTACCGAGGTGTTGCCCCCGTGGGGCCCGACGATGTCCGGCTTGTTTCTGATTGTTCCTTCAACCTGCGTTCCACCGATGGAAGAAAAACTTGATACGGTAGGATTGGTTACGCCAAATGCCGGTGTGTTCGTGTATAGGGTCGCTCCAACGGTGATCGCATCCGAAGAGTTTCCCTGCCCTACAACAGTTGATCCGCCTGCATTGTGTTCATTGATTTTTAGATCTCCCCGAAACACAACGTATTTCAATCTTAGGTTTGTTGTAAGCGCGCCCGGAACCGAAGCATGTTTTACAATTAAAATATTAGTTGCCGTATTTGCAGTAACCGTAAAGGGCAGCACTTCGATGGGGTCCCCTCCGATATTGTTTCGGTTCATTCCAAATAAAATATTGCCTGCATCATCGGCGAGGTAAATATCAAAGTCATGCTGTGTACCGTTAACAGAACCGCCGAGTGAATAAATATCGTCAACCCATTGCATCACGATGGTGTACACGCCGGGTTGTGCAACGCTTCCCTTTAGTGAATCATTCTGAAGAAAATCGCCTGCCGCAAAGCTGTGTACCAGTCCTGTTAAGCCGGCGGGAGCAGCAGAAGGATTGAAATTGTTTTCGTAAGACTTATTGCCAAAGTTTCCTGCGGCTGTGAGGTAGTGCACGCCTTGTTGGGTTACTTCACTTATGGCAGCGCCGATCACGCCATTCTTAAAAAATGGTTCTGTGATATAGGTAATGTCATCTACGATCACATCGCATGAATCGGCAGCGAGTTCGCGTATGCCCTGGGCAAAATCGCCGGGGGAAATAAAGCCGGTGCGGAATGCAAGTTTTGCTTTTGGAGCCACATCATGAACTATTTGCAGCATCGCGCGCCCCTCGTCTGACCGGCGTCCAAATGGAAAATCTTTCAGCACGCTTACCGGATGGGGGTTCACGGTATTGCCCGCGCGGCCCGGCAGGTCATCGTTAGCCACATCCTGTGCGGCAGGATTATTTGCCAGCGTGTTGTAGCTGTCTGATAATACGCCCACCTTAATGCTGTCTCCGCTTACGCCGAAACCATTTCGCGCAAAGTTTGACCGCATTGCGCTATCACCTGTTGATTTAATGATGCCCGAACTGTTTATTGCCGGATATACGGGCCGGCAGAAACTGATGAGGTGTGGCAGTGAATTCAGCGCAAGGAGATTGGCAATGGGATAACGCCCTGTAATTATCAGGCTGTTCTGGCCGTTGCTGATCGTATCCGTCAATCCGTAACCGGGACCCATTATAAGTGTCGCCAGTGTTTGGCGCTGCCCTTCTTTGGCAATTACTTCCATCCAAACGCTATCGGGCGTGGCTATGAAAATATCGGTAAGTTGAGAGCCTGTAGCAGGATTTTGGTTGAGCGAAAAAAGCTCTGGACCGATCAGGTCATTAACCTTAAAGTTATTGGGTGGCGTATACCGTGGGAATATATTTGTGGGTTCATCTGAAATAAGTGGTGCATGTTCTATTGTAATGCCGCCCTGTATGTTAACCTGTGTGCCGCTGATCATTGCGCCTCTTATCACTCCATAGTTATTTTGGTTTGATATGGTGATGGCTGCGTATGGAGCCCATAATGTACCGAGCCATGCCGAAGATTGCGGATTTGAACTTCCGGATCCGCTTGCCATAAAGAAAGAAGACTTACGATCGGGATTACTGGCTCCCGTGCCATGGGTTTCCGTGTAGATCCTCGCCGCACTTCCGCCATTGATCATGGTGATACTTACCTTGTTTACGTTCATGTCTCCATGAACCAGTATCCTTATTTTTCCTGTCGGGTCGTTTTGAAAATCAAATACGAAGTAGCTCACCGAGCCTGAATTTTTTATCGACTTAAAAACATAATCGCCCGTACCGCGAAAGGTCAGCGTTTTGTTTCCATTTAATTGCACGTCTTTATAACGTCCGGGAGTTATCACGCGTGAACTGGTGATGTTGGATGATCCGGCAGCGGGAAAGCTGATAACCTGGGGAAGTGCAGGCATTTGTTTTAGTGTAGGCGTTCCCGTTATGTTGCCACCTGATGGTGCAGGGCCGGTGTAGGTGGTTCCTGATGGGTGCGTAACGCTTCCCGTTACCGGGCTTCCGGAATTTATTGTATTTCCATTTACATTGATGTTTCCTGAAATTGAACCACCTGACCCGATTGTGAGAATTGTACCACCGGCATTTTGAATGTTCGCCGCAGAGATCTCTCCTACCACCGTATTGGAATTTGCCAGTTCTATTCTGCCTCCCGAATACAAATTCTTAAGAGAAGCAAGGCCAGTTGTTTTTACCAGGTTGTAACTGCCGACCGCACCAGAGATAATTGTTGTGGACGGCCCGATTTGAACCGCGCAACCCGGCGAAACCGGATTTGTTTGACCCTGCGCCGGACAACCTGGTCCGCCACCAAACAATACATAGTTTCTAAAAGTTGTTTGCTGCGCAAATAGTTCGCCGCTAAAAATAGTAAGCAGCGAAACAAGGGGAAGTAATAATTTTCTCATATAAAATCATTGCCTGGTTAAAAGGTAATACCCATTGAGGTATTGAAAAGCGGAATCAGCGGAGGCGTGGATTTTATAGGAGTGGCTTGAAAGAGAAGGATAAATATAGGTGAAAAATTTTAAACTTATAACAAAACCTTATTTAATTCATTATTCGCTCAGGCTTCCCCTGGCCGTCTTTTCGTTCAATTTTCTCAACCTTTTACAAAGAATTTTAATAAAGCCGCGGGCAACTTCCGGCCTAGTATCAAGAAGTTCATAAAAGGGTTCCTGATCAATTTTAAAGAGGATGCAGTCTTGTGTAGCGGTAGCGGTAGCGCTTCTCGTTTCGGCATCCAGCAATGCCAGTTCGCCAAAAACCTCCTTTTCTTTCAGGCGGGCTAGTGAAATGGTTGATTTATGAATGTGAATTTCGCCACTGTAGATAATATACATACAATCTCCCTCCGAGCCTTCGCTGAAAATATCGGTACCTTCCTCCACCTCCACTTCTTCCATTAGCGGGGCAAGTTCGGCCAATATGGTTTCGGGGGTTTCGCTGAAAAGCTTTAAAGACTTTAGCAATAACACTTTCTCCAGCAACATCAATTTTTCCTGCTCCTGTTTAATCATATCCGGTTTAAATTTCCTGTTTTAGAGTTTTGGGGTTCACGGGCACAATGAAAGTGCATGAAGCGGTTTCCCGAAGAATTGCAGAATCTGAGTTTGCATACTTATTCACCAACGCAGGGCTTATCATTTCGGAGTGCGATGTGCCGAGATACAGGGAGCACGCCTTGGTCCAGTCATTATAAAATCCTCTGTGGTCGGCGAGGATGCTTTCAAACACGGTGGTAACCGTAATAAGTGCTTCGCCCGGCGGTTTGCGTGTTATGTTCTTTTTATTTGTGCCGGGTTCGAAATAAGTATTAAACGCGTGTGCAAACTCTTTTTTTACCGAAAGGTCAATGATCTCCATGGCATTGATGATCCTTTCGCGGTTACCTGAAGTGAAAGCGTTTCTTACCTTGTTGATCATCTCCCTGTTGTACAGCATCGCAAAGAGATAAAGAAGTTCTTCACGCGCCTGTTCAAATTCAATGGTGAAAGCATCTGTCAGCAACTTGTATTGGTCTTCCTCATTTAGCAAAGTGTGCATCCTGCAGAGCGTTTCACATTTATCCAACAAGCGTTTAACCTTTTCCGTTAGTAACATGGCGTGGTTCCCCGTTGCCGAAAACCCGGTTCGGTAGAGGGCTTTTGTTACCGCGCCTGAGTATGCGGAATCTCCGGGCAAAAGAGTCAACAGAATTCTTTCTGCTTTTGCTCCTCCTATTCTTCCGCAAATCAGTATAAGCTTTTCTGCCTGCGCCCGGCCGGTTTCGGGGGAAGTTATCAGTTTTCTTATTGATGACAGGGCCGGCTCTCCCGATTGAATAAGCGCTGCGGAAACTTCTTTTTCATTGGAGGTAAATACCTCCGTCATTTTTTCAACCAGGCCTGTATTACCCGATTTTGCTGCGGCGGAGAAGGCAGCTTCACGAACCATTCGTGATTCATCTTTCATAAGAAGGGCGAGCTGATGCCGGTAGTCCTCTTCACTAACCACAGCAAGAAGATTTGCCGCTGCGGTTCGGTGGCGTGCATCAAATGAAGTGTAAAGTTGCCGGAGCTCATTTTGCGCCGCCTTTGCAAACTGCGGATTAGTGCTTTTCAACAATGAGCCGATCGCCGCATTTTGTACAGACTCTGATGAATGCGTGAGAAGAGGGATGAGCAATTGTTGAAAGGCTTCGTCTTTAAGAGCCGCCGCTGCTTTCACGCGAACACCTTCATTATTATCATTTAAGAATGCGGCTATTGTATTTTGGGAAACGTCCAGATCATTCCTGGCTATTATATCCAATGCCATTTTCCTCACCTCAACCGATTTGTTTTCCAGTGCGAGTGAACACAATTCTGCCTGGTTGTGGTGATTGCTTCCGCTTATCATGCCCAGGATGTTCAAGGCCTCGGTTTCGCTTCCTGTTTTAACTTTTTCGCGGAGGTAGATGAGCGCGTTCGCATCATCAAACATCACATTATTGTTATTGAAATACCGGCTACTGATAGTTTTAAGAACTGTTTTAATGTAGTTTTTGTTTACCAGGTAGATAGCGGCAAACCATAGCGCAGCAAACGCGAGAAGTACATAGCTCAATGCGAGCAGTTCTGCACTTACATGTAATTCAATAATAGCGATGAGAATGAGCCCCGTGATAAGAGAAGCGAAAGGGTCCATGATTCCCTTTACGATGGTATGTGCCCTGAGCCTGTCGTGCGCGGGCAGCGGCTGCATGATGGTGAGGAACACCGGTGAGTTGATGGAAGACCTCAGGATATCCACCACAATTGAAGTGGCGCCAAACATATAAAGAATGATCTTCGGAAAGGCCGACATATCCTGCACCGCAACTATGGCCAGTACCATCATGGTCATAACCACCGGGGTGATAAGAAGTGAATTGATATTTCCGAAACGATTTACGAGCCGGCTGGTGAAGATCATTTTAATGACAAGAGCAATGATGCGCACCATGGCAAGAAAGAAGGCAATGAATTTGGCAAGGGATACGTCGCTATGATAGGATGACTTCACGCCGGCGTAAAAAGCAAAATTGATGACGAGATAACTGCAGGTGATCACTATACTTAATGCGGCAAGTGACCGCGTGAGTGAATTGCCGGTAAGATTGTGAACAAGCTTTTTTATTCCGCCCTGCGGCACGGAGTGCTTTTGCTTATGGTGAACTTCAGGGATGCTCGCAGATCGTTTGATCTTTAAAAGAAAGGGAACAGACAGCATCATGCAGCCGAAACCCAGAAAAAGCAGGTTTACCGTACCAATGTAGTCCACAAATAATAAGGCAAGGGAATATCCGAAGAACTTTGCCGGAATATCTCCCGCGCTAATCACCGAAAAAAGACGTTTGCTTTGGCGGGCGTTAAATAATAAGGAGGCCAGCCCCCAAAACTCCAGGTTATTAAGCAGGTACAATACATTGAACCATGCAAGCATGAAATAGAAAAAGAAAGCTGAATCAAAGTAATGCCATGCGAGCCTGAAAGCCAGAATGCTTAATCCCATAAAAATGGTAACGCTTATGGCGAGGTTGATGCTGCTTAGCGCGCGCTCTGCACGCGAATAAAGAAAACCCGCAGCCCAGAGCAGGAAGGCGGCATATATGAAAATGTAGGGAAGTTCAGTGATCTCAAACCGGTCAAGAAAAAGTGCAAACGATGCCGTGAAGAAGAACGCGATGCCCGCACCCTGCAAAAACTGAAGGAGGAATAATTGTTTTACCAGCCACCCTTCTTCCATTCTTACGTTAAGGGTGCGCAGCCAAAAACGGTTTTGCTTTATCATGCGAACTCTTAAGTGTAGGTGTCGTTCGCAAGGTTGTGGTTTTTGAAAGGATAGGTAAATGTAATGTTTTTTTTAAAGCCTTCAGAGCACAAATAAGCCCTTTTCCTAAACAGTTGATGGCCGTGGGAGAAAGTGACAGCCGCGCATTCCTCCCCAACCATTAAGCTATCCATCGATTCAACCATAAAACCATTCAACCATTCAACGATAAAACCATTAAACCATATAGCCATCCATCAATCTTCAACCCTTTTGAAATCAAGGTCATGAAAATCAAAGCTGAAATCGGTTAAGGGTGAAAAGGCTCGCATGGAGAAGCCTTTTGCTTTGCCTTTTTCATCTAATACAAAGCTTGCGAAGGCGTCGGCATCAAAACTTCTGTCGTCCCACTTCACCACCCAGGTATTGCCGGTGTAGAAATACATTGTGCCTTTCAGCCGTGGTGATTTTGTGGAAACGAAACGAATGCCTTCCTTTTCTTCGGTGATGGAAACCTGGCCGAACCAATCATCTTTGTAGATACCTGTATAAATCTTTGCATCGGGAACTGCCTTAATTCGTTTTGATGAGTCAACCATTTTCCAAACCGCATTCACAATTGCCTTTGCTTCAGTCTCCCGCTGATCAACACCACCGCGCGCCATCTTTACCCTGTCGTAGCCTTTTATACCGAGATAGCTGTCTTTAATGGTATTGGTTATCGCATTGAAAGCCGCGCCGCTTTGCTGATTGGTCAGCACAATGATACCTAGTTTAATTTCAGGAATAAATGTAGTAAGCGTTACCGTACCTAACAATCCGCCGGAATGTTGTAATTGTTTTTTGCCGGCCACATCACTCACAAACCATCCCAGGCCATAACCGGCAAAATTTGTATTGTAAGTGCCGCGATTGTTTACCGGTATGATGGTTTGCGGCGTCCATGTTTCCATCAGCACTCTTTTGCTTACTAATGATTTGTTATTGCCGTAGCGGCCACTATCCATCTGGAAGATCATCCATTTCGAAAGGTCTTCAATATTGCTCATGATTCCTCCTGCGGCGTTAGCGTTTTCTGACCAGTCGTGCGGAATCGTTTTCACCACGCCATCAACCGGTACGTGCGCATCAATAATGTTTTTGTTTTGCTGCGAACGCGACCATGAAGCCCGGCTCTTATCAAAGCCAAGAGGTTTCATAATTCTCTGTTCGATGAAATCTTCCCAGGTTAGCCCGGCTACTTTTTCAAGCACCATTCCCGCAACGATGTAAAGGTTATTGTCGTAATCGTATTTAGTACGGAATTGTGAAACCGGCTTTAAGTAGCGAAGATTATGAAGTATTTCTTTCTTTGTAAAATTATTGCCATCCGGGAAGAACATCAGATCTCCTGCACCGAGCCCCAGTCCGCTACGATGAGTAAGCAGATCGCGAACGGTAAAATTTTCGGAAACATAAGGATCATATAATTTGAACTCCGGCAGGTGCTTACGCACCGGGTCATCCCAGGTAAGTTTCCCTTCATCCACCATCATTCCCAATGCTAACCCGGTGAAGGCTTTACTGTTTGATGCGATACCGAAAAGCGTTTGTTCGTCAACGGGTAATTTACTATCCAGCGAACGAACACCATATCCTTTGGCGTGGATCACTTTACCATCTTTAACTATTCCCACCGCTATGCCCGGCACATCAAAAGTTTTCAAGGTGAGATTGACAAGGCTATCAATTTGAGACGAGCTCATTTGTGCTTGTAGCTGAAGCGTGTTTACCGTGAGGGCAAGCAGGAAAAACTTTTTCATCATGATACGTAGCAATTGTTTTGAGTTGGGGGAAATTACGAATTAAATGGTAATGGGATGATGGATTTGGGATTTGGGATTTGAGATACGGAGCAAGGTTCAAGGTACATGGTACAAGGTATAATGGGCAAGGTATTCATGTCAAATTAGAAACGAAAAACTCAACAACATGGAACCAGGAACCAGGAATGCGAAACAAGGAACCCGGAACCAGGAACCAGGAACCCGGAACCAGGAACCCGGAACCAGAA
>JAFAGR010000099.1 GCA_023422565.1 Bacteroidota bacterium | reverse complement strand
GAAGGCCGGGTGACATATATAACCAATCTTGATGCCTGGCGAATTGAAGGTTTGCTTAAAAATGAAGGGGTGGATAGTGAGCCGGCCGAAAACACTTTTTCTTCGCCCTCAGCTGAAGATATCGACGATCTTCCCTTTTAACCGCTGCTTTTTTCATGCAAAAAAAGATACCGATCAGGTTGTTGCCTTCGGAAATGCAGGACGAAGACCTGGTTCGGGAACGGATTGCCCGGCATGAAGGCCTGCATCCGAATAAGGTTAGCGGCTACCACATTCTGAAACGATCGCTGGATGCGCGTGGCAAAACGATTTTTTACAACCTTACTGTACTTGCCTACATTAATGAGCCCTTCCATCAACGGGAAAAGAAAAATTTCATTTTCCTCAATACCGCCTCATCCAAAAAGCGTGTAATAATAATAGGAGCAGGGCCTGCGGGTTTGTTTGCCGCTTTAAAATTGATCGAGGCGGGCATTAAACCAATAATTCTTGAACGAGGAAAAGATGTAAGGGCGCGCCGGCGGGATCTTGCACTTCTCAACAAACAGGGCATAGTAAACCCTGAAAGTAACTACTGCTTCGGCGAAGGCGGTGCCGGAACCTATAGCGATGGTAAGCTCTATACACGAAGCAATAAGCGGGGAGACATCAACCGGATTCTTGAACTCTTCGTGCATTTCGGCGCAGAGGAAAATATCCTGTTTGACGCCCATCCGCATATCGGCACCAACAAACTTCCTCATATTATTACCGCCATGCGGGAAGCGATCATCGCCTTTGGCGGAGAGGTTCATTTTGAACAACGGGTTGATGAATTTGTGATGAACAACAATGTTCTCACCGGCGTGAAAGCCCGTGGAGCCCTTATTTCAGCCGATGCATACATACTTGCCACCGGCCATTCGGCGCGCGATATTTTTGAAACACTCCACCGGTCTGATATTTTAATTGAAGCAAAACCTTTTGCGCTGGGCGTTCGCGTAGAGCACCCGCAAAGCCTCATCAACAATATCCAATACCATGGCACAAACGATTCGCGCCTCCCACCGGCTTCCTATTCGCTCGTTCAACAGGTAGACGATACGGGCATGTTCTCGTTTTGTATGTGCCCCGGTGGCATCATCGCCCCTGCAGCCACAAAACCCGGTGAAATTGTGGTGAACGGATGGAGCCCGTCAAAAAGAAATAACCCTTTCGCAAACAGCGGCATGGTGGTTGAAATTTCTCATCAACAAGCTTACGAAACTTTGAAACCGTTGGGTATTAAGGAAGATAATCCTTTGTTGTTTTTGAGGTTTCAGGAGATGGTGGAAAAAGATGCATTCCTTGCCGGGGGCGGCGGCTGCACGGCACCTGCCCAGCGGCTTGAAGACTTCTGTAACAAAAAACTCTCTTCATCCCTGCCTGAAAATTCTTATCTGCCGGGGCTTAACAGCGCGCAGTTACATGCGGTACTTCCATCATTTGTGTATGATACATTGGCAAAAGGGTTTCCGCGCTTCGGAAAAAAACTCAGGGGATACTACACCAATGAAGCGGTAGTGGTGGCTACGGAAAGCCGCACATCAAGTCCTGTAAAAATTCCGCGCGACAGGGAAGGATTAAATCATCCGCAGCTTATGAACTTCTTTCCATGTGGTGAGGGCGCGGGTTTTGCCGGTGGAATTGTAAGTGCAGCCATGGATGGAGAACGGGTTGCAGACAGAATCATTGCTTCTTTTGAAGAAGGCCGCAGCCATTTATAACATTCTTACATTCGCATCACTTTCATATCCATTAATTTTACCGGAACATATTATTATGAAGCACATACTTGAACTGCATAATCTAAAGAAACACTTTGCCACGCAACGGGCCGTTGACGACATCAGTTTTTCTATAGAAAAAGGCAGCATTTTCGGCTTGCTGGGCCCTAACGGCGCCGGTAAAACGACGCTGCTGAGAATGATCACCGGAATATTCTACCCGGATGAGGGAAGGATCAATTTTAACGGAGAGAAATTCGATCCGTTGAACGACATCAGGCGCATCGGCTATATGCCGGAAGAAAGGGGCTTATATAAGAAGATGAAGATCGGCGACCAGGTGCTTTACCTCGCGCAGCTAAAAGGAATGCCGAAGGCCGAAGCGATGGAGAGAATTAAGCAATGGTTTGTGAAATTTGAAATGGAAAGCTGGTGGAACAAGAAGGTGGAAGACCTCAGCAAGGGAATGAGCCAGAAACTTCAATTTGTTACCACCGTATTACACCAGCCCGAATTGATTATACTGGACGAACCGTTCAGCGGGCTCGACCCCGTGAACGCAAACCTGATAAAGGATGAAATTTTTAACCTCGCAAAAAACGGCAGCACCATTATTTTTAGCACGCACCGTATGGAGCAGGTTGAAGAGATATGCGACCATATCGTTCTCGTAAACAAGGGAAAGAAAATACTCGACGGTTCTGTGAAAAATGTTAAGCAGGATTTTAAAGAGAACCTTTTTAAAATAACCGCCGAAACATCCTCACTCCCTTCTCCACACTTTGATATAGTAAAAAACGATGGCAGGGAATTGCTGATAAAGATCAATGCAGACGCGCAGCCCAATGAAGTGCTTCGCGAATTCATTAACAGGGATGTGCAGGTGCATAGTTTTAATGAAGTGCTCCCCTCTTTGAACGACATCTTTATTAAACTCGTGGAGAATACCGCGCGTGCAAGGCAATTTGAAAAAATCAACTAATAGAACAAAATGAATAAGACGCTTCTTGTAATCAGCAGAGAATATTTCACCCGGGTAAAGAAAAAATCTTTCCTCCTTACCACCATACTTGTACCTATCGTTATTATCGGTTTCTATATCGCCATTATAGCGTTAACTGTAAAGGGAAGTGA
Organism: Bacteroidota bacterium; assembly: GCA_023422565.1. Classification (GTDB taxonomy): domain Bacteria; phylum Bacteroidota; class Bacteroidia; order Chitinophagales; family Chitinophagaceae; genus Ferruginibacter. The sequence continues at coordinate 6,640 of JAFAGR010000099.1, read as the reverse complement.
TTCAAAAAAATCAATTGCCGTGGTAGATGATGCCGGCTTATTTACGGAGAGGCCCAACATATCAAGCGAGAAACTTGATTTCAATTTTATCAGCAACGAAACGGAAAAGTCGTTCACGCCTAAATACAAATCGCAGGGCTATGACGCCTTCCTTTATATACCGCCATTCAATCTTGATACGCCCCGGAATTTCGTAATCCATAGCCCCTCATCGCTTGGGCTTAGCGCATCAATGGATATTGAAGACGTAATAAACGAAGCCGTGGTGCAAAAGCGTTTGAAAGCGCAGGGAATTGATCCGGAAAAATACAAACAGATTAGGGCAAACGTTTCTGTTGAAAACACGATCGATACAAAGGACGGCGGCAAGAAGGGTGTAGCGGCTGTGGCTTACGGCGTTTCCTTCGCGTGCGGTATACTGATTTACATGATGATGATCATTTACGGTACGCAGGTGATGCGCGGCGTTATGGAAGAAAAGACAAACCGTATTGCTGAAGTGATAGTAAGCAGCGTAAAACCTTTTCAGCTGATGATGGGAAAGATAGTGGGAATAGGCGCTGTAGGCCTCACCCAATTTGCTATATGGATCATACTGATCGTACTGTTACAATTTACAATTCCCATTTTCTTCCCGGATATGCTTGATACCGCAAAAATGGCGGCCGCTCCTGCAGGAGAAATTTCAGCAGCCACTAATATTGTACAGGGACTTTCCTCCCTTCCTTTATTGAAGATCGGGCTGTTATTCCTTTTTTATTTCCTGGGAGGTTACCTTACCTATGCGTCACTTTTTGCTGCTATAGGAAGCGTGGTAAGTGACGATCAGCAGGAAGCGCAACAACTTGTTTTTCCGATATTGATGCCGATAATTCTGGGCTTTGTTATAATGACAAATGCCATCAACGATCCGCACAGCAGCATGGCCGTGTTCGGCAGCATTTTCCCGCTTACTTCCCCTATTGTAATGATGGGCCGCGTAACCTTCGATATCCCATGGTGGGAACTTGCACTTTCAATGGCACTCCTTGTAGGATGTTTCCTTTTCTTTACCTGGATCACCGCAAAAATTTACCGCACCGGTATTTTAATGTATGGTAAGAAACCAAGCTGGAAGGAAATGATGAAGTGGGCCTTTAAGAAAAGCTAAGAAAGGTGTAAAGAAAAAAATTTGGAAAGCGCCCGACATTTAAATTGTTGAAGCGATGTGCAGTGCAGATTTTTCAATCCTGGTCTTTAGCATCGCAAAAGTTCAATGCCAGTATCAAGAAAAAAGAGGAACGATGAATATTAAAGAAGAATTTCGCCATTAACGATGGAGACAACTTAGCAAGAATTCATCATACTGTCTCCGCTGGGTATTAAATTAAAAGCCCTCTTTTTATTCTTCTGCGGCAGGTGCGAACACGGCATTGTGAATTTCCTCCTTTATATATCTCCAGAATAATCCTGTAAGCAGGAACAGCGAAGCAAGCAAGGCGCCGCCTACAAAGCCGGCCAACCCAAATAATATCTTTGAAGGCTTTTTAAATTCAAATGGAGGGTCAGGTTTATCCAGCGTAGCAATTATTGGGGTAACTTTTTGCAGCCTCCAAAGTGCTTCTTCACGGTTGCTGGCCGAAGCATCGCGTTGGCGCATCACCCTGTCTTTTTCGGAAGCCAGATTTTCTTTAGGGATTTGGTATTGAATTTTTTCGGAGGGCACAAAAAGCGTGGTGTTAGACATACGCACTGCCCTCCTGTCGAAAGTTTTCAGCACCTGGTCAAGAGAATCGATTTTCTTTTCCGTAAAATCAAAATCGAGTTGCGCCTTTCGTACTTTAAGGTCTTTATAAAAAGCAGAAAGTTTTTCGATAAAAATATAACTAACGGGGCTCACCATTGCTTTGTTGGGCGAGCTGTAACTGATCTCCAAAATTCCGTTCTTGTTGATCTTTGCAGAAATTGCAGACTTTAAAAGATCACCTCCAACCGCTGCAAGCAATTTCGGATCCTTTGGTATCTCCGCATCCTTCTCCCAAAAAGCTTTATGCTCATTGTATTCCCTGATTAGTAATTCCGCGATAGTGCGTTTATTCATTTCCGGTAGTCGCTCCATAACCACAGCTTCCCGGGTATGGCGGCTCAAAGCAAGTTCCACAATATTTATTGAAGCTTCCTGGCTGAAACTCTGAGGTGCATCGTTAATACCAAGAATGGTTGACAAGGCGCTGTTGGCAATTGAATTATCGCGTGCTGCGGTAAGCGGAAAAACCGAAGCATGTGAGGTGTAGATCGTCGGCTTTCCTGCAGCCCAGATAAGCAACAGGGATGCAAGGCCCAGACCTGCAGCAAGAATAACATACCTGAATTTTCTTAATCGCAGATATATTCTTTGTATGAGCTCCTGAGTGGTCACGAGGGTTTATTTTGTGTATTTGAATATCAGGCCTGTCATAATAATAGGCACAATCGCCACTAACATAGATTTCGCGAGGTCGCTTATCTCCTGCCCCTGTGGCCGTGTAGGCACCGTTACTATCGACCCCTCCTGTACGCGCGGATAAAAATGCAGGAAGAGGAAACTGTGCGTCCGCTTGCTTTTTCCATTTGCATAGGTCACGAAGATCCTGCGCCTCCAGGGCCTTACGCCAAAACCGCCGGCCTTATCGATATAGTACATCAGGTTTGAATGTTCTTTGTCGTACGCGATCTTCAAAGGCGATTGCACCGTGCCCTCCACCGATATAAATGGATTGATCTCCGGCACCACCACCACATCATTTTCCTGCAACACTATATCATGCTTTGAATTCTTATACTTCAGCGCCTTGTAGAGGTCTATACTAACCGGCTCGTCAATAGCGCGGAAAGCAGCGGAAGCACTGTCTATTACAGGCATTCCATTCGAATCAAGCACTAATTTCTCCACTATTTTTTCGCGGAAAAGGTCTGTTTTATGCCTGAACAGGACGGCTCCGGCAAGGTTTGCATTATCCACCATTCCTCCGGCGCGTTCTATAAATGAACTTAATCTCTCGTATTTACTAAGCCGCGGATATTTTCCGGGATACCGCACGAGGCCCCTGATCTCTACGTTTTGCTGCAATTCAAAAGTGGGGTTCCTTCTCACAAAAACCTGGTCGAAAGGCCTTAGTTGTACATTCGCTGCGGCAGAATCCAGCTGCAGGTTAGGAAGAATTGCATACGACCGAACCACGGTACGTGTAGGTTTCAGGCCCTGTTGCGCAGAATCGATATCCACAATGCTGGAAATCTCCAGCCTGCCGTATTCGGCTGTCGGCTTAATGCCGCCTGATAAATAAAGAAGGTCTTGCAAACTCATTCCGCCGTACTTCTGCACTTTACCCTGCTTTCTTACCTCACCGTATATTTCTACAAACTGCTGCTCGCCGAATTCAGCCTGCGAAAAAAGAAGTATCACATCATTGGGCATTAACGTTACGTTATTCACGCTGTTGATGTTGCCTTTATTAAAATCTGCAAGGTTTATTTCAAGGCGCTCACTCTGCAAATTTGTTGAATCTCCTGCGCCGCGGAAAATATAGGCACGCGGCAGATAAGTGTTTCTTGTAACTCCGCCTGCGCGATTGATCACATCAAACAATTTATCATTGGGCCGAAGTTCATACACGGAAGGATAGGTAACCTCGCCTTTCAATTCAACTTTATTAAGAATTCCGGGCTTGATCACATCCACCTTTACTATGTCGCCATCTTCCAGCAAAAAATCCTGCCCTGCTATCTTCAAAATCGCATTTGCGTTCACATCGCGCTGCACCTGCTTTTCATTTTCGGTGCGAAGAACTTTCATCGCTGAGGCAAGTGCATCCGAATTCAATCCTCCTGCAAAACCAATAAGCGCTTTCACGCCCTCATCCTTTTTTAACTGGTAGTACATTGGCCGCTTGAACTGGCCTGTGGCCAGTACTTTCTTCTCTACAAAACCCACAACCACGAAATCATTGTTTTGTAGATATATGTGCTTACCAAAATCTCCTGTAGTCAAATATTTATAAACATCTATCTCATCTATCACGCGACCATTTCTCTTTAACTGGATTCGCCGGAGATTGCCGAATTCGGTAACACCGCCTGCCCTGGCTATCACATTGAATACATTGGAGAAAGCGGAAACGGTTGTTGGCCCCGGGTTTTCCACTTCGCCAACCACGTTCACATTTATACTTCTGGGCTGGCCAAGCGATACGGAAATATTGGTGCCCGGGGGAACCACGCTTCTAAACCGCGAGTAAACAACCGAACGAACATTGTCAAACGTCAGCCCCTGCACATTGATCTTTCCAAGGCCCTGCGGAAATATGGCGCCATCGCGGGCCACCACGTAGCTCTCCTGAAATTCTGCCGCGCCCCATAGCGCTACTACAATTCTATCTCCTACGCCGATTGGATAATCCAGCGGAGGTGTTGAAAGTTCTGAGAGGTCCGTAACCGCAGAGTTAACAAATACGTTTGCACCGAAGGTTCTGTCGGGGCTGTAAGAATTTGATTTGATATTATCTTTTTGCGTACTGTCTTTAACGAGCTTACTTTCCTTTTCAAATGCGGCATTTTTATCCTTCCCCACATTTTCCTTGTTTTTATCGCTTAATAGAGAAGATAATTGGGATTGCGTTAAAGTTTTCGGATCTATGTTCGCGGGAAGATCCTCTGGTGAAACAGGCGGCTGTGCAATTGAAGGTATTACCAGGAACATCAGCATTAACCCGGTCAAAAGAATATAAAAGGGTGCCCGGAATTTTGAAAGCATATAGTTTTGGGGGTATTGTGATTTTACAGTCTGCAACAAATATAATACAATATTTCAGCGGGAAGGGTAATGGGAAGGCTGTTTGGAACTAAAAACTCAAAATTAAAAATTCAAGAAAAGTGCTGCTGCGGATGCTATATTCAACACTTTTCAAATTCCTCCATCATGTTGCGGACAATTTTTGCGGCGGGTAAAATATCATTGATAAGGCAGCTTGCCTGGCCGATCTCCAGTTCCCCTTCGCCCAAATCTCCCTCAAACATTCCCCGCTTTGCCCGGCCGCGACCTAAAAGTTTTTCCAATTCTTCCTTTCCCGCACAGTTTGCTTCCGCTTCCTGAACTCTTTTATAGAAATCATTTTTTATCAGCCGCACCGGAGTGAGTTGCTTTAAAGAAAGTATCGTATCGCCTTCTTTTGAATTGACAACCACATTTTTAAAATTCAAATGGCTGGAGGCTTCATCGCTTGCCACAAACCTGCTGCCTACCTGCACACCTGATGCACCGAGGATCATTGCCGCCTTCATCTGGCAACCCGTAGCGATGCCTCCTGCTGCAATTACCGGTATATCCACTTCCCTTGCCACAGCGGGAATCAGCACGAAGGTGGTCGTTTCTTCCCGGCCGTTATGCCCGCCCGCTTCAAACCCTTCAGCCACTACGGCATCACAGCCCGCCTCCTGCGCTTTCAGTGCAAACCTGCTGCTACTTACTACATGCACCACAGTTATTCCGGAGTCTTTTAATTTCTGCGTCCACGTTTTTGGGTTTCCCGCCGAAGAGAACACTATCGGCACTTTCTCTTCTATAATAATGTTTATGTGTTCTTCTATATTAGGATATAAAAGAGGAACATTCACCGCAAATGGAAGGTTAGTCGCTTCTTTGCAACTGCGAATGTGATGGCGCAGCACATCGGGATACATGCTGCCGCTGCCTATCATGCCAAGCGCCCCGGCATTACTAACGGCAGAGGCTAAACGCCAGCCGCTGGCCCAGATCATTCCGGCCTGCACAATAGGGTATTTTATATTGAATAATCCGGTGATTCGTTCAGGATGTATCGGCATAGGAGGAAAATGATTATCTGCTGCTGCCACCAAGGTCGATAGCAGTGTTATCACCAATATTAAGATTACGGCTTACCCCTTTTACTTCGGCATCGCTGCCAATAAGAGAATTGTTCAGCACAATTTCAAAAAGGTTTGAGTAAGCGCCGATAATAGAATCTTTAATTATCGCATGATTTATCATGGTATTCTCGCCGATGGCCACGTTAGGGCCGATCACGGAATTTTTTATGAGGCAGCCTTCACCAATGCTTACAGGCTGAATGATGATCGTATTTTGAAAAGTATCATCGTTCACCGGCATACGGCTGTACTTCTTCAGCATGATAGCATTTGACTGTATCAGTGAATCTTTCTTCCCGCAATCAAACCAGTTCTCCACCTTAAAGGCCTGGAATTTTGCTCCATTCTCTATCATACAATCGAGCGCGGTTGTCAGGCTAAACTCTTCGTACTTTTTAAAATTGTTCTGGATAAGTTTGTCAAGGCAATTAAAAAGCATGACTGTTTCCCTGATCTTGTAAACCCCAACCAAGGCCATATTGCTTTTTGGTATCGCAGGTTTTTCCACCACCCGTGTTACAAAGCCATCCTCTCCAACTTCGGCCACGCCGAAATTTCGCGGGTCATCAACTTTTTTAATGGCCAGCATAGAATAGGGAGAGTTGAGTATCTCTTTAAGATTATACTCTGCAATGGTATCGCCAAGAATGATCAGCACCTCGTCGTTTTTTACAATATCACGCGTTAGCCTGATTGCATGGCCTGTTCGGTGCCTTTCGTTTTGTTGAATAAAATT
>JAFAGR010000093.1 GCA_023422565.1 Bacteroidota bacterium | reverse complement strand
CAAACAACAGCTTCTTTTTTATCAACAAGTTTCCTTGCAGACTTTACTGTTTTTACGATACCTCTTTCAATCAGTTTGCGAATAATAAATGGCTTGAACAATTCCGCAGCCATGTCTTTTGGAAGTCCGCACTCGTGCATTTTCAATTCCGGACCAACCACGATAACCGAACGGCCTGAGTAGTCAACACGCTTACCCAAAAGGTTCTGACGGAAACGGCCTTGTTTACCTTTCAATACATCGCTCAAAGATTTCAGAGCACGTCCGCCTTCTGCTTTTACGGCATTTGATTTACGGCTGTTATCGAACAATGAATCGATCGCTTCCTGCAGCATCCTTTTTTCGTTACGAAGGATCACTTCAGGTGCTTTAATTTCCAACAGTCTTTTCAAACGGTTGTTGCGGATGATCACACGACGATAAAGGTCGTTAAGATCAGAAGACGCGAAACGGCCGCCATCCAATGGAACGAGCGGACGAAGCTCAGGTGGAATAACCGGAATGTATTGCATCACCATCCATTCAGGACGGTTGTTGATACGAGTATTTGCATCACGGAAACTCTCTACAACGCTTAGACGCTTTAAGGCATCTGCTTTACGTTGCTGTGAAGTTTCGTTTGCTGCCGCGTTACGAAGGTCGAAGCTCAGTTGATCAAGATCAAGGCGTTCCAGCATGGCATGAACCGCTTCTGCTCCCATCTTCGCCACGAACTTTTCAGGATCTTCATCAGGAAGATGCTGATTGTCTTTCGGCAAAGCATCAAGTATATCGAGGTATTCTTCTTCAGTAAGCAGGTCGCCATAGTTCTGGCCCTTATCGGCACGCACACCTGATTGAATAACCACGAAGCGCTCATAGTACACGATCGTTTCGAGTTTCTTTGAGCTCATGCCCAACAGGTAACCGATCTTGTTTGGAAGCGATTTGAAATACCAGATATGAACGACAGGCACCACCAGTTTGATGTGGCCCATTCTTTCACGGCGTACTTTCTTTTCTGTTACTTCCACACCGCAGCGGTCGCACACGATACCCTTGTAACGGATACGCTTGTACTTTCCGCATGCGCATTCATAATCCTTTACCGGTCCGAATATCCTTTCGCAAAAAAGGCCATCCCTTTCCGGTTTATATGTACGATAGTTGATCGTTTCAGGCTTCAGCACCTCACCATAACTCCTTTCCAGGATGGTGTCGGGAGAGGCAAGACCGATCGTGATCTGAGAAAACGCAGCTTTTGGACGATTTTCTTTTTTGAATGCCATATTAATTGAAATGTTGAATTATAAATTTTGAATTTTGAATGGATCCGTTTGATACATTGTAAAGACGCGATGCATCGCGTCTCTACAATGATATTATTAATCAAATTTCAGATCCAATCCTAACCCGCGTAATTCATGTACCAATACATTGAATGATTCGGGTATTCCTGCCCTTGGAATGTTATCACCTTTCACGATAGCCTCATAGGTTTTCGCGCGGCCGATGATATCATCAGACTTCAGGGTTAACAATTCCTGCAGGATGTTTGACGCACCGTATGCTTCAAGCGCCCAAACCTCCATCTCACCGAAACGCTGACCACCGAACTGAGCTTTACCACCCAGAGGTTGCTGCGTGATGAGAGAGTATGGCCCGATTGAACGTGCGTGCATCTTATCATCCACCATGTGGTGCAGTTTGATGATGTAGATGATACCCACGGTTGCTTTCTGATCGAAACGGTCGCCGGTTTCGCCATCATATAAATAGGTATGTCCGAATTTCGGAAGGCCTGCCTGAGAAATGTTTTCAGCGATCTCATCAACAGAAGCACCATCGAAGATCGGCGTTGCGAAACGCACACCCAGCTTCTCTCCTGCCCAGCCCAGGGCTGTTTCGTAGATCTGTCCGAGGTTCATACGGCTTGGTACACCAAGAGGGTTCAACACGATATCAACAGGCGTTCCATCTTCCAGGAATGGCATGTCTTCCGCGCGAACGATCTTGGCAACAATACCCTTGTTACCGTGACGGCCCGCCATTTTATCACCCACTTTCAATTTGCGTTTAACCGCCATGTACACTTTTGCCAATTTCAATACACCGGCAGGTAATTCGTCACCAATTGAGATGTTGAATTTCTCACGCTTGTAACGTCCAAGTTCTTCGTTGAACTTAATGTTGTAGTTGTGAAGAAGAACGTTGATGAGGTCATCGGTTTTAGCATCGCCACTCCATCCTAATGGATTAACGTTTACATAATCGATGTTTGCAAGGTTCTTCGCATTGAACTTAGCACCTTTACCGATCAGCACTTCGCCGAAGTTGTTGGTGACACCCTGGCTCGTTTTGTCTTTCAACAAAGTCTGCAATTTGTTTTGCAGCATAGCCATCAGGTCTTCCTCATTCTTCTCGTGCGTCTTTTCAATTTTATCTAACTGCGCTTTCTCACGCACTTTAGCGTTCTTATCTTTCTTCGCGCGTTGGAATAATTTTTTGTCGATCACCACACCTTCTGTTCCGCTTGGTGCTTTCAAAGAAGCATCCTTCGCATCACCGGCTTTATCACCGAAGATGGCGCGAAGTAATTTCTCTTCCGGTGTAGGATCGCTTTCTCCTTTCGGAGTGATCTTACCGATGATGATGTCACCTTCTTTAATGGTTGCACCGATGCGGATGATACCATTTTGATCAAGGTCTTTCGTAGCTTCTTCACTTACGTTTGGAATATCCGGTGTCAGTTCTTCTTCACCCAATTTCGTATCACGTACTTCAGTTTCAAACTCACTGATATGGATAGACGTAAACCAATCGTCTTTAACCACTTTCTCAGAGATCACGATGGCATCCTCGAAGTTGTAACCTTTCCATGGCATGAAGGCCACTTTCAGGTTTCTTCCGAGAGCAAGTTCACCGCCCTTTGTGGCGTAACCTTCGGTAAGGAAGTCGCCTTCTGAAATCTTCTGACCTTTCACCACAGCAGGGCGAAGGTTGATGCAGGTTTCCTGGTTGGTACGAACGAATTTGGTCAGTTTATACACTTTCAGATCATCTTCAAAAGAAACGAGCTGTTGCGTTTCGTTGCGTTTGTAACGAACATGAATTTCGTTAGCGTCAACAAATTCAACAACGCCATCACCTTCTGCATGAACCTGGATGCGCGCGTCGCGGGCGGCTTTTCCTTCCAATCCTGTACCCACGATAGGCACTTCCGGACGAAGCAGTGGCACAGCCTGGCGTTGCATGTTTGAACCCATCAATGCACGGTTGGCATCATCATGCTCAAGGAACGGAATAAGGGATGCACTCAAACCAACGATTTGGTTCGGAGCAACGTCCATATACTCTACTTCTTTTTTATCCAGGATCGGGAAGTCGCCTGTTTGACGGCTCTTGATCTGGTCTTCCACGAAGTTTCCTTTTTCGTCGATATCAATATTCGCCTGGGCGATCTTTGCGGTATCTTCTTCTTCGGCGCTGAGGAAGGTGATCTTCTTCATATCCACCTTACCATTATCCACCTTACGGTATGGCGTTTCGATGAAGCCCATATCGTTGATCTTCGCGTGAACGCAAAGTGTGGAGATCAGACCAATGTTCGGACCTTCCGGTGTTTCGATTGTACACAAACGACCGTAGTGAGAATAGTGAACGTCACGCACCTCAAAGCCTGCACGCTCACGGCTCAAACCACCGGGCCCGAGTGCGGAGATACGACGCTTATGCGTGATCTCACTCAGCGGGTTTGTTTGATCAAGAAACTGCGACAACTGAGATGTACCGAAGAAGGAGTTGATCACGGAAGAAAGAGTACGCGCGTTGATCAGATCAACCGGCGTGAACACCTCGTTATCGCGAACGTTCATTCTTTCACGAATGGTACGCGCCATACGAGCGAGACCAACACCGAATTGAGCGTAGAGTTGTTCACCAACAGTACGAACACGGCGGTTGCTCAGGTGATCGATATCATCCACCTCGCTCTTACCATTGGTAAGCAATACGAGATATTTTATGATGGAAATGATATCTTCTTTAGTCAATACTTTTTTCTCCAAAGGATAGTTCAGGCCAAGGCGGCGGTTGATCTTGTAACGACCAACTTCACCAAGATCATAACGTTTGTCTGAGAAGAACAACTTATCGATGATGCCGCGAGCGGTTTCATCATCCGGCGCATCAGCACCGCGAAGTTGCTTATAGATATGCTGAACGGCTTCCAACTCAGAGTTAGAAGTATCCTTGTTCAGCGTATTATATATAATAGCGTAATCGCCGCTCACTTCTTCTTTCTGAATGAACACGCTCTTCACTTCCATTTCTATGATAAGAGCAATGTTTTCTTCATCGAGGATCACGTCGCGTTCGAGAACAATCTCATTACGCTCAATAGACACTACCTCACCGGTATCTTCATCAACAAAATCTTCCACCCATGTGCGAAGAACGCGGGCAGCCAGGCGTTTGCCGATATTCTTTTCGAGGTTCTTTTTATCAGCCTTCACTTCGTCGGCCATGCCGAAAAGTTCAAGGATATCTTTATCCGTTTCGTAACCGATGGAACGCAGAAGCGTAGTAACCGGGAACTTTTTCTTACGGTCGATGTAAGCGAACATCACGTTGTTGATGTCTGTCGCGAATTCCATCCACGCGCCTTTAAAAGGAATAACGCGGGCGGAATAAATTTTCGTTCCGTTCGGGTGAATTGATTGCCCGAAGAAAACACCGGGGCTTCTGTGAAGCTGGCTCACCACCACCCTTTCAGCACCGTTGATCACGAATGTACCGCGGGGCGTCATGTAGGGGATGTTTCCGAGGAATACATCCTGAACGATGGTTTGGAAATCTACGTGTTCTTCATCATTACAGCTAAGGCGGAGCTTTGCTTTCAGGGGAACGGCGTAGGTCAGTCCGCGTTCGATACACTCATCAATTGTGTAGCGCGGGGGATCCACATAATAATCCAGGAATTCCAGTACGAAGATGTTACGCGTATCGGTGATAGGAAAGTTCTCCTTGAACACGCGGAACAGCCCTTCAACGTTACGTTTGTCGGGTGTTGTTTCTAACTGGAAAAAATCTTTAAACGATTGGATCTGGATACCTAATAAATCCGGTGTTTCTGCCAGGAGTTCAACTTTTCCGAAATTGATACGCTGTGCAGAGTTTGATTTGTTTGCAGACATATTGTAGTTAAAACGTTTTAAAGAAAGGCTTTAATTCAGGTGTGGGTACGGCTTTACGGGCAACAAATGCCACTAACCCGAAATTAAAGGAGGGCAAAGGTAGGGAATATAAACTAATTATATGGTTTGGGCGGATAAATTTTAGCAGTTTTGGTAGGATTTTTGATAAAAGGGGACGAATTAGAAAATTTGCCCATTTGAAAATTTGGTCCCAGCTTAGCCAAGATGGAGTCAGGTCTACCGGTTGATTTCTCCAAATGTGCAGATTTCCAATGTGCAGATGTGATTTGCGTTGGCTGAAGACCCGTTGGGAAGCTACGGTGGTTTTGGCAAATGACTACTCAAATAAGCCACAATTTAACTACCAAACCGTTCAACAATTCCCTGCGTTAGGGACAGGCAGCCCTACCGCGTAGGGCCGATGGCCCGCCCCGACGCTACGGTCGGGGAACGCCCAAATCATTTTCAACCATCACTTTAATTTATAAGTTGCGTGGAAGCCATACGTATCTCCGTTCATCATGGGAGATAGCGTGAGGCGCTGCTTATTAAAATCCTTGTTTTTATGCATGTGCGGAATGAGGATGCCGGAGAGAACCCCCATGGGAATACCCACCATCACATCTGTCGGGAAGTGTTCGCCGGCCTTGATCCGGAGGATGCCTGTGGTGAGTGAAGCTCCGCCGGCCAGCGTGTAGAGGATCCATTTATTTTTCCATTCAGGGTGGTAGTCGCTAAACACCTTGGCCACGAAAAAAGTGGAGGTAGCCACAAGTCCCGGATGGCCGGACATAAAGGAGTTTTTTCCTCCGCCGCCGGTCCGTTTGCTCAAGGGAACCTCCGGATTGTAAGTATAGGGGCGGAAACGATCAGCCAGCATTGCCGAACTCGTATACACCACGCCGAATGAGGACATCGCCTGCAGGTACATTAGGCCAACCTTAAGCGCATCTTTCCTGATTTCCTTATCAAATACGAAGATCAGCGGCAAGGGCATGGAACCGTAGAACAACATGTCGCTCGCGTCTTTTGCTTTCAGATCGTGATTTTTTGTAGTGGGCCTGTCAAGGCTGTTTACATCATTGGGATCCAGGGCGAGGATGCGTGCCTCGGGCGTTTTTTCACGGCTGTAAATTTCGCTGAAACCCCATAGTGTGTAGGCGGTTGCGGCGCCGGTCCAGATGAAATCGCGCGCGTTTTTAATACGGTAGACTTCGGAGGAGGAAGGGGGGGTGGATTGGTTTATTGGTTTGGTAGTGGATTGGTTTTGTAATGATAGCGAATCAACGGTGGTGGATGAGGAAGTATCTACCTGGGCGGTGGAGGCCAGGGAAAGTAAAATAAAAACTGGTAGTAAGATATTTTGTTTCATAGTGTTTTTAGTTGGGATGGGTAAAACAATAGTTATACCAAGGCGAGTGGGCATTCGATTGCATCCCTCTTAATCTAATAGCATGGTACGAATCCCCCTCCTTGCCCCGTAAAGCACCCGGGTGGGGAATTGACCGGTGTTTTGCATTTGTTGAATTTGGTATTTCAAAATTTTAAGTACCATGTTTACAGGAAAAACGTTTAAAGAGTTCAACAGAACATTTCAGAATGAGGACGATTGCCGTCAATATTTGTACGATATAAAATGGGAAAATGGTTTTGTTTGCACGAGATGTGGGCATTCAAAGTGCTGGAAAGGAAGAACAAGATTTCATTCGAGATGTGTGAACTGCGATTATGATGAGTCCCTCACCGCCAATACAATTTTCCATAAAATTCAAATCCCGCTTTTGAAAGCTTTTCCGATGGCAAATCATATTGTAATGTGCAAGAACGGAGTGTCTACCGTCGATCTGGCTAAGCACTATGGCGTTGATGAGAAAACCGCTGCCAGATTTCGTCTGAAATGCCAGAACGCAATGGAGGCGTGGTTTCTGGACGAAATAGGTGAACTGGAAAATGAGAAGCATACCTCAATGGATGGAATTAATTTAATGCATCGCGGAGAAAAACTGAATGGGCTGCAGAGGGTAGATGTAGTATTACAAAAGTATCATTCAAATGATAAGTCATCGACCTTGGTTATTGGCAAAAGCTCTGTTTCCGAACCTGATGTAAAAACGGCCTGCGAATTAATATCGGGGAGTTATGTTGGTGAAATAAAAGATATCAGAGTTTGGAATTGCAGAAAATGGCTAGAGGGAACTCATCATCATTGTTCGGCGAAATATATTCGAAAGTATGAACATGAATTTTACTTCAGGTTCAATAACCGTCACCGCGAGGAGCAGATTTTTCACATATTGATCAGGGCAATAATGAAGCATAGGCCTCCCATTTTACGTTGCAAAGCGGCCTGATGACGGAATCGTGAGGTCATCGAAAGAAATGGAGGAATAAAGGATGCTCTGTAAATGTTTCTATTTAAATTATAAGCCCCTAAATCCCCCCGAATCAATTACCCCGGGAAATCATCACCACTCGCCAAACCTTATAGCATCATCCCGCCCAATAAAAAAAAGCCCGGAAAACTCCGGGCCCTTTCAAAACTTATCTAAAAGTATTAAGCGATCTCAACTTCAGCACCAGCTTCTGTCAATTTAGCTTTCAACTCTTCTGCAGTTGCTTTATCAACACCTTCTTTAACCGGCTTTGGAGCACCGTCAACAAGGTCTTTCGCTTCTTTCAGTCCAAGACCTGTAAGGTCTTTTACAATTTTCACTACAGCAAGTTTGTTTGCACCACCTGCTTTCAGAATCACGTCAAAAGAAGTTTTTTCCTCAACAGCTGCAGGGCCATCGCCACCGCCTGATACAACTACTGCCGCAGCAGCTGGTTCAATACCGTATTCTGTTTTTAAGAATTCAGCAAGATCCTGAACTTCTTTCACGGTAAGGTTTACTAAGCTTTCCGCTAATGTTTTTACGTCTGCCATTTTTAGTTCAATTTTTTCCCCCTTCACACCCATTGAAAGGATCCGGAGGAGAGTTTAAAAAAATTATTAATAGTGCCCTGCTTTACCATCGGGCGAGGTTTAAAATTATTCTGCTTTCGGAGCATCTCCTTCTGCAGAAGCTTCCGTACCTGCATCATTTCCTTCAGCCTTCGGAGTTTCGGGAGCAGCCGGTGCCTCTGTAGCTTCAGGAGCCACAGTAGCTTCCGAAGCAGCGGTTTCAGCCTTTGCTTCCACGCCACCTTCAGGCCTATTCTGCAAAGCACCGATCACGCGTTGAATTGGTGATTGCAGCAATCCGATCACTTCACCGATCAATTCATTCTTAGTCTTGATCTGAGTGAGCGCTTTAAGCTGATTGTCTCCAACGAAAACATCACCGTTAATGAAAGCCGCTTTTAGTTCAGGCTTTGTGTTGTTATTCTCCTTGCGGAAACTGCTCAAAATAACAGCAGGTTCTTTTGGATTTTCAGAGAATAGCAATGCAGTTACCTGATGCAGACTGTCATAAACGCCTGTATACTTTTCTCCGTCAAGGCTTTCAAGGGCTTTGCGGATAAGTGTATTCTTTGCAACCTTCATTTCAACACTTTTGTCGAAACAATGGCGGCGAAGTTTAGTTACCTGTTCTACCGTTAAACTTTCGGTATCGGTAACGTAAAAATTATTGTATTGAGAGAACTTGCCTTTCAGCAGCTCGATCACTTCGTTTTTTTCCTGTTTTGTCATAACATTTTGTTTGTTAATCAGCAGTTGACTGCTGATTAGTTTTGAACAGATTTAGTGTCTACCATTATGCCGGGGCTCATGCTGCTGGCCATGCTCACACCTCTGAGGTAAGTACCTTTCGATGTAGCGGGTTTAAGCTTAATGATGGCATTGATGAATTCCTGGCAGTTTTCAGCGATCTTATCAGGAGAGAATGAAACCCTTCCAACAGATGCGTGAATGATACCCACCTTATCTACTTTAAAAGCGATCTTACCGCCTTTAAGATCAGTAATGGCGCCTGCTACATCATTAGTAACAGTTCCTGTTTTTGGGTTAGGCATTAGGTTACGTGGACCTAAAACTTTACCCAGTTTACCGATCTTAGGCATCACAGATGGAGTTGCAACGATAACGTCAACATCGGTCCATCCGCCTTCAATTTTTTGAATATAATCATCCAGGCCTACAAAGTCAGCACCCGCTGCTTCTGCCTCCGCCACTTTATCAGGCGTGCAAAGCACAAGTACTTTCTTCGTTTTACCGGTACCGTGAGGAAGAGAAACTGTTCCGCGGATCGCCTGGTCAGCTTTCTTCGGATCAACACCCAACTTCACGTGGAGGTCAACAGAACTATCGAATTTTGTTGTGTTAATTTCTTTTACCAGGGATGACGCCTCCTTCAGGGAATACGCTTTATTGGCGTCAACCTTAGCGTTTGCTATCTTTCTTTTTTTAGTAATCATTTTAAAAAAATATTTTGAGGTTGACGATTAATTATTATCCCAGGGAGCCTGGCCTTCTACGGTTAATCCCATGCTGCGGGCAGTTCCGGCAACCATGGTCATTGCGCTCTGCAAGGTGAAAGCGTTCAGATCAGCCATTTTATCTTTAGCGATCTCCTCTACCTGGCTCCAGGTTACCTTACCCACCTTCTGGCGGTTAGGCTCCTTGCTTCCTTTAGATACTTTCGCAGCGTCCATTAACTGAACTGCAGCCGGCGGAGTTTTGATGATAAAATCGAATGATTTGTCAGCGTACACGGTAATTAAAACCGGTAATACTTTTCCTGGTTTGTCCTGTGTTCTTGCATTGAATTGTTTGCAGAACTCCATGATGTTCACACCTTTTGAACCCAGGGCCGGACCGATTGGCGGTGCCGGATTGGCTTGTCCTCCTTTGCACTGGAGCTTAACAAAGCCGGTGATTTCTTTTGCCATTTTTTTACATTTTTTGGTGATAGCGTTCCGGTTTATCCCGAAACTCCCAATTGGCCCGAAAGCCTATTCATAAAGAACTATGGGGGCGCAAAGGTAAGGATATTTTGTAAATAATGGAGCATGATATTAGTTTTTTTTGATGATTTTTCCATCCCTACTACGCGATTCCACATTTTAAAAAAAATGTATAAAACTTTTTCTGAACATTTATTATTCAAATTATAATTTTGTGCCACCCGAACATCTCCATATAAGCTTTAACGAGCTCTTTAGTACTACTATTTCGTTTTTAAAAATTTCCGGCGATGCAAAAATTTACCCGCCCGGCAGGGCTTCTTGTACTCTGTTTGTCCTGTCTTGCCCATTTTAATGTTTCGGCTCAATCCGTAGGTATCAATACCACCGGTGCACCCGCTCATCCAAGTTCAATTCTTGATGTTACCAGTACCGAAAAAGGTTTTCTCGTTCCGCGGATGTCCAAATCTGAAAAACTGGCGATTCCCTCCCCTGCTACAGGCCTTTTGGTTTTTCAGAATGCGCCAGATAGTATCGGCTTCCATTACTTTAACGGCGCGGTATGGCAGTGGATAGGCTCAGCAAGCGCTTCAGCTGGATGGAATATTACGGGCAATGCGGGCACTACAACTGCCGATCATTTTTTTGGAACAACAGATGTTACCCCACTTAGCTTCCGGCAAAACAGCAGATGGATCGGCCGATGGAACCATGTTAATCATAACTACTCAATTGGCGACAGCGCCGGTGCGAAAATCACTTCGGGAACTAATAATATCGCTATCGGAAGCAAGGCATTGTTTCAGAATACTGTGGCCAGTGCGAACGTGGCGATAGGAATTGCAGCATTTCAAAACAATGTAGGCTCGGCCCGAAATGTAGTAATAGGCGATTCGGCTCATTACACTCATTCATTTCCCGCAGCTGGCTTTCTAACAGATAATACGGCTATCGGAAGCAAAGCACTCTTTTACAATCAACCAACATCAACGGGCAATGGGGCAAAAAATACTGCAGTAGGTAGCGAGGCCATGTACCTCAACACAACCGGTTATCTGAACACTGCGGTCGGCGTAAGCGCCCTGCGCGAAAACACCACCGGTGCAGCAAACACAGCGGTAGGCAGAAGTGCACACAGGCGGGCAAATACGGGAACGTACAACAGCTATTTCGGTTTTGAAACCGGATACAACGATTCTATTTCATGGGGAAATACATCTATGGGGGCACTTGCGCTTAATCAGCATGGGTCGGGAAGTTACAATTCGGTATATGGCTTTGAAACTCTCCAGTATGATTCAATCGGCTCCCTGAACACCGCGATGGGTTGGCGGGCCATGCGCAACAACAAAACCGGTCAGCTTAACACTGCAATTGGCGTTGGCGCTATGGAAAACAACTCTAAAGGCAATTACAATGTTGCAGTTGGCCGTAGTGCAGGGTTTATGAACGATACCGCAAATTATGTAACCGCAATAGGTTTGGAAGCGCTCACCTTCAATAAAAAACATTACACCACTGCGGTTGGCGCATACGCCGGTTTTGGCAATGGTTACAACACCGCGAACAATACACAAGGACTTGAGAACACCATGGTAGGGTTTGCGGCGATGACCAACAATATGTGGGGAAGCCAGAATGTGGCGGTCGGCTTCAAGGCAATGGCATTTGGAGATATCGGTTACCTCTGGACGATCGCGCCTAACAGAAATGCCGCGATAGGCGACTCCGCTCTTTTTGCCAATATCGGGAACGATAATGTAGGCGTTGGATATCGGGCCCTAGCGGCCAACACAAACGGGTTTGGAAGTATTGCCGTTGGAAGCCGGGCGCTTCACAGGGCTACTGCAACTTATCCCAATACGGCCATTGGTTACCTGTCGCAAGACAGTACTACTACAGGTTGGGCGAATACATCACTAGGAAGTTATAGCCTTGCCGCCAACAAGACCGGTTGGAATAATACGGCCATCGGAAACGCGGCAATGTATGAAGCAGGCCCAGATGCTGCCGATAACACCGCCGTAGGTAATGATGCGCTGCGCAGAAACCGCTATTATGGAAACGTAGCGCTGGGAGCAGGTTCTCTAAATAACGATACATCTGGCATTTACAATACAGCCGCAGGTATCGCCTCAATGTATAGCAACACCAGCGGGAGGTTGAACACAGCAATCGGTGTTTCGGCCATGTATCAGAACCGCACCGGAAGCTACAATACCGCAGCTGGCGGAGATGCGCTTATCAGTCACAGAACCGGAAATTACAATACCGCCGTAGGGTTCGAATCAATGTATTTCGATACTTCGGGCGTGGGCAACACCGCTATGGGCTGGAGATCGCTGCGTTACAATAAATCGGGCTACGACAACACCGCGCTGGGCGTGGGAACGCTGGAGTTCCAGGATAGCGTGGTGAGAAATGTGGCAGTAGGACGTGGGGCGATGATCGGTGTGGCTGGTGCGAAGAACCTTACGGACAATGTGGCTATCGGATATTATGCCGCGGCGTTTTCAGACAGTGTTAAACGAACGGTGAATATCGGCGTGAACGCGGGTTGGAGAAACCAGGGCGACGGAAATATTTTTGTGGGATATAATTCAGGGTTCGGTCTATTCTCACCGGTTACAGGCATCCGGAATATCGGCATTGGAGAATCTACCGGGGCGGGAATCAGCACCGGACAGTCAAATGTATTTATGGGCTTCCTTGCAGGAAACCAATCCTCAACGGGATCCGAAAACGTGGGAATCGGCTCTCATTCCCTTCGCAATAATGGCGCAGGAAACCAGAACACTGCAGTGGGCGACAGTAGCCTGATGTATAATTCCGGCGGCTTAAGAAACACTGCTGCAGGCGCCGCCAGCCTAAGAAGTAATTCCGGTGATTACAACACGGCTGTGGGTTCATACGCAATGGCAAGAAATACCGTAGGCATTTACAATTCCGCTTTTGGAGATAGTGCCCTTATCGTAAATCTTCAAGGCGATTACAACACCGCACTTGGTGCCCGCACAAACGTG
Organism: Bacteroidota bacterium; assembly: GCA_023422565.1. Lineage (GTDB taxonomy): Bacteria > Bacteroidota > Bacteroidia > Chitinophagales > Chitinophagaceae > Ferruginibacter. The sequence goes on along the minus strand of JAFAGR010000093.1, from coordinate 29,799 downwards.
AGCGGCTCGAATTTAAGTAATACCACTACCGTTGGGTACCGTGCCTATGCGAGCGCCAGCAACACTCTTGTGCTGGGGAGTATTCTCGGGCTAAACGGGGCAACAGACAATGTAAATGTGGGCATCGGAACACCAAGTCCATTGGCAAGACTTCACATTTTACGTAACGAGGCGGGTGAATCTAATCTTCGCATTGCTTCAATGAACAGTTTGAACGAACCGGGATTGCAACTGGTTAAAACAGGCGCGGGAACTGACTGGAAATTAAACGTGAGTACGGGAGGAAGTGCGATTGTTTCCAGGTCGTCTGATGACTTTGCAACGGCTGGAGTTAATGAATACGAATTTACAACCACTTCTTTCCGTCCGTCAGAGGATAACTTAAATTCCCTCGGCGCATCGGGCTTTAAGTGGACTGCAGTGTGGGCAGCTAATGGAACCATCCAGACTTCAGACCAAAGAGAAAAAAACAATATCAACGATCTAAATTATGGATTGAGAGAGATCATGAAGCTTCGGCCTGTATCATTTCATTGGAATAAAAATCCCGAGCTTGGAAGGCGCATCGGTTTTATTGCGCAGGAAGTAGAACCTGTATTGAAGGAAGTAGTAGTAAAAGGTGATTTACCCGGCGCTGAAAAAGAGAAAAGAGACGATGGCACAGAAGTTACCGGCGATGCGAACGATAAGATGGGTGTATTTTATTCTGACATTATTCCTGTAGCGGTGAAAGCAATACAGGAACAACAACTTCAGATAGAAACGCTAAAAGCGGAAAACGAAAAGCTGAAAAAAGAAATTGAATTGATCAAACAAAAACTTGGATTGTAAAATATTCATCATGAAAAAGCTATTCATTTTAGTAGTATCGCAATTGGTATTCTTACATATGGCGTCGGCCCAGGATTCAGATGAGATGAAACCGCCTCCCTTGAAAAACAAAGAATCTAACGTTGTGCCTCAGCCTCAAGTAATGCAATCCGATGCAAAAGCTCTTGAGGCTGTACTTCCTCCGGAATCAAGCCCTATTATTAAGTTTCCACCGGAAGAAGAGAGGAAAAGAAAAGAGAGTGAAGAAGCGGAATACCGGCGTGCGATTTCCCCGGTGATGAAAGAAAACGATAAACAGAACTCTAACGGTAACTGATACACGAATGCGACAACTGCTGTTTATAATCATCGCTTTTTATACAACGAATGCCTGCAGCCAGGTATTGAACCTTGAAGGGGGCGTGCAGCTGGTTGCGGAAAAGGATATTAATCTTGTACTAACGGATGCGGGTATTCGAAATGAAGGCATCTTCATCCCCGACAGCAGTACGGTTTTTATTGACGGTAATTCTTTCAACGCGATAAGCGGTTCACAGACCATAAGTTTTTTCAACCTGCACCTGAGGGGATCGGGAACCAAGCAAAATGAAGGAACCGCTAATGTGCTCAACGGCCTCGGTGTTGAAGGAACAACGATTCTTGATGCAGACGGAAACATCAACAACCGGTCCTTCACGCTGAAATCCTCAAAAACAGCGACAGCTTTTGTTGACAAGATTGTGAATGCAGATATTGTTGGAGATGTAACTGTTGAGAGATTTATTAATACCGGTACTGGTGCGGGCGAACACGGAAAGTCGTGGCAGTTTTTAGCAACTCCTACCTCCGGTCAAACTATTTTCGAAGCCTGGCAGGAAGGAGGCGGAACACCCATAGGTTATGGAACGCGCATCTCGGGTAATGGGCTTGGCTTTGATGTGTATTCATCCACGCCCGCTTTAAAATATTACAATGCTGCATCCAATAACTGGACGGCTGTGACCAATACTTTCGATCCCTTGCAAAAAGTTCAGGGCTATATGTTGTTTGTTCGCGGAGACCGAAACGTACTTGCTTATAACGATCCCGCCAATAATACCAACATGCGAAGTAAGGGCGTATTGTTCCGTCCGAATAATGCCCCTGCTGCAGTAACAGTCGGTGCTAATCAGTTGCAGTCATTTGGAAATCCTTATGCCTCACGAATTGACTTCAGGGAAGTTTATGACAAAAGCACGGGTATTTATGAGATGTTCTATGCCTGGGATCCGATGCTAAACGGCAGCTATGGTTTAGGCGGATATCAAACGCTGAGCGCGGTTGCGGGATATATTCCTACTGCCGGCGATGCAACCGTTTATTATCCCGCCGGCGTTCCCGCACCGAATATCGAATCAGGACAGGCTGTGCTTGTTTACGCCGGAGCCGGAGGTGGAACTGTGAACTTCGATGAAGATGTGAAAGCAAGCGGAAGCAGGCTGGTTCATCGCCGGCCAATCAATGCTGATTCTTTAGGTATGGGAAAGAGTATGCTGATCTCGCGTTTGCTGACCTCCGGCGAAGAAATGGCTGATGGCAACATCCTGGTATTTCAACAAGGCCTGGGCAATGATGTTAATCACTATGATGCCCCAAAACTTTTCAATGGCGGGGAAAATCTCGCGCTTCACCGAAACGGTACCATTCTAGCCGTTGAAGGAAGAGAGCATATAACGGTTACGGATACACTATTTTATCACACCTCGCGCTTGAGGCCGCAACAATATATCCTGGAGCTACATCCGATTAACATGTCTCCTGGCTTATCGGGTTTCTTCATTGATCGCCATTTGAATTCGGTTACCCCGGTATCTTTAACCGACACATCGCGGCTCCGACTGAATATCACCAGTGATCCCGGTTCTGTTGCAGCTGATCGGTTTATGATTGTGTTTGAGATGAGGCAAGACGAGCCCTTCCGGTTTTTATCTCTTGCTGGCTGGGCGGAATCAAACGAATCCAACACGATAAGGTTCAAAGTAAATCACGAGATCGGCGTGCGGGATTATACACTTGAAAAAAGCATGAATGGCAGACATTTCATCAACCTCGCAACGGTGACCTCCGGCGGAAACAACTCCGCTGCTGTCCACGTTTCTTCGGACCACGATCCTCGAAACATTACGTACTATCGGGTAAGGGCAAACCTGCAATCAGGCCCTGAGTACAGTGAAACGGTAAAAGTTCATCGTAAGATGAGGCCGGTATTTGTTGGATTCCCCAATCCTGCAAAGTCAGGCGAGGAAATATTTTTTACCATTGAAAACATGGCCTTCGGTAATTACGAGCTCGCGATCAAGAACAGTTCGTCTCAGATATTACGTCGCGAGTGGATCGAAGTTTCCGGAAAGAAATTGAGGTATGCTATAAACGGATGGAGATCTGTCCCCGGCACATACTTTTTTACGCTTACGGCAGAAAACGGCGACGCGGTTACAACACGAATCGTGATACAATAGCGTGGCGGCTACCTGGAAAGAAAATCATCGAAAAAGAATTGCTGCAGCGCCCTCCCCTCCTTCAACATTTGTGGAGAATACTTTTGTTTTCCCTTTCTAACTTTCTGCCCAATATTATCGAAGATCAGCGCTGAATCATTCTTCATGTAGCCAAAACCGTTATTAAACGAAAATAGTGCCCATGGTGTAGCTGAGGTATCAAGCCAGTTTCTGCTGAACAGAAAAGAAGAATCGCTCAGTCCATTCATGTTCAGAATGGTTGAGGGCAGCCCTGTTTGGGAAATAGTATGCGGATAGATTCGAGGATCAACTTCTCCTCCTAAAATAAGTACAGGAATATGAAAATTCGAAAATTCGCTTGCCGACAAAGGGTATCGGTGGCCATGATCAGCAACTATTACCAAAAGCGTTTTTCCCCACCACGATTGGCTTTTACAAAAAGATACAAGTTCGCCTACTACGCCATCAGTATAATGGAGGGAATTCAAAAAGGAAGGCACAGTCTCTTCTCCCGGAATAACTTTTGGGACGGGAGTTTCATAAGGCTCGTGGCTGCTAAGCGTAAGCCACGTGGCAAAAAAAGGTTCCGGCATTGATGCAAGTGCCGATTGAAAAGTATCTTTTACAATACCATCGTGGGCACCCCATTTTGAATTCCGATACTTTTTATCAAATGAATTCACATCTGTGAGTCGATGAAAATTTCCCTCAAGCAGGTACGATTTGATATTGGCAAATTCCATTTCCCCGCCATAAAAAAACGCGTTGTGATAACCCGCTGCACGAAATGTTCTACCGAGATGGGGCAGGCTTCTCGTTTTCTCCGGATTTTTTACAATGGAAGAAATCGGTTGTGCGGGGTAACCACTTAATATCCCGACAATACCCTTGTCTGTTCGGTCACCCGTCGCAAATGCATTGGAAAACCAAAGGCCTTCGCGTTTTAGCTTATTGAAATTTGGACTAACCTCTGTTCCCCCATAAAATGAATCCACCACCTTTGATGTAAAGCTTTCCCAAACTATTAGAATAACATTCTTCCGGCTCATGGAATCAGGCATTAATGCTTGATTTTTAAGCAATAGATTTTTGGAGATCTCCGCGGCCTCAGCGGCCGGCATGGCCACGTAGGGATTCACGGTAACCTCACGGTTACGCTTAACCGAAAAAGCGAAATTCCACACCGGGTTAACAGCTGCCTGATTCGCGTAGTTATTTTGTGAAAAATAAACTGTGCTTTGGTTGATCGGCGCAAGTTGTATACCACCCCTCAGCGGAATTATTGAAACCCCCAGAAGCAATATGAGCGCAAGAGCGGGCTTCCACTCCGGAGATGCAGGCCTCAAAGGAAAATTCTTTCTAAAAAAGGCGTTGAAGGTTTTTATCGCAATTGCAATCACCACTATCAAAAGGATCGACCATTTAATTAGTGGAAAATGCGCAGTTGAAGCGGCCGCTTCTTTAGGATCCTGAATATAGTTCAGAATGGATGCATCTACGCGGTGCCCCCAAAATTTAAAAGACTGCGCATCGATCATAAAAATCAAGGAACCAAGCACCACCAGTACGCCCGTGTACCATTTAAAAATTCCACCGGGGTCTGTCTTTCGGGTGAATAACATTCCAAGCAGTATCAGTATCACCGGAAGCGTGAAGTAGGCAGCCATGGAAGCGTCCATTCTCAACCCATGGAAAAGGCTTTGCCAATGCATATTAAAACCGGACTGATCACGCTCCTGCCTGGTCACAAAAAGGAAAAATAGCCTTCCTGCAGAAAACATGAACATCCAGAGGAGCCAATACTTGATCGTAAACAGTAGCCTTTGCTTCATAACCTGCGCAAATATCTATTGAAAATTCTTCACCATCTTGTTTTCCACTTACGGAAATGGCCTGCACACGAATTGATGTGGTACCGCCCAATTGCCACTATATTCTCTACAAACAAAAAGGGCCGCCTAAAGACCGCCCTTTTTCAAAAAAAAAATATTTTCAACTACAGAACTACCAATCCTTTTGCCTGTATCACCACTTCTTTCTTTGGCTCTGTAATGGCATCGATCTCCGCTTTTGATTTACCCGCATCTTCCGCGTAATGCTTAAGCATGTCCACAGAGGTTTCTTTCAAACTTCCGGGGCCTTCCAATTCAACGGTTTTACCAACAAGTGAAACGGGAACAAGAAATGCATGGTCTTTCATTTTAACCAACATCGTTCCGTCATTGGTTTTTAACCTGATCCAGCAACCTTCAGCTTTACATACCTCTGTCACTTCTCCCACAATTTTCACATCACCCTTGCGCTCCTTCATCAGGTAAGTGCTTGCTTCATCGGTAGTATAAGCTTTTGCATCCGAAATTTTATCGCCGAAAGTCATACCTTTTGTAGCTTCAATTTGTGGAGGCTGAGCCATCAACACAATAGCAAAGAGCAGTGAAGGAATGAGAAATAATACTTTTTTCATTTTATGGAGTTTAAAGATTATGAGATCTTTTCTACCTGCATGTAACTAAGTTCAACAGGCGTAGCACGTCCGAAGATCTTCACCTGAACTTTTAATTTCTTCTTCTCATCATTCACTTCCTCAATTACACCGTTGAAATCGTTGAAAGGCCCATCAATGATCTTGATCGTTTCACCAATAATGAATGGCTCACTCATGGTTACACCACCAAGGTCGCTCATTTCATCCACTTTACCCAGCATTTTATTTACCTCAGCTTTTCTAAGCGAAATGATATTTCCTTTTGAACCTTTTCCATCCGTAAGAAAGTGCATTACATTGCTGATGTTGCTCACGTGCTGAATGATATCGTCGTTTAGTTTATCACCTTCCACTTCCATCATAATGTATCCAGGATAAAAGTTCCGCTCACGCATAACTTTCTTTCCATTCGCCACCTTGTACACTTTTTCAACAGGAAGAAACACTTGTTTGATCACCTTATCCCAGCCATTGCGAACAATGTCTTTATCGAGGTATTCTTTTATTTTACGCTCCTTTCCACTCACCACGCGCAAAACGTACCACTTGCTTTCCTTACCCGGCTTTTCTACTGCAGGAATTATCTCTTCAGTCATTGCTTCGTTTACTTAAATAAAGAATAAATGAATTTCAACGAGCCATTTGCAATGAAGTCCATCAATGCAATTACAGCCGTAATGAAAATAGTTGCACCCAACACGATCATGGTACTCTGCTGAAGCTGTTCCCATTTCGGCCAGGTTACTTTCTCCGTTAATTCACGGTAAGAATCTTTTACAAAAACTGCGATTTTACTCATAAGTTCTTTCTCATTTTTCCCGGACATGTCCGGGGGATAAAATTTTGCACGGGCACTAGGATTCGAACCCAGATCAAAGGTTTTGGAGACCCGTATGCTACCATTGCACCATGCCCGTATTTAGTGGGACCCGTATCCGCCAGAGGCGGACCATGCCCGTATTTTCAAAGAAACCCGAATCAACTGAGGCGGAAACAGGCCCTTTAGAAAGCTAAAAGCTATTAGCGGTTAGCCAATAGCTCTTAGCATTATTTTCAAAGATAGTGATTTTTTATCATCGCAACCACAGGTTGCGGCGACAGCTAAAAGCTTATTACTATCTCCTCTTATTTAATGATCTCTGTAACCTGACCTGCACCTACGGTACGGCCACCTTCACGAATCGCGAACTTCAAACCTTTTTCCATCGCGATCGGCTGGATCAACTTAACAGTAAGGTTGGTGTTGTCACCAGGCATTACCATTTCTGTTCCTGCGTTCAGTTCAACTTCTCCGGTTACGTCTGTAGTACGGAAATAGAACTGAGGACGGTATTTGTTAAAGAATGGAGTGTGACGTCCGCCTTCTTCTTTGCTCAACACGTAAACCTCTCCTTTAAATTCAGTGTGCGGAGTGATTGAACCTGGTTTGCAAAGCACCATACCACGACGGATCTGAGTTTTCTCAATACCGCGGAGCAGCAAACCTGCGTTATCACCGGCTTCACCTTCATCAAGAAGTTTCTTGAACATTTCAACACCTGTTACGGTAGAAGAAAGTGGTTTTTCCATCAAACCAACGATTTCGATTGGTTCACCCACTTTAATACGGCCACGCTCGATACGACCGGTAGCCACAGTGCCACGACCAGTGATAGAGAACACGTCTTCCACACTCATCAGGAATGGTTGATCAACCGGGCGCGGAGGCAACGGAATGTAGCTATCAACAGCAGCCATCAGTTCGTCGATCTTAGCAACCCATTTTTCTTCGCCGGCAAGAGCACCGGTAGCAGAACCCTGGATGATTGGTGTATTATCACCATCAAAACCGTATGAAGAAAGCAATTCGCGGATCTCCATTTCAACCAGTTCAAGCAATTCAGGATCATCAACAAGATCAACCTTGTTCATGAATACCACGATCTGAGGTACACCTACCTGGCGGGCAAGAAGGATGTGCTCTTTAGTTTGTGGCATCGGACCATCGGTAGCAGCCACCACGAGGATAGCGCCGTCCATCTGAGCCGCACCTGTAATCATATTCTTTACGTAGTCAGCGTGACCAGGGCAGTCAACGTGCGCGTAGTGGCGGTTAGTTGTTTGGTATTCTACGTGAGCGGTATTGATAGTGATACCCCTTTCTTTTTCTTCAGGAGCTCCATCAATATCATCGTAGTTTCTTTTCTCCGCTAAACCTTTTTTTGACAAAATATCGGTAATAGCGGCGGTCAGTGTCGTTTTACCATGATCTACGTGACCAATAGTACCAACGTTTACGAGAGGTTTGTCCCTCTTAAAATTCTCTTTTGCCATTTTTTATTTTTTAAAAATTGTATTTAATGTGGATGGCATTTAATGTCAGCCAAACCTCAGACACCTTCTTTTGTGAGCCGATGGTGAGAATCGAACTCACGACCTCTTCCCTACCAAGGAAGTGCTCTACCCCTGAGCTACATAGGCATTACTGCATAGCAGTCGTAATGAGCGGAAGACCGGGTGCAGACGCTTCGGTCTGCATCTCGACCGACTCCGTCGCGTCGTGACTCGAACTTCCAAAGAACTTGAGCGGAAGACCGGGCTCGAACCGGCCACCTATAGCTTGGAAGGCTATCGCTCTACCAAATGAGCTACTTCCGCAATTTTAATGTGCAAATGTGCAGATATGCACATGAGCAGATAACTAAGAAAAGAACTTCAATTTGCAAATCAGCACATTTACAAATTTGCAAATCTTACAGTGGGCAGTGGTGGATTCGAACCACCGAAGTCGAAAGACAGCGGATTTACAGTCCGCCCCATTTGGCCACTCTGGTAACTGCCCGGTGAGCCGAAGAAGGGAGTCGAACCCCCGACCTACTGATTACAAATCAGTTGCTCTACCAACTGAGCTACTTCGGCTTATTATTTTTAAGAACTCTCCCCAATAGATTCGCCCGTTTAAGGCTCTACCAACTGAGTGCCGACGCTGCGGTCGGCATCGAGACAAGCTTTGCTTCGTCTCGACTACTTCGGCTTATTATTTTTGATGAAATGACAATTTGGATATAAACTTCCTGCCAACTCATCCATCAAAGAACTTCAGGCCTTATCCGCGGCAAACCCGCTGCCTTCCCGTATCAGATTGAACACAAAGATGCTCGCCCTATTTTTTGGGAAGGCAAAGGTAAGAGAAATTGATTAATACAAAAATTTTGATAAAAGTTTTTTTAAGTAGCGTTCGGACAAACCGGGCAATAAAAAAATCCTGCCGAAAAACAGCAGGATCTTTTCAATTTATTGGAGCTAAATCAGGCGGCCATTTTTTCTTTTTTCCGCTTGATCTGATTAACCACGGCATTCAGGGCGCCATCAAAACTTTCTTCGAATGATTTTGAACTTTGTTTTACAAAAAACTCGTGACGGGGTATCATCACTTTTATCTCCACAATTTTGTCTTTAATGTTGTGCACCACATTATCAAGTTTGAGGTAAACATCTACGGCCGTTACCCTGTCGTGAAACTGCCTGATCTTCTCGATCTTCTTCTGAATAAAGGATAACAATTTGGAGTCAGCCGCAAAATGTACGGTTTGAATGTTAACGTTCATGATCCACTTTTTTATGTGAAATAATTAGATAGGTAGCGTTGGAGAATAGGCGGGAATTTTAATGGATTTTAAACTTCATTTTTGGTATATGAAGATACTTCAAGGATTCGTGATCTCAAAAATAAAACGTTAAAAAAGTAAACGCATTTGCGATCAATTTTATTACGCGCGCGGATGAGCTTTTTTATGAATGTCTTTCAGCTTTTGAATGTTGTTATGAGTGTACACCTGAGTGGCAGCCAGGCTGCTGTGGCCAAGCAATTCTTTCACCGCATTAATGTCGGCGCCATTGCCGGTTAAGTGCGTGGCAAAGCTGTGCCTCAATACGTGCGGACTTTTCTTGTTGATGGTTGTTATTAAAGCGAGGTAGCGCTTAACATGCAAATACACATATTTTGGGTACAACTTTCTCCCCTTTTCATTCACCAGCAGAACGGTTCTGTCGGCCTCATGCTCAAACATAACCTTCTCATTCAGGTAGGTTTTGATTTCCAGCAAAAGAGGCTCTCCAACCGGGATTATTCTCTCCTTGCTGCCCTTCCCCAGAACCTTAATATTCTTGTTGTAAAAATCCACATTTACCTCTTTCAATCCGATCAATTCTGCCTGGCGAATTCCGGTAAAATACAAAAGCATGAGCATCAACCGTTGTGTTCTTCCCGCAAAGCCAGGGTCGAATTCCACATGTTTAAATAATGTGGCCATATCATCCTTTTCCACATACTGCGGCAGGCGTTTACTTACCTTGGGAGAAATTACCTGCGTCATCGGGCTGGTCATCAACTTCCCCTCCTTTAACTGGAATTTGTAAAAGGATTTCAGCGCGGAGATCTTTCGATTGATGGAGCGTGATGACATACCTTTTTCTTTCAGCCCTGCCAGCCATGACCGAACTATCATGGGAGTGGCTTTCAAGAGATCGGTCTCGGAAAATTGGACGGCTAAAAAATCAGAATAATCCCGGAGATCAGTTTCATACGAAATGAGCGTGTGCTGAGAATAGCGCTTCTGATATTTCAGATGATCAAGAAATGCGGTGATGATGCCGGTTTCGTGTAGGTGCATAAAAAAACTGATAACCAAATTTACAAACGGTTATCAGTTTAATATATTGCTGGCTTAAATTATTTCGCTTATGCGTCAAACTTGCCCGAAGCTACCTGCTGCTTGTAAACAGCTTTAAGCACTTCAGTTCTGCGCCTTACAGACGGCTTGGTATAAGCCTGCCTTTCACGCAATTGAAGCAAAACTCGGCTTTTCTCAAATTTCTTCTTGTACTTTTTGAGTGCCTTGTCGATGTTTTCGCAATCTTTGGAATCAATAATGAGCATATTTAAACCTCTTTTTTAATTAGTTGTTTGCCTGCTAGTGTTTTTTGCAGGGCGCAAAGATAAGCAGGTTTTTTTGAAAAAAAGACATTCTACCCAACAAAACCCGAAATTTGGGCGCATGTTTACCGGAATTATCGAAAATACCGGGGTAATTGAGTCGGTTTCAGAGAATGAAAGTAATAAAACCTTCATTTTCCGCTCACCGCTCGCCCCAGAGCTAAAAGTTTATCAAAGCCTCGCCCACGACGGCGTTTGCCTTACGGTGGAAGCAATCTCGGGCGACACTTACCGCGTTACCGCTGTGGCTGAAACACTGCAAAAAACCTGCCTGAACCATTGGAAACTTGGTGATAAAATAAACCTGGAGCGCTCAATGGTGATGAATGGCCGGCTGGACGGGCACATTGTACAGGGACATGTTGATGCCACTGCGACATGTTTAGAACGCCAAGACCAGAGCGGGAGTACGCTTTTTACATTTGAAATTCCGGCTGCATTTTCCACACTTATAATTGAAAAAGGTTCGATTTGTCTGAATGGAATCAGCCTCACCATTTTTAACGTGGCCGGTTCGAAATTTTCGGTGGCTGTTATCCCGTTCACCATGGAACATACAAACATCGGCAATGTTGAGCCCGGAACTGTAGTAAACGTTGAATTTGACGTGATCGGTAAATATGTTCAAAAGATGATGCCTAAACCCTGATCGCGTGCGCCTCCCCTCCTCCTTTCCTTACAGATCTCTTCTCTTTGCTTGCTGGCTGATCGTCCAGTGTATGATGTGGTATTTCAATGGCATTAATACGGGTGGAGAATCAGAACGATTTATCCGTGAAGCAAACCTGCTCGCGAATGGGGAAGACTTTACTAGCCCGGCATTTTATTTATATATCGTTCAGATATTATTGCTTGCCTTTGTTCAAACTACCGGTGCCGGGTACACGCTTTTGATCATTCTGCAAATGGTGTTGAACCTGTATGCACTACAACGTTTGTACAGGTTCATTTCGAAAAGGAGGAAAAGCCGTAAGATCGCATTTGCCGGAGGTATGTTGCTGCTGGCATGCATCCCCTACCAATTGTACAATACTTTTCTTTATACAGAATCGATCTTTTTCAGCCTGGTGATTATTTACACCACCGTTTTATTACAGGTTAAAAAATGGAATCTTAAAAACGCATTATTTATCGTCCTTTGGCTGATCGCTCTCTGTTTTGTAAGACCCACCGGACTGTTCGTTGCCTTCGCCACCCTGCTTTACCTTACCCTTCATTTAAGAAAGCTTTCCTGGTTGGTAAAACTGCCGGTAGTTTTATTGGGAACAGGCATCATCCTCTTTATCATTCATTTTGTGTTACAAACCGGACGCGGCATAGATCCGCTTACGCCCTTTATTTATGAACACGTGATCTGCGATGTGCCGCGTAACCAAGAAGGAACTGAACTCTTTTTGAATGAGGACAGAAGCGGTTTAACTACCCTGTTAAGCTATGTGCTGAATAATCCTGAACATTTCGCTAAACTGGCTTTGCGCAAAACGGCCGCTTTCTTTGGCCTGTATCGACCCTGGTATTCCGCATTGCATAATGCAGCAATAATGATCTACTTTTTCGCCTTATATATCATGATTGCTGTTGCAGTGATCAGGCGAGGGCTCACTCCTGCCTTTGTATTCACCGCATGTTTAACTTTCGTGTTTTGGATGTTTGTTATCTTTTCATGTGATGAATGGCACAACCGGTTCTTTTTGACGCTTACACCATTACTTATAATTTGCGCAACCGCGGCCTTTGGTAAAAAGGAAAGGAGTAACAAATTGCAGAGGAATATGGTTGAAGATGAGGCTTAACCGTTATTTTAGTTGAAGAAACAACTGCAGTTTGAAAAAAGACCACACCATCATTCCTGCCTTAACCGGCATACGCGCGCTTGCGGTGTACTTTATCTTTTTCAAACATCACAACACTTTTACAGAGGAAGGAAGCGCAGCCAATCTTTTCGTAAACCAGTTTTATTCCTTCCTGTCTTTTTTCTTTGTGCTCAGTGGCTTTTTGATCTGCCATCGTTATTATGCGGTAGGCACTTTTGAAAAGAAAACGATCTGGAATTATTTCATCAACCGTATCACCCGTGTATTCCCAATACTGCTGATATTGATCACGGCTACATTCGCACTGCAATATCTCAGCAATACAGATTCCACCTCACACCTGATAAAAAGCTGGCTTTACAACATCACCTTGTTAAAAGGCTTTTCATCGGAGTATTTGTTAACGGGCATTGGCCCGAGCTGGAGTATGAGCGTGGAAGAACTTTTTTATCTGCTCTCTCCCCTGTTGTTCTTTCTTATTAAAAAACCTGTTGGTATTTTAAAATTCACATTCAGCATGTATGCCTTGGGGTTAGTGATCACCTTTTTGTTTACGAAGATCAATTTTGACGGCTTCTTCAGCTCTTATCTTTTCACCTTCTACTCTACTTTCTTCGGACGTGCATTTGAATTTGCATGCGGCATCTATCTCGCACTCGTCATGCGCGGCAAGTTTAAAGACAACATTCTAAGTAAAATTCCAGCGCCACAGTTAACCGGAATATTGATCATCATTTTCACCCTTATTATCCAGTATTTCATTGCCAGGAACCATGCGGTTGTAAATGCCGTAGAAACCTGGCCGGGCGCGCTGGTGAATAACCTGCTGCTCCCGATCGGCATCACAATTTTCTTTTATGGACTGGTCCACCGCGAAAGTTTTATAAGAACATTGCTCGCTTCCAGGTTGTTCGTTGCGCTGGGAAATTCTACCTATTCATTTTACCTGCTGCACACCAGCTTTGTAATGGGATGGATAATGCTGTATGTTTCATCGAATTTGTTGATTGCCTTTCCTGCAATAATTGTTGTATCCTACCTGTTTTACAAGATCGTGGAACAACCAATGGCAACTGTTTTAAGGAGGAAATGGAGCAGGAGATGATGAGCGATGTACGATTTACGATGTACGATGTACGATTTACGATGTACGATGGATAACTAGTAAGCCCTGAATGGGCGACACAACAAATTGTAATCAATGAGAGCAATCGGTATTATTGTTATTATCATCGGTGTGGTTTCAGGCTTATTGAACCTACGGTCATGCGTTCGCAACGAAGGTTATCGCAAAGCAAGCACCGTGGTAAGGGCGAAAATTATTGATGTTAATGTTGAGCCGGTTAAATCTACCGTATCCGCGATAACCTATACGATGGTTTACCAAAAAGAAGGTCGCGTGGACACCCTTAAGCAAAGAGTTTCTGAGCTTCATTCAGACAAGAACCCGCTACCGTCAAAGGAGCAATTGAAACAAACACCAAAGTATGTGGTGTTCGTTCCTGAAAAGAATAAAAAAACCACCGCGTTCCCCGACCGTGTTCAGATTAACAACAGTGGTAAGTATGAAAACCTGTATCGCTATAATGGACTGATACGAATGATCACGTATGTGCTTTTGGGATGGATGGTGATGAGGTTTGGGGGAGGAAAAAGTACAGGTGAAAGGTACAGGACTTAGGCTTTAAGCGGCAGGGTTCAGGGCAAAGGAAGGGACGCTATAATCACATATAAAGAAGGAAAGTACACCACCTTGCTGATTTTCAGAAAAGTGCTATCACTATCTGATGATGAAATACCGTCCTTTCGTTTTTTTTAATAATTTCACTTGTGAACCCATTGCCTTTTGTTCCTGATCATGTCTATAACAGACGCAACGACATTCACAGAGAGTATGGTGGGAATTGGCAATCGGGAATTTCAAATTCTGCAACAAGCCCTTTTATTTTCATTTTTACCGGAAGCGCAGGCCATCAACATGGATATCTCGACGGATGGGATAACCCCAATGTATTCTCGTACACCGGAGAAGGGCAAGTAGGCGACATGAAGTTTACAAAGGGAAATTTAGCCTTAAAAGATCATCTTATAAATGGAAAACGTGTTTTTCTTTTTGAGCAAGTTTCAAAAGGTTATGTTCGTTTTATTTCCGAGGTTGAATTTTTTGATGTTGACTATTTCGATACTCATGATAGAGAGGGAAACGTGAGGATAGGAATCAAATTCTTTTTTAAACGAGCGGGTGCTTTTGTACCAATTCAACCCTCTTTGCTAAATCAACCGGTGTCCATAGTGGAAGAACCTACAATGGAGACCCAGCAAAAACGATTTGTGAATACACGTGTCGGTCAGGGCGCCTATCGAAAGAGTATTCTCCACCGGTGGGAATATAAATGTGCCGTTACTAAATTCGATAATTTAAGCGTGCTTGTGGCATCTCATATATTACCGTGGGCTACTGCAAACCATGAACAACGACTTGATGTTCATAACGGAATTCTTTTGTCACCCGACTATGACGCCTTATTCGACCGGAACTTTATATCCTTTGAAAACTCTGGCAAGATTATTCTATCTGACAAAATTGAGTCAAAGGCCTTTGAGCGAATAGGGGTTACAGGAAAGGAAATTATTTCAACTCTAAATAAATTCAATCACTTCTACTTAGAGAAACATCGAGAGTTTCTTCGATAGATATTTTTATTGCGCCTTTACATGAAACAATCCTCAACACGCTAAAGGAAACGTTGAGAAATAAAAAAAGCCGCTGGTCATAAGACCAAGCGGCGGCATACCGTTTAGAAAACCGCCGTTGGTCATAAGACGCAACAGCGGCATGAATTATCTAATCAACAATACAACTATTCAACAATCATTCAATCATCTCATCAAATACATCTTGCCATATCCTTTGTTGAAAAACTTATCGGTACTCTCATTCGGGGCGGTGTATTTATCCAGCTTTCTTCCGTTGAGGTTGGTGAGTACGCGGTAGATGTACACACCGTTGGCAAGGCGTTGGCCGTACATGTCCGTCCCATCCCATTTGAACTCGGTAATGTTGCGGCCAATGTGTATCGGGCCGAGTTCTTCCTTCGTGATCTCACGCACTACTTTTCCGGTGATCGTTAATATTTGTATCCTGATATTTTGCGGTACCTCGCTTCCGGTAACGGTGAACACAAAAGCCGTGGAAGTGGTAAACGGATTCGGATAGTTGAGCAGGTTGCTGAACATCGGTTTGTTGATCACACTGAAGATCACGCGGTGCTCCATCGCCCCCGCATTATTACCAACTACATCGCGGCCGGAAACGATCAGTTCATACTCACCATCAGCGGCAAAGTGAGGCGTGAATTCAATGCTGGCCGTATTATCGCCACCGGCATTTACGTTGGCAGGAATGAAGCGCATGGTATCATTAAAATAATATCTCCGCGGCGTGGCTTCATCAGGGAAGCGAACAAATACCGTTAACAGGGATGTATCCTTCAATTCAAGAAACCGATTTTCATCTTTCAACTTAATTAAAATGTTAGGCTTGGCCGATACAATATCACGATTCAAAATGTGCACTCCGTCAAATGTTACGTCCAGCAGTGGATCGGTCATATCTTCCTGCACATAAAATGTTTTGTACAGGATGTTGTTATGATGATATTGCTCCGGCTGATGATTATCCGGGTTGAACTCCACAAATAAGGTGTTCACTCCGGGGAAATTCCTGCTTTCTATTGAATAAGTGGCGATCAATGTATCGCCCGCTACAAGCGCTTTCCGCGGAGGAATGTAAAAAGTGTGCGACTGATTATTTCTGTCGGTGATCACCACCTTTGTTCGTATCAAAGAATCAAATGCTGCCTGGCTGATGTTTTTGAATGCAAGCCTGAATTCGATCGGGGCTCCCTGGCTTACCGTGTCCTCCATCTGGAAAAGAATATTCGGCGCCACAGCACCCTCCGGCGCGAAGTTTCCATTCAATCTCCAGTAATCAAGCTGCATCGGGGTAGCATAGGTTGCATCACGGGTGCGTAATTTCAATCTTAGATATGGATACACGTTGGCATCAATGAATGAAACCGATGTATCCTGCGCCTGGTAAACCGTGGTAAGCAGGTCTGCATTACCGTTAGTCTGTACACCCCACACTTCAATTGATGAAGTTTCCTTAGTAGGATCAGCATCTGTTGTTGTTCCACGCCAATGCAGTTCTTCCCAGCTTCTCGCGGGACCAAATGTGGGCGACTCAATTGAACCTTCCACATTTGAAGAGAACAAGGCAAATGACCTTTCAATATGCGAGGAATCAAATGGCCCCATCACCTGCGTTGGCGTGTACGATGGCACTCCTTTCTGGAAAAAGTAAAGGAAAGGAAGGTTTCTCTTCACATTATTAAAACTGTCGATCTCCGTGAAGCCAAGCGATTTCAGTTTATGATAAAGTGAATTACCGGAACCCAGTGTTAGCGTATCATCCATCCATTGATTTATGAATGAAGTATTGGTGTTCTTGTTTCCGAGGTTGGTTATCGCCACATACATACCCGTGGGTATGAGGTCAAGGAAATCCATTGCTGCCTTACGGTACGCCGGACTATTATAAGGGAACTCAAAGAACAATCTTGATGTATCCAAAGGCGTTGCACTGTTTGCACAAACGGGATTACTTCCATACAGGCCCTGCCCCGGATTGCCCGGTGAGGGAGATATCGCATTTCGGTTACGCCATGGCGTTAGTGTGGTGCTATCAAACACATACACCTGCATATTGTTGAAAACGCAACCGTATAATTCGAGCTGATTAAAATCGAGGTTTACATTTATCCTGTCGTATGTATAAAAGGGATGTAAACCTGTTCTGATTGTGAGTTGCCTTTCTGTACGATCAAACCTGAATTTACGGTCATCATCTAACCGAATTCCATCGAAGGCACTTTTCTTATGCTGATAATAGTGCGATTGATTAAAACCTGCGGTTTGCGAGGGCAGATAAATAAATGAGTAACCGTTCCAAATGGTCTGCTCGCCGGGATTTGGAACCATGGATACTCTCCAATAGTAAACCTGGTTGTCCACGTAAGTGATGTCATTTGGCGTGAATTGCACTAATCCACCCGGGCCCGAAGTATTATAAATCTTCTTCGCAGGAGAATTGAACAGTTCCGTGGTATCAATCTCCATTGTGTATTGGCGAACCCCGCTTAACGGGTTAGCGGTACTTGCCGTATAAGTGATGTTGGGTTGCGTAACAATCGAAAAGTTGTAGGGATATGAAGGGTTCAGCTCATCTTCAAAAATGTAGAACTCGCGTGTAATAGAGTTGTTCGTTTCAAACAATTCCTCTACATCATCATCGGCATCAAGCGTGACCATCAGCTTGTTCAAGCCCTTATCAGTAAGCGGATTAATCGGAACAGTAAATTGCAGCGAATCGGAATAACGGATACCGGGAATTTTTTCATTAAACAATATGCGAACGGTATCATTCGGCAATTGTCTTTTCACCGTAACGCGAATTGAATCGCTGGTTGCTCGGCCAATGTTCATCATGGTGATGCGAACATCAAAATTGTTATCCGTAACCGAAATAATGCTGGGGTTTATGCGCACAAGCTGATCTTCAATTACATAATCCGGCTTCTCGAAATAGTTTATTTTAACTGCGGGATCACCATGCAATGCAATCTCTTCGAGGTGAATACGGTGAAAGAAATCCAGCCCTGGATTATTTCCTCCCAACGTTTCAATCACTCTTTTAATTTGATTACCTACCGGCTGCCCATACAGGTCTTTTGCAAAAGCGTGATAGAAAGCAATATTGTAAAAATTCAGAAAGGGCGGAATACCGAAATGCGTATCGGCCAGAAAGCCGATGCTGCCACGATTTGGTGCGAGTACGTAGCGCTCGGAAATGGTCATGTTTCCATTTAAGCGAAGCGGATCAAATATGTAAAAGTTTCCGGCACTGCATCCGCTCACATTAAAGAAAGGATATTTACCCGCGTTATTATATACCTGTGGATCGCTAAGATTGAATTCGAAAGTATTGGCAGAGGAGTGCCCAAAATAACCAATGAAGCCAAGGCCTGTGGCAAACAGATCACGAATACGCTGACTGTTCTCGTGTTGCACAGCACCCGTTGCCGTTTTGGTAAAGGTTTCTACATAACCGCCAAAGAGCGTGTCTTCAGCAATTGCCTTATATCCGTTCATGTAGCTTTTAAAAATATCATTCTCCAGTGTGTCCTTTCCTCCGGCCACATGCAGTATGTTTTTCATCCATCCCGAGCCGGAAATGTTCGGTGTGGGATTTCTTTGCGCCTGTTCGTATTCCTTTACCTTACTTAAATATTGATTGATCTCTGTTCCATTAATAACGGCGAGCCTGCCTATGGGCACA
The DNA here is from genome assembly GCA_023422565.1 of Bacteroidota bacterium. Taxonomy (GTDB): domain Bacteria; phylum Bacteroidota; class Bacteroidia; order Chitinophagales; family Chitinophagaceae; genus Ferruginibacter. The sequence goes on along the minus strand of JAFAGR010000093.1, from coordinate 10,817 downwards.
AGTGGCGTAACGGTTGACGGTGCCGATGCGAGAAGCATGTCTGATGCAGGCCATCCGAAGGTGGGAATGAGGTCAAGCTTTTCCGTTAAGGGGTTTGCCTCATTGTTACGAAGTTCCACATAATTCATTCCCCTTCCTATAAGCAAAACATATTTCGGTTGTGTGGGAAATGTACTCATTGCGTAACGAACAAAATCGCGGACTGCAGCAGGGTGCGATTTAATTCCGAAACCAAACTGATCTATAAGATCGCGGATGTCATACACCTTAGCATTATAACTTCCACCTGAAACAGAACTGCGGTAAGCCCGGTATTCTTCCACATAATTATTGCCTGATCCGTCGTTGTAAAGTGAAGGATGGCTTATAATAAGGTAATCGCCCTGTTGTGCAGACTGACTGTAATCAGTAAAAGTTTTCGCTGTCAGAGAAACTACCGGGAACGCATAGTTGCCTTCCTGATTCACAAGTAAAAACTTCCTGTTTGCGATGTTGGATGGGGGAAGAACAAAACGCACGCGTCCTGCCGTACTTATATCACCGATATACCGCTTGCCTTCGGTAAAATCATACAACACGGGCGCTACACCGCCGTTGTTAAAACTTTCGATATCAAGGTAATTGCCACTGGCGGAAGCTTTCAGATCAAAGAAAAAACTCTTCTGGTTGTTGAATACAAACCTTGCAGGATAGGTGATGCCGATCATTGCCACCACTACCCTGTCGTTCGTTCCGCCATTTTCTCCATTCACATAAATGGGAACCTGGTTGGGACTCTGCAAAAGTGATAAGGGCAGATTGTTCAGACGAACTTTCTGATGTGTAAACAAGGGCATGGATTGCCTGAACACTTCATTCTGATATATCCGCACCTTCAACTCACGGTTAAGGTTAGGTGCATTTCCCGCGGCATTCACGCGAAGTGAAAGGCTGTTTGCCGGCCCTGAAGTATACACATTCAAACCTCTGAACTCATAGGTAAGATCACAGCAAGGGTTTGCATCGTTACTCGTCCAGCCCTCGCCCTGGTCGTATGCGGAGCTGTAAATATATTCGGTAAGCACCTGTGCATGCCCACGGTTCATCTGCATTTTATAGTAGTGATCAATGCTCCGCATAAAGTAAGGGTCCGGCGTCATCGTTCCCGGATTGGGATTCGCCTCATCTGTAAAGCGGAGATTAGTACCGCCCGGATTTACCGCTAAAAAGAATGTGGCAGTATCTGTTTCCAAACTATACCGGTCGTTTAACTGGTTATCGGGATTGTGATAAAGCTGATTATCCGGCTTACCGTCATTCATTTCTCCCCAAAATTCCAGGTAATCATTCGCCCCGAAAATCCCGCTTGTAGTTGCATACATCCGCACCTCTTTTCCATTTCTCCATAATTGAAAATCAGAACCCGGCACGTTTCCCAAACCGGCTGAAGCAAGAGTGCTGGCGGAAAGGCGTGTGAGCGTATCTTTCCCGATCTTGAATTTGTAATAAGTTTTGCTGTGGTCTATCCAACTATTGTTCAACTGCGCACTTGCGAAGTTTGCGATGAGGATGAAAACAGGTATAAGAAGTTTTTTCATTGTGTGGTTGTTGGGTGCTTATCAATCCTGCTTTCTCACAAAATTTAACCGCAGTGAGAAAACGTGAGTGTATAGGGGGTTTGATTGATTGGCCAGATTGGTGAATGCGTAATCAAGCATCACATTTTTAATTTTGAAACCCGCACCTAGGCTGGGCTGGTAGATCCAAACTTTTTTCTGATTGAGGGTGTCGCCGTCTGCCAGCGCTTTTTGAAAATTGGTAATTCCGGCGCGTACAAAAAATACCTCTTTGATCTTCGCTTCCATACCAATGTGCGGATCTATGCTAAGGGCATTGCTGCTTATCACCGTATTTCGTTTACCGTCAAAGGTTAGTGAGGCATTTGCTTCGGCCAGCAATTCAACCGACTTGCCGATCTTAAAATCGTAGCCGCCACCGAGTACAAGACGTGGTGAAGTGAGTTCGGTTGATTTTACGGGAATATCGTTGTTGGTGAGGTAGAGGACTTCCTTTTCCTTGTCGGTGAACTTGTAAGTCCAGGCGTTGAAAGTTGTGGTGATATCCCTCGCCACCAATCCCGCGTGCCAGCGATCGCCATGCATCTGTACGCCGGCATCAAGGCCGAAGCCCCATGCGGTGGCGAACTTTCCCACCTTTCGGTAGATCACTTTTGCATTTGCACCGATGCTTATCCTGCGGTCTTTTTCCTCTTTAATATTTTGTGCGAAGGAGAAAAGGAAAGCATAATCGGCCGAAGAAAATGATTGAATGTTGCCATAATTTAGGCTTCCATCGGGCTCCACAAGAAAGAGTGTATTGGGGATATCATCCACGGCAAATCGAAGAAGAGAAAAGCCTATTGCGCGTTTATTATCCTGCACCGGAATGGCGAAGGAAGCATAATCGTATTTAGCGATTCCGGCAAAATATTCGGCGTGCATGATACCACCGTTCGGCACGTCCTTAACGCCAACGAGACCGGCGGGATTCCAGTACCCGGCCGTTGCATCATTTACCGAAGCTACCTGCGCGGATCCCATGGCGAGTCCGCGTGCGCCTGCACCGATATTTAAAAATTCGTTGGAATATTTGCGAAACTGGGCTTTTGCCGGAAGTACATTCAGGGTAATAAGCAAAATGAGAAGCGAATGCCTCATATAGTTGGTTTATGGATAAGCCTGGATTAACAGGGTGAAAACGAAAAAATACATGAAAAATTGCATGCATGTTTCGAATTCGTGGCTATCCTCCAAATTTACGTTTAAAACGCTATCTCTTCAACAAATCGACCCCTATTTCTGCAGCTTCTTGCCATCTGCAAATACGAGAAACAGCTGGAGGTTTTTTTCAGGCTGGGCAGCAAGCTTTTGTATGGACCGGTAAAAATCATTGTGAACTTTTCCCATCTGGTAAACATACCCGAGCACCAGGTATCTTTTGCCCGAATCAAACTCTGCCAAAGAGGAATCTTTAGCCGAATAAAACCTGCCCAGTTTCGGCTCGCCGAATACTTCTCCATCCTGATCCTGACTTTTAATCAGGTACTTCTCAACCAATCCCAGGCATTGATTTTTGGTCAGTGTGTCCGGTAGTTTATAAGACTGCTTATTTTCATCCAATAAGTAAAGGAAGGGAAAGGCAAATTCATTCTTATTAATTTGGGTGACAATCTCTCTAAATGCTGTTCCATCAGGCAGCACAATGCTCGACTCCGGAATTCCTGTCTCTTTAGCTATTTTTTTTAGTGTTGCCTCGTTCATACCGGGGAATTCACGCCCGATATCTGATTTTCTGACCAATGCTTTTTTTGAACAAGCTGTAGATAGAGTAATCGCGAGCAAAAAAATTAAAGGGAAATAATACTTCTTCATCTGATTCATGATTTCATTGTTAAAAAATAGAAGGTGCCGATGTTTCGCGACACCTTCCTGTTGTTATCAATCGGTCAGTTCAAGATCGTAGATCAGGTAGCCACCCTCTTCCTTCATTAGGGCTTTTTGAGGGCGGATCACCCGGAATGGCTTATTATTCACATAAAGTACAATCTTTTCTTCAATAGGAAGAAAAGAAAGGTCTTCATCTTTGTAATCTTCCATTTCCATGATCTCTTTAGGTAAGGCAAGTCTTAGCTTGCTTTTTGAAATCGCCACGCCGGCAAACACCTCATTTTTTACAACGCGGGGTTCTTCGCCACCGATCATAATTGTAAACTCACAATCCCCTGCATTGAAATCAGTGATTATGTAATGCATATGATCTTTGATACACAGGCCGAAGCCTCGTTTACAATCAGTTCTTGGTTTTTTGAAATTCAACTTAGTAATGTGCCAGATACACGTGTTTTGCTTTTGGGCTAATAGGTCAAGCCCAAAAAAACACCCGGTAACGGCTAGGGCGAATGCAATGAAAAACTGTTTCATAAGGGAACGAATTAAATTTTTATGGATGCCTGTATTAACATGCGATGAACAGGTTTACTCGCCGGATGCAGGGTTGGCCATTCCCCGATTCCTGTATGCAAGAAAGTGCGCATTGAAAGTTTGCGCAAGGTTATTTCACCCGAAAGCATTGATATTTTACCGGTAAACGAAGGCCATGTAAAGCAATGCCCGCGATAAATTTTTAGCCCGACATGCCGAATATTCTGCAAATTTGCACGCATGAAAACGGAACTTAAAAACCTGGTAAAAGAACTGAGCTGGCGCGGAATGGTGCAGGATATCACTCCCGGCACCGAGGAACAACTGATGAAGGAATTGACCACCGGTTATGTGGGTTTCGACCCCACGGCGAGTAGTCTGCATATCGGAAGCCTGGTTCCAATTATTCTATTGATGCATTTGCAGCGTTGCGGGCACAAGCCGATTGCACTGGTGGGCGGTGCCACCGGGATGGTGGGCGACCCGAGTTTTAAGAGCGAGGAAAGAAATATGCTCGATGAAGAAACGCTGCGTTTCAACCTCGCGGGCATTCAGAAACAACTGGAACAATACCTGAACTTTGATGCGTCTATCCCTAACCGTGCGGAGGTAGTGAACAACTACGACTGGTTTAAAAATATTTCCTTTCTTGATTTCATTCGCGACACCGGGAAACACATCACCGTGAATTACATGATGGCGAAAGATAGCGTAAAGAAGAGGCTGGAAGGAAATAATGGAATGAGCTTTACGGAATTCAGCTACCAGTTGATACAGGGTTACGATTTTTACTGGCTTAACTCCCACAAGAATTGTAAACTCCAATTAGGCGGAAGCGATCAGTGGGGAAACATTGTTACGGGAACCGAACTCATCAGGCGCAAATCAGGCAATGAGGCTTTTGCATTAACCTGTCCACTGTTGAAAAAAGCAGACGGCGGAAAATTTGGAAAGACAGAGGCCGGAAATATTTGGCTGGATGAAGAGCGGACAACACCTTATCATTTTTACCAGTTCTGGCTGAACGCGTCTGACAGCGATGCCGAAGGTTGGATCAAAATATTTACCTTTTTAGATCAGCCTGTTATCAATGATCTGGTAGAAGCACATCATAAAGACCTTTCGCAGCGCATTCTTCAGAAGAAACTTGCGGAAGAAGTGACAAGGCTTGTGCATGGTGAAGAGAAATTACAGGCGGCGTTAGAAACCACGAAACGTTTGTTTAGCAATGCCGATAAACCCATCACTGAAATGAGCGCTGAAGACCTTGAAAGCATGGAAGGAATTGTGAAAACGGATTTTCCACTGGCTAACTTACGGCAAGGGATAGACGTAATTTCCTTCCTGGCAGAAACGAATATTTTTCCGAGTAAGGGTGAAGCCAGAAAAATGTTGCAAAACGGGGGAGTAAGCATCAACCGGGAAAAAATAACTGACTTACAACAAGGGATAGACGAAAAGATGTTGTTGCATGGAAAATATTTATTGGTGCAGAAGGGTAAGAAGAACTATTATTTAGTGGTTAGTTTGTAGTTGATAGTTTTTTGGTCAAAAATACAGTTCTATCAACGCGTTTAAGAACTCTTGGTTCTGAGATCGTTGGCTTTTTAACAGTGCTCGAGGCCATTGCTTCCTGGCAGGAATTACGTAAATTGTAGTAGGTATGCAAAAGAAAAACCGTAAGGCACAAAATGACATCATCTCTGAACCCGATATAACCTGGGACAGATCTCTGGTACGAAAGTTTACCTCTTTTGAAGAAATGAATGAAGCTGACGCGGCAGAAAAGGCCGGAATGACTCCATATCAACTTCTCGCGAATGCAGTTATAAGAATTAAACTTTTATATGCTGAGCAGCTTAAAACTGCAATGGATAAAAATTTAAAATTTCGCGCATATGGTGAACCTGTTTCTTGAGGAACACCTGGAGATGATAAACGCGTTGCTAAAACATTCTAAAGCCACTTCTCAAAGATTGAAAGACATGGCCGACGTTGAAGAGTTGCAGCGCATCAAAAAGTACCGGAATAAGTAGATTCTCTCAGCCTCCATTCTGCACCGTTTGCATTTTTACTTTTTCAGAAACTCCACAAGCGGTTCAATAAACTTGTCAAACACTTCTATGTGCGGCATATGACCGACATCAGCTAATTCAACGAGTTCTGAATTTGGAATGGCCTGCTGCGTTTTCTTGCCGAGTTCATTGTACAATCCCATTTTTTCCTGAATATCTTTCGGCGCTCTTTCCCTTCCAATAGCGGTTCGATCGCGCGTACCGATGATGAGCAAGGTTGGGCACTTGATATTCTTGAACTCGTACACCACCGGTTGCGTAAAGATCATGTCGGTAGTAAGTGCTGCATTCCATGCGACAATGGGATAATCTTTATGAAGCGTCCACCCTGCTAACAAGTTCAGCCATTGATCATAATCCGGTTTCCATTTATTATCGTAATAGAACTTCAACTGATAATTACGATAACTCTCCACTGTATTCTTTAATTCGCTTTGATAATTTTTGTCGAGGGTTTGATAAGGCGCAAGTACTTTGTAGTCTTCAAGCCCGATCGGATTCTCGAGAACAAGTTTCTCTGTCATTTCCGGGTACATCAATGCAAAACGCGTGGCCAGCATGCCGCCCATCGAATGCCCGAGAACGCTCACTTTTTTTATGTTGAGACTATCTAAAATCAACTTTGTATTTTCTGCCAGTTGATGAAAACTAAATTGGTAATTTTCAGGCTTGGTTGATTTTCCAAACCCGACTTGATCAACTGCAATAACGCGAAATCCGTTTTTTGTCAATTCGTTAATCGTTTGCTCCCAATATGCAATGTTGAAATTTTTTCCATGCAACAGCAGCACAACTTTTCCATTTGCGTTACTTGTTGGAAATACATCTACATAGGCCATTTTCATCTCCTGCCCTTGCGATTTAAACACGTGAAATTTTTCCGGAAAAGGATATTTAATAGTAGTGAGATATTTATCTAACGGAATTAATTTCTGTTGCGGAAAGGAGGTTAAGAATGCAAAAGAAATAACAATTGAAAGGATGAGTTTTTTCATTGCTGTTTTTGGTAAATGCTCAAAAAAGCATGCCGTGTTCAGTTCGGAACCTGCATAAATGCAGGCGAGAAGGCCTGGATGGGCTGAAATTCGCGCAATCTGCGGTGTATTGGTCTGCGGATCTCTGCGGGAAATATTCGGAGCGAGGCAATGGCTTCCGCTGATGGGCGCAGATTCTTCAGTCTTAAAATTTTTTATCGAACAGTTTAATGCGCAGAGGTGCGCAGAAGATGCTTTCAACTACTACAACCCGATTGTAAACTATCCAACTGCATAACCCAAAATTCCTTTAACTAATTAAGTGTCTAACTTAATAGCTATTCCTGAATCAGAAAACATTTGATTCTTTCTCCGGGCGAGCCGCATTTCAATTGCCAGAACGACGCCTGAAGAAATTACAATGATCGGTATAACATAAAAAAGCGGATAAGCCCAATATCCCAGGAAAGTGTTCACAAATGCATTTTCAGGATTACCCGAATTGAAACGCACCGGTACATAATCTCCAAATTCAATTCCCTCGCTTAGGTAATCGCCTGCCCTGAAAGTATAGTCTTTACCGTTGTAATTGAATTTGATAACCGCAATGTATAATTTTTCTGTCAGCGGCTTTCTGCTACCTGCATAGTGTTCCTCGCGCACCTCATATTCTTTGCTGACATAGCGACCAATAGCATGCTCGTAAGTGATCATTTTAAAAAGCATGGGCAGGTAAAACCAACCGGCAGTTGCCAGAATAACGGTAAGCATTACACGATTTTTGTTGTAGAGGAAGATTCGCATTAAGCAGAGTTATGGGTATAATAGAGGTTTGGTTTAATGAGCATCAATCATCTAACCCTCCAAAGGCGGGCAAGCTATTCAACATTCAAAACAACCTTCTCCCCGGGGTAGCGTTATCCCCTATCCCCACAGAAAAGTTCCGAAATTTTTTTTGCAATAACCATTTTCAAACGTCTATTATGGGGAAGCATTGGAAAAGTTCCCGCTGGATAATACAGATTTTTCATTCCTAAAATGATTAATGGGCAGGGGTACGATAACATGCAGGTGAAAACACCTGCATGGGCACTCAAGAGGTGTGATAACCTGCAGGTGATAACACCTGCACGGGCACTTAATGACAGAAAGGTGATGACACCTGCATAGGCAGTCAATATCATGCGACGATAACACCTGCATAGGCATTTAATGACAGAAAGGTGATGACACCTGCATAGGAAGTCAACATCATTCAGACGATAATACCTGCATGGGCACTCAACAACATGCGGTGATAACACCTGCATAGGCATTCGGAGGTGCGATAACATGCAGGTGATAACACCTGCATAGGCACTCAACAACATGCAGACGATAACACCCGCATGGGCATTTAATGACAGAAAGGTGATGACACCTGCATAGGAAGTCAACATCATTCAGACGATAATACCTGCATGGGCACTTAAGAGAGGTGCGTTAACCTGCAGGTGATAACACCTGCACAGGCACTCAAGAGAGGTGCGATAACCTGCAGGTGATAACACCTGCAGGGACATTCAAGAGGTGATAACACCAGCCCAGGCACAGCGATTTCAACCAATTTACCATTCCTACCTTCAAACAATCCGGCAGGCCCGCGTTAGGGACAGGCAGTCCGCCTCCGGCGGACAGATGGCCCGACCCCCGACGCTTCGGTCGGGGGGAACGCCCAAATTGAAATCATGATTGAATGCGGGAGTTTGATTACAGCGAGATTCGGTCACCTCCAGCAAATTTGCACATCAGCACATGCCCGACGCTTTGGCCGGCATCGAGAACAGACGCTTCGGTTTGTTTAAAACCAGCAAGGCTGCGTCTCAATCTCCAAATGCCGACGCTGCGGTCGGCATCGAGACACGCTTCGCGTCGTCTCGATCAGCACATTTGCATTTACTCCACATGTACCTGCTTTGCCACCACGGCACCGATCTCTACTTCGGGGATGAAGATTCTTTCTTTCACCATGTAGCCATTTCCTTTTTCGCAAAAATGCACTTTTAAATTTTCTATGCTGATGGGGTTGCCATCCGGTATGTCGGCGATATTGCTGTGGCGGATATCGTGCCCGTCTATGATCATTACAAGTCCGGAGCCGATGGCTTCCATTTTATTGCCACCGGTAATGAGCATGCCTGTGTCTTCTCCAAGGCCAATACCAATGCAGGAAGGATTTGCAGAAACAGCCTGTGCAAGCCTGCCGAAGCGGCCGCGTTTTTCAAAGTGCGAGTCAAAGATCACATCGCGCATAAATGCAAGTCCGGTAGTGATCTTCACCTCACCTTTCAAATGTGCGCGTGTTGCATTTCCTTCATAGATCATGGTATTACTCATGGCCATGGCGCCTGCTGAGGTTCCGGCAACCACGAAGTTTTCTTCCTCGTGATAACGGCGCATGATGATATCCTGCAGTGGCATTCCGCCAAAGGTGCTGGTAAGGCGCATTTGATTTCCGCCGCTGAACATCACCGCATCGCAATTCCTGATGCGTTCAACAAACTCTTCCTGGCCTGCATCGTGCCGGTTTCGGATATGCATCACACCCACATCATTGCTGCCGATTTTGCGAAATGCATTGAGATAATTATCGCCCACTTCATGCGGAATCATGCTTGCTGTAGTGATCACTTCTATGCGGCTGTCGGTGCCGCCGATCTCTTCTACTATCCGGCGAAGGATGCCGAGTTCAAAAAAATTGAGATTATTGCGTTGGATCTCCCCTTTCTCAAGGTCTGTACCCTTATCCTCCGCGCCTCCGATGGCGAAGAGTTTTCCTTTGGCAATTGACATTCGAGGCTTTTCTGGTTAACGCAAATTTAACGCAAAACGTATGCGATAGTAGTTAATGAAGTTATACACGAATGTTAATTAGTTTAATGGTTTGATGGTTTGACGGTTCGACTCAGGGCGTGCCACCGGCCGCCGGTCGGCCGCTGTCGGGCTATTGGCTTTACTCCGCCCCGCCTGGCGGGCCGGGGTACCGCCGCTATCCCTCACGCAGGGTTTGATTATTAATCTATAAGTTGAAATAGCCAATTGTACCCCCATTTTAAATCGTATATCGTGATCATCGATGTTCCGGGGAAATTTTAAAAGTTAAAAAATCCGCACCTTTGTTTTGGTTATTGCGGTTTCTTGAATAACTTCTTCCTGACAATTTTCCACCCTAAAGCCCGATGCACCATAACAGCCCCATAACCGCATGTTGCTCAAGTTTAGGAAGCAATAGCATTTTTTGAAGGCCTTCATCTTTCAAAGATTTTCCTTTGATTTCATTAAAGATTCAACCCTCTACCGGTAATGAAACAAGATTATTGAGGAACCTTCCTTGTTGTTTTTGGCATTTTAGCGTGGCTGTTTTGATCGGAAGTCTGCGTTCAATGCGCTTGTGGGGTTATTATGGTGCACCGTAAAAATGCATTGGCCAGGATATGCTGTCAATACATCGCCCCCATTTGTCTGTCTTGTATATTTCCTTCGTGTGAAACGCCCTGAATCACGTTACAAGCCCTCCTGATTAAAAATCCTCTCAACACGCGCTATCTGAAGCTTTGAAAGATTTGTCCCCCATTTTAACCGGACAGTAGTGTATCGTAATCCGTAACTCCCAGATTCAGCCATCCCACAATTCCAGCCCATCGCATTCGAGTCTATTTTTGTAACTGCCGCTAATAAAAATTTAAACCGTCAGGGAGGTATGTACTTTTGAGCCCCTTTCTGATTTATCTTAGTCAGATGCAATAAATCGTAAATCGTAAATCGTAAAT
>JAFAGR010000050.1 GCA_023422565.1 Bacteroidota bacterium | reverse complement strand
GGGTGTTGTTGGGCGGATATCCTGCTTCCGGAAATCCGGGAGATTCCGATCGCGACCCTGTTGCCAATCCAACAATCCTGTCAGGAAATATTCCGGGCGGCGGGGGTTTCTTCTCTTCAATTTTATTAAGAGGAAGAAGGATTGATCAAACCACGATAGTAGACGGATTAATACTCCAACAGGCCGACGGAACGCATCGCATGGACGCATTGGTTGAAAACGGGGGCGCACTCTATCTGACATCAGAATCTAGTCCGATATTCAGGAATTGCATTTTCAGAAGAAACTATTCAAGGCTGGGCGGAGCGGCCACAATAAAATCCGGAAGCAACCCAACATTCGAAAACTGTGCCTTTGAAGATAATCTACCATACCCGGGTACTGACTATGGAACGGCCGTAGTGGTCTTCAACTCCTCGCCTGTTTTCCGAAAATGTACATTTACGCGAAACAGAACGGATATAGGAAGCATTATTAACAGACATGGAGCCGCGATCTTAAACTATACTTCTCATCCCATCATAGATAGCTGCACATTTTCTTACAACCGATCCAGGGATTATGGAGGCGCTATTGCGAACATGGAAAACAGTAACCCTGTCATCAGCAATTCGCTTTTTCACGCAAATTCCGGAGGCGAGGGAGGTAATGATATTTACAATAACAATTCAAGTCCCCGGATCACCAATACGGTTTTCTCAGACAGCATTCCTACCAGATATGGCGGAGCTGTAGCAAATGTTAACGGGAGCAATCCCGTTTTCACCAAGTGTCATTTTATTAATGGAATTGGAAATGTAGAAGGAGGCGCGGTGTTTAACGACAATTCCACTGCAATATTTAATTACTGTTTGTTCATCCGAAATAGCGGTGGATTGGGTGGCGCGGTTTCAAGCAGAAATTACAGCAGGCTTGAAATGTACAATTGCGTGGCTATATTCAACAAATCTTCTCCTGAGAGCGGCTCTGTGTTGTACAACAGGAAATCAGAAGTGAAATTAGTGAACTGCACATTTGCAGTAAATGACGCCTTTGTAATATTTAACAGAGACAGCACTAATCTGGTTATACAAAACTCAGTTTTGTCGAACAATGAAAAAGACAGGTCGGGAAATCCGCCTGAAGTTTCAAACCAAACAACCAATCCGCCCTCAACGGTAACGGCATCAAATTCGCTCTTTGAAGGATACGGTACTGACGGAGTGGATGGAAATATTGTAGGGCAGCCTGCACGTTTTGTTGATCATGAAAATCTTGCCGGACCGGATGGTGTTTTCTTTACCGACGATGATGGCATCCATCTGAGCCGATGCTCTCCTGCGATCAATGCGGGCAACAATGCATTCAGCAGTTCTCTTCCCCTTGATATAACCGGCAATCCCCGCACAATTGGAGGAACAGTTGATATCGGTGCATATGAATTTGCAGGAACACAGTCTTCTTCGGGAGTTATATATGTGAATGCTGCAGCAACAGGAAGTAACGATGGCACCTCTTGGGCAAATGCCTTTACCGATCTCACAAGAGCACTTCGTGCAAGCTGCATGGATTCCATAAAAATAGCAGCAGGAACATATTATCCCGTTGCTCATCGGGACAGTAGTTTTCGTGTGATTAAGCCAAAGGTGATCTGGGGCGGGTATCCGTCATCTGGTAACCCGGATGATGCACAACGAGATCCTGTTCTCTGGCCTACGATCCTTTCGGGCGATATCGGAGTTCAGGGCGATTCACTTGATAATAATTTTCATGTGATCGTAGTTAACCAACCAGATACTGCCGTGCAAATTGACGGAGTTGTTATTGAAAAAGGAACGGCAAACGTGAGTACGGGCCCATCAAATCCCTATCAACGGTACTTGGTCTTTATTGGCCGACACAGCGGCGGAGGTATTTATCAGCGGAATGGTAAAGTAATTCTCACGAATTCCATTCTAAGAAATAATTCCACCGGCCATTACGGAGGCGCTTATCTAAATGAATCAGGACTTGTTGAATTTAACAGGAATGTTTTTGAAGCCAACCGCGCCTATAGCAACGGAGCATCATATGTGGCGGACTACACAAGACCAGGCACATCGGTCATTTCAAACTCTGTTTTTGTAAATAACCACGTTGGTACATATGGTGGAGCAATATTTCTGAAGGTCAACGCAAACACAGATACCACCAAGTTCATAAACAATTTGTTTCTGAATAACTCCGCGGTGCGGGGTGGCGCTTTAAACATTACCAACCATAGAAGCATCGTGATCACGAATAATACATTTATATCCAATTTCACGGTAGGAACTTCACCACTGAGACAAGGAGGTGCCATTTATGTTGACGGATCGTGGAGCGCTCCGGTTTACAATAATATTTTCTATAAGAATGAACATCTAACCGCCACTGGCGTCGGTGCCGATATCTATAACAATAGTTGCCCGAGTTTAACTTCATGTACAAATTTCTTTGTAAGAAGAAATATCATGCAAGTGTTCGGCACGCTTCCTTCATCAGCTAACCTCATGACGCCGCCCTTATTTTTAAATGAGACTGACCCTGATGGTCCGGATAACATTTGGGGCACCAACGACGACGGCTACCAGTTATTACCAAATTCGCCCGGAATAAACCATGGCGATAACGACGCTATCTCCGGCTTCCCGCTGGACATTGCAGAAAATCCCAGAGTGTACAACAATGTAGTCGATCTTGGCGCATATGAATACAACGACCTACCATATGCGGATGCGGGAAGAGACACTACTATTTGCCAGGGAAGTTCAGTTCAGATAGGCACCAGCGGAAATGCGGCTCTTACCTACAGTTGGACCTCTTCTCCTTCAGGTTTCACATCTTCTGATGCAATGCCATTGGTTTCCCCAACTGTAAATACTCAGTATTTTCTTGAAGTAACAAGTGGCACGTTGTCATCGAGAGATACCGTTTCAGTAATGGTGAGGCAGGCCATAACTCCTTTGATTGCTATCACGTCTCCCGTAACAACGATCTGTCCCGGTGATACGGTGACGGTAACTGCCGCAACTTCGGGCGGAGGTACGGCTCCTTTATTTCAATGGTATGTAAACGGAATTGATGTAGGAATCAATGATTCGATATTTACTAGTGTATCTATCAGTCATAACGCTGAAATTCGCGCAGTTCTTACCAGCAATGAAAATTGTTTGGTAACCAATACAGCTTCAAGCAATACGATCATCATCACGCATGGCCTTGCAACTCCCGGCGTCTCTATTTCTCCTTCTTCAACGCAGGCTTGTGCCGGTGATACTTTAACGTTTACGGCACTTCCGGTGAATGGCGGATCGTTGCCTGCATATCAATGGCAAGTAAATAATGTAAACACGGGAGACGGGTCTTCTACGCTTACAACAACTTCGTTACAACAGGGCGATATTGTCACGGTAACCATGACAAGTTCTTCAACGTGTGCATCACCTGCGTCGGCCGTTAGTGATCCTATAACTATAAACATTGCAGCTGCCGAAAACCCGGAGATCGTTATCAATGGCCACACCACGGTTACACAAGGCTCGGCAATAGTTGCATCGTCTGTAGTTACCGGCGCCGGAAGCAATCCTCAATATCAATGGCAGGACAGTACGTCAACTCATTCCTGGCAGAACATTGTGGGAGCAAATGGTTCAACAACAAGCTACACCCCCATGTTCACCGGTGATAAACTCAGAAACATTCTGACCGGCAGCGCCACCTGCAGCACGAGAACCTCAGACACGAGCAATGTGCTCACGTTTGCCATCACACCACTTTCCCCACGAATAGCGGTCTATCCCACACCAACAACACATTCCATTACTATTAATGGTTTGGAGCCCGGTGCTCAATGGACCGAACTCAGAATTATGGGCATGGACGGAGTTCAGTTGATGCGAAAAAATGTTCAGGGAAGGGCAGGAATTATCCTGGACGTTTCAACTTTACCGGCGGGAGGATATATCATCGGAATTTACAAACTAGCCGGAGACCCTGAATACTTGCGGTTTATAAAACAATGATGAGTGCTCAACGGGTTTTATAAGCCTATTACTTTCTGTCGAGGAAGAAATATCCGATCGCTGTTATCACGCATACACCGCTGATCGTAAACCAAAGATTTTGAAAGCCCATATGTTGTGCCATCCATGCGCCCCCGCTTGCCCCGGCTACTTGTGCAATGCTCCAGCCCATGGTGTAAATTCCTGCGTATTGTCCCCGGTTCTGATCGGTAGACCTTGATATGTAGTATGTATTCATAAAGGGCATCGCGATCATTTCAGAAAAAGTGATCACCAAAATAAAAGCGGATGCAACCATCAAACCGGATTGAATTGGAAGATTTAATAAGGCGTAAGATATTCCCATAATGATGGTTCCATAGGCCATTAACTTCAGGTAGCTTTTCCTTCCTTCCAACTTAAATACCAGCACCATTTCCAAAACGGCGATCATGAGCCCGTTAGCCGCCATGATAGCCCCGATCCAAAACTCATCGAGTTTTAAATTGCTTTTCATGTATAAGGGAACTGTTGTAAAAATTTGAAAGAAGGCAAGCGCGAAAAGGATCTGGAAGAACATGAATTTCAAAAACACTTTATCGCGATAAGGAGATTGCGAACTGTGGCGAACGGTTGCACCGGAACTTTGCTGATTTATTGTAACCACCGGAAGGATCGTCCAGAGGAGTATTCCAGCAAAGATGCTGGTAAACCCATCAACCCAAAACAGAAGATGATAATCGTATGAAGCAAGCACTCCGCCAACAGCAGCTCCTATCCCCCAACCAATATTTATCGCCAGCCTAACCAACGAAAAAGACTGCGTTCTGTTTTCCGGTGTGCTGTAATGCGCAATGGCGGTCGCGTTTGCGGGGCGAAAGGATTCATTCACCATACTAAGAAGAAATGCGCCTGCACAGATGATTTCAAAGCCACGCAACTGTCCAACCACTATGAACATAATCCCGCCAAGGACCAAAGCAGACACCTGCGTATAATAAAAGCCCACTTTATCGCTAACCTTTCCTCCCAGAAATGCCCCGACGACAGCACCTGTGCCATACATGGCAACCACAATACCGGCCTGGTCAACAGAGAAACCGATACTGATGCAGTAAAGAGTCAAAAAAGCGAGCACCATCGTACCGGCCCTGTTTATCAACATTACCAGGGCAAGCAACCAAATACGCCTGCTCAAGCCGCTGTAAGCATTCCTGTATAAATTGGCGATCAGGCTGAACATTTATCAATGCAGATTATAACGGTTAGGACTACACGCTATGCATATAGAATTTCATAATACTCCTTTGCCATTCTGTTACTATCAAACTGCCAACGAACATCACGCATACCGTTCTTTAATATCTGCCTCCAGATCTCCTTATTGTCGTAGTAGATAGGTAAGATTTGGTTCTCCAAAATTTCATACAGCTTTTGAAGATCATACTCATCTTGCTCGTGTACAGACATTGATCCGTAATCGGCAAGCGGTACAACAAAACCGTTGTTGCCATGATTAATAAACTCACGTATCCAACCATCGTTCGTGCTGAAATTAACGGCCCCGTTCATTGAGGCAGTCATTCCGCTTGTTCCGCTAGCCTCGCGGGGAACTCGTGGATTATTCAACCAAACGTCAGCCGCCTGTTTGAGGCGTTTGCTCAGAGCCAGTTCATAGCCAAGGCAAACCGCCATGTTGCTGTATTTTTTGCTAAGATCAATAAGATCGTTTAACTCATATATCTCCGGAAAGTCTAATGGGTACGGCTTGCCCGCCCAGATGATCTGAACCGGATACTTCGTATTCGAAAGAAGTTTCTCAAATCTTTCAATATCCCTGGTTAACAGGTCCGCTCTTTTATATCCCGCGAAACGCCTTGCCCAAACAATTGTGCATACATCGGGATTAAAAAGCTTTCCGGAGATATCCGCCACAAGGTCCATCGCGCGTTTCTTGAGGTATCGCTTCCTGTCTACAAAAGCATCAATGTTATGCTGATCCATAAAACTGTACAACTGCTTATCTGCCCAATAGTGCCAGTTCTGTGCATTGGTGATCGATTTTATTTCGCAGATTCCTTCATACTTGTTCCACATCTCCCGGCTCACCTCACCGTGAAGCTGACTAACGCCATTGGCTAAACGAGCCATTCGTAATGCAGCCAGCGAATGGTTAAACAGGTCATTAGGAGCGCCGCCCAGTCTGCGAACCTCTTCTAATGGAATTCCGCTGAAGTAACTCATTTTCTCGCACAGGTAAATATCATGCTTTTCATTTCCTGCTTCTTCGGGAGTGTGAGTAGTAAAAACAATCCGCTTTCTTACTTCATCAAGATTACCGGTTTGCTTATAAAGATAGAAAGCACCGCTTACTGCGTGCGCCTCATTAAAATGAAATAGTTCGGGGTTCCAATTGAGGTGTTCGCATAGCTTCATACCTCCAACACCAAGCAAAATGAACTGCGCCACCTTGGTGGCCACATTGGCGTCATAAAGCCGGTGAGAGATCGTTTGGGAAACATGGTCGTTTTCCGGAAGGTCAGTGCTTAGCAAAAAAAGCGGCGCACTTTTAAATGTTTCCGGGTTAAGGTAAAAAACCTTCACCCAAACCGGATGATCGTGAATAGTGATCTGGAACTTTATACCTGTGTCAACAAGAAAATTGTACAGTTTCTCATTCCATTCCACATTCAAAGATTGATCAGGATTCTTTCCCTGATCGTAATAACCGTACTTCCATAATATGCCAATGCCTATAAGGTTTTGGCGTAATTCGTACGCGCTGCGAAGATGAGAACCGCTTAAAAAACCAAGTCCGCCGCTGTAAATTTTTAAAGGTTGATGTACGGCAAACTCCATCGAGAAGTAAGCAACTTTTTTATTATATCGTGAGTCGGGGTGATACGGTAGGTTAAATTCAGCAAAGTTCATCTATCAGTATTTTCTTTTTGCAATATTAAACATTAGTTAGTGATCGGTCGAAACTCCCGAGTCATTAGTATAGTAGCCCGGAGTCAAAATCATCTTGAACGAAAGGTTGCAAAGATCGAACCGCGCTAAGCTGCCTACTAATTTTCCTTTTTTAATTTTTACTTTTCCCGCTTTCACTTGTCTCTGCCAATCAGCGAAAAGAAAATATCAAATCGCCGATCACCAAACCCTCAAATTAGTTAGATTTGTCTAAATTTATTTTAAGCCACACCCTCGCATACATTTCTTCATGAAAAAAATGAGTGATCAGGATGTTTCCCTGAGCGAAGTGCATAATACAGTTGAAACAAAGCATGGCAAAGGGTGGAGAAAAATATTCTCTTTCCTCGGTCCGGCATATTTAGTTAGTGTGGGCTACATGGATCCGGGCAACTGGGCAACTGACCTTGCCGGTGGTAGCAAGTACGGTTACTCACTTATTTGGGTGCTGCTGATGAGTAATCTCATGGCCTTACTGCTGCAAGGCCTTTCTGCACGCCTCGGAATTGTTCGTGGCCGCGACCTTGCACAGGCTAACAGGGAAACCTATCCGAAGCCGGTTAATTTTCTTCTTTACATTCTTGCAGAGATAGCAATTGCAGCGACAGACCTCGCCGAAGTACTCGGCATGGCGATAGGCATTCAACTGCTCACGGGACTTCCATTGATATGGGGTGTGTCTATTACCATACTCGATACATTTCTACTTCTTTATTTACAAAGGCTCGGCATGCGGAAGATGGAAGCGTTCATTATCACCCTTGTGGCCATCATCGCTGTTTGTTTCCTCATACAGATCGTAATGGCAAAGCCTGACCCGCTTGAAGTAGCCGGAGGATTAATTCCCTCCATACCTTCTGATAATGCGCTTTACATAGCAATCGGAATTATTGGAGCTACGGTGATGCCACACAATCTTTACCTGCATTCGGCCTTGGTACAAACAAGAAAGTTTGAAAAAACAGATGAGGGAATAAGGAAGGCCATAAAATATAATCGTATTGATTCCACTATCGCATTGAACATTGCCTTCCTCGTGAATGCAGCCATACTTGTGCTGGCAGCAACTGTGTTTTTTAAAACAGGCAATTCTGATGTAGCGGAAATAAAGGAAGCCCATCGTTTGCTGCCCGGTTTTTTAGGTGATACGGCCCCTATCCTTTTCGCACTCGCGCTTATTGCTGCGGGACAAAGTTCAACCGTTACCGGAACACTTGCCGGACAAATAGTAATGGAAGGTTATCTCCAGCTTCGCATCAGCCCTATTTTGCGACGGTTGCTCACGAGGCTGCTCGCTATCATTCCGGCATTCCTGGTTATTCTTATTTATGGCGAAGATGAAGTAGACGCCATGCTTGTTTTGAGTCAGGTAATTTTAAGCCTTCAACTTGGCTTTGCCATAATGCCATTGATACAATTTGTGAGCGACAAAGCCACAATGGGAAAATTTGCCATTAAACCGCTGACGAAATTTGCCGCATGGCTGATCGCTTCGGTTCTTGTTTTCCTGAATTTGAAGATGCTGGTAAATGAAGTGGAGCCGGTGATGCAAGGTGATAATACTGCAATGAAGCTGGCGATAATAGCGAGCGGCCTTACACTCCTCGCCCTCCTGGCCTATATTATACTGCACCCATATTTACGAAAGAAGAAAGGAACACACAATATACTTATGCATAAACCCGTAGAGACGCTTAAGCTCGAGGGACAAACATTTAAACGAATTGCCGTTGCACTCGATTTCTCCCCCAATGATGAAAAGATACTTTCACATGCTAAACTCCAGGGCGGAAACGATGCCTCCTATTTTCTCATACACATTGTGGAAAGCGCGTCTGCAAATATTATGGGAAAAGAGAGCGATGATTACGAAACCCGCGTGGATCAGGAAATGCTGGATAACTACCTCAGGCAGTTAAAGGAGCTCGGACTGGAAGCCACAGGCGCTTTGGGTTATCAGCGGAGAGTCAAAGAGATCGTTCGCCTTGTAAAGGAGTATAACGCAGATCTGTTAGTGATAGGTGCTCATGGCCATACAGGCTTAAAGGATTTCGTTTATGGAAGCACGGTTGACAATGTGCGTCATGAGTTAAAAATACCTGTGTTGGTTGTAACTATTTAATGCCTGCAAGGGCCTCGTCCACATAATTATTCCAATGATCCTGCTTGTCGTGCAGTTGGCCATTCTTTGTTTCACCATCATAATCGTCCTGGAGTTTATTCATCACCGCGCAGGCTTCATTGTATAACTGGGGAACAAGTGTATTGTAATTGGATAACGTAAACTCTGCTTCATTAAGTTTATCCTGAAAAATTCTCGCCGCAATGTAACTGATATTGAAGTGTTGTTGCTCGTGACGAAGAATATAATCCGTTGTACGCCCCGGTTTAACCCACGATTTGTTTTTGTTGAAGTAACAGTAAACCTGGATATCTAATTGATGATCTGGATTTGCCGTATTCACTCTTGCGCGGTAACCAAAACCAGAAACGGTAATTGCTGCGGCTCTGCCCTCCACCGGAGAGCCTTTAAAGTCTTTCCATGTAAGCGGACGATCGGGAGAGAAGTAGACAACCTCAGATGCCGGCATCGGGCTCTGCTCTGTCCACAAAATACGTGTGGCCAGTTTATCATTTTTTGGCGTATTGAAACTGATAAAGAATGAAAGCAGAAGAGTGATGAGGTTCATGGGTTTTGCATTTAGGAGCTTGAAAAACAAAATACTTATTTTATTTCCTAATAAAAACCCAAGAGAATTGATTTATAGATTCATTAACGGAATGCTTTTATTCGGTAGTCGATAGTCCAAAGCGGGTAGCCCGTTTCACGATGTAACTCGTACATCGTAAGTCGTAAATCGTAAATCCTCGATCGTTTCGCAGCTACTCGTTGATCATTTACTCAATCTGCACATCTGCAAATTAGCACATCGCTCACAAGCGTTTAAACACCTCTCCGGCTACCATCTTCATATCCATCTTTCGCATGCAGTTAAAATGGCCCAGGGGACATTGATCCGTTCCCTTACTGCATGGCTGGCAATGCAGGTCCAGAAAAATATTCTTATAAAAATCGCGCGGTGCTTTACTCAGAAATTTGTCGCCGTAGTAAGGTTCAAAACCGAGGCGTGGCGATGTACATCCCCATAGTGCAAGAATTGGTTTCTTGAATGCGGCCGCAATATATTGAAAGCCGGTATCATGCGAAATCACCAGCTTTGCACGGCTCACAAGGTCAGCCGACTCATCAAGATTAAACTTGCCGCAGGCATTATAGATCTTTACCGGATCGATCGCCGCAACTTTTTCCATTTCCTCAAAATCACTCTTACCTCCGATTAAGATTATGGGATGGTCGATCAATACCACCAGTTCCTGCATTTTCTGCAGAGGAAGCTTTTTGCAGTTGTATGTAGCGCCGGTTACAAATGCGATAAAGCCTGCATGGTGAGAAGCCGGAATATCATCTATAGGAACTACATTTTCTTTCGCTACAAAATAATCGAGGCCCTGGCCATCATTCGTAACTCCAAGTTTGGTTACGGTATCCAAACTTCGCTCAGTAATATGCCTGATCTTTAAAAATTTGGCGCTGTATTCAGTGAGAAAAAACTTTTTAATGTTTTGCTTGTCGATCACAAAGGTCTTCTTCTTCAAAGCCTTCCTGATCCTTGTACTGCGAAAGTTGTTGTGCAGGTCTATTACGTAATCGAAATCCTCATCTTTCAGTTCTTTAATGAAAGCGGCGAGGTCGTTGTTGTAATAGTGAAACGCATCTATGTAAGGATTGGATGCCGTCACCATTTTGAAAGACTCCTTTGTGGCAAAATGAAGCTGCGCATCAGGCACCTGCTTTTTTACGCAACGAAACACGGGACTCGCCAATACAATATCGCCGATAGATGAAAGCCTTATGATGAGAACTTTCGTTGCCAAATTTGTTCGGGTTACTTTTTAATAACGGTTTCCTTCTTCTTTGCGAAAAACAACTTATAGATCACGGGAGCGGTTGTTATCAATACGATTATTAAAATAATGATCTCAAGATGCTTCTCCAAATGGAAATCATATTTCGCCACCAGGAACGCATTAAGATAAAAGCCGGCGAAGATCAGTGAGAAAGCCCAGGCAATTGAACCAACCACATTAAAAAACATGAACTTCTTACGGTCCATTTGAACGATACCGGCAACTATAGGCGCGAAGGTTCTGATGATGGGAAGAAAACGTGCAATGATTATCGTGCTGCCACCACGTTCCTCATAAAAATCATGTGCCTTATGAAGATATTTCTTCTTGAACAAAAAGGAGTCTTTGCGATTGTATAACATCGGGCCCGATTTTTTACCGAACCAATAGCCCACCATGTTTCCGATGATTCCCGCTATGGCAACCATTGATGACAACATGAATACATGGAGAAAATCACTTCCAAGATCGATACCGATACTTTTGATCAACTGGTCGCTGAAAATTCCGCCTACAAACAAGAGTGAGTCTCCGGGGAGAAAAAAACCCGCGAACAATCCGGTTTCCGCGAATACTATAAACAACACCAGCCACAACCCGCCATTGTCAATATAAAACTGCGGATTAAGAAGATCTTTGAATTCCATGGCGCAAATAAACGACAAAAAATTTTACCGAAGCGGCAGGGATGTTAATTAATCAGGAATAAAATTTCGGGCTTTCCCATCGTCAAATTCACCTTCCCAGCGGGCTATAACGCAGCTTGCAAGCGTATTCCCGATCACATTAACGGAAGTTCGCGCCATATCCATTAATTCGTCTATACCAAGAATTGCCATAATGGGCCAGAACGGTAGTCCGAAAGAAGCAGCGGTGCCTAGTAATATTACCAGGGAAGCTCGCGGCACTCCGGCAACGCCTTTACTGGTAAGCATTAACGTGAGGCCCATCACCAGTTGTTCTCCGATAGACAGGTCTATACCTGCGGCCTGCGCCACGAATACTGAGGCAAGCGATAAATACAAAGTTGTTCCATCCAAATTAAACGTGTAACCGGTTGGCAGCACAAAGGATACGATCTTGCCCGGTACGCCAAATTTCTCCATATTCTCCATGGCCTTTGGCAGCGCAGACTCTGAACTTGTTGTTGCGAAAGCTATCGATACCGGTTCGGATACAGCTTTTATAAAATTCTTTATCGGGATGCGCGCTATCAATGCAACGGGAACCAGCACCAATATCATAAAGGCAATGAGTGCTACATATAAGGTAAGCAGGAGTTGTAATAAATTTCCTAATACATCCAACCCCAAATGCCCGACTGTGACTGCGATTGCAGCGCCCACGCCAAAGGGCGCGAAATACATAATGATGTTGGTGAATTTGAACATCACTTCGGCGAGGCTTTCTGCAAAATCAAGCATGGGTTTGCGTTTGTCAACACGAATCATTGCAAGGGCAATTCCGAAAATGATGCTGAAGACCACGATCGGAAGAACATCACCATGATAAACCGACTTGGCAAAATTTTCAGGGAAGATGTGCAAAATCACATCCTGCCACGATTGCGGCTTTACTTCCGGCAGCGTTTCTTCAAAACCTTCAGGAAGCTGAATGCCTTTACCCGCTCCCGAAATGTTTATCGCAATGAGGCCGATGATCAATGCAATTGTAGTTACCACTTCAAAATAAAGAATAGACTTCCAGCCCATTCTTCCCACCTGCTTCAAACTGGAATGGCCGGCGATGCCCACTACCAGAGTTGCGAACAAGATGGGCGCAATAACGGTTTTGACTAGACGAAGAAAGATGCTGCTCAGCACTTTCAGGTTTTGTGAGAACTCTGGAAAGTCCAGCCCGATCTCAATACCTACCACCATACTCACCAGTATCCATGTGGTGAGTGACTTTTTTACAACTGCAAAGCTTATAATGGCGGCAATGAAAGTCCAGCGAAGCGTTTTTAAAAACACTTCAGGGAAGGAAACGATTTCATTTAGCTCTAGAACATATACAATTGCAAGGATGGTAAAAAGCAGCAGCGAGAGCAGTCCGGTGGTTCTCTTATTCATTGTTTTGGCAACTTGAAACCTTAAAACTAAAAGATTGAACCTGTTCATCGAAATTTATTTGCTTTCGTGCCGTGCATTTGCAAACATTTGAAACAATTTGTGTAAAAAGCGCGCATAAAAAAATTACAGGCGGGAATACATATGGAAATTATTTGCTTATTTTTCCGCAATCTTTTTTCTTACCAACTTCTAACTATATGAGTTTATTTGTCAGGAAGCCCATGCAAGCTTTAATGAATGAAGCAGCTGAATCGGGTGAACACACGCTAAAGCGTACACTTGGAGCATGGGGACTGGTTGCATTAGGAATCGGTGCAATTATCGGCGCCGGCCTTTTTTCAATTACAGGTATGGCGGCTGCCAATCATGCAGGTCCGGCGATCACCATTTCATTTATTGTTGCAGCCTTAGGTTGCCTTTTTGCCGGCTTATGTTATGCTGAATTTGCATCTATGATTCCGGTAGCAGGAAGTGCTTACACTTACTCTTATGCCACCATGGGTGAATTTATTGCGTGGATCATTGGGTGGGATCTTGTACTTGAATACGCTGTCGGAGCCGCTACTGTAGGGATCAGTTGGAGCCGGTATCTCGTAAAATTTCTTGAGGGATTTGATATACATCTGCCTGCTTCCCTAACGGTAGGCCCGTGGGACGGTGGAATTATAAACCTACCTGCTGTTTTTATAATTGTTCTTATGAGTTTGTTGCTCGTAAAGGGAACAAAAGAGAGTGCATTTGTGAACAGTATAATTGTGGCGCTGAAAGTTTCTGTAGTGTTGATCTTTATTTTTCTTGGCTGGAAGTATATTAATAATGACAACCTCACACCTTATATTCCGGATAATACAGGAACATTTGGAGAATTTGGTTTTAGTGGTATTATCAGGGCAGCGGCGATCGTCTTCTTCGCGTACATCGGGTTCGATGCCGTGAGTACGGCCGCCCAGGAAGCAAAGAATCCGAAAAGGGATATGCCGATCGGCATTCTTGGCTCGCTTGCAATTTGTACAATTCTCTATTTGCTTTTCGCACACGTGATGACGGGCGTTACACCTTATACCACATTTGCGGGAAAAGATGGTATT
This sequence comes from Bacteroidota bacterium, assembly GCA_023422565.1. Classification (GTDB taxonomy): domain Bacteria; phylum Bacteroidota; class Bacteroidia; order Chitinophagales; family Chitinophagaceae; genus Ferruginibacter. The sequence continues at coordinate 6,417 of JAFAGR010000050.1, read as the reverse complement.
GCTCCGGTTGCCGTAGCGATCGATCATATGGGAACCGCAGGTGCTGATGGAGTTCCGCGACCAGATTACCCGTGGCTTAACCGCGCCATTGTTGTTGCGATACTTGCCGGATACGCGTCGGTTATCCTCGTAATGTTAATGGGTCAAAGCCGCGTATTTTTTAGTATGAGTAAAGACGGATTAATTCCCAGGGTATTTTCAAAAGTGAATCCAAAAACCCAAACGCCTGCAAAAAGCAACCTTATGTTTATGCTTTTTGTGAGTGCATTCGCGGCTTTCGTGCCCGCGCGCGTTGTAGGTGAAATGACAAGTATCGGAACACTCTTCGCATTTATACTTGTATGCGTTGGGGTTTGGGTGATGAGGGTGAAGATGCCGGAATTGCCGCGGGCTTTTAAAACACCATTGGTGCCGCTTGTGCCTATTTTGGGTATAGCAGTTTGCCTGTTCATGATGGTGTTCCTTCCGATGGATACCTGGATTCGCCTGTTGGTTTGGATGTTGATCGGGATGGATATTTACCTGTGGTATGGAGCTAAAAACAGTAAACTTGGCAATGGTACGCCTTATCGTCCGGGAATGCGAATAGCCCGTATCGTTAGTTTGGTACTTTGCGCACTTCTTGTTGTTGCCGGTATTCTACATCAGGTTACAGTTGGTTTTGATACCGACAGAACACTCATGTACATTTCAATAATTTTTGCCGCAGTGCATGTAGTGATTTATGGTTCAAAATTGGGGAGAAGGGAAAATCCATAAAATGGGATAATGAAATCATTGAAAGCTCCCGGATCCGGGAGCTTTTTTTATTAAATTTTCATTGCGGCCATTATTTCGGCTTCCGTGGCGTTTCGTGATTGAAAACCAACCAAACGTCCAAATTGTTTGACACGATGCGCCAGAATAACCACATACGCCTTTCGCAGGCGCTTTGGCTCCAAAACATGGGAACCAGATTGCTCACCAAATGCCCCCGATAAAAGCAGGTTTGTCCCATTTTCATAACCCGATCGAGGTAGAAATCGAAATTAAATAGGCGAAATTCCTCGTCAAAAAGTTGCGATTATCCGAGAGAATGGTTGAAAACACGGAGCTATGGGGTCATTATGGAGCATCGAGCCTCCCCCTTTTGGGGGTGGTGGGAAATAACGGTCCAAACTCTCCATCAACCCTTCTCCTGAAACTAATCCAGCCGATAAATATACTCATCAATTTCAGCCTGCCTCGCATTGGCGAATCCCCGGTCAGCCCCAACCCTTTTAAATCCGCATTTCTCCAATACTTTTTGCGAACCGAAATTATCGAAAGCCACCCTACCATAAATCGGCCGCGTAGTTTCCATTGAAAGAAATTTTGCAAGCGCTGAAGTTGCAATCCCCTTACCCCAAAAGCTCCTGTCTATCCAGTAAGTGATCTCTACATCCCCTTCCATAACAAACCTGGAAACACTTCCGACAATACGGCCGCCAATCAAAATCGTTTGGTTATTCACTGTCGGGTCTTCCAGCAGCTTCAGGAATTTATTCAGATAAGCATTCTTGTCTGCTGGATCTTTTGGCATAAAAGCGGCTAAATAGGCCCCCTCTTTATCAAGCTGAAATTCAAACAGCGAGTCGAGATCAGATACCTGCATGGCCCGCAATTGTATTTCAGATGATGTACTATTCATTACAAAAATTTAAAAAGATCATTTGGTTTGTTTGTCCTTCCTTTCGGCTGATCTTAGAAAAAAACGGCAGCTCACTTCCGCCTATTTTAAAGAAAAAAGCTTCCGCAACCGGAAGCTTTTATTCGTACTAACCCAAATAATTAAAATGGAAGATCATCCGGCACTTCTGTTTTATCTGCCATTGAACCACTCATGGCATTCTCGCGTTGGTAGCCACCGGAGCTTTGTGCATTCTGCTGCGATGTATATCCTGATCCGGTGCCGGAATCGGAATTACCACCGAGTAACTGAATCGTTTGCACACGCATTCGTAGCGTACCTGCCGCCTTTCCTTCCTTGTTGGTATAGGCATCCGCAGAAGGAGAACCTTCAGCATAAACCATTTTACCCTTTGTAAGGTATTGGGCTACCGCAGTGCGGTCTGTCCAATATGCACATTCCACCCAGGTGGTCCTCTCATTCATATTTCCGTCGGCCGACTTATACCTCTCGGTATGGGCTACACTGAAATTGATAACTGTTTTTCCGTTAACCTCGTTAACGATGCAATCTTTCCCAAGATTACCGATGATCTGTAACTTAATCATGTTGCTGTGTTTTTAATGTGAAGCGATGTATCTGATGAAATTTTAAATTATAGATTTTAAATTATAGATTTTGATTGCATTGTAGAGACGCGATGCATCGCGTCTCTACAATGCATCGCGATTTCCAACCAACTAAAATTAGTTCATCTTCTTCTTAAGGGTGCTCACCTGGTCCTGCAAATTATTAACAAGATTTGCCAAAGAATTCACATCCCAGCGTTGTTGCTGAGCTACTTTACCAATAACCAGCTGCGCCTGCCATATTTCGGCAATGTCATCCGCATTTACCTGGTAGGGCTGATAAGAGGGATTATCACTCACTAATGATACCTTGGTTTTCGAGCGGTTGTTCTTCACCACCCTTTTATATACAATACCTTCATTGCGACTCACCACTATACAGGGCATATTGTTCTTCACTTCATCCAGATTATTCACCTTCTCCCCTACAATGATGCTGCCGCTGGGCGTAGGTAGCATACTATCTCCAATGATCTCAAATGCACGATAGTTTCCTCCCGCAAGCATCGGAAGCGTAAAGGTGTTGAGTTCATCAATGAATTCACTGTCTGCATAGCCTGCCAGGTAACCTGCCGCGGCCTTCACCGGAACAAAATGAATCACATTCCTTTCAACCGACTGCATTTTTTGGGCACGGCGCTTCATCCAATAACTTCCGCCCGTGTTACTGAGGTCTTTCAAAAGCAATTCATCCAAACTCAATTTAAACATCTCCCCTACCATTTCAAGCACTTCAAGCCTTGGGTCGGCTCTTTCTTCCTCATACGCTCCGATTAAGGATCTTTTGATGTTCAGCTTACCTGCAAATTCTTCCTGCGTCCATCCCCGCAACTTGCGGAGGTATTTTAGATTTAATCCTGCCTGTGACATGTTAAACTAATTTGATTAGTACAAATATACTAAATAGTTTAGCTTTCCAAAATATTTAGGAATTATTTTTTGGGGACCAATAGATTTACGATGCACGATATACGATTTACGATGTACGATGTACGATGGACGGTGTACCTGCCCGACTGCGCCACTTGTACTAAACACTATCCACCTCGAAGGCACCTCGAATCCATACTGAACCTCGGTCGAATCTGGAAGGCTGCAGATTCGACTTAGCTATAAGGTAGCTTCGGGGTGGTTTCAGTGTGGCTGCTCTGTAACAGGTATTCAGCCTTTCTTTAACAATTCATGATTAAACGTTTTGGTGTGGGCCAGGTCAAAGGGGAAACGAACGACCATGAAACGCAACAATGACGATTTCACGCCCGAAGAACTGATAGACAACTTCGCACCGCTTTCAGGCAAATTCCAAAACATCGTTTTTTACAACCTGAACGGAAATACATTTTACAGAAAAGCGCCAGGTCCGTATAAGCCTCCCTCCGATCTTCAACTTTCAAAGCGAAACAAATTCCGTGAAGCAATTGCCTTCGCAAAAATGATACTGCAAGATCCGGCAGTGAAGGCAGCTTATAAAAGAATGGCCCGCCCGGGGCAAACGGCGCATAATGTGGTGATACGGGAATATATGAAGAGGATATGATGTACGGTGTACGATTTACGATGTACGTTGTACGATGTACGATGTACGTTGTACGATGTACAATTTTAATCATTCGGCGACCTTCTCGCCGCCAAAGAGCTTTTTTAGATGTCATTCCCGGCAAAGCGAGGAACCTCACAAAAATATTTCTTACAAAAAGCTTTGAAATATGAAAGCTGAAGCATTATATTTGTATCACTGAACCACGATCTTTCCACAAGATCCCTCTTTTGCTTATCCAACTTCCCCCGAAAAAGTCCACTTACCTCCAAATTCCAGGCAAAGCCGTTATTAGCTTCCTCTTACTCCTGTGAGCCATTTTTCTAATCTTAAACATTAAAAAAATGCTTACTAATTTTACCTCAAGAATCACCCTTGCAGCAATAATCGCATGCACAGGCCTCACAGCTTCAGCGCAAACAAGCGTTAGAAACTACTCTCTCGTTTACACAGAAAACATCCGCGGCGGTGTGACCATGTTGGGCAACACCAGTACGCACATCCTCAACAACAACGGTACGGTTAACACCACCAAGATGAACGAGATCGGTAATGCCTCTAACGGACAAGGCGGCGTCGGTTTTACTCAGTATGGTAATGACAATGAGAATATTGCTCATGCAGACATGGATACTGATGCAGGAACCAGGAATTCCACCTCAGCAGATCTGATTCTGCCTGCAGGAACGAACACTATTAAGTTCGCACGCCTCTACTGGGGCGGACGTATTGCTAATGCAACGGTAACGGCAAACCCTGACACGCTTCGCAAAATCAAATTGCGTAAAGGTGCATTGGGTGCCTACTCTCCTGCCACTGCTCCTGCATCAAATGTTGACCAGTTTCTTATAGCAGGGACAAATGAAAGGGTTTATCAATCATATGTTGACATCACCAATTTTGTTCAGGTGGGTGGAAGCGGCACCTATTTCGTAGGCGACGTTCCCCTGACAACAGGTGCAACTTCAAATGGCGGACGATTTGGTGGTTGGGCAATTGTAGTGGCCTACGAAAATCAATCCCTCCCTTATTACAGTGTAAGGGTTTATGATGGCTACTCACAGATCTATACATCAACCGGAAATCCGGTTACTTCAACGGTTACGCTTACCGGTTTGAATGTGCCTAATAATCCTCTCGCGTCAAATGAAGCGGTAATGAGCACAATGAGCTGGGAAGGTGACGGATCGCTGGGTGCAACCGCAACTAACCCCGCAGGAGATTTCATACGCGTAAATAACATTGCTGTTTCTAATGCAACCAACCCGGTGACCAACTTCTGGAATGGCTCTATCACTAAGAACGGCGCATACGTAACTACAAAAAATCCGAATTACTTCAACCAGATGGGAATTGACATTGATGAAGTAAATGTGGGAACCGGTTACAATATTCAGCCGAATGCAACAAGCGTGAATATCACTTTCGGTACAGAGGCTGATCAGTACTTCCCAAGTGCTTTCACCTTCATGATCCGCATGAAAGATCCGTTGATCGAGCTGAATAAAACCGTTACAGACGCTAATGCAGATGGGTTCGTGAATTCAAATGAAATACTTACGTACACTTTATCTGGCGTGAATAATGGCCCCGGTACCGCATACAATGCAGTTGTTGTTGACACGCTTCCTTCAAACGTTACCTATGTGGCAGGAAGCATGGAAGTTATATCTGCTCCGGGTATTACTGCAGGTATCAAAACAGATGCTGCAGGAGATGACATCGCTTTCAGGGGAACCGCTAACGGTAAGCAATACCTGAAGTTTTTCATCGGCAACGGCGCTACATCATCTGCAGGTGGCGAAATTCCGGTGGGCGCTTCTTATACACTTCGTTTTAAAGTGCAGGGTGCCCTTATCCCCGGTAGCGTGATCAACACAGCAAGGATCTACGCATCTTCGCAAGTGGGCGATCTGTTCACAGATGACGGAACCGCCGTTATTGCTCCTTCAGGCGGACCGCTTGATGTAAAGCTGGGTTCTTTCACCGCCAACCTGCTGAACGCAAACAGCACACTGGTAAAATGGACAACTGAATCTGAGATCAACCACTCTCATTTTGAAGTAGAGCGCAGTGAAGACGGAGTTCGTTTTAGTGTACGCGGCACCGTTATGGGCAACGGCACTACATCAACACGCCACAGCTATAGCTTCACCGATAATATTGATACACGTGCACGCATCTTGTACTACAGGTTGAAATCGATCGACAACCAGGGTAAGCACACTTATTCAAAGATCATTGCACTTAGGGTTGATGGCGGAATCTCTTCCAACCAATTCAGCATCTATCCAAATCCGTTTGCAGACCATGTGAAAGTATCAGTTAGCTCAAACGATGAAACTGTGGCTACCTTCCGTGTGCTGTCATTCGATGGAAAGGAAGTGTTGAACCGCAAGATCACTTTAGCAGGCGGAGATAACATTGTAGTGATGAATGACCTTGGCAAGCTGCAGAAAGGAAGCTACATACTGGAAGTTTCTACCGGCACAGACAAGTTCATTAAGAAAATCGTAAAACAATAGACAAACAATCCACTAAATAAAGGCGGCCGGGAAACCGGCCGTGTTTGATTTTTTAAGGGCCCAAACCATATTTTTTTT
>JAFAGR010000082.1 GCA_023422565.1 Bacteroidota bacterium | reverse complement strand
CAAAATATTATCCCGATTTTTACCGGACAGCAATGATTTATAATTTAAAATTCGGCCCTGCACCCTGTAGCCTGCACCCTGCGGCTTGCACCTTTCCAATTTAACGTTTGGAAAAATCTACCCGAAGCCGCGTTCCTTTCATATAAAGTATCTTTACACTACGATATGCTGAAATTTTTCATATACTTTTTTTGCCTCGGGATGCCGGTAATGGCCTTCTCACAGGGTGATACGCTTTCCGTGCCGGATACAGTCATCATCGCAGACCGCGAGCAAGAGATCGATGCGATGGAAGTTCCCGCTTCAAAGCCTTCAAAAGACAAGGTTCAATACATCAGTGAGATCACCCGTTATGGATTTAAAAATCTTTTTTCAAAGTTCCGTTACAATCCGGCCCTGCCTTACAGCAGCCAGGTAAATCCGCATGCAGAAGGATATATGCAGGATTATCTTCGAAAGCACTCCGGGCAGTTGGAGAAAATGCGCAGTTGGGGAACACCGTATTTTAATTTGATCGACCAGGTGTTCAGCCAATATGGCCTTCCCCGCGAATTAAAATACCTCGCCGTAATTGAGAGCAATCTGCAAACTTCCGCCACGAGTTGGGCCGGTGCCGGCGGGCCATGGCAATTCATGCCTTACACCGCACGCGACTACGGTTTGGTGGTAAACGATAAATATGATGAGCGTCGCGACTACCTTAAAAGCACCCACGCCGCAGCACGTTACCTGCTCACCCTTTACAAACAAATGCATGATTGGTTGTTGGTGATCGCTGCCTATAATGGTGGCCCCGGGCGGGTTTTTGATGCCATGAAAAAAAGCGGCAGCCGAAATTTCTGGGATCTTCAATATTACCTACCTCAGGAAAGCAGGAACCACGTAAAAAAATTCATCGCAACGCATTATGTAATGGAAGCGAACGGCGGAACGGACTTGCTTAGTAATGGTTCCATGGCGGGTATGGAAGACAATCCTTACGATAACAATCCTTCGCTGACCGCAGTGGAGTTGGAAAACGCTCAAAAGCAAACCATTTCCGGAAAATATAATTCCACGGTCATTGCAAAGCATTTGTCTATGGAGCTTTCCGAATTCAACAAATACAACCCCATGTTCGACCTCCGGCTTGGAAAGAACGGGCAGTTCGATCTTTTACTTCCGGCTGATAAAATGGAAATGTTCCTGGCAAATCGTTATACCATCCTCAACGAATCCGTTCAGTTGCTATTGGGAGAACCGGATATACCCAATACAAAAACCGTTTACCCTAAAAGATCAGTCAGAAAAAAAGGGAAATGATCAATGCGGTTCATCCAGCAGTTTTCTGATGGCTGCTGTTTTTAAAAGCGATTCTTCATATTCTGATTCCGCATCACTGTAATGCGTGATACCACCACCGGCCATGAAGGCCAGTTTTTTTTCGTCTTCATTAAAAAACAGCGATCGTATCACCACATTAAAATCGAAATCACCTTCCGGTGTGATGTAGCCAATTGAACCCGAGAATAATCCCCGTGCCGAGGCTTCATATTCATCGATCAATTGCATTACGCGAACCTTTGGAGCCCCGGTCATAGAACCCATCGGAAATGCAACTTTCAAAGCTTCGCTGAATTGTACTCTGTCCTCCATTTCCCCGGTAACCGTACTTATCATTTGATGAACACCGGGAAAGGAACGAATGCTAAATAATTCCGGTACGCGTACCGTACCGGGCTTGCATACGCGGCTCAGGTCATTTCTCACCAGATCAACCACCATCACATTCTCACTTTTGTCTTTCGCGCTGTTCTTCAACGAAAGAAAATTTTCCTCATCCTTCACGGCGTCTTCTCCCCGTGGCGCCGTGCCTTTTATCGGCTGCGATAGTAATTGACGCGCTGTCTTCTTCAAAAATCGTTCAGGGCTTGCACAGCAACAGTAGTTGCCATTCACCCTGTAGAAAGCGGAAAAGGGTTGCGGTGAAATTTTGTTCAAACGACGGTACAAGCCTGCGGGATCATCATCCACATCCGAGTAAAACTCCTGGCAGAAGTTCAGTTCATAACAATCCCCCAGCTTTATGTGCCGCTTTACATTTTCAATCGCGCGCAGGTATTCATCTTTTGAAATACGGGAACGGATAGACGAAGATTTTTTAGAAGACAAAAATTCATCCGTGGAATTCATGATCTCGCTAAATATGACAGAGGGATCCCCCTTGCATTTCAGAGATTCCACTTCCTTGTCCTTTATGCGGAAGATGATCTCCGGCGAAAAAAAGTATCCGTCAGGGAATTCTATCGTAGCTCTCTTGAGCTGTGGTAAGCCGGTGTTCAGCTCATAATTAAAATGGCCGAAAAGCCAGGAACCGTGGCGGTCATGAAACTCCTGTAGTTTCTCAAAAGGTGATTCATTACGGTTCAACACTATCTCTTCCTCTACTCCTACTGCCACATAGCAATCAAAGGCATCAGGCTCCGGGAAGCCGTTGTTATTCAAAAAACAAAAAATGTTGAACCGTTTCAACCAGTTCAACATTTTCGTTTCAAACAGTTTACGATCGGGGACCGTAAAATGTGTCTTAATATTTTCCATTAATAGTCGTCATCGAAATCCCCGCTGCCTGCATCATCCATATCATCAAACAAGCCAAGCTCTTTAAAATCATCGTCCATTTTCAGATCATCATCATCGTCCTTTGATTTCTTACCTGTGGCCTTCTTGGTCTTTGACTTTGGAAGATCGAATTCATCAAAGTCGGGATCCCAGCTATCCTCTTCTTCATCGCCTTTTTCCCAATCGTCTTCGGGTTCGTCTGCATCAATGTCATCATCTTCATCATCATCAGATGCACGTTTTTTGGCGGAAGATTTTTTTGATGAGGAAGGTTTTACATCTTCCAATTCATCATCCGGATCTTCCAGATCATCATCCTCCTCTTCAGATTTCTTTTTCACGTCCGCCTTTTTAGCGGCTGCTTTCTTAGGTGCGGCATCTTTCTTCACACCCTTATTTCCTTTATCCGATTTCATTGCCATAGTTAGTGATTACGCTGTAAATTTTCTACTGAAATTTTAATCTGCCAAATATTTTTTGGTTGAATTTTCTTCTTTAAACTGAAACGATTTGATCGCGCCCCGGGCCATTACTGATGTACTTAATGGGCACATTCAGAAATGTCTGAAGATATTCGATATACGTTTTCATTTTTTGCGGCATATCATCAAATTGAGCGATTGAAGAAATATCAGTTTTCCATCCCTCAAAACTTTCGTACACCGGCTCCAGCTGCATCCTGTTCATCTGGAATGGAACACGGCTCAGCTCTTCACCGTTGGCTATATACGCCTTACAAACCTTCAGCTCCTCAAGGGAATCTAAAATGTCTGCCTTGGTCATTACGATCTGAGTAACGCCGTTAATCATGTTCGCGAATTTCAATGCTACAAGATCTATCCATCCGCATCTTCGCGGCCTGCCCGTGGTGGCGCCGAACTCATTACCGGCCTTCCTGATGGCCTCTCCTGTTTCGTCGAGCAACTCAGTTGGGAAAGGTCCGCTGCCGACACGCGTGCAATAGGCTTTCGTAATACCGATCACTTCACGAATACGCTGGGGTGGAATACCAAGGCCCGTACAAACGCCCGCGGAGATAGTATTGCTGCTGGTAACAAAGGGAAAAGTACCGAAGTCAACATCCAACATACTTCCCTGTGCGCCTTCTGCAAGTACACGCTGACCGGCAGCAATTTTTTCATTTATGAAATACTCACCATTCACCACTTTAAACTCACGAAGAAAATCAACTGCTTCAAAAAACTCTTCCTCCCATTGTGAAATATCTTCTTGAAAATTGAAATTATCCAACAGCCTTTGATGCTTCATCCGCAGCTTGATGTATTGCGTAGTGAAGGACTTGTCCAGCAGGTCACCTACGCGTAAGCCATTACGCCCGGTCTTGTCCATATAGGTAGGACCGATGCCTTTTAAAGTACTTCCTATTTTATCATTGCCCTTGCTTGTTTCGCTTGCCTTATCAAGCGCACGATGAGTGGGAAGAATAAGATGCGTGCGTTCACTGATGTAAAGATTTTTTCGCGGATCGACGCCTAAAGCTTCTACTGCGCTGCATTCACGGCGCAGTGTTACCGGGTCAAGCACTACGCCATTACCGATAAGGTTGGTAAGTTTTGAGTGAAAGATGCCACTGGGTATCTGATGCAACACTACCTTCTTTCCGTCAACATAAAGTGTATGGCCGGCATTTGGGCCACCCTGGAAACGTGCAACAACATCATAGTTCTTAGCAAAAAAGTCAACGATCTTTCCTTTTCCTTCATCTCCCCATTGAAGGCCTAGAATAACATCCACCATTTTTAGTTTTTTAGCTTGCAGATTGTTCCGCGAAAGTAGTTGAAATTGGCGGACGGGAGATTACCTCTTTAGGGCATTTAAAAAATCAGGGCCATTCCCACTTATTGGCTCTTCCCTAAAAATCATTTTATAATTGCAGGTTGGGTTAATAGTTTAATGTGCATTTTCAGCCTCGCAATATTAATCCAGCTTTGCATGAAACAACGGCATTGTCGGGTAAAGGCTCACCAGCTATGCCTTTAAATTGATTTATTTTTGAAATTATGGTTAATAGTTTAGTACGCATTTTCATCATAGCCAATACTTAACCTGCTTTACATGAAATTCGGAATCACCGGGTTCAAATATTCGGGGCCTGCCCCAGGTCTATTTAGATTTGAAAGTATGGTTAATAGCTTAGTGCGCATTTATCAGCATCGCAATATTAATCCAGCTTTGCATGAAGCAGCGGCATTGCCGGGTAAAGGCTCAGCAGCTATGCCTTTAAATTGATTTATTTTTGAAATTATGGTTAATAGTTTAGTACGCATTTTCATCATAGCCAATACTTAACCTGCTTTACATGAAATTCGGGATCACCGGGTTCAAATATTCGGGGCCTGCCCCAGGTCTATTTAGATTTGAAAGTATGGTTAATAGCTTAGTGCGCAATTTCAGCCTCGCAATATTAAGCCAGCTTTGCATGAAGCAGCGGTATTGCCGGGTAAAGGCTCACCGGCATGCCTTTAAATTGATTTATTTTTGAAATAATGGTTAATAGTTTAGCACGCCTTTTCATCATAGCCAATACTTAACCTGACTTTTTATGAATCATATTTTGTTACTTTTTGTGATCCTTCTGGCAACACCGGGGGATGGCTATTGTCAATTCCCTATCGATTCCTCCAACGTAAAAAGCAAAACGGTTGACGAAGGCTCCATGGAAGACCGGGATGCTTATCCGGATTTTCAATGGATCAATTTTCTTAACAAGCAAATCGACTACAGCATTGCCACATTCAACCATGCACCGATAGGTGTATACCGGATTATAGTGGGTTTTTCGGTAATGCCGGATGGGTCACTCGCAAACATTGAGGCCCTGATAAAGCGAGGATATGGTATGGAACGCGAGGTGATAAAGGCGCTAAAAAAAAGTCCTAAATGGAAGCCTGCAATACAGAATGGCAAAACGATCCAGGTTTATCGAACACAGGAAGTGCGATTTGATGTAGATTACAACATTGTTTGGGACTAAAGCTATTAACCATGAACCCTGTATTAAAAAATATTCTTGCAGTAGTTGCGGGCTTTATTATTGGAAGCCTTGTAAACATGGGGATATTAATGATGAGCAGCGCTGTAATTCCTCCGCCTGCCGGTGTGGATGTTACCACTATGGAGGGGCTGAAAGCTGCCATGCCCTTATTTGAACCAAAACATTTTCTTTTCCCTTTCCTGGCACATGCCGTCGGAACCCTGGCCGGTGCCTACACCGCAGCCAAACTTGCAGCCAATCACAAAATGAAATTTGCATTAGGCATCGGAGTATTGTTCCTTATCGGCGGAATTGCGAATGTGATGATGCTACCTTCCCCATTATGGTACAGCGTGATTGATATTGCGCTGGCGTATCTGCCAATGGCTTACTTGGGAGGAAAATTGGGTGGTTCAAAGTAGATGAAACATTGCGCATGTGATAGTTTGTGGCCGATAGTTGATTAAGGAATATCCCTTAATTCAAGATCCATACCTTGCCTGGGCTTCGTTAGAACATTATCGAATTACCAAATTATCAAACCATCAAATTTCCTAAGCTACTTTCAGCAGACTAAGTTTGCTGGTGTTGAATTTCCTTTCCGCATATTCAAGTGTAACTTCAAAGGACTTTACTTTCTGAGATGGAAGTTCGTACATGGCATCAGTGAGTATGCTTTCACAAATTGATCTTAAGCCACGCGCACCAAGTTTGTATTCGAGGGCTTTTTGAACCATGAAGTCAAATACTGCAGGTTCAAACTTTAAGGTGATGCCTTCCAGTTCAAACAAGCGTGTGAATTGTTTAACCAAACTGTTTTTTGGCTGGGTTAGAATATTTCGCAGTGTTTCTGCATCCAGCGGATTAAGATAGGTTACAACAGGAAGACGGCCCAGCAATTCCGGTATCAATCCGAAATGTTTCAGATCTACAGCATTTACAAATTGAAGCAGGTTGTGCTGCTGGTATTCCTGCAGTTCCTTATTTACATTGAAGCCTATCGCATTAGTGTTGATGCGGCGCGCGATGATGCGATCGATTCCATCGAAGGCTCCGCCACAAATGAATAGGATATTCTGTGTATTTACTTTTATCAATTTTTGCTCCGGATGTTTTCTTCCTCCCTGAGGTGGAACGAGCACATCACTTCCTTCGAGTAGCTTCAGCAATCCCTGCTGCACGCCCTCGCCACTCACATCACGCGTGATGGAAGGATTATCGCTTTTGCGCGCGATCTTGTCTATCTCATCAATGTAAACAATACCACGTTCCGCTGCGGCTACATCATAATTACAGGCCTGTAACAAACGGGTGAGCATGCTTTCCACATCTTCACCTACATAGCCCGCTTCTGTAAATACCGTGGCATCAACAATCGCGAAAGGTACATTCAGCATACGGGCAATAGACTTTGCAAGAAGTGTTTTACCTGTACCTGTTTCGCCCACCATTATGATGTTGCTTTTCTCGATCTCCACATCATTCTCCACTTTTTGGTTCAGTCTTTTGTAGTGGTTGTAAACAGCAACGGCGAGTATTTTCTTTGCGTCATCCTGGCCGATGACATATTCGTCGAGGAATTTTTTTATTTCGAGTGGTTTCTTTACAGATAATTTCCCTGCGGCATTTCCGGAAGCGATCCCTTTGAATTCATTTTGCGTAGCCAGCTCCTGCGAAATGATCTCCTGCGCGTGTTCAACACAGTTCTCACAAATGTGACCGTCTTGCCCGGCGATAAGTATTTTCACCTCATCACGGCTGCGGCCGCAAAATGAGCAATGTAGAATTTGTTGTTTTGCCATGAGAGGGTACCTGGTTTAAAATGTTCTGTGGTCTGCAAAAATACAAAAGATATAAGAAAGCTAATAGCAGACAGGGAAATCGTGGAAAATGATGCATCGGGAGATGCGGGTTTTGGATTGTGGGTTATGGGTTTTGGGTGGTGGGTTGTGGGTTGTGGGAACAGGATGCGCGTCCGATGGGCAGATGTGCAGATTTGCAAATTGAATCTGCAACAAATAGCGGATTGCCAAATGAATAAGTATATAGGAAAATATTCTTTTGCGAAACCTGGGAGACTTATTAATGCTATCAGAATGTTCGCGTTAGGGACTGGCAGCACCGCCGTGCGGTGCCTAAGGTCCGACCCCCGACGTTTCGGTCGGGGGAAACGCCCAAAACTCTTATTATATTTTTTTCAACACATCGTCTACAATGCCGTATTTGATGCTTTCTTCGGCATTCATCCAGTAATCGCGGTCGAAATCTTTCATTACCTTTTCCACCGTTTGTCCGCAGTTGTCAGCAAGAATTTTCGCTCCCAGAATTTTCGCTTTTTGAATTTGCAGCGCGATGATCTCAAGATCAGCACTGGTTCCGCGGCCGCCACCGCTCGGCTGGTGTATCATCACTTCGCCATGCGGAAAAATAAACCTGCGCCCTTTCTCCCCACCGCTCAATAAGATGCTTCCCATGCTTGCCGCCATGCCCATGCATACGGTGGATACCGGCGAGGAGATCATTTGCATGGTATCGTACACGACCATTCCCGCCGTTACGCCGCCGCCCGGGCTGCTGATATAAAAAGTAATTTCTTTTCCCGGATCAAGTGCTTCAAGATACAGGAGGCGATCGGTAAGATCTTTTGCGGATTTATCATCTACGGGCCCCCATAAAAATATTTTCCGCTGCTCAATAAATTTTTTATCGAACATCCAGTTGCTCATCATCCTGTCCATGATATTTCCCGGCATACCTTCCGGCAGTTCGGGTTGCTCTTCTTCGTCCATGCGGATCGTACTATTTATCGGCCTCATCTTTATGCTTTGTTGATTTTTTATTCTAAATAACGGTTAGGGATAAACGAAAATGTTTAATCCTTCTTTCCCTTGCGCGGATTGGTGGTAAGCACCTCATCTACCAGCCCGTATCCTTTTGCTTCTGTGCTCGTCATCCAGTAATCGCGGTCGCAGTCTCTTGCAACTTTTTCCGGATCTTGATTAGTATGCTGAGCAATTATCAGGTAAAGTTCCGCTTTAAGTTTACGGATCTCGTTAACCGTGATCTGTATGTCAGATGCCTGGCCGCCAACACCCGAACTTGGCTGGTGCATCATAATGCGGCTGTGCTTTAACGCGGTACGTTTGCCATGCGCGCCGGCGCACATTAAAACGGCTCCCATACTTGCGGCCATTCCTGTGCAGATCGTGGCCACATCCGGTGTAATGAACTGCATAGTGTCATACATGCCCAAACCGGCATAAACACTGCCTCCCGGGCTGTTGATGTACATTTGAATGTCGCGCGTGCGATCAGTGCTTTCCAAAAAAAGCAACTGTGCGGTAACAATGTTTGCCACCTCATCTGAAATGGGATAGCCGAGAAAAATGATCCTGTCCATCATCAGCCTGCTGTACACATCCATCACCGCCACGTTCATCGGTCGCTCTTCGATAATGTTTGGCGTGAGGTTGGTTACATTATGTTTTACATATCCATTAAGCGTGTTGCTGCTAATGCCTTTATGTTTAACTGCGTATTTTTCAAACTCTTTTCCGAAATCCATTTGTCTGTTTTAAGATATGAGCAAATATAGTTGAAGAATGATGCATTGTTAGTCATCACTTCTGCTCTGGTATATAAGTATGTATTGAACAAGCATGGCAATGGAAGCAAGAGCCGCCACCACATAGGTTAATGCTGCCCATTTTAATGCGTCTTTTGCATCCTTCTTTTCTGTGGGTGAAGTTATGTTAGCGCTTTCGAGCCATGCCAATGCACGATTTGATGCATCGAATTCTACCGGAAGCGTTATCACGCTGAAAAGTGTGGAAATCGCGAAAAGGCCGATACCGATCAGCAGAACCGTTTGGTTGCCGCCGCCAAAGCCCATCATTCCTATACCTGCAATGATCACCCATTGCGATAAGGTACTGCTTATTTGAACCGCGGGAACAAGTTTACTGCGCAGCATCAGCATTGAATATGCCGTGGCATGTTGAATGGCGTGGCCACATTCGTGCGCAGCAACGGCCGCCGCCGATACGTTCCTTTCTGCATATACATGTTCGCTTAGGTTAACGGTTTTGTTCATCGGGTTGTAATGATCCGTCAGTTTTCCGGGAACGGAGATAACCTGCACATCATGAATTCCGTTATCGCGAAGCATTTTTTCCGCCACTTCCTTTCCGCTAAGCCCGCTGGTGGTGGGCACTTTAGAGTATTGAGTAAACTTGCTTTTCAGCCTGAATTGCACGATCATACCAATCACCATGAACACTAATGAAATAACCAGGATACTTCCCATCTTCTTTTATAATTTAATTTGATAGAATCAAAATCTATTCCCCCTCTCAACTCCTGCCAAAATAACAAATGGCAGAGTTTAAAAGATCAAATTTATAAAAACGGCCTGCGGATTCTCTTACAATTCTGCCAAAAAAAAACTGCCCATAATTAAATGGACAGTTTTAAAATATTCTGAATAATGATACTATTTGTATGTGGTGATCAGAGAATTTGCCAGATCAACCATTTTCTTGATGCCGTCTTCAGGCAGGTTTCCTTTTTTAAATTCTGCAAGTACCTCAGGCAATTTGTTTTCCATTTCCATGAGGAAGTGGTCTTCAAATTCCTTCACCCTTTTTACAGGCACATCGCGCAGCAAACCCTGGGTACCGAGGTAAATTACCGCCACCTGTTTTTCCACCGTGAAAGGCGAATACTGAGGCTGTTTAAGGATCTCCACGTTGCGTGCTCCTTTATCGATCACGTTTTTAGTTGCCGCATCGAGGTCGCCACCAAACTTGGAAAACGCTTCAAGTTCGCGGTAAAGCGCCTGATCAAGTTTCAGGGTACCGGCCACTTTTTTCATTGATTTGATCTGGGCATTACCCCCCACGCGGCTAACAGAGATACCTACGTTGATCGCGGGACGAATACCTGCGTTGAAGAGGTTACCTTCAAGGAAGATCTGTCCGTCAGTGATCGAAATCACGTTTGTAGGAATATATGCCGAAACGTCACCGGCCTGTGTTTCGATGATTGGAAGGGCGGTAAGAGAGCCGCCACCTTTCACCAAATGTTTGATAGAATCAGGAAGGTCGTTCATCTGGCGGGCGATTTCATCACGCGAAACAACCTTTGCAGCTCTTTCGAGCAGGCGGCTGTGAAGGTAAAATACGTCTCCGGGATAAGCCTCACGGCCCGGCGGGCGGCGAAGTAGAAGGGAAACTTCACGGTAAGCTACGGCCTGCTTTGAAAGATCATCATAAATGATCAATGCAGGGCGGCCGGTATCGCGGAAGAATTCTCCGATAGCAGCTCCGGCGAATGGCGCGTAGAACTGTAATGGCGCGGGTTCAGATGCTGAAGCCGCCACAATTGTAGTGTAGGGCATGGCTCCGTTTTCTTCGAGGGTTTTCATGATACCCGCGATAGTGGAAGCTTTCTGGCCGATCGCTACATATATACAATATACAGGCTTACCTGCCTGGTAAAATTCTTTTTGGTTGATAATGGTATCTACAGCGATGGCGGTTTTACCCGTCTGACGGTCACCAATGATCAATTCACGCTGTCCACGACCGATGGGGATCATCGCATCGATCGCCTTAACACCGGTTTGAAGCGGTTCTTTAACCGGTTCACGGAAAATTACACCGGGAGCTTTTCTTTCAAGCGGCATTTCATAAAGCTCACCTGTAAGAGGGCCTTTACCATCGATCGGCTCACCGAGTGTATTAATAACGCGGCCACACATGCCATCGCCCACCTTGATTGATGCGATCTGGCCGGTACGGCTCACTTTATCACCTTCTTTAATTTCGCTGCTGTCTCCCATCAAAACCACACCCACATTATCTTCCTCAAGGTTAAGTGCGATAGCTTTTACACCATTTTCAAACTCCACGAGTTCACCTGAGCGAACGTTGCTGAGTCCATAAACACGGGCGATACCGTCACCCACCTGCAAAACGGTTCCTACTTCATCCAGGCTGGCACCTGCGTTGAAATTGCTCAGTTGCTGGCGTAAAATTGCGGAAATTTCATCCGGTTTTATATCTACCATAACGGTTGTTATTTGGTTATTTTAAATAATCCTTTTTTTTCAGGGTGCAAAGGTAGGGGCGCAATGCCTAATAGCAAAAAAATAAGGGAAAAGATTAAGGGTACAACAGGTGGTAAGAAAAGAATTATTTTTTTCGGACTTCAGAAAAGGATAACGGATTCGGAATTTGACAAAAAAATGTGATTCACCTCCTAAAAAGCCCGGGGCCGCCCCTTAAAAAATCGTAACTTAGGCGCTCGAAAATTGACTGTGTGCGGGAGGTCCGCAAAAAATAACAACAAAAACCAATTTCTCTAAACGTTCAGCACCTCGGTTCATCACCGAAGAAATTATTAAGACTATTTATGAAAAGAATTTTTCTCTCCTTAACCTTATTGGTTCTGGTAGTTTTTGCGCAGGCGCAGCAAAAGGATAATGCTTTGGCCCTGTCTCTTGTAACGGCTAACAGTGAAGCACTAGGAATGAAGCCGGAAGACATTGCGAACAGTTTTGTCAGCGACACCTATTTCAACCAGTTTGCAGGAACTCAGATGGTTTACCTCCAACAAAGCTACCTTGGCCTTCCGGTGCACAACCAAATTCAGGTACTAGCATTTAAGAACGGAAAACTTGTGTCTGCCGCGGGGGAAAGAATTTCCGGCATGCCGGCCAAGGCGGGTTTGGGTGCCATTCCGGCGGTAACTCCTGAACAAGCAGTTAAGATAGTGCTGAATTCAAAAAACGTAGCTGCTTCCGAACCATTAAGGGCGAAGCCGGTTTCCGCCACAAGTTTCAACTTTGGAAAAATGGGCATCAGCCGTGAGGACATAACCGCGAAACTGGTGTGGGCCAAAGAGAGAAAAGGAAAAATGGTGAACCTCGTTTGGCAGGTTTATTTTGTACCCGTAACCACAGATGATTATTTCCAGCTAAGAGTAGATGCAAGGTCGGGTACTATTCTGGATGAAGACAATTTTACCGTGTACTGCAATATCCCTCATGCGGAGGGAATAGATAAGAATGACCACAGCGGCCATGATGAAGAAAAAGTATTGGTTGAAGAAAGGCAACCCCTTTCGCCGGCCCTTATCAATACGGCCAATTACCGCGTGATTCCTTTTCCGGCTGAAAGCAGGTTACACCCGGGCGGTACACCGGCACTGGTTACCAGCCCATGGCTTCTGACGCCGGGCAACGCAACCAGCCTGGGTTGGCACAACGACGGAGGCTTTGATTATTTTACCACAAGGGGTAATAATGTATTTGCTCAGGAAGACCGTGATGCCACCAATACCACTTTTGGCCAACCGGCAGTTTCCACTACCACTCCCGATCCGCTGAACTTTAACTTCGTGCCGGATTTTACCGTGGCTCCCACTCAAACCACGCCGATCCAAAATCAGCAGTTCAACATCACCAATCTCTTTTATTGGAATAATATTACGCATGACATTTCATACGTGTACGGCTTCGATGAGGTGGCCGGAAACTTCCAGGCAAATAACCAGGGCCGCGGCGGCTTAGGCAGCGACTATGTTATAGCCGATGCGCAGGATGCAGCCGGCACCAATAACGCAAACTTTGCCACTCCCCCGGACGGACAGCGCCCACGTATGCAGATGTATTTGTGGGGAAGTTCCACGGGCCTTCAGAGAGATGGCTCAGCAGACAATGGCGTTGTTGTACATGAATATGGACATGGCGTTAGTAACAGGCTCACCGGTGGCCCTTCTCAGGCAGCCTGCCTGCAAAATGATGAAGATATGGGTGAGGGATGGAGCGACTATCTGTCTCTAATGTATACACAGGATTGGGCAAATTCCAACCTGAATTCGGGTTTTGTCACTCCGCGGGCAATCGGTACTTATGCCTCAGGGCAATTACCTACAGGGCCCGGCATCCGTAATCAGAAGTATAGCACGGACCTTTCTGTGAACAACCTTATGTACAAAGCCACCATTCCGGATGAAAGCCACGACCGCGGCGAAATTTGGTGTGCGGTGCTGTGGGATATGACCTGGAACATTATCAACCAGGTAGGTTCAATTAATCCTAATCTTTTCAACGCTGCAGGTGTGGGCGGTAATTCCATTGCCCTTAAGCTGGTAATGGAAGGAATGAAGTTGCAGCCCTGCTCTCCCGGGTTTATTGACGGAAGAAATGCTATTCTGCAAGCCGACCAGATCTTGTACGGCGGGCTATATTCATGCTCCATTCGTGAGGCTTTCAGAAGAAGAGGTATGGGGCTTAACGCTTCTCAGGGATCTTCTGATAATGTAACTGACCAGATACCTGATTTTTCCGGCGGCGTGGGCGTTGTACTTTCACAAGGCGGAATGACGGAAGTTGGCGAAGGGCAGAACATTGTTTATACCAATACGGTAAGCTCTCCATGTGTTACACTTACCAACTATATACTTGTAGACACGCTTCCGACCAATGTTACGTGGGTAAGCGGTGGAACATACGATCCGGGAACGCGCGTGGTTAGCTGGGTGGTCAACCTGCCGGCGGGAAGCACTCAAACCTATTCTTTCACAGTTACCGTCAATAACGGCAGTTATTTCCCTACCACAACACTTTTTGAAGAAACGGTTCCCTCTTCCACACTGCCTGCAAGTTTCACCAACAGCTCTACACCGGTGGCGGGAAATTGGAGGGTATCCAATGCAGCAAGCCATTCGGCACCAAATTCTTTGTTCACTCCCAATCTTGAGGTAGCGGGTGACCAAAGATTGTTTTCAACCAATAACCTTGCACTACCTGCAGGCACCTCGCCGCGGCTTAGCTTTTGGCATAGGTTTGATACCGAAACCGGATGGGACGGCGGCGTGGTGGAGATAAGCACTAACGGCGGAACGGTTTGGCGCGACCTTGGAGATGCCATGACCATTGGAAGCTATAACGGCACTCTGGGCCCTGCATTAACTAACGCGCTGGCGGGAAGAAACGCGTTTACCGGAAACAGCGGAACTTCTTTCATGAATACGGTGGCCAGCCTTAGAAATTATGCAGGCCAAAATATCAAGCTCAGATTCAGATTTGGATCAGACAATAACACAGCGGGCGCCGGCGCGAATACCGGGTGGTTCGTAGACGATATCCGCGTGGTGAACCAGGCCGTTGTAGATATGCGTTCCGCACTTTATACCAACGCTAACGTTCTTGTAAACTATTCAGATACTACCACCATAATTGTGGAGCAAACTGTATGTACTGATGTAGTTATTGTTACTCAGCCTGCAAACAGCACGGCTTGCGCAGGCGCCAATGCAACTTTTACCGTATCTGTTACCGGAAGTGCTCCATCATACCAATGGCAGGTAAGCACCGACGGAGTTAACTGGAACAATATACCGGGCGCAACTTCTTCTACCCTTACTCTTACTGCGGTTACCGCAGCACAGAACAACAACAGGTACAGAGTACTCGTAAACAACGCATGCCCGTCTAACGCCACTTCAACTTCGGCTACGCTCACCGTTAGTACTCCTGCATCAATTACAACGCAACCTGCGGATGTTACTGCATGCACGGGCGGCACGGCAACCTTCAACGTAACCGCAACCGGAACCGGCTTAAGCTACCAATGGCAGGTGAGCACAGACGGCGGAAACAACTACACAAACATCACCGGTGCCACTTCCACCACGCTTACCGTTAACCCACTAACGGTTACGCATAATGGAAACCGCTACAGGGTAGTAATTACCAGCTGTGCCGGTACTTTAAATTCAAATGCGGCAGTGCTCACAGTAAATGAAGCCGTGGCCATCACAGGACAGCCAACGAACCAAAACGTATGTTCAGGAAATAATGCCGTGTTTACGGTTGTAGCTTCAGGCAGTTCGCCAACTTATCAATGGCAGGTAAATACCGGAAGCGGCTTTACAAACATTGCGGGGGCAACTTCTGCAACGCTGACCATCACAGGTGTTTCTGCTGCGCAAAATAATAATCAGTATCGCGTGCTGGTAAGCAATAGCTGCCCGTCAAACGCGACCTCTGCCGCCGCTACATTATCGGTTAGTGTTGCGGGATCTATAACTTCCCAGCCTTCAAACCAAACTGTTTGCGCCGGGGAAAATGCGTCTTTCACTGTTACGGCAACAGGAACAAACCTCTCCTACCAATGGCAGGTAAGTACAGACGGAGGAACAACATACAATGATATCACCGGGGCAAATTCAGCCACTTATACACTCAGCGCAATTCCTTTCAGCGCAAATGGAAACAGATACAGGGCTGTGGTAACAAGCTGCTCAGGACCGGCCAATTCAAATGCCGCCACTTTAACTGTAAATGAAGCTGCGACCATCACTACGCAACCTGCAAGCGTTACGGCATGTGCCGGAGAGAATGCCACTTTTGTAATTACTGCTTCCGGACCGGGATTGACCTATCAATGGCAGGTTAGTACAAACGGCGGTTCCACTTTTACTGACATCGCGGGGCAAAACTCTGCCACACTCACGCTCACATCCA
Source organism: Bacteroidota bacterium (assembly GCA_023422565.1). GTDB lineage: Bacteria > Bacteroidota > Bacteroidia > Chitinophagales > Chitinophagaceae > Ferruginibacter. The sequence continues at coordinate 15,850 of JAFAGR010000082.1, read as the reverse complement.
TCACGGCCGGTATGAATAACAACCAATACCGTGTTGTTGTGGGTAATGCATGCGTATCCGGGCTAAATTCAAATGCAGCCACACTTAACATTTCAGCGAACGCATCGATAAGTTCTCAACCTGCACCTACCACTGTTTGTGCGGGAACAGATGCTTCATTCTCTGTTTCGGCCACAGGCGCAGTGGGCTACCAGTGGCAGGTAAGCACCAATGGCGGCACTACATGGAGTGATGTTGCAGGCGCAACTACAGCTACACTAAGTTTGAATTCAGTGACCGCTGCGATGAACAACGATCAATACCGCGTACAGGTTAACGGTTGCGGGGGCGGACTAACTTCTTCTTCAGCTTCTTTAACCGTAAACAATTCGGCCGAAATAACCACGCAACCCGCTTCGCAAAATTCAGTTTGCCCGGGCAATACGGCAACTTTCAGCGTAGTGGTTTCAGGCACCTCACTCACCTATCAATGGCAGGTAAGTACAGATAATGGTAACGCGTGGACGAACATTCCGTCTGAAACAAACAGCACGCTATCTATCGTTACCTCTGCAGCTATGGAAGGAAACCAATACCGTGTGGTGATAAATGGCCTATGTACGGTAAATCTTACATCAAACCCTGCAACGCTTAATCTAGTACAGGCTCCGGCAATCAGTACTCAGCCTCAGAGCGTATCTGTTTGCGAAACGGGGAATGCATCATTTACTGTATCGGCAACCAACGGAACTTTGCAGTGGGAAGTGAGTACAGATGGCGGAACTACTTTTACCCCCATTAGCGGTGCAACTTCAGCTACGCTTTCTATTTCTAACGTAACCCAGGCGATGCACGACAATCGCTACAGGGTTGTGGTAACAGGAAGTTGCTCTTCATTAACTTCAAATGCGGCCACACTAACGGTAACGACTACCCCAAATATTGGGGTTGACGCTCCTGCAAGTGCAGTTTGTGCGGGTGAAACCATCACCTTATCGGGAACGGGCGCCAATAGCTATACCTGGAATAATGGTGTTACTAACGGTGTACCATTCGTAATTCAACAAACCACCACTTTCACAGTCACCGGAACCGCTGCAGGCAACTGCTCAGGAACAGCCACAATTACTGTAACCGTAAACCAACCGCCGGTGATCACACTTTCGGCAAGTGCTTCTGAACTTGAACCCGGAGACTCAGCGATCATCACGGCCACAGCAAACCCTGCCGCAAGCACCTTCCAGTGGTTTAGAAACGGACAATTACTTGCCGGTGAAACAGGCAATACCATAACTGTTCATGACGATGAAACGGGGTCTTATACTGCTTCAGCGGAAGGACCAAATGGATGTACGGGAATATCTGCGGCGCTGGAAATTGTACCGGCAGATCTGGATATTACGTTCATATCCCCTAACCCATCCAACGGAAGGTTCATTGTAAGGTACCCTAACCTGAACACCACTACAACCTCCAGAGCCGTAATTGTATACGATGCAAAAGGTTCAATGATTTTCAGGAAGGTTTATCCTGTAAGCACGGGCACAATGGTTGAGGTAATGGATGTTGACCTTCGGAATGTAGCAAAGGGAATCTACCTTGTTGCCTTAGTTGAAAACGGTAAGAAGGTGAAAGCCGGTAAAGTTCTCGTGAATTAAACCGTGATCATATTTCATAAAAAGGGCTGCCATACATGGCGGCCTTTTTTTATTACTTCAACCGCCCATCATGAATATGGTACAGGCGGTACAATTTGAAAACAATAATGTGTCGTCATTTAGATTAAAGCCTTAATTTTAGGCACACAAAAATTTCATTATCAAATTTTGTTTATGCAATCCAACACTACACAAAAAAACATCACGGCTTTTTTCCGACATGGCCTGATGCTGGCTTTGCTGTTCCTTCTTACGGGAACCGCATGGGCCCAACAAGTTTACATGAACGGAAACCTGCGAACGGGAACGTCTACCAGTAATGGTGTGGCCGCTCCTGCTGGCTATTTTGTCAGCGAACTACAGGCAGGAAACGGAACTACCGGATTTGGCGTTAACTGGAACGCGACATTATCTGCCGCGGATGATTTTACCATCCCAGCAGGCCAATCGTGGAACATTGAATCCATCACGTTCTACGCTTACGCAACCGGCTACACCGGTGCTACCGGTCCGTTTGACACTGTGTTTGTAAGAATTTACAACACGGATCCTTCGGTAGGTAATCCTGCACCGATCTTTGGTGATTTCACCACAAACCGAATTGGAGCTGTGGTGACTGATTCTACTTACCGCACGGTTACTGCACCTGCCGCTCCATTTCCTACCAACAGGATGATTTGGAGAATTCCGGCTACCATCAACACAACACTTGCTGCAGGCACTTATTGGATCGAGTGGACCATCAGCAATACCACCGGTGTGGCGAGCAATTTTAGCCCGTCCAGCACTGTGGTTGGAACCACAACACAGGCGGGAAATAACGCGTATCAACGTAACTTTGGAACCGCAACCCCCGGATGGAATCCGCTAAATGACGGAACGAGCAATACTCGTCAGGATTTTCCATTCAAAATTACCTACACGCCTACATCAACATGTACAGGCACTCCACCGACTGTCACCGTAACTCCATCAACCAACCTTTGTGCTCCGGTAACGCTTACTGCTTCCGGTGCCACTGATTATACATGGACGCCGGCTGCCGGACTGAACACGACTACCGGCGCCACAGTAACTGCATCTCCAACAACCACCACTACTTATACAGTTACCGGTGTAACTGCGGGATGTGCGGGAACCACGACAGTAACTGTTAACGCTGGCCCTTCATCGGCTGAGTTGACAGGTGTAGCGCCGGGGATTATTTTTGATCAGAATTTTGATGGCGGACTCCCTGCAAACTGGCTTTCAGTAAATAACAGTGACGTTATCGGCGGCAACCCAGACTGGGCTCCGGGCGGTGGCGGAACATTGTTCCCCGCATTCAACGGTCCTGCAACTTCTTACTTGTTTGCAAACTATGCAAGCACAGACGGAACGGTTATCAGCAACTGGCTGATCACAGAGCAGGTTAATCTCATCTCAAACGGAGATAAAATCTCATTTTATACAAGAACAACAACACCTGGTGCCACGGTTTGGCCAGACAGGCTGGAACTTCGCATGAGCACTGCCGGCGCTTCTACAAACGTAGGAACTCTGCCAACGGATGTGGGCGATTTCACAACATTGTTGTTATCTGTGAATCCTGATCTTACCACTACAGGTTACCCTAGTGACTGGACACGTTTCGAAGCCACAATTTCCGGACTTGCTGCGCCTATATCAGGCCGCTTTGCATTCCGCTACTGGGTAACTGATGCGGGCCCTAACGGTAATAACTCTGACCTGATAGGTCTTGACCAGGTTCGTTTCGAATCAACTGTAACCTGTACAGCCCCGGGTGCTACTCAAACCATGAATGTGTCTATCACCGGTGCTACCGGTCCTTACACCGTAGTTTATAACGATGGAACGGCTAACCAAACTATCACCAACTACAATAGCGGCGATAACATTCAGGTTGCTCCAACCGTTAGCACTACTTACACTCTTGTTTCGGTAACCTCTGCCAATGGCTGCCAGGCTACTGCAGTTAGCGGTACATATTCCGTAAATATCAGTGCACCTCCGGTTATTACTACACAACCTTCTGCAACGCTTTCACTTTGCGACGGCCAAGGCGGAGCATTATCAGTGGTAATGGCGGGCAACAACACTTATCAGTGGCAGGTGAGCACTGATGGCGGAACCACATTCACGGATGTGGTTGACAACGCTAATTACAGCGGCGCCACTACAGAAACGCTTACATTCACCAACGTTCCTGCTGCATTCAACAACTACGTTTACCAGGTAATCGTAACTGACGCTTGCGGTTCAAACGTCACTTCAACTACCAGCACGGTTACTGTTACCGCTCCGGCTGTTATTACCACTCAGCCTGCGGACGCTACAGCATGCTCAGGTACCGACGCCACATTTGGCGTGGTAGCTACCGGTACTGGTATAACTTATCAGTGGGAAGTTAGTACAGACGGCGGGGCTACATGGAGCGCTTTAACCGGTGCAAACGGTTCCTCTTATACCGTAGCTAACGTGAACATTTCGCAGAATGGTTACCAATACAGGGTGTTGGTGGCTACTTGCGGAACACCGGTTGCCTCTAATGCTGCAACACTTACCGTTCAGGAATCTATCGTAATTACTACACAGCCGATCAGCATTGCTGCTTGTACTGGTAATACCGCAACCTTTGCCGTTATAGCAACAGGATCAGGAAACACCTACCAATGGCAGGAAAGTACTGACGGTGGCTTAACTTTTACCGACATCCCGGGAGCAAATGGAGCAACCTATGTAACTCCTGCGGTTACTGCAGGTATGGATAACTACCAATACCAGGTTATAGTATCTAACCCATGCGGAACGCCGGTTACCACAATCCCTGCTACGCTTACAATCACTACCGCCGCAGCAATTACTTCAGAGCCTACAGACGTTACCGTTTGCGAAGGCAATGCAGCTGCATTTAGTGTAGGAGCAACAGGAGCTACTTCATACCAATGGCAGGTAAGTACAGATGGTGGAACTACATTCAGCGATGTATCTGGTGAAACTTCACCTACGTTGAATATACCGGCTGCTACTGCGGCTATAAATGGATACGTTTACCAGGTGCTTATTGGCAGCTGCGGAACACCACTTGTTTCAGCAACTGCTACAATTACCGTGAACGAACCTGCAGTTATTACTACGCAACCGGCAAGCACTTCAGCTTGTGATGGCGGAAACGCAGCATTTACCGTTGCCGCTACAGGAACTGACGTTACCTACCAATGGCAAGTGAGCACAGACGGTGGCACAACATTTACTGACATCGCCGGTGCAACAACCGCAAACCTTGATCTTACAGCGGTAACCGCAACGATGAACAACAATCAATACCAAGTTGTTCTGAACAATGCCTGCACCACTGGCTTGATTTCAACTCCAGCTACTTTAACTATCAGTTCAGTGGCTACAATTACCACGCAGCCTGCAAACATTACCGTTTGTTCGGGAGCGAATGCAGCCTTTACTGTGGTTGCCGGAGGAGCAACAGGTTACCAATGGCAGGTGAGCACAGATGGTGGTACTACTTTCACTGATATTGCCGGTGCAACAAATGCTACACTTGATTTAACCGGTGTGGTTGATGGCGATAATAATAATCAATACCAGGTAGCAATTACAAGTTGCGGACCTACGCCGATCACTTCTACGCCTGCAACCCTTACTGTAACTCCTGCAGGTACTATCACCACTCAGCCCGCATCAACAACCGCGTGCGATGGTGGTACAGCCACATTCACTGTAACCGCTACAGGCAATGCTCTTACCTATCAGTGGGAAATAAGCGCTGATGGTGGTGCTACATGGACGGCAGTACCCGGAGCAACAAGTGCTACACTTTCAGCACCGGTGACCGCGGCTATGAACAATGGCCAGGTTCGTGTGGTAATTAACGGTGATTGCACAACAGGACTTACTTCTACAGCTGCAACTCTTACTGTAACTTCGGCTGCGGCTATCACCACACAACCAACCGCTGTATCGGGTTGTGAAGGATCAGATGCAACCTTTAGTGTAGCTGCTTCAAATGCTACCGGTTACCAATGGCAGGTAAGCACTGATGGTGGAACTACATTTACAGACATTGCCGGAGAAACCAATGCAACACTTACGCTTGCAGCAGTTTCCGGCACTGCAAATGACTACCAATATCAGGTAGTGGTTAGCAATGCGTGTGGAGATATTACTTCTACACCGGCTACATTAACTGTAAATGCTGCTCCAACCGTATCTGTAACAGCTGATGACACATCAGTTGAGGTAGGTGTAACATCTACTCTTACAGCTACTGCAACTCCTGCAACAGCAACTTACCAGTGGTTTGTTGACGGTGTGGCAATTCCGAGTGCAACAAGTGCTACTTATGCAGCGGTGTCCAACACTCCGGGAGTATACGAGTACACGGTGGAAGTAACGGGTGACGGAGGATGTACAATAACATCTTCAGTAATTGAAATCACCGTAACTACTTCTAACGTGGCCTTTATTGCGCCAAACGCAAACCGCGGTACATTTAAGGTTAGCTTCAGCAATATCAACAGCGTTGCTGTGGCGAGGATAATTACCATTTATGATTCTAAAGGAAGGTTGGTTTACAACAAAACTTTCCCTGTAAACATGGCAAACAATGTTGAGGTAATGGATGTAACCGTTCCTTTACTGCCATCAGGAATCTACTGGTTGATGTTGTCTGAGTCAAATGGCAAACGCCTGAAAACCGAACAACTGATCATTCAGAGATAATTCCTTCTCTGGAATACATAAAAAGATCCCTGCCTTCAACGGCGGGGATTTTTTTTAAATGTGCGGGCATTGGGGTGTTGGGGGTAGGAAGGGTTAAAAATGGTGGGAGATGCCGGATGCTGGTTAATAGCTTAGCGCGCTTTTTCGGGAAGGTTAATACGTAATGAGTATTGCTTTAGAAGAATAAATCGATGTTTTTGCAGGCGTTGGATTATTAGCTTAGACCACATCCCAATGCGTGGAGTGGCCTCGGAGGGAAGGGAAGGTTTTATATGGTAGAATCAGTTTAATCGCTTAGTTTACCGACCGCTCAAGTACTCATGAAATATCGGGATCTCGAAAAAAAACCACAGTGGATGGATTCTTTACTTCGAAAATCACTGAGCCTACCTTTGCCTATTTTTGAAAATCCGGTTTTGATATACAAGTTCAGAAAAATAGTAATCGCAACGATTTCGGTTCAGGATGTTATCAATAAAGAATGTGGAAATTGAAAGATGGAAGTTTAAAACTTTGCCTTCAAATAAAAAAAATCAAGTGCCTTCTTTAAGATGACGCTTAAGTTTTGGAGATGGACTGGAAAATACCAAACGTTGCAGAAAATAATGCAGTGCGGTATGCAAACTGTTTCTAAATCTGTAACGAAAGAAATATTCATCAAGATAAGCGGTAAGATACCTTAGCGAACAATAGTGATGAATTCCGTTAAGCCACAGTTTGAAATTCTCAAAAACTACATTCGGTCCAAAAAACCTTATCTTAACTGCGGAACTCGGGATGCTGATCTTTTGGTTCAAATCTACCTTAGCCTCATGACTGATGAGATAGTTTGAGTTCCAACTCACCAAAGTTTCCCTGGCGTCGATCTGTCCATATTTTTCCTTGCTCAACTCCACTTGTTCGCCTTCCGCCGGGCTCCACTCACCCTGACTGATGCAAGCCTGAACCCTTCGTTTGAGAAACCAGGCAGCCGGTTGACTAACCGCAAAATCCCGCGATAATGATACCGAGGAAACTGACTTTTTTGAAACTATGATCCGGTAAGCCATTTCAAAAGAGGTCAGTAACGGAATCTTAATTTTATGAAAGCACGTATTTGCGGTTACCGATTCATCGTAACCGCAGCACTTGCAACGCATATGAAACTGCGTTCGGCCTTTTCCAAAATTTCTGCTTTCACATTTTCGGCAGCGATAATCTGAACTCCATTTAAGATCATACAAATACCTCCTGCAGTCGTCATGGCTTTTGAATGCCTCTCTGAATTCGAATGCGCTCATCCCTTCAAACATTGAAATTGCTTTGCTACAAAATTGGCCTGTTGAAGCTTCTCTGGCAATTACCATTTCGGGCCAAAAATTAGGGTATTCAAAAAAAAACTGAAAAAGTCCTTCCACCTAAACTTTGAAGTAGTTCGATTCGAATTGCGGCTAAAGCTATTAACCTTCTTTGAAGGAGAAAGGGAAATTAATCAGAAATCATTTCTCTCATTTTGATTCGGGAGAAACTTCCATTCCTAAAATACAGCCTCGCTTGTGCGGCCTAAGCTATTAACCAAATAAGGGGGAATAAGATCGCTTTCACACCTCGGCTGTCTATATCCCTTCAAGCAAACGCAATAAAAAACCCGGTAAAAACCGGGCCTAAAAAATTCTCTTTGTTACTCTACCTGATCCGGTGAATATATTCGTTACTCCTGAACTGTTTCCTTACATCATTAAGGTCTCGCAAAATTGAAGCATCAATCAGCAGATCGCCCATTTCAAACTTATAGCCACCAATTAACGATTCATCTACCACAGTTTGTAATTCGATATTCTGATAACCCGGATTCGATTTTACCTTAGCTACAATCTCATTTTCCATTTCCTTGCTGATGGGAGCTGCCGTAGTTACCTTCACCCGGTAGATTCCCTTCATCTCATTATATTGTGAAATAAAGGCGTTTACAATCTCCGGCATATTGCTTTCCCTCGCTTTCTTCACCAACAAATTAATGAACCCCCCGGTGATAGGAGAAACTCTAGTGTTAATCACCGCATGTATTATTCGTTCTTTTTTGTCTGCAGCAATAACCGGACTGCGCAGCACGGAAATGAAATCAGGATTGGCGGCACCAAGATTCTTCAAAAACTTCATGTCGTCATATACCTCTTCCAGTTTTCCTTGCTCTACTGCCAAACCAAGCAAGCTTTTTGCATAGCGACTGGCTAATCTCGGATTGTTCATGTTCTTAAATTACAAATGATTAATTGAGCTTGATCTCATCGGTCAATTGCCTGATAAAAGTTTCCTGTTCTGCTTTATTGCTTAACTCTCTGCGAAGAATTTTCTCACTTACTTCCACAACCATTTTCCCAACGTGATTCTTAATATCGATCATCGCGGCCATTTTCTGGTTATTGATACTTGCCTGTGCATCAGAGATAATTTTCGCGGCCTGCACCTTTGCCTCTTCTCTTGCATCGCTTATCATTTTGTCCTTTATCTCTTTTGCTTCTTTCAGCATCACGGCCCGCTCTTCCCGTGCCTTTACAAGCAAACTTTCGTTCTCGCTTTTTAACTGTGCCATTTCAAGCTTCACCCTTTCCGCAGTAGCAATGCTGTCCGCAATTTTCGCTTCACGATCGTTAAGGCCGGCAATGATAGGCTTCCATGCAAACTTTTTAAGGATGAATAGTACAATCAAAAAAGCCAGCAATGTCCAAAAAATCAAACCAAGATGTGGCAATAAAAGATCCATGGAATAATATTATAAATGTTTAAAAAATCGAAATTATTACTGCATCCTCCGCCCTGTGCTTCAGATGCAGTAATGAGTTGGTGCGCTGAACTTATTTCAGAACAGCCAATAATCCTGCGATAACCGCGAAAAGGGCAACACCCTCAACGAAAGCGGCAGTCAGGATCATGTTTGCACGGATGTCGTTAGAAGCTTCAGGCTGACGTGCGATTGATTCAACAGCTCCCCTACCGATCTGGCCGATACCAATGCCGGCGCCGATAGCAGCAAGACCTGCACCAATTGCTCCACCGAAGTGTGAGTAACCCAATTGTACTTCCTGTAACAAAGTCATCAAAGTCATGATACTTGGTTTTATAAATGAAAAAACTCTTACGCAATAACCGGATCAGCATGCCCATCTACATCATCATGACCTCCTTCAAAAGCCTGCCCGATAAACACGGCAGTTAGGTTGGTAAAAATGAATGCCTGGATGAATGCCACCAGTATTTCGATAAAATATATAAATACGGTAAATAATAATGATATAGGCGAAAAACCTACGCCCGCCACAGTGTTCATTGCGCCGAAAATGAAGATCAGCGAAACGAAACTTAAAATGATGATGTGGCCGGCAACCATGTTTGCAAACAAACGAATGATCAACGCAGCAGGCTTAATAAAGATACTGGCCAGCTCGATCGGGATCAAAATCACCTTTACAAAAATGGGAACCCCGGGAGGCCAGAAAATATGCGCCCAAAAATGACTGTTACTGCTCGCCAGGATCACTATAAGAGAGATGACACCCAACACCATGGTGAAAGCTGTGTTTCCGGTTACGTTGGCCGCACCGGGAATCAGCCCGAACAGGTTATTTATCAAAATGAAAAAGAAAATAGTAAGGAGGTAAGGAAGATAATTCAGGTATTTCTTACCAAGATTGGGCTTTGCTACTTCATCGCGCACAAAAGTAATAACCGGCTCTACTGCATTCTGCCATCCTTTCGGAGCTGTTGAAACACCGATGCCTTTCTTATACTTTTTTGCAATGCTTGTCATCAGCAAAACCAAAACAATAAGGGCAATGAACATTTGGACCACATTCTTCGTGAGAGAAAAGTCGTAAACCTGGCTGCCATCCTGCGCAACAATCTTTCCTTCCTTCATTTCATACCCATTGTAAGCTGCATGACCATGCTCAAACTTTGATGAAGAGAAAACGGAAAGGCCTTTCCCGGGGGAATAAACTATCACCGGCAAGGGGATAGTAGCATGAAAATCTCCTACAGTGAAAAAGTGGAATTCATGGGCATCTTTAATGTGATCCATTATGATCTTCGCGGGATCGAGCTTTTCACCTTCCGCCCCCGGCCCGCCTGCAAGAGCAGGTGTGGAGAAAACGGTCAAAAAAAGGCTAAAAACCGCTACCAGTAAAGATTTTATACACTTTGAAGCCATGCTTTCCTCAATTTTGGCGCAAAGATAAGGGGGGACTGCTGAATAGAGAAATTTTAAGAGAAAAACAGCCGGATCATTGGGTTTCAGGCTTAAACTGCATAGCATACAACCTGGCGTAAGCCCCATCAGCCTTTAACAACTCTGCATGAGAGCCCATTTCGGCAATAACTCCGCGGTCTAAGACTATAATCTTGTCTGCCCTCCTTATGGTGCTGAGCCTGTGCGCAATCACGATTGAAGTGCGCCCCGTTATCAGGGTATCTGTAGCCGACTGGATAAGTCGTTCACTGTCGGGGTCAACAGATGAAGTGGCCTCGTCAAGTATCAAAATAGAAGGATTATATAACAACGCACGCGCAAATGAGAGCAATTGCCTCTGCCCTACAGACAAAGTTGCTCCTCTTTCCATAACATTATAATTATACGCGCCTGGGAGTTGCATGATGAAATCGTGAAGGCCGACATGTTTTGCTGCATCATGCACCTGCCCCTCGGTTATATTAGGATTTCGTAGAGTTAGGTTATCCATTACCGTTCCGGCGAAAAGAAAAACATCTTGCAGCACAACCCCAATTTTACTTCGTAGAGAGCCGAGATCATATTCTTTAATATTCCTGCCGTCTACAAAAATTTCGCCGCGGGTTAGCGGGTAGAGCCGGGTTAGCAAATTTATCGTGCTTGTTTTCCCGCTTCCGGTCGCGCCCACAATAGCTAAGGTTTCTCCCGCATTAACTTCAAATGAAACATTTTTTAAAACCCATTCCTCATTCTTATACGCAAACCAGACATTTCTAAACGATACATCGCCTTGTATTGGCCCCGAATGATTTCCGGTTTCCAACTCTGCATCCTCATTGTCCATCACTTTAAATACACGCTCGCTGGCAATCATACCCATCTGCATCACATTAAATTTATCGGCGAGCACCCGCAGCGGACGAAACAAAAGGTTAAGGCATAATATGAAAGAGGTGATAACTCCGGGGGTTTTCGCCGCTTCGGTTCCAAACAAAGATTCATTGCCCGCCCACCAAACAAGAAGCCCTATTGATAACGCTGATATCAATTCAACTACCGGAAAGAAAACCGAATATGCAAATATTGCTCTGATGTTCGCATCCCGGTGTTCACTGTTGATCTTTTTAAAATGCTTCATCTCCCGCTCCTCGGCGGCAAAAGCCTGTACAAGAGACATCCCGGAAATATGTTCCTGAACAAATGCATTTAATGAGGCCACCGCATTCCGAACTTTTATAAATGAACGGTTCACACTTTCTTTGAAATAGTAGGTTGCAACAATCAAAAACGGAAAGGGTGAAAGGCAAACCAGAGTAAGCTGCCAGTCGATATAGAACATATAAAATAACACAGAGAAAATAGCGAGAAGATCTGCAATGATTGGAATCAGGCCGTCACTGAAAATATCATTAACTGATTCGATATCGTTGATAGTTCTCGTGGTTAAGGTTCCTACCGGAGTTTTGTCGTACTGCCGCAGTTGCAAACCGAGGATTTTTTGATACGTTTTCACCCGCATGTCTTTAACCACACTTTGGCCAAGAGCAGCACTGGTGAAAGTGAAATAAAACCTTGCGGCTGTTTCAACAAGAAGTAGCAAGATCTGTATAAGCGTGATCTCGATCAAAAAACCGCCAACACCTTCAAAAAATTTCGCCGTGGCTTCTCCGGTGATGCCCTTGTTGATCGTTAGTTGAATAAGGTATGGCCGCACGGGCGCAGTTACTGCCAGAAAAATCGAAAGAAAAATGGAGAGATAAAATTTATTTCTGTACGGAGCTGCGAACGAATAGACGCGTTTTAAAAGATAAATATTTCCGCCCCTTGAAGTCTCACTCATCAGGCAAATTTAAATCAGAAATGAGCCTTACTCAGGTTCTGTTTTTTTATGGTAAGCTTTAATAAAGATCGCACCCAGGTTTCGATACGGGGGAATATAATCCTCCCAACTTTCACGGGTATCACGCGGGGCATTTTCAAATTGTTTTGAGAGGCTCGCCCACATTTTTTTCCAAACAATGTCTTCTCCGTTAGAAAGCGCTTTGTTGAGGTAATTAATAATAGGTTGATTAAGGTCTCCTTTACCAATTTCCTTTGTTGAAATTATGTGCGCCTCAGGACAAACCTCCAGTATCTCATTCAGATTTTTATAACCTCCGCAACTTCCAAGTAACACCACCTTCGCACTACCGGGCAGGCGTGATATGGTTCTGGGCAACCAGTAACTATGGCCGCGATGAACTACAACGGTGGGCTGCATTCCTATGGTTTCCAGATAGGCATTCAGATGCACCTGTGCACTGTCGTCCAGGTTAGCATCATTATCCAGAGGACGGTTAACAAAAACGTGCACCTTGCCCTTATTACTTTTCATTTCAACCCATTCCTTTTTATGAGTGATCTGCCAATCCCTCGGAGAAAATGAGTTTACAAATTGCGGAAAAAAGATCTTGCCATCTTCATCGCCGTAGAAAAAAACCTGCTGAACGATATTGCCTTGTTCATCCTGCATATCCTTACTGCTTACTTCGTAAATGGAAGGAATGCCCAGTGTGGCGGTAAGATCAATCTTATTGTTGCTGTCTGCAGATAGAAAAATATCTTTCAGCAATCCATAGATTATTTTTCCCCTTGTATTATCTGCGGCTACGCTTTGCCGGTAGTTATCTTCCACATAGTTGAGTATGGTGGAAAGGAGTGTTGGATCTGTGATGCTGCTGTATGAATCGGCCACGTCTACTGCATCTTCAAGGTTTCCGGTTTTATCAAGATTCGCTACAAAGGCCTTCATCAAAACTTCAGAACTTGAAGCAGGCATGAGTTTTAAAAAAGTGTCGAGCTTATTGTAACTCGCGGCCATTTTAATGAACTTCTTAAAAAAATCAAAGTGAACATTTAACAGCAGTGAATCCGTTCGCGGCGCCGGCCCCATCTTCTGTAACATGCGGTTGAAACTGTGCTTATAACTTGAAGTATAAATATCAGCCTCTCCCATTATCATCATAAAGTACAATTCCTCCGGCGTCAACGGGTCAATTGCCCGCATTCTAACTGCAAGACTGTTCTCATTGTGAAGCTCGTTTATGGGCGTAACAAAATGCCGGAGAGCTCGGGCTTTCAAAGTTTCTCTAAGGCCGTTCGCTCCAAACACCGCCACGGGAGTGTCGCGAACCGGTGGCGCCATTCGCTTATAATATTCCTTCTCTGTTCTTACAAGAAGTTTAAAATAACCTACACTGTCATATCCCCTGTCGCCATCCCCTACATATTTTTTGATCTCGTCTATACTTTGTTTGCCACTAAGGAGATTATCCAAAAATGGAAAATAAAAAAGCGCGTTCGGGGTTTCGCTCAATTGCGCAATTGACTTTACCAGGGCATGCTCGCTCCGATGGATCAACCTTCCCTCCGCTGACGATCTTGACTGCGAATAAGAATATAACTGCGCAGGGTTTTGTTTCGCCGCCACAAGTAGAAGGCTGTCTGCAAAAGGCTGTTCGGTGAAAGGCTTAATTGTCTGCAGAATTTTCTCCGGGTACAGCGCACAATATTTAAGGTAAACGTCGTTCCTTATCTGTGCTGCGGCCGCATCATCATAAAACACTTCAGCGATTATTCTTGCCCTTGAGTAAGGCAAATCCTGTACGATTCCTGCAACGCTGTTCCCTTCTGCCAGGGCTTTCATTGCATCCGAAAGATTTTCTACTAAGGATGGAAACTCAACTCCGGTGATCTCTTTACTCTTAAAATATACCCGAAACAATTTCAGCCCATTTTCCACATAACTGAGAAAGCGAACTTTATCATTGTTTGTGGAAAGTTTCTCATTCAGCTCGATCCACTCATTCAACTCTTTAGTCTTTCTAAAAAGCGCGTCCGTAAGTTGAACGTTTACCGCTTCATTGTTTCCCGCATGAAATACATTATCGGTTCTGCCATCAAGTTTGTCTATCAGTCGCTGCTCTTTGGCAATTTTATCATGAAAGAAAACGCGGCTTAGCGGAATGGAAAGCGTATCCGGACCGGCATAAGCTTTCCAGGAACCAAACAACAACACCAAAACAAATAATTTCCGCATAGGTGGCTTATCTGCAAAGATGGTGCTATTTCGTCATAAATTATGCGGACCGCCTATGTGCATTGAATCACTTGTAATTCGTTTAACAATTTGATAATGCCCCATCTTGAAAATGCCGGCATAATCAGGCTAATTTTGCCTAACTTTTTGTTTATGAGTAAGGGCCTGATACTTATTGCAGACGATGAACCGGATATTCTGGAGATCATTTCGTTCAACTTAAGTAATGAAGGTTATGAAGTTGCCACTGCAGCCAACGGCAATGAGGCCCTCGAAAAAGCAAAAAAATTACGGCCCGATCTGATCATTCTTGATGTAATGATGCCGGGAAAATCGGGGATAGAAGTTTGCAGGCTTCTTCGTACCATGCCACAGATGCGCGAAACGGTGATCATTTTTCTTACTGCGCTGAATGATGAAACCTCAGAAGTCACCGGCCTCGAGTCGGGTGCGGATGATTACATAGCAAAGCCTGTTAGCCCGAAAATACTTCTGAGTAAAGTGAATGCCCTGTTCCGCCGTATCTCGGGAGCAGACGATTCAAAGGTTTTGGTGGTGGGCGATATGAAAATTGACCGCGAAAAATATTTGGTTTACCATAAAGACAAGGAGATCACACTGGCAAGGAAAGAGTTTGAGCTGCTGGCCTTGTTGGCTTCCAAGCCGGGCAAAGTGTTTTTGAGGAATGAGATCCTTAACCAGATCTGGGGAACGGAAGTGATTGTGGGCGACAGAACGATTGATGTTCATATCAGGAAGATCCGCCAAAAACTCAACCTCGATTATATCACAACTGTTAAAGGTGTTGGATACAAATTTGAATTGTAGAAGCAACAGCGCTTATTAATTTAACTTCGGCCCCGGATTATCAGGATAAACAAAAAAGGGCCATGGTTTCAAAAAAAAATCTTTCACCACAACAACTTTCAGCACTTACGGCACTCATGCTTTCAATACCGATAGCATTGGGGATCTTTATTTTTAAACCGGTTTGGTGGATAGCGCTTTTATCTTTCCTGGTGATTTTCCTCGGCAGCTATGGCCTGATTCTTTTCTCTCTTCAAACTTTCATTTACCGGAAAATAAAATTGATCTATAAACTCATTTCGCAAACCAAGGCCACGAAAAGAGAAGAATTCTATTATAAAAAAGTTCTCACACAGAAAGGCATAGATGAAGTGAGAATAGACGTGG
>JAFAGR010000061.1 GCA_023422565.1 Bacteroidota bacterium | reverse complement strand
GCAAGAACCGTTTTTACGGCTGCGTAAGTGTCTGCGAGCGAGGCGCCGGGTTTAATATTTCCAAGATCTGCAAGTGTTACATCTTCATGCCAGTAGTGCAATGCATACAGTTGCTTACGGATATGATCAGGTGCATTTCCGAAAAGAGAGGTTTCACCCCTGTTTTCAGGCACGCCGATAAACACGATGTCGATGGATTCTACGGAAGGAATTTCCGACTCGAACACAAGGATGTGCTTGCCAATTTGCCCGTCGGTAAGCCCCTTATCATCCATAATCACGGAAACCTGCAAAGGATCTAAAAAATCGGAAAGGTCCTGCATCTTAAAAGTTTGGCGCAAACCTAAATGATTAGGTTGAATTTAGCCCGGCACCTGCTAAAATTCCTTATGTGATATGCCAAATTTCATCAGCATCGGCGCATACTTGTTAACTTTGCGGCCTAATAATAAGACGATGGAAAAACTGGAACAATTGCAGGATGTGGTGATAAAATTTGCGGGAGACAGTGGTGACGGAATGCAGTTGACCGGCAACCAATTTACGAACAATACCGCCCTGCTCGGGATCGACCTGGCCACTTTCCCCGACTTTCCTGCAGAGATACGCGCCCCGATCGGTACGCTGCCCGGTGTGAGCGGCTTCCAGCTCCGGTTCAGCAGCGACAGGGTTTTTACACCCGGCGATGAATGTGATGTGCTGGTGGCGATGAATGCGGCGGCTTTAAAAGTGAACCTTAAAAGTTTGAAGAAAGGCGGAAAGATAATTGCAAACATAGATGGCTTTGATAACAAGAACCTGAGGCTTGCAAATTATCCAGATGGCATTAATCCCCTTGAAGATAACAGCTTGTCAGATTTTGAAGTTTTCAAAATTGATGTGACGAAGCTCACGCGTGAATCTTTAAAAGATTTCACTATGGGCACGAAGGAAAAGGATCGTGCAAAGAACATGTTTGTGCTGGGCTTCCTGTACTGGATGTATAACAGGAGTATGGAAAACACGATGAACTTTTTAAAAGAGAAGTTTTCCAAAACACCGGATATTCTGAACAGCAACATAAAAGTGTTGCAGGCCGGCTATAATTACGGAGATACCACCGAAACCTTTACTACACGCTATAGCGTTGAGAAAGCGAGGATGGAACCGGGAACCTACCGGTCTGTGATGGGTAACCAGGCACTTGCCTACGGTTTGATCGCTGCATCCCGTAAGAGTGGGCTTCGGATGTTCTTAGGTACATACCCGATTACGCCCGCCTCAGACATTTTGCATGAATTAAGCAGGCACAAATCATTCGGCATAAAAACCTTCCAGGCAGAAGATGAAATTGCCGCGATCACTTCGTCTATTGGTGCCAGTTATGGCGGATACCTTGGTGTAACCACAACCTCAGGCCCGGGGATGGCTTTAAAGGCAGAGGCTATGGGCCTTGCCGTAATGCTTGAAATCCCTTTGGTGATATGCAATATTCAACGCGGCGGACCGAGCACGGGCTTGCCCACAAAAACGGAGCAAAGTGACCTGTTGCAGGCATATTATGGAAGAAATGGTGAATGCCCGATGCCGGTGATCTCTGCAAGTACGCCAAGCGATTGTTTTGATGTAGCCCTTGAAGCCGTAAGGCTTGCGGTGCAACACATGACGCCTGTGATCTTGTTAAGCGACGGGTACATAGCCAATGGCGCAGAGCCATGGAAATTTCCTAAAGAAGAAGAGTTAGCTGATATTAAGGTGGAGTTTAAAAAAGAACTTGGCCATGGTGAAGATAAATTTCAGCCTTACCTGCGCGATGAAAATCTCGTAAGACCCTGGGTAATCCCGGGCACACCCGGGATGGAGCATCGTATCGGCGGACTCGAGAAACAAAATATCACCGGAAACATAAGTTATGATCCGGACAATCATCAGTTGATGGTAAAGATCAGGCAGGAGAAAGTGGATAAGATCGCGGGCCAGATACCGAAACAAACGCTAGACAGCGGCGCGGAGAAAGGCAAGGTTCTCGTGTTAGGCTGGGGCAGTACATACGGTGCAATAAAATCTGCCTGTATGGAACTGCAGCATGAGGGGCTTGAAGTTTCGCATACGCATTTACGTTATGTTCGGCCCTTTCCGGAAAACCTTGGTGAGATCATCAGGAACTTTGATAAGGTGTTGATCCCGGAATTGAATAACGGGCAACTGATCAAGATCATTCGCGATAAGTATCTTGTAGATGCAAAGGGGTTGAATAAGATCATGGGTGTTCCGTTTACAAAGCGCGAGATCGTTGAAGCGGTAAAGGGAATGCTTTCGGAGAATTAAAAATCAAGAAAGTGGCTTTTTTGTCAGAGTTCCATACTCCCTAATCGCTTACGCCATTCAGAAATCTTGATGGAAGAGAGGTTTCACACGAAGCAAGACCTAAGAATACATAAGGCCACGAAGCAAAATATTGCAGGCGTGGTATTTATTTTTCGTAGGCTTCGACCCGCCTCGGCGGGCAAGCTGCCAATGAAGATGAAAAGAGAATTAATGCCCGGATAACAACCTCCGCTTTCAATATAAAAGTCTTAATTACAATAAAAAAACCGTTCAAATTTTCGAACGGTTTTAAAATTTTTATCAGGATAGATTATCTGATCCTTTCCCTTCCTAACACCAAACCTAATTTCAGGTTGAATGAAAAGTAAGCGTCTTTTTCAGACGGGCTTCCTCGCTTTCCGCCGCCGTTAGGGTCGGTTTTCTTGATCAGCTGCCTGTCTGCCATAAAAGCGGCAAGCGCTGCTTTATCAGGCGAGAAGTATTCGTAAAACAATGCAGGATCAATATACCTTGTGCTTACGTCATCAAGATAATCTGTGTTTAGTTTGCGGTAAACAAACTCTCCTCTCAGGGTTAAGAATTGAGATAGTTCGTATTTCATTCCTATTCCCAAAGGAATATTTGTTTGCTTCAGTTTATAAACCGGCCTGTCAGGATATTCGGCAAATCCCTGGCCTTCGGTGCTTAGCGGCTGCAGGTCTACCCAGCGCCCGTCAACCTCTGCCTGCGGGTTGAATGAATAGTAGCCAACTCCGGCCAATAAATAAGGAGAGTAACGGGGAGGTTCTGCATCGCGGGAAACCCAGTCGATAAATATGAATAAAGGGTGCAATTCAACCACACCAGCAATTTCAGTGATGCTCGTTTTAAAGTTCAGGTTACGGTTGTACCGCTCTGCAGCGATATCTGTAACTCCGGCAAGTACATTGTCATTTGCGGTTAGTTTTCCAAACGTACCTTCTACACGAAAAGCAAATGCGTTTTTGTAGATCGCGCTGATAAAAAGGCCTCCGCCAACCTGGGTTTTACCCATGTTGAGATCTTTTAAGAACTTTTTTCCGATACCTTTTTTTCCGCCAATGTCTGTAAGGCAGTTCATCGCATTCAATGATGCACCCACTTCAATAAGCAAAGGATTATCGTAATAATCGTCATTGTAGAAGTAATATTGAGCAGACGCGTTTTTTGTGCTGCCTGTTAGCATTGCAAACAGGAAAAACAAAAAGGAAATCTTTTTCATCAAGTCTTTATTAGTTGTGGTTATTCTTTTTAAGAGAATGCTGCACAAAATAAGATAATTTATTCTATTTATTTCGTGGTTTGCACTATTTCCGTGTAATATTTACAGGCAGGTTTTAATCCGCACTCGCCGCATTTTGGCCTCCGCGCTACGCAAATATGCCTCCCATGCAATATCAGCCAATGATGAGCCATATGAACGAGATTTTCCGGGATATGTTTTATCAGCTGTTTTTCTGCGGCTGCCGGAGTTTTTGCGGCCCGGGTTAAACCTATGCGGGCACTCACCCTAAACACGTGGGTATCAACCGCCATGTTTGGCTGCTGATCAATAACTGAAGTGATCACATTTGCCGTTTTGCGGCCTACTCCGGGTAATTCCACCAGTTCGGAAACGGTCATCGGAACTTTACCTCCATATTTTTCAAACAATATTTTAGCAGTTCCCATCAGGTGTTTCGTTTTATTGTTAGGGTATGAAATGGATTTAATGTAGGGAAACAACTCTTCAAAGGAGGCGGCGGCCATGCTTTCTGCATCCGGGAAGCGGCTAAATAATGCAGGCGTGGTCATGTTCACTCTTTTATCGGTGCATTGAGCGGAGAGAATGACGGCAATTAGCAATTGGAAAGGGTTGTCGTAAACCAGTTCGGTTTCCGCATCAGGCATGTGCTGCTTGAAGTAGTCAATTACAAATTGATATCGTTCTTTTATGCGCATAAAAAAGCCCTGAACCAGGGCCAGGGCAAGAATTTTTATCAGAATGTATTAATGAGACAGCTCTTCTATGCCCTTGTTTGCATGCTGCATGATATTATCAATGGTCTGCTGGCGGGGCGACATTTTAAGTGCATCCAACCGCTTCGAGGCCGAGGCCATCACATTCAATTTCTCTCTCAGGCTATAATCTGTTTCGAGGGCTGCCGCAATTGCAGCCGTTTTCTCCGGTGAGGTTTCTTTGTACAAATACTGTAACAGGTCATCCAGCGTAATACTTTCCATAGTCTCTAAAATCTTTTGAAAATTATTAAATCATTATCCTATCCGTCATATTAAACGGCACCTGAAAAATCTTATTGCATAAAAAAACGTAATTTTTTCCAATTTATGGGGTTTTTACGATGAAAAGATCTTCATTGTCTTTTTTCATCATATATTTCTCCCTGGCGTACTTTTCAATAGTTTCCGCGCTCGTTTTTAACAGGTGTAATTCCGCTTTTGAATCGGCAATTTGTTTTTGCAAGGTCTTCTCGCTTTTTTCCAGCTCATTGAGTTTTTCCTTGCGGTTAATGATCAATCCCCAATCTTTCGGGTCGAAGAACATCATCCAGACCACAAAGAAAATTCCTGCAATGAGGTATTTATTGTTAAGTGTTCTGAGAAAAACGCGCACATTCTTCATTGCAAAAAAAGGATTTGCTTAAAACTACGAAAACTTTTCAATGATGAAATCTTACAGTCCGAATTTTAATTTCTTTCCGGGATAAATAGCACTGCCTGCAAGAATTTCTTCGATCCTGATCAACTGGTTATATTTTGCCATGCGGTCGCTTCTTGATGCGGAACCCGTTTTTATTTGTCCGCAATTTAAGGCAACTGCAAGGTCAGCTATCGTACTGTCTTCTGTTTCGCCACTGCGATGGCTCATAATGGTATTGTAGCCGCTGTTTTGCGCGAGGGTTACCGCATTGATCGTTTCGGTAAGCGTTCCGATCTGATTCACCTTTACCAAAAGCGCATTCGCTGTATTTTCGTCTATGCCTTTCCGTAAGCGGTCAACATTGGTTACAAAAAGATCGTCTCCCACAAGCTGGCATTTACTGCCCACTGCTTCGGTTAGCATTTTCCATCCCTTCCAGTCATCTTCCGCCATCCCGTCTTCAATGGACACGATCGGATATTTTTTCACCCAACCTTCCCAATATTTTACGAGTTGTTCGCTCGTCATTTTCTTGCCATCACTTTTATGAAAGATGTATTTCTTTTCTTTCGCGTTCCATAATTCAGAATTGGCCGCATCCATGGCAATTGCCACCTGGCTGCCGGTTTTATATCCCGCTGCCTGAATAGCGGTAAGTACAGTTTCAATAGCCTCTTCGTTACTTTGAATGTTTGGTGCAAATCCGCCTTCGTCGCCTACGTTCGTGCTGTACCCTTTCTTTTTAAGAACCGTTTTCAATGCATGAAATATTTCAACGCCCCATTGCAATCCTTCGCTGAAAGAGGTTGCGCCCACCGGCATCACCATAAATTCCTGGAAATCGATCTTATTATCGGCATGCGCACCCCCGTTGAGGATGTTCATCATCGGCACAGGCATCACTCTCGCGTTCGTTCCGCCGATGTAACGATACAAAGGAAGATTCGCTTCAAGCGCCGCAGCCTTTGCCACAGCCAGACTTACCGCCAGCATTGCGTTTGCGCCGAGTTTTGCCTTATTGGGCGTGCCGTCGAGTTCTATCATCATGTTGTCGATACCGGTTTGGTCTGCCACATCCCAACCAAGCAAACTGTCGGCAAGAATGGTGTTTACATTTTTTACTGCCTTTGTAACTCCTTTGCCGAGGTAAACTTTTTTATTGTTATCGCGCAACTCTACGGCCTCGTGTATTCCTGTGCTTGCACCGCTGGGCACTGCGGCCCTTCCGAGTCTTTCATTTTCAGTTAGTATGTCAACTTCAACTGTGGGATTTCCCCTGCTGTCTAAAATTTGCCTTGCGAAAATGGAAGCGATGTAACTCATATTGTGTGCATTTAGTTTTATGTAAGAAAATGATGCATGGAGCGGGAGAAAATTATTCTTCTGCGGGCAGCCTGAATAATTTTTGCAAAGAAACAATCTTTGAGAATTGAAACCAAATGAGAGAAGCAGGTCTATTTGGTGGTAAGGTCTTTAAAAACGCTTTCGAGGTTTTGTTCGCGCGTTTGAAGAGAAAGAATATTCCATTGATGGTTCACGCTAAGCTGCAGCAATTGGCGCCTTATATTTTCTCCATCGGCCGTTCGTATGGCATAGGTTGCATTGCCGGTTTTTTCAACCTTTTCTGCCTTCTCCATTGCTTCGAGCAGGCCTGCATTCACAGGTTCGCTGAATTCAACCATCACGATCTGCGTTTTGTCTTCACTTAACCTTTTTAAACTGTTCAAAGAATCATCAGCCACAATGGTTCCTTTGTTGATGATGATCACGCGGTCGCAAAGTGATTCAACTTCCTGCATGATGTGGGAGGAAAAAAGGATGGTCTTGTTCTCGGCCAGTTCGCGTATCACCGCGCGAATTTCCATGATCTGGTTAGGATCAAGCCCTGATGTGGGTTCATCAAGTATCAATACTTCAGGGTCGTGAAGCATTGCCGCGGCAAGGCCTACGCGCTGTTTATAACCTTTACTGAGTTGCCCGATTTTTTTGTGGGCCTCCTGCGTTAAGCCGACTTTTTTAATTACCTGCTCTATTTTTTCTTTTTTGCCCTGAAGGTGATGCAGGTTTGAAATAAAGCCCAGGTATTCTCTTATATACATGTCGTAATAAAGAGGATTGGCCTCGGGTAGATAGCCGATCTTTTTTTTAGCAGCGAGAGAATTTTTCACCGCTTCAATGCCGCACACATCAATACTTCCGCCGTCCGGAGCGAGATAACCGGTGATCATTTTCATGGTGGTAGATTTCCCTGCGCCATTAGGGCCGAGAAAGCCCACTATTTCACCCTTGTTAATTTTAAAGCTGATGTTGTTCACCGCTTTCTGCTCACCGTAAAGTTTCAGAAGATTTTCAACCCTGATAGACATGGCTAATTGCTTTTATCCTGCGGTGGATTGGGCCGGTCCCCGGGAGGACGGTTCCCTTGTGGACGGTTTCCTTGCGGGCGATTACCTGGTGGCCGGTTTCCCTGAGGGCGTGAACCCTGCTTCGGAGCGTTACCTCCCTGCGGATTGGTTCCCTGCGCACGGGGTTGACCGCCTCGCTGTGGCTGGCCTCCCTGTTTTTGCTGCGGTGGGCGCTGTTGCGGCGCGCGTTGCGTATTTTGGCCCTGAGGGCGATTGCCGGCCTGTTGTTCCGGTTTCTGCTGAGGCCTGTTGCCGGGCCTTTGGTTTTGCTGCCTGCTTTTTTCTTTGTCGCGACGCTTACGCGTGGTTTTTTCCAGGCTTTTCAAACTTATCTGCCCCACGAGATCCGCATATTCAGGCTCAACCTCGCGTGGTTTATTGGTTTGAACTTCGGCGGTTTCAAGCGCTTCGGGACGAATGCCTTCACGGTTCTGAGCTTTGATCTTCTTTACGCTTTCAATAGTAAGCGGGTATTGTTTATTGCTGTCAGGGAGCGTGTACCACATCAGGTTGCGGAAAATGTCTTTCTTCACTAAAAATGCGCGCCCTTTCTCCACCTCCAACACGTCAGAATCGGTAGGGAAGAACTGCAGCGCATCCATGTAGGTATCCAGTTCATAATTCAAACAGCACTTAAGCCTTCCGCACTGGCCGCTAAGTTTTGTTTGATTGATGCTCAGGTTTTGATACCGGGCTGCGTTAGTATTTACACTTTTAAAGTCGGTGAGCCAGGTTGCGCAACATAATTCTCTTCCGCAACTTCCTATTCCTCCAACTTTTCCCGCTTCCTGCCTTGCGCCGATCTGCCGCATTTCCACCTTCACCTTAAATTCAGCCGCATACAGTTTTATCAATTCGCGAAAATCCACGCGGTCGTCTGCTATATAAAAGAAGGTCGCTTTTTTTCCATCAGCCTGAATTTCCACTTCTGCCATTTTCAGGTCGAGTTTCAATTGCCTTGCCATGGCACGGCTGCGAATAAGTACATGCGCTTCCCGGGCTTTATTTTCCCGCATTTTGGCGAGGTCGCTTTCGCTGGCCCTGCGCAGTATCTTTTTTAATTCCGCTGTTCTTTCGTCGATATTATTTTTCTTAAGCTGTAGGCGAACGAGTTCACCCGTAAGATTTACATAGCCAACGTCGAAACCATTAACACCTTCCACCGCCACCATGTCGCCCTTGGAGAAATATTGAAAAGAATTGTTTCTGAAATAATCTTTCCGGCTGCCGTTATTGAAACTGATCTCTACAACCTTGCAACTGCTTTCAGGGTCGCTAAAGGGCAGGTCTGCAAGCCAGTCGTACACGTTCATCCTGTTACAACTGCCGCTGGCGCAATGGCCCTGGCTTTTGCATCCTCCCGGTGCCCCGCTGCTTCCACAACTTCCACATCCCATATATTTATAAAAGGGTTTTTATTTTCAAAAAATCAAGGGAAGGTTCAATTGCAAAAATTTGCATTACGGGCGATACCTGGTATTTACAAAGTCAAAATCAAACAATAAACCAATACCCAATATATATAAAGCGACCGCAAAAGATCATTTAATAAATCCTGCAAATGTGCTGCCTCATTGCTCTCCTCTCATCCCTATGCCATCAAAATTAATGAATTGTTGCTTACAATATGGTAAATACGGATGGTGAGGCCATGGAAGATCAGCTTGGCATTTCCGTTTCTCTCAATATGATAGGTTGCCTGGTCGATCTCATTTATAATGGCTTCCTTCTGCGCCATGCCAAATTTGTTAAGTTTTGCGGCGAGTTCATTTGTGCTGTCGGTGCCGTGAACGAATGCCGCTTCGCTGCCAAGTGTTTCGATTCTCACGGCCTGGTGCAGCATTTGATTAAAAAATTTTAAGAACTGCTTTTGTTTTTCTCTTCCCGTTTTTGCCATTTCGTCTATCCACTTTACCTGTGCGGCAGGCCCTGTACGAAGAATCGTGTTCAGCCAGTCCCTAAGCTGCGCCTCATAATTATCTGATGCGTGCTGCATAAGCTGCATTGCTTCAAAATAACTTCCGTTGCTTAACATGGCAATTTCGCGGGCTTCTTTTTCCGGTAACCCCTTTCTTTGCTGCAGGGCTTCTGCAATTTCCTTTGTTTGCAGGGGCGGAATTTTTACAAGTTGTGTGCGCGATAAAATTGTAGGAAGAATCAGGCTTTCGTTTTCTGCCACAAAAATGAAAAGCGTATTTGCAGGGGGCTCTTCGATCAATTTCAGGAGATGGTTGCCGGTTGTGCCGAGCGCTTCTGCCATCCACACAATAAGTATTTTGTATTCGCTTTCGAATGTTTTCAGATTGAGATACCGGATAATCTCCGAAGTTTCGTCGCGCGAAATATTGCCCTGCTTGTTTTCTGCATTTATGTATTGCAGCCATTCGTACTCGTTGGAATACGGATTTTCAAGCGTGAACTTTCGCCATTCAGCTGCAAAGTCTGCACTAAGCGCGGGCTTGTTCGGATTTTTTCTAAAAACCGGGTAGCTATAATGAATATCGGGGTGAATCATCGCAGCCGATTTCATGCAGGAAGGGCATGTGCCGCATGAGTCTTTGAGTGGCACACGGGCCATTGCCGGTTCCTCTTCTCCAAACAATGAAACCGCGCCCGTATCCTTAGTTTGCGGGGGATTTGCTTTTTCGCAGTCGATATATTGGGCGAAGGCGCGGGCTAAGGCAAAGGCGCCGGCTCCTTCCTTGCCTAAAAATAATAATGCGTGGCTTAACCTGTTTTCGGTTACCATTTGCACCAGTTGGTTCTTCACATCATTTTGCCCGATTACATCACTGAACTGCATGGTTGCAAAGTAAAGAATTTTGGTTAGAGCAAGCCGGTGATACTTTCGCTCAGTGGTTCGGTATCGCTGTCAAATTTCTTCAGCAATACGCCCTTTTCATCCAGAAGGTATTTGTTGAAGTTCCACTTTACCTCGCTGTCCATCACGCCATTTTTTTCTTTCGACGTGAGCCATTGATAGATCGGATGCGCTTCTTTTCCCTTTACCGTTACTTTTTCGGTTAATGGAAAGGTGACGCCAAAATTCTTTTGACAAAAAGTTTGAATTTCCTGGCTACTGCCTGGCTCCTGTCCGCCAAAATCATTAGAAGGGAAACCTACTACCACCAGCCTGGTGCTATATTTTTCGGAAAGCTCCTGCAGGCCTGCATATTGAGGGGTGTAGCCGCACTCGGAGGCTGTGTTTACCACAAGGATCTTCTTTCCTTTAAAAGTTGAAAGATCTATCATGCCGCCGGTGAGCGAGGCAATTTTAAATTGATGAATGGAGTTGTTCATGTTATCAGTTTTTGTTTCGGCCGTTTTCGGCGATTCGCGGTGTGCGCATGAAAAGAACGTCAAGATGATCAGTAAACGGTACATGGTTATTGTTTTTCGTATGCTCCAAGATCAGGCGCTCCCACATTGCGGTTTGCATCATCAAGGTCTTTCACCAGGGGCGTGGGCGTACCAGCATCTTTTCCGGGTGCAAATTCAGAGCCGATTCTGAAATCGTAATAATTATTAAATACATCTATGCTATCAAACAGGGGATCTGAATTCGGGATGGTGGAGATAAGGGTTGCGTTAGCAGGAGGTGCGGGTGAGCGGTAAATTGAATGACTCACCGTGAGTGAGAAGCCTGCATTATCGTCTTTGCCGGTAAGGAATTCACTGTCGGCAATTCCGCCTTCACCCCAAATGATACAATTGGTAAAGGTTGCGTTAAGGTCGCCGATGGTTCGGAAGCCATCCGCATCGTTATAATTATATACCGACACCACAGGTTCGGTACGGAACACATTGAAATTTGAATAGGAGGCGAAGGTGCAATGGGTGAATGTATGATTTCCGCCCTGCCTGATCACCAGGTTGCTTCCGCAGTTAGCAACGAGTGTATTAGACACGTTGGCCGATGTAGCAACCAAATACATACCCGCATCATATATATTCCTGATCTCGCATTGCTCCACATTTATTTTGGGAAGTGTGGGAGAAGGCCCTGAAGCTACAATTCCCTGGTATGCATTAATTATATGGCAGAATTTAAGCGTATTGCTTTCACTGCTTCCCCGGAAATAGATACCCGGCCAGCTTCCCGGCAGATCTCGATAATATTCGTCCAGCCTGTCGCCTGTAAACAATACCGGGTTTGTAACGGTTCCAGCCGCATTAAGCGTTCCGTCAATGATCAGTGGCGAGTTGGCATGAAAGTAAAGTTCCGTACCTGCGGGAATGGTCAAACTAACGCCGGTATCTACACGAAGTCCGTCAAGTATCACGTAAGGCAACGAATTATCAAAGGAAGTATTTTGAGAGAGAGTTTCGCCGCGAAGAAATCGCGCATTCTTTCCAAAAGCTTCCAGCTGCACGTATTTGCTGTTGCTGTTGTATTCCACCAGTATGCTGTCTGATACTATAAAGGGAATTTGAGCGGCATTAGGGTCTATCGTCACAGTTACAAAAACATAGATGCTGTCATTCGCTTCAAGTTCTA
The DNA here is from genome assembly GCA_023422565.1 of Bacteroidota bacterium. GTDB lineage: Bacteria > Bacteroidota > Bacteroidia > Chitinophagales > Chitinophagaceae > Ferruginibacter. The sequence goes on along the minus strand of JAFAGR010000061.1, from coordinate 3,706 downwards.
TATTGTGCAATTCATCGGTGGCCGCTCCGTTAATGTTTGTCCGGAATGAGGATGAACTTCCACCCATGAGTTTTACGCGGTCCAGTTTCAGCCGGCCTTTGTTGTTGTTGAAGATTTTGAAAGATTTTGTCACCGAGCCTACGGAAGTAAACACAGTGTCGAACTTTAAACTGTCGGTTGAAAAATAAACCGATGCATCCCTGCTTGTAATGAGGTCGTTCTTCTTGCAGGAGAAGAAGAATACCGAAACTGCAGTAAACAAAACAAGGGAGAAAACGGATCTGCTCATTCAGGCAAATCTAATATGCCCTGAAAGAATTCCGAGAAAAAGTTTAGGATTTATGAACGAAGCGTGGCGGAAAATGCCGTGCAGGTGAAAACAAATTATATTACGGTTTACGATGTACGATGGACGGTTTACGATGTACGATTGAATTCTTTTGGGGAAAAATCATCACCCCTCGGGCTGCGTCCCCTATTATTTACTTGCATATGCGAGGGTGGCGATAGCGAGCTGGATACCCGGAATTTGAAGCAGCGCTCTGCCACAGGCTTCGAGAGTGGCGCCGGTGGTAAGTACATCATCTATAAGCAAGATCTTTTTATCCTGAAATTCCTCTTTATGGTTCACCGCAAAACTGCCGTCCACATTTTGCCAACGCTCGGTTCTTTTCTTCCTGGTTTGAGTTTCGGTGAACCTTCCTCTTTTAACCATATCGGCCAGCACAGGAATTCCGGTACGTGCACTGATTCCACGACAGATCACTTCCGCCTGGTTAAAACCGCGTTTGAATAATTTGGAAGGGTGTAGGGGAAGAGGAACGAGGTAATCGCAACAATGGCTTCCTTTCCCGGATTCAAGGGATTGCCCGATGAGGGTGCCCATGTATTCGCCAATATCCTGGTTGCCCTTATACTTTAATTCATGGATCAAATGCTGCACAACGCCCGACTTTGAAAAATACAATTCGCTGTGGGCAAATAAAAGCGGCAGCCTTCCAAAAAAGATCTTCTCGATAGGGTTGACATTTATCGAGGCGAAACCTGTGCGGGGCATATCATTGAAGCAGGGAATACATAGGGGAGAATCCTTTTTATATACGTCTGCACCGCATCCGGGGCAACGTTGGGGATAGAATAATCGCGCAAGGTCTGCAAGAAAATTTAAGGCCATGCTTAAATATATGCACGGCCGCTTATGCCAAAGGTGTACTTTTTGGGTTAGGAAAATAGGTGCCGGTACACCTCTTCTACTTTTCCGAAGGAAACAATTTCAATTCCGGACTTCTGTTTACCCAATGCCTTTGCCTGGTGTTTACTTATGATGATCTTTTCAAAACCCAGTTTCTCAGCTTCGGCAATTCTTTGTTCTACGCGGTTCACTGCTCGTATCTCTCCGCTTAATCCCACTTCACCTGCAAAGCATATGTGTGGTGAAAGCGGAATGTCTTCATAACTGCTAAGCAATGCGCATACAATAGCCAGGTCTATCGAGGGATCTTCGGTTCTGATTCCGCCGGCAATATTTACGAAAACATCTTTTACGCCGAAGTGGAAGCCGCCGCGTTTTTCCAATACGGCAAGCAGCAATTGCAATCGCCTGAGGTCAAAGCCCGAAACTGTTCTTTGCGGAGTTCCGTAAACGCTTTGTGTAACCAGTGCCTGAGTTTCTATTAAAAGCGGACGGATACCTTCCATAGTGGCTGCAATCGCAATTCCGCTTAACTGATCATCTTTATTACTTAAGAGTATTTCGCTCGGGTTGGTCACCGGCCGCATTCCCGCCATTGTCATTTCATATATTCCTAGTTCCGATGCCGAACCAAAACGATTCTTAAGCGTGCGAAGAATGCGGTAAGTATGATGACGGTCGCCTTCAAATTGAAGCACGGTGTCAACCATGTGTTCCAGGATCTTCGGCCCGGCGATATTTCCATCTTTTGTAATATGCCCGATCAAAAACACAGGCGTTCCGGATGCCTTTGCAAATCGTTGCAGTTCAGCTGCCGTTTCGCGGATCTGGCTCACACTACCGGGCGATGATTCTATATATGGCGACTGCAATGTTTGGATTGAGTCGACTACGAGCAACTGCGGTTTAAGTTTCTTAATTTCCTGGAAAATGTTTTGCGTATTCGTTTCAGTAAGCAGGTAAAAATTCTCGTTGATCGCACCAAGCCTGTCAGCCCGCATTTTTATCTGCTGTACGCTTTCTTCACCACTTACATAAAGTGTGGTGATGTTTTTCATGCCAAGGGCCATCTGTAAAAACAAAGTCGACTTCCCGATTCCGGGTTCTCCCGCAACCAATACTATTGATCCGCCCACAATTCCGCCCCCGAGTACACGATCAAGTTCACTATCGCCCGTTATTATTCGTTGCTCTTCTGAACTGTGCACTTCACCAAGCGATACGATCTTGATCTTGCGGCCCTCGTCGTTCCACTCGTCTGCGCGCGATTTGTCTGATCCTTTTACAATGAGTTCTTCTACGAATGTGTTCCATTCATTACAGGCCGGGCATTTCCCTGCCCACTTCGTGCTTTCATATCCGCAGTTCTGGCAGAAAAATGCAGTTTTTGTTTTGCTCATTGAGAAAAGTAAAAAGTAAAAAGTAGAAGATCAAAATTAGAGCATTCCCATCAAGGTCTCCACAAACATCCATCCCTTACAAAATTTCCAATCGGGGATGTAGATGTTACACCACGACTAAACTTTGAAGACGCAATCCAATATTCCTCATAAAAAGGAGGTAAACGTATTTCACTTCTTGGGAGTGCAATTAGAAAACTTAAGGCGTATAGATTTCAATCGGTAAGAGATAGGCGATGATGCAAATGAACTGACAGAAAAGAAAATTATGATGAACAAATCAATTGCATGGTTGAAAGTTTTTTTCAAATACAGTTGTTCGCAAGATGTGTTTGAAGAAAGAAAAAAGTTGTAGGAAAATTACGAATTGATAAAAAGTAAAAGGGTCAACATTTCTGCTGACCCTTTGTACTTACTAACCCATTAAATTCTATTGCTAAATTACTAATAGAGTCCACAAAAAAAAATTATTTTTTCAATTGTGAATAAGTTAGAGGCTGCTTCAGCCGGTATACAAAGGCGTATTTTTGCTCACTTGCACTTTGATAATCATTAAGTTATAGATTTTGTGGCTGGAGGTTGACGGTACCCAAAATTTTCTGTAGACTCATATCAAACAAAATTTTGGTTTAATTTTCAAACTAATTTATGTTTGCGCAAAATTTACTGTGAACAGGGTATTTTTTCTTCTCATTATAATGGTTTTCTCCGCTCCACTTACCGCCCAGGTAAGAATCTCAGGCGTGGTTACAGATGCTAAAAAGAAACCCCTGCCGGGCGCAAGCATCACTCTCAAAGACACCTACGACGGCGGCACCTCAGACTCGCTCGGCCGTTTTGAAATATTGACCGGCGAAACAGGTGAACAGATATTAGAAGTTACTGTTACTGGGTATAGTTCATATAGTAAAAATATTGTAATTGAGAACGATCCTTTGGTGATAGATATAGCATTAAAAGAGCATATTACCGAGCTGAAGGCGGTTGTTCTGACCGCCGGTTCATTTGAAGCAAGCGATAAAAAGAAGGGAACGGTGCTAACGGCTCTGGATATTGTTACCACCGCCAGTGCAGAGGGAGACGTTACCGGGGCCATCAAAACTCTCCCCGGCGC
>JAFAGR010000038.1 GCA_023422565.1 Bacteroidota bacterium | reverse complement strand
GCCCGGGATCCCACCACTGGTTGCTTTGTGGATGAAGAAAAAATTTGGAATCAAATACCTTAACGACATACGTGGTTTTTGGGCCGATGAAAGAGTGGACGGCGGTATGTGGAGTTTGAGTAATCCTGTCTTCAACAAAATCTATAAATTTTTTAAAGCGGAAGAGGATAAGTGCATTCGTGAGGCCGACTATAATATTTGCCTTACTTATGCGGCAAAAAAGATCATTCATGAATGGAAACACATCCCCGGGCAACCGGTGCCGCTTGAAGTGATTCCCTGCAGTGCCGATCTTCAGATGTTCAACCCCGATGCAGTGCCGCATTCAAACCGCGAACAATGGCGGAAAAAGCTGGGTATCCCGCACACGGCAACAGTATTTTCGTACTTAGGATCTATCGGGGGTTGGTACCTTACGGCGGAGATGATGGAATTCTGTGCCGTTATCGCAAAGAAAATTCCTTCCTCACATTTTCTCTTTATCTCGCCGCACAGGCATTCGGAAATTCAGGAAGCAGCAGCAGCGCATAACATTCCCGGAGACAGGTTGCATATCATTCGCGCCTCACGCAATGAAGTGGCCCAGGCCCTGTCTATAAGCCATTTTTCATTTTTCTTTATTAAGCCGTGTTTTTCAAAACTCTCCTCATCGCCTACCAAACATGGTGAAATAATGGGAATGGGAATACCTGTGATCACAAATAAAGGCGTTGGAGACGTGGCGGAAATAGTTGGGAAATATAATGCCGGGCTTTTGCTGAATAGCTTCACTACGCCGGAGTATGAAAGAATTGCTGAAGAGATCGCGGGAAACCCATTCTTCGATTCTGATGAAATAAGGAAGGGCGCTGCCGAATTTTACTCGCTGGATAATGCGGTTATGCGTTACCGTCAGGTGTATGATACAATCTTCGGAAAATGATCAGGCCTTCTTCCCAACCGCGTGATAAAAAGGCGATAAGGGGCTCATTACAATATCAACAAGCCCGCAATTTTCCATCATTTTTCTCACTTCCTCTCTTGAAAACCTCTGCTCAAGCCGGGTTCCAAACTTATCAAGCGCATCATTCCGTATCACAAAAAAAGATTTGTTGTTGTACGCACTGAGAGGCATTTTCACGGCTATTCTTCTCAGCCCGATAAGCACAAGAAATCGTACCCAAAGAATCAGCGGCATATAAATTAAGATCGCCAGCACATCGCAAACCATCCTTTTTAATTTCGCCGGAAGCCGGCAAACTACTTTCCTTATCTGGTCGCTCAGCCAGAATAAGGTTTTGAACCACCATCCTCTTGTTTCAAGATTATGATATAAGTAACAATAAAAGTACCCGCCCTTTTTTACTTTCCTCACGCAGTCTTGCATTGCTTTTTGAGTATCGGGAATATGGTGCAACACACCCACACTCATGGCAAAGTCGAATGTTTCATCGTCAAACGGAATAGTTTCGGTATTTGCCTTTGCAAGCCGCACATTTGGAAGTGTGCCTAATAATTTGTCTGCCGCGAAGATCGCTTCACTGGGGTCAATCGCCTCTATAAATCCGGCCTTGCCCGCAAGATACTTTGTCCACCGCCCTGTACCGCAGCCTATATCCAGCATATAGGTTTGCTTATTTACTATATCGTCATTAATGATATCGAAATATTCCTGCGAAATTGAATGAATGGTTTCGTCAGAGAAGTCGTGAAACTTAACCCACTCGTCGCCGAAAGATTGAACAACCTCATTGTCTATATTGCTTCCCTCTATCGAAAAAACAGCGATCTCCCTGTTCGTGCCTTTTACCACAGCTTCCGGGGCACGGTTATAATTCTTTTTCATTATTCGATGCAAAAATAAGGGGTTACGGCCTTTATCTTTCCTTTTACGCACATCCCTTCAAAGCCGGTGTACTATTGAGAGCGGTATTCTATATTTTTACAATCTTTGTATTGAATATGAGTGAGCGTTATTTGATTGTTGGCGCCGGGTTTTCGGGATGTGTACTGGCAAATTTGCTTGCTTCGCAAACTGACTGCACGATCGATATATGGGAATCGCGTGACCATGCCGGAGGTAATTGCCATACCTCGCGTGATGAGGAAACCGGTGTGATGGTACATCGTTACGGCCCTCATATTTTTAATACCGACAAAAAACAGATCTGGGATTTCGTAAATTCTTTTGGTGAATTCCGCCCTTATGTGCATCGGGTAAAAGCCATTAGTAACGGCAAGGTGTACCCGCTACCGGTGAATTTGCTCACCATCAATCAATTCTTTAACAGATCACTGAATCCCTCAAAGGCTCACGAGTTTCTGGCATCGGTAGCCGACAACTCTATTGAAGATCCTAAAAACTTTGAAGAGCAGGCGCTGAAATTTATCGGTAAAGAACTTTATGAAGCCTTCTTCTACGGCTACACGAAAAAGCAGTGGGGATGCGAGCCCAGCCTGCTGCCCGCATCTATTCTCAAAAGAATCCCCGTTCGCTTTAATTATGACGATAACTATCATCCGCACCCATACACCGGTATACCTGTTGATGGCTACACCGCAGTGATGGAGAAAATGATCGCCCATAAAAATATCAATTTAACTCTCAATAAGAAATTTGATCCTCAAAATCTCCCTACGCTTTACGATCATATTTTTTATACCGGCCCTATTGATGCATTCTTCAATTACGAACACGGAAGGCTTGGCTATCGAACAGTGAAATTTGAACGTTCGTCATCAACCGGAGATTTCCAGGGCACCGCACAAATGAATTATTGCGATGAGAATGTTCCGTACACGCGCATATCCGAACATAAGCATTTTACTCCTTGGGAGCAGCACGACAAAACGGTATTTTTTAAAGAGTTCAGCTCAGAAACCGGCCCCGCCGACGAACCTTATTACCCGAAACGGCTTGATGCTGATAAAGAAATGCTCAACACTTATCGCAATGCCGCTCAAGTCTTACAAAAAGTATCTTTCCTAGGAAGGCTGGCTACTTACCGTTATATGGATATGCATCATGTGATAGGAGAAGCCATGGACTTCACAGCGCTTTTTCTAAACGCAAAAAATACAGGCTCAGCACTTCCTGTTTTTCCAAATACCGAACTATCCCTATGAGCGCGAAACCCGTGGAAGTTTTATTCATTGTGCAATTGCCAAAGAGGGTGTCACCGGGACAGCGGTTCAGGTTTGAATTGTATGAGGAACTCCTCAAAGAGAACGGGTTTAATGTAACAACAAAATATTTTCTTGACCAGAAGGCCTATGCCATTCTTTATAAGCCCGGCCATCTTCTTAAAAAAGTATGGCATGTAATGAAGGGCACTGCAAGAAGGATAAACCTTGCTTTCAGCATAAAAAAATACAATTTCATTTTACTTCAAAGAGAAGCTGCACCTGTGGGACCGCCTTTTTTCGAATGGCTATACATTAAAGTGCTTAAACGAAAAGTGATCTATGATTTTGACGATGCAATTTGGATCCCAAACATTTCAGCACAAAACAAGGTTGCGAGGTATCTTAAGTTTTTCGGAAAAGTAAAAACGATCTGCAAATGGAGTTATAAGGTGAGTGCAGGAAATGAATACCTATGCAATTTCGCTGCAAAATATAATCGCAACGTGGTTTACAACCCTACATGCGTAGATACGGAGAAGCAGCATAACCTGCTCGCAGACCATGATGTAGAAAGGATAACCATAGGTTGGACGGGCAGCTTCTCCACCTTAAAATATCTATCGATCGTAGAACCGGTGCTGCAAAAACTTCAGGAGAAATACGATTTCAATGTTAAAATAATATGCAATGAAGCGCCTGACCTTCATGTAAAAAACTTGCAGTTCATCCCATGGTCAGAAGAAAATGAAATACGCGAGTTAGCCAAATGCCAGATAGGCCTGATGCCCTTAACGGATGATGAATGGAGCGAAGGGAAATGCGGTTTTAAACTTATCCAGTATCTCGCCCTTGGCATTCCTGCGCTCTCCTCTCCCGTTGGCGTAAATAAAATAATTGTGGAAGAAGGTGTCAATGGCTATTTCTGTAAAACGCAGGAAGAATGGTATCAAAATATTGAGAAGCTGCTTTTAAACGCAGATCTGCGTAAACGATTGGGCCTGAATGGCCGCAGTATGGTAGAATCGCGGTACAGCCTGAGATCTAACCGCGAAAACTTTCTTCAGCTCTTCTCCTAAAAACTTATCCACTTACACAATAAATTTCCCCGCACGGCTAAAACAATAAGCCGGCGAAGCGCTGCGTTATTATTTCGATTCAATATTCATACCCTGTAAAATCCAACATCCCATGGAAAAGGCAATTGCCGTGGTTGTGTCGTATAATCGCCAGGCACTTCTTCAAGAATGCATCACGGCCTTAAGAAATCAGACCAGAAAGCCCGACGCTATTTTAGTGGTGAACAACGGAAGCACAGATAATACAGAAGAATGGCTTAAACAACAGCAGGATGTATTTCATGTAACGCAGTCCAATCTCGGATCGGGTGGCGGTTTCAATACAGGCATTACATGGGCTTATCAGAAAGGATACTCATGGATATGGTGTATGGATGACGATGGATTTCCGAAAGAAGATGCTCTTGAAAATTTATTAAAGCACGAAGGACATGAACGGAGCCTGCTCAACTGTGCGGTGATCAATAAAACGGATAAAAGATCATTCGTATGGAAAACGGGAGATTTCGCCACAATAGAGGATGTAGATGTTGACGTAATAGAGGGCATCGGTCATCCTTTCAACGGTACACTTTTACACAGATCAATTGTGGAAAGAGTGGGCGTGCCCAAAAGCTCCTTGTTTCTATGGGGAGATGAAACTGAATATTACTATCGCATCGTAAAAAAGAACGGCTATCCGGTTAAAACAATTTCAAGCAGCATTCATTATCATCCGCCGGCTGCATTCACCTATAAAAATGATTGGGAATTCCGCTCCTCATGGAAAATGTATTTCTATGTGCGCAACCGCTTTCACGTGCATAAAGTGAAATGCGCGAACAGGCTTTCGGCATTTATTCACTATGCTTTCTTCCTGCTTGCCTTTGCAGGAATAATAATGGTCTACCAGAAAACCGACAGGATGAAGAAATTAAGCTTCATGGCCTGGCCCGCAATTGATGCGATGCGAAACAGTTTTACGGCTACGCCTGCTGTGGTATTATCGAAATTGAACGCCTCGCGAAGTAAAGAACCACTTCGTTTAACACTTTACCTGAAAAATATATGGCTTGCTATTTTCTCTCCTTACACTCTGGTGAAAAGGGCCGAAACAGCAAACGCCTGATACCTCAGGATACCTCTCAAGCCACAATAGTCCCGCTTTCTGAGCGGGATTTTTTCTTTTTCTGGTTTATCTCCAGTATCAGGAATAATGCGATAAGATAAAAGGGCATCGCAGGAATTTTATATCGAACCAGTGTGCCGAAGTTTAAGGTAGTGGCACCCACAAAAAGTGAGAATATTATTGCGAACATGAAACAATAAAGTACCATCGGGCTTTTCAAAATGGTTCGCATAAACCTGAACAGCCCGGTTTTTAGAATTACATAAATCGTAAATAGCATCATGGCAAGGCTTTCAAGAGAAGAAAGCAGGGTGGAAAGTTTTTTTGACTCCCAAATGAAAGGGCGGTATAAAGTGGCCACGATAGCTGCAGGAGCGATCTTGATAAGGCTTCCCGGGCTTCCGTCAAATTCAACACCCAGGGAAAAGTTTGACTCTACCTGGTTTTCCTGTTGTGCATAATTTGCCTGGTATGTTTTTATTGATTTCGTAATTCCTTCACCTGCAAACTTTCCGAGCGCGGTACCGATGGTTTCTGTCGCTTTAAAAAATCCTGCAATGCTGATCGCTAAAAAAGAAAGCACAAGAAAACCCTTTACCAGTTTGTTTCTCACAAGTTTCAGGTTTGAAAGAAGAAGGAACAGGATAAAGAAAGGGAGATAGGAAACAAGGATGTACACCTTTAGCACCACCAGCAGCCATGCAAAAAATACAAAGATGATCAGGTTCCTGACCACATTGTTCCGGGTATAAAAAATACTGTAAAGCGAATAAGTGACCCATCCCAGGGCTCCCACGCATATCGGATCTTTAAGAATACCGGAACTCCAGAAAACGAAAGTTGGCAAATAAAGAATTGAGATAGCAAGTTGCTTACTTAAATGAGGATACTGTTCAAAAAAGAATCGGTACAATCTCCAGATCCCGGAAAATGCGATCATAGAAAAAATGAGATTGATCGACATAAAGGTGCCGAAAGTGAAAAAGCTCAAAATGGCAACTATTCGGGTGACCATAAAGTTGCTCTCCTCTTCGAAGTAGCCGGCATTATCAATATTGGCCAGTTGCGACTGATCGAAATCTTCTCCCCGCTCAAAAAGTATGGAGATCCTGGATGGATCTTTAAGGATCATTTTCTGAATGTTCACACCTTCGGGATAGTACAGGCCGGTTGTATCGCCGGGCGATATATACAGGAGGAACATGCAAAAGCAAAACGTGGCAAAAACCTTTATCCAGAATGCACGGCGATGGTGCTTCTTCAACACCGGATTTTTATAACGCTTTCTGCGGATGGAAAAAAAGATGTGGAATATGAAAACCCAGATGAAGAAAACAATAAAATCTAGTACATCCATCGGGAATACAAATAAGCAGTGAAGGCCTCTGGCAACAAATTTATCTTAAAAAGCCATCGGCCATTCAGGAATATACAGTTATTTTGTTTAAACTGATTGTGCATGTGCGGTATTGCAGGGGCAATAAATTTTCATTTACCTTTTGATTCCATCCGGGAAAAGATGCTTCACCGCGGCCCCGATGAACAGAATAAGTTTGAAGACGGGAATGTCAGCTTCTATCATCTTCGCTTATCCATCCTGGATATTTCCGGAGGATGCCAACCGATGCACCTGGCAGATCGTTATACCATAATATTTAACGGACAGATATACAACCATGCAGAACTCAGAAAACAGCATGGCCTTGAAGGTAAAAGCTACTCCGATACAGAAACCCTGTTATTGTTGTATGAAAAGTTTGGCGAGAATATGCTGAACATGCTGGATGGAATGTTTGTGTTTTCCATTTACGATAAACAAAATAATACGGTGTTTCTTGCGCGGGACCGTGCCGGGAAGAAACCGCTCTATATTTTTGATGACGGCAATAAGATCGTTTTTGCAAGTGAACTGAATGCCTTGAAAGCCATTTTGCCACTGGAAATGGATGAAAACAATTTTTCCCACTATTTCCGTCTCGGTGTCTTTTATCGTCATCTCACCCCCTACCGGCACGTGAAAGAGATGGAGGCCGGCACATGGATAAAATTCGATTGCACTTCGCGAAAGTTTGTAACACAACGCTGGTGGAACATTCATGATTTTTACACGACGCAAAGCAACGATGACCTTTCTTCAGCTTTGGAAAAGACGGACACTTTACTTCATGCATCCATAAAACGGCGTCTCGCCTCCAGCGATCTTGAAGTGGGTTGTTTCCTTAGCGGAGGGATTGACAGCGGCCTCGTTACGGCTATTGCCAGCGGATATACAAATGGCCTGAAAACATTCACAGTTTCCTTTCCCGGGGCATATAATGAGGCACCGCTCGCAAAACTTGTGTCGGAAAAATACAACACTCTGCATACGGAGATCTCGCTTTCTTTTGATCACCTGATAAGTGATGTGGAGCAGATCATTATAAATTATGGTGAACCATTTTTCGACAGTTCTGCAATTCCATCCTACTACGTTTCGCGTGAAGCAAAGAAACACCTGACTGTAATTTTAAACGGGGACGGAGCCGATGAATTGTTTGGCGGATACAGGCGTTATGTACCATTCGCGAAGTACGATTTCTTTTTAAAGCCGGCAATACTAACTACTTCGGCCGGTCTGCTTGCATCTGTGTTGCCAAAACCTTCTGATAAAAAATCCAAATACAATTTTTTATACCGGCTTACTGAACTGGCCTCAAAAAAAGACCTGGGTATTTACTTATCAGCGGGGCTGGATATTTTTGAAGGGTACGAAAAATACATCCTGCAAAAAAATACTGCAGACGTTGAGCTTATACAGAACGATTTTTCTAAAATAGCTTCTTCCGGCATGAGCGGTTTGAAGAAGATCATGAACATGGATTTTGACACCAACCTGTTCAGCGACCTGCTTGTAAAGATGGATATCGCCACCATGGCACATTCGCTTGAAGGCCGGAGCCCTTTTCTCTCTAAGGACCTTCTCGAATACGTGCCCGGGTTAAACGACAGTTTGAAGATCAATGGAACCACAACGAAATTCCTGCTCCGCAATCTTGCAAAAAAATACCTACCTGCAGAACTGATTTATCAACCTAAACGCGGTTTTGAAATACCGCTGAAACAGTGGGTGAACGGAGAACTAAAAACAATGATCAACGACTACCTGCTTTCTCCAACTGCGCTGCATCCAACCTTTGTAGATAAAAAGTTTACGGATTCGCTTCTAAACTCACGGGAACGAATACCCGCAGAAAAGCGCGCAAAGATATTATGGACGCTCTTCTGCCTTGAAGTATGGTATAAAAAAGTTTACCTCGCTTGAAAACAATTGCGATCATAGAAAATAACATTATTGCAACCAACACTATCAGAAGGGCTCTGGTTGAACGCCTCGTTTCGGCGGGATATGATGTACATATTCTCACCACCGGAAATGCGGAGGGTCTGCAGCTCGCCCGGAACAACGGGTTCAGCGTTATAGACGTGATGGGAAGCACGCAACACCCTTCAGATATTTTAAAATATTTAAAGAACTTAAGGTCTGCTTTAAAAAAGATCAGGCCGCATGCAGTGCTTACATTCACCATCAGGCCTGCGATCTGGGGGAACATAGTTACACGCCTTCTTATAATTCCCACCATTACAAATATTACCGGCATCGGCCCCTTGTTTGAGCGTAACAACATCGCTTACAAAGCAGCGCGAATGCTATACAAATTTGTTTTAAAAAAGACGGCTCATGTATTTTTTCAGAACTACGACGACCTGAATATTTTCACTTCCCGCAGCTTTGTAAGTAAGGAAAGAGCAGAAAGAATCCCCGGCTCGGGTGTGGATGCCGGATATTATGCTCCCATTCAGGTTGAGAAAAGTGAAGTGTTCACTTTTTTATTCATTAGCCGGCTTGTGAAAGATAAAGGCATTATTGAATATGTAGAAGCAGCAAAAAAAATGAGGCTTGAAGGCCTGCCGTGCCGCTTCAATATAATCGGGCCTTTGTGGGAACAAAATTTAAAAGATAACACCATCACTAAAGACGATATTGAAAGGTGGAAGAAAGAAGGCGCGGTAAATTATCTGGGAGAGCAGAAAGATGTTCGCCCCTTTATTGCCGCCGCCGATTGCGTGGTGCTTCCCTCTTACCGTGAAGGAACCAGTAACGTTTTATTGGAAGCGTCAGCGATGGAAAGGCCCTCCATCACTTGCAACACCACCGGCTGCAGGGAAATTGTGGAAGATGGCGTAACCGGGTTTCTATGTGAAGTTCGCAGTGCAGGCGACCTTGCAGAAAAAATGAAAAAGATGTACGAACTGGAACCTTCCTCTCGTTTACTTATGGGAAAAAATGCAAGGATGAAAGTGATGCGGGAATTTAGCAAGCAACAGGTAATTGACGCCTATTTAAGGGCAATAGAAAAAGTGACTTCATGAGTTATTCAACCTTGTCGATTGATTGGGAAGATTTCGGCCAGCTGTATGGAATGTATCACCATGGTGAGATAACGCAACCTGTGGGCGGGGCTATTGAACGGCAAACAGGGATCATGTTGAATATGTTCGCAAAACATAAGGTCAGGGCAACCTTCTTCATTTTAGGTATGCTGGCAAAATTTCGCCCGGGCCTGGTAAAGGAAATTCAAAATGCCGGCCACGAGATCGCCTTGCACGGACAAAACCACCGGGCAATGTTTACACTCTCCAAAGAGGAAGCACGGAAGGATCTTACCGAAAGCTATGACCTGGTCACTCAAATTACCGGAGAAAAGATCCATGGATACCGCGCACCTTTCTTTTCAATAAATGAATCAAACTTATACGTTCTTGAAATTCTCGCAGATCTGGGGCTTATCTACGACAGCAGCATTTTCCCAAAGAAAATGAGCCGGTACGGAATTGAAGGCTTTAGTGAAAAAGACTGCCTTTATAAACTACCTGGCGGAAAAGAACTGGTTGAACTGCCCCTGACCCTTGGACATTATTTTGGAAAGCAATGGCCGGTGTCGGGAGGAGGTTATATCCGGCTTATTCCGAAACCCGTAGTGAACAAAGTTTTCAACGATCTGCGGAGGCAGGAAAGGGATTCCATGATTTACATGCACCCCTATGAGTTCGACACGAAAAGCATTTCAGTGGCCTCAAATTATCCGGCCGGCGAATCACGCTCAACAATAAAAGTTCATACCTTAAATTTGCGCTGGAATATTTTTCGCAACTCTGTGGGCAAAAAAATTGAAAGCCTGCTCAGTTCACACCAATTTATCACCTGTTTAGAAAAAGCCAACAATGTCAAAAAAAATGGAATCCGTGCAGAGCTACTGGGACGCACGTAGCGAGCTCTTTGGAAATTACTATAAAAAACCTTCTTCATTCGACAGAATTTTTCGCAAGGGTGTTTACGAACGCCAGGCCATTGCAGTAAAAGCCTGTAAAGATATTCCGGGTGCAACTGTGCTGGATGTGGGTTCAGGCCCGGGGGTGAACAGTGTTTCAATGATAAAAAATGCAGGTGCCTCCCATGTTTTCGGGCTCGACTTCGCGCAGCACATGATCGATTATGCAAAGGCAACTGCAAAGGAAGAAGGCGTTGAAGATAAATGCACTTTTGAGCTTGGTGATATACTTACCTACGATTTCAAAGGAAGGAAGTTCGACTATGCGTGTGCGTTAGGCGTTTTTGATTATGTGGAAGAATCGGCAAAGCTCGTGAAAAGGATGAACGAACTCACCACCCGCTCCTTCATGGCTTCATGGCCGGAGAATGGCGTGAGGATGGCGCTTCGCCGTTACCGCTATACTTGTCCGTTGTTTCACTATACTGAAGAACAAATAATAGACCTTCATAAAGCGGCGGGCGTACCGGCTGAAAATATAGAAATATTCAGGATCGGCGGCGGCTGGGCCACAGTCGCGCATAAATAAACCATTCATGATCATAATCGGCTACTCAGGCCATTCCTTTGTTGCATGCGGCATCCTGCTTGCGTGTGGGAAACCTGTGACCGCCTATTGCGATTTTGAGGAAAAAACCAACAACCCTTACAACCTCACTTTTCTTGGATCAGAAAACTCGGAAGAAGGACATGAAGCGATCATAAATTCGGAGTTTTTTATCGGCGTTGGCGATAACCGGATAAGGCAAAAAGTTTATGACAGGTTAAGCGGTTTCGAGAAATTTCCGGTTAATGCCATCCACCCCTCCGCAATAATTAGTGCGAATGCTTTCCTCTCAAAAAATGGAATTATGATCTCCGCCGGAGCTGTTATCAATCCGCTTGCAAAGATTGGTCATGCGGCAATCTGCAATACAGGTTGCATTGTAGAGCACGAATGTGTGGTTGAAAGTTTTGCCCACATTGGCCCCGGGGCTGTTCTTTGCGGAAATGTTCATGTAGGTACGGGTAGTTTTGTTGGCGCTGCTGCTGTTATCAGGCAGGGAGTAAGAATAGGCGCCTTTGCCACCATCGGAGCCGGAGCTGTGGTACTGAAAGATGTGGCTGATAACGAGGTGGTGGTTGGCAACCCCTCAAAATGTATAAAACCTTAAACGAATAAAATTATTGATATGAAGGTATTGGTTACCGGTGGTGCAGGATATATCGGGTCAGTGTTGGTCAGGCAATTACTTGATAAAGGTTTTCGTGTACGCGTAATAGATAGTTTAAAATTTGGCGGTGATGCATTGTACGATGTAATGCTGAACCCAAACTTTGAATTCATGATGGGTGACATAAGGAATGTAGGAGACGTAAGAGATGCACTCGACGGGATTGATGCGGTTGCACACCTTGCCGCGATAGTGGGAGACCCCGCCTGCAAGAAATACAGCGAGGAGGCACGGGAAACAAATTGGGAAGGAAGCGTATTACTTTTTAATGAAGCCGAAAAAGCAGGTTGCAAACGTTTTGTATTTGCCAGCACCTGCAGCAATTACGGGAAGATGCCGGACCCGGATAGTTTTGTAACCGAATCATCTGAACTAAACCCTATTTCCCTTTATGCGGAGTTGAAGGTAAAATTTGAAAAATTCCTTCTCGAAGAAAAAAAGGATTCACCGATGTGTTGCACGTCCTTGCGCTTCAGCACGGTTTATGGATTTTCTCCGCGTATCAGGTTTGACCTTACCGTAAATGAATTCACACGCAACGCCGCGATAAAAGGAGAACAGGAAATTTGGGGCGCACAATTCTGGCGGCCTTATTGCCATGTAGATGATCTTGCACGAGCCGTGATACTTGTGCTTGAAAGCCCTGTTGAAAAAGTTAAAGCAAATGTTTTTAACGTGGGCAGCACCGAAGAAAACTATAACAAAGGAATGATCATAAACGAAGTATGCAACGTAGTGCCGGACGTGCAGGTAAATTATGTGGAAAGCGCAGAAGATCCGAGAGACTACCGGGTAAACTTCGACAAAATAAAAAACGAACTTGGCTATACCATCACCAAAAAAGTGCCTGACGGCGTGAAGGAAATTTACAAGCTCATTAAAACGGGAATCGTCACCGATTCCTTCGCACAGAAGTTCAGGAATATCTGATTAACGATCCCCGCCAAGCCGGGGATTTTTAATAATATTGCCGCGGCTTACACGTTAATTGATTAAAAGGATCTTATGGTTTTACTCAGCGGACCAAACATGGGCGGGAATGAATGGAAATATGTAAAGGATTGCCTTGACACCGGCTGGGTTAGTAGCGTGGGCGCATATGTTGATCAATTTGAAAAAATGTCAGCCGCCTTCGCCGGAACCCAATTCGCAGTAGCCACCAGCAGCGGAACCACCGCCCTTCACACCTGCCTTTTATTGGAAGGCGTTGGACAAGGTGATCTGGTGATCACTCAGAACATCACCTTTGTTGCTACGCTCAACTCCATTTGCTACACAGGTGCCAGGCCGGTATTGATAGATACTGATGAATTTACCTGGCAAATGGATCTGGATCTTCTGGAAAAATTCCTTTTTGAAGAAACCACGCTGCAGAATGGAAAATGCATTCACAAATCATCCGGCAAAAGGATTCCTGTAATTATGCCTGTTCATGTGTTGGGTAATATGTGTGATATGGACAGACTGCTCGATATCGCAGGCAAACACTATCTCACCGTAATTGAAGATTCAACCGAAGCTCTTGGCAGTTATTATAAGGGAAAGCATGCCGGAAGGTTTGGAAAAATGGGCACGTTCAGTTACAATGGAAATAAGATAATTACCACGGGTGGCGGAGGCATGATCGTAACACAGGATGAGGCCCTGGCAAAAAAAGCAAAGCACATTACCACCCAAGCCAAAAGCGATCCCTTTGAATATTATCATGATGAGATCGGCTATAACTACAGATTGGTGAATGTGGCGGCGGCAATGGGCGTTGCGCAAATGGAACAGCTCCCGTCTTTCCTGGAAAAGAAAAAAGAGGTTATCGCGTATTATAAAAATGAGCTGTCAGAAACGGGTGATATTACCTTTCAAAAGGTAGACAAGGAGGTAAATCCAAATTGGTGGATGCCTACCATAAAAACTTCAAAACAAAAAGAAGTACTGAAGGCGCTTAATGATGAAAAGCTTCAGAGCAGGCCTTTCTGGGTACCGATGAATCAATTGCCGATGTTTAAAGATGATATTTACTATCATGAAAATGACCGGTCAGATTTCGTATACAGGAATTGCCTGAGTATTCCCTGCTCAACAAATATTACCGAAGAGGAAATGCAGCGAGTGGTAAATACAATTAAATCGGTTTTCTAAAGAATGTACGGATTTATCAAAAGATTATTAGATATACTTCTCGCGCTTTCCGCGATCATAATTTTACTGCCCCTATTCCTCACCGTTAGTTTGATCCTTGCATTCACCGGGGAAAGGGAGATTCTTTATTTGCAAAAGAGAGTTGGTTACCGGAACAAGCCGTTCTATATCTGGAAGTTCGCCACCATGGTAAAAAACAGCCCGAATATCGGCACGGGCGAGATCACTTTGCGCAATGATCCCCGGGTAACCCGATTCGGTAGATTTTTAAGAAGAACGAAGATCAACGAATTGCCCCAGGTATTTAATGTGTTGAAAGGCGATATGAGCATTGTGGGCCCACGGCCACTGATGCAGGTAAGTTTTGACCTGTTTGATGAGGAAACGAAACGCAATATTTACAAAGTACGCCCCGGCATCACCGGAATCGCTTCCCTTGTGTTCCGTGATGAGGAAAAGATTCTTTCATTGGCCAGCGATCCACGGATGATGTACCGCGCCATCTATCCATACAAAGCTTCGCTCGAAACCTGGTACAGCAGAAATATTTCTTTTTCCACCGATGCGTTAATAATTATAATGACTGCATGGTCGATCGTATCCCCATCCTCGCCTGAAAAAGTAAACTCGGTGTTCAAAGACCTTCCGCCGAGAATGGAGTTTTCATGATCATTTAAAGCGGATGCATCACGAAACTCACCACGCCCAGTATTTTGAAATCAGCGTAAGGGTCAATTTCCAACGGCGCAAAAAAGTTGCCGCCGCTAAGGAGACGTATCCTCCTTCCCTGTTGTTCCATCCTTCGCACCAATAACATACCGTCAAGCCGGGCAAGAATGATTTTTCCATTGACCTCGCCGAATTTTTCCTCAATAACTAATATGTCGCCGTCTTTAATTCCGTCTGCCACCATTGAAGAACCGTTCATTCTTAAAAGACGCGTGGAGGAATTGCCCATGGCAAGTTCCTTATTAATCGTATGCGCGATTTCTGATATCTGAGTCATGGGGATGGTTTTTGCTAAATTACTTAGCAAATCTATCTACTTTTGTATGGAATGAAAAAAATTAAATCAGGAACGATTCAAAAGCCGGACGACAAATCAGGCCAACCCAATTACCTGGATGGCCGCGGCGCGCAGATTAATACGGCAAACCGGTTTCTGAAAACACATAAGGTGATCGAACACAGCGAGGGCATTGATGATTGGGAAGAAGTGGATGAGCGGACAACCTTCATCATGAGCGATGCAAAATCTATCGTGAACAAAGTGGAAAGTCCGGATGTAAGTATGATGTACAGCATGAACCCTTATGCCGGCTGCGAACATGGCTGCATATATTGTTATGCGCGGAATGTGCATGAATACTGGGGTTACAGCGCCGGGCTCGATTTTGAAAGGAAGATCATAGTTAAACAAAATGCGCCTCAACTGCTTCGGAAATTTCTGATGAACCCCAACTGGGTTTGCGAACCGCTCACGCTTAGCGGCAACACCGATTGCTACCAGCCATGCGAAAAGAAATTCCGCCTAACAAGAAGTTTGCTGGAGATATGCCGTGAATTCAACCAGCCTGTCGGCATGATCACAAAAAATGCGGGCATGCTGAGGGACATGGATATTCTAAAAGACCTTGCTGAAAAAAACCTCGTTTCAATTCTCGTGTCCATCACAAGCACTAACGAAACTCTTAGAAGGCATATGGAACCCCGCACCACCACGGCAAAACAGCGCTTCAACCTTATTGAAAAACTCAGTATCCAGGGTGTAAAGATGGGCGTGATGATCGGGCCGGTAGTTCCCGGACTGAACGATCATGAAATTCCCGCAATTCTAAAAACCGCTTCATCCGCCGGTGCAACATTTTCCGCATACACCTTTGTGAGGTTGAATGGTGCGGTACAAATCATGTTTAAAGACTGGCTGTATAAAAATTTCCCGCACCGTGCAGATAAGGTGTGGCACTCTATTCAGGATGGACACGGCGGATAAGTAAATGACAGCAGGTTTGGGGTTCGGATGCGCGGCGAAGGGAACAATGCAGAAATCGTTAACCAGCAGTTCAAAAAGTATTCGCGCATATTCGGGCTTGAAAAGAATCGCTGGGAATTGAATACATCGCTGTTCATGCGTCCCGGCCAGCAACTTGGTTTGTTTTAAGATAGCCGATAAAACCGTTACTTTTGGCAAAGTATATGGCAGACATCATTTCCGCGATCCGGCAACTTTTTTCAGGTTTTTCACCGGCAACGATCTCCTCAATAGAAAAGCTTCCGAAAAGCGGGGGCGACAGGGAATATTACCGCATCAAAACAGGAGATGAGAAATCATTTATAGCCACTTACAACTCCGACTTAAAAGAAAATGAAGCCTTCACCTCATGGGCAGGCCATTTTCAAAAAAAGCGTTTGCCCGTTCCCGTTATATATGCCCTTTCCGATGATGGAAAAATGTATATCCAGGAAGACCTTGGTTCAGTTTCCCTGTTGGATCTCAGGTTGAAAGAAAAAGAAAATGAACATGTTTATAGGCTTTATGAGAAAGCCTTATTCCAGCTCGCTAGAATGCAAATTGTTGGCGATGAAGGATTGGATTATGCGAAAGCCACTACTTCCGGTGTATTTAGTAAGGAGGCAGTGCTGCACGACCTGCTGTATTTTAAATTTTATTTTCTTGATATCCTTAAGCTGAAGTATGACCGTGAGAGGCTGCTCAAAGAATTTGAAATTCTTGCCCAACAATTAAGTACTTCCGCGCATCTACATTTTATGTTTCGCGATTTCCAGGGACGGAATATAATGGTTCGGGATGATGACGTTTTCTTCATCGACTTTCAGGGGGGAATGAAAGGCCCTATTGCGTACGATGCCGCTTCTCTCTTATGGCAGGCAAAGGCAGAACTAAATGATAAATGGCGAACGGGCCTGTTTGAATTCTATATGAACAGTGTGGAAGAAATAAGCGGAAAAAAGATTGATGGCCCTGAGTTTTCGAAAGAATACAAAGGATTTGTTTTGCTGCGTTTATTACAGGTATTAGGTGCATACGGTTTCCGCGGGCTCTTTGAAAAAAAGCAACATTTCATTGCAAGTATTTCAAACGGCATTCGAAACCTTTCAGATTATAAAACCACTTTTGGGCTTGATGAGCGTTTCCCTGAATTGAACAAACTGATCTCATTAGTTACGGATAACGCATTGGTAGATCGCTTCAAAAATATATCAGGAGAACACGCGCCGTTGCTGGTTACTATTAACAGTTTCTCATTTACACAAAGGGGATATCCGCCGGACGGATCAGGCAATGGTGGCGGATTTGTTTTTGATTGCCGCGGCATCATGAACCCCGGGAGAATTGATGAATACAAACCGCTGACCGGTAGAGATGAGTCGGTGAAAGTGTATCTCGAGCAAAATACAAGGATGCCTGAATTTTTACAACGCGTATTTGATACGGTTGACATAACTGTTGAAAATTACATTGAGCGCGGTTTTGAAAACCTCACCATCAACTTCGGCTGCACCGGGGGCCGCCACCGGAGCGTGTATGCCGCCGATGCACTATCAAAACATCTGCAGGAAAAATACAGGGTGCGCACAACAGTGCAACACCTTGAGCAAAATTTCACCGAATAATCATGATCGAACAGGCGATGATATTTTCAGCTGGGCTAGGTACGCGATTTAAACCGTGGACAGATCATCACCCAAAGGCATTGGCTTTAGTGAACGGGAAGCCGCTGTTGCAAAGGAATATCGAATACCTGCAGAAATACGGGATTTTTAAAGTGGTGGTTAATGTGCACCATTTTGCCGACCAGGTAATAAATGAAATAGAAAAGAATAAAGGTTGGGGAAGTGAAATAATAATCAGTGATGAAAGGAACCTGCTTTTGGAAACCGGCGGAGGCCTCCTGCATGCCAGAAAATTTTTTGAGAGTAATCCTTTTATAACGCTAAACGTAGACGTGCTCACCCGGCTGGATATTTCGGCAATTCAAAAACATCATGAAGAATCCCGGGCGTTAATAACATTGAGCGTACAGGAAAGAAAAACGTCAAGGTATTTTTTATTTGATAGCGAAATGCGTTTGTGCGGATGGAGAAACGTTAGCACAGGCGAAGAAAAAATTGTGAGAGATACCGGCCCATTCATTCAAAAAGCTTACAGTTGTGTCGGCGTTTACGACCCTTCAATTTTTGACCTGGTTCCGCAACAAGGAAAATTTTCACTTACCGAAACATTCTTAAGCCTTGCTCCCAATCATCTCATCAACGGTTTTCTCCACGGCGAAGATGATTTTGTGGATGTGGGTAAACCGGAGAGTGTTGAGGTTGCTGAGAGAAAGTATAGTTAGTTAGTAGTTCCTGGTTTCTAGTTCGTAATCCCTGGTTTCTGATTCGTACTTCCTGGCTGATCTAGCGTTCTTCGAGCTGTTCTTTGGGAACAGAATGCAAACGTGCCTGATGGCTTCAGTATTTTATATTAGAAACTAGAAACCAGGAACCGGGAACTCCTCCTCAAAGATTTCCTTCTTCCTTTTCCATTGATCTATGTCAAAACGCCTTTGGCTTCAAAGTTGTAAATTTGCACACTAACCCTTACTATTTCTTCACTTTATAAATTATTTTATCATGGCATTTACACTTCCTCCTTTACCTTATGCGCACGATGCACTTGAACCGCATATTGATACGCAAACGATGCAGATCCATCATGGCAAGCATCACCAGGCATATGTTGATAATTTGAACAAAGCAATAGCGGGAACTCCGCATGAAAATAAAACGCTTGAAGAACTTGTTGCCGCGGCGGGATCTATTAGTCCGGCTGTTAGAAACAACGGCGGCGGGCATTGGAATCATACTTTTTTCTGGGAGACGATGAGCAAGTCAGGCGGAGGCACTCCATCCGGAAAACTGATGGAAGCGATCAATCGTGATTTCGGTTCATTTGATGCATTCAAAGAAAAATTTTCTCAGGCAGGAGCAACTCGCTTTGGTAGCGGCTGGGCATGGCTGGGCGTAAAGGATGGAAAACTTGAAGTATGCAGCACACCTAACCAGGACAATCCACTGATGGATGTGGCAGAATGCAAATGTTTTCCAATTTTGGGTGTTGACGTTTGGGAACACGCGTATTACCTGAAGTATCAGAACAAAAGGCCTGACTACCTTGCTGCTTTTTGGAATGTGATTGATTGGAAAAAAGTGGAAGAGAGATTTGATGCGGCATCAAAATAATTAAGCAACCCTTTTTGTTGAAGGCCACCCTTGCGGTGGCTTTTTTTATGGAACGGGATCATGGCCATGGCCGCCCCATGGGTTGCAACGCAGGATCCTTTTAATGGTAAGGTAACCACCTTTAAGAGGCCCGTATTTTTTAAACGCTTCGAGACCATATTGTGAGCAGGTGGGCGTGAAGCGGCACTGTTTACCAAGCCATGGTGAAATAGCAAGCTGGTAAAGCCTGATCAAACCAATGAAGGGCAGACTAAGTAAGTGTTTTAAAGTTTTCATCGCTTAGGCGGATTAGCCTTTTGAGCATTTTATTAAAGTCTTCAGTCACCTGATTTTGAGTAGGTAGAATTTTCCCTGTAAACAGGAAGAAGACATTCATTCCTTTGTTATTATCCTGTAAAAATTCTTCCAGTCCATTTTTCTGTAAGCGGTAAGCTTCGCGCATAAGGCGTTTAACACGGTTGCGATCGGTAGCTTTTTTAAGGACGCTGCTGCTTGCTCCCACCCCGGCTTTCAGGCCCGAATCAACCGGCAGGCAATACACACGGTAAGGCATATGCGAAAATCTCATCCCGCGGCTGAAAAGTTCACCGATCGCCTTTCGGCTTTTCAATTTTTCCTTTCGGCCATAAAAATATCGTTCCTTATTTTCCAATCATGCAAAATTACTATACGCAACAAAAACGAAAAGCTCCCGCAAAAACAGGAGCTTTTTTAATGACTGCGCACTTAAATGCGGTCTATTTCTTTGAACCGTGCTCGTCAGAAACTGTAAGCTTATGACGACCCTTTGCCCTGCGGCTGGCCAACACCTTACGGCCATTAGCATCCTGCATACGCTTACGGAAACCGTGAACAGATTTCCTGCGACGGGTATGCGGCTGATAGGTTCTTTTTTTTCCTGGCATTGTAGTATTTTTTTCCTTTTACAAAAATTGTTGCTGTTTTCTCCAGCAGGCACCATCCCGCTGTTTGTGAAAGGACGGCAAAGGTAGGGAAAAAACTGATTTGGTGATTTGCAAATTTGATGATTTGTACCGCACCTTCTGAAGGAATGATTTCGAAACCGCCTCAACGGCCGGAATTTGAGGAATGTTGATCAAAGGCTGAGCCCTGCCCTACGGTCCTCCCTTCTTGGTCCGTAACGCGGTTTTCAAAGAGTTCCCGCGAGTTGATCGAAATTTCTCATCCCCGCAATTTGTGAAAAAAACGCCCAAAATGCTTCATAAAAGGAAAAATAGGTTCAATCTTGCCTAATAAGTATCCAAACGCGGTAGCTTTTTTGATATAGGATCGAAGATTAGAAAGAACAACAACACCCTTTCATTTTCCTAAACTCAATGCGAACAGGCTAACGGGTCAACACTGGAGGACCGTACTCCCGTAATCGGAGTCTTAATTGAACATCGGTTATGTAGCAAAGTCATATCTCCTCCTTCCTCGTCCTCCAACGGCTACTCCCCATTTTCACCTCACCTCTACATGCTCCGCCTCTACCCTCGATCCAAAAAACAATGAGGCATGAGAGTCGAAATCGACCTTATCTCCCGTGGTGCAAAAACGCCTCGTACCGTTTTTAGAACACTTTTCTTCAATCTCGGGGTGCCGTTTTAAATAATCAGCCAGGCTTTTCGCCACAATTTCGCCCTGAGATACGATCCTTACCGGCTCCGGCAGGTGTGCCCTGATCTTTTCCTCCAGCACGGGATAATGCGTGCATGCCAGCAAAACAGTATCTATCTGATCGTCTTGCGCGAGGAGATTTTCAATGTTGTGCCGAATGAAATAATCGGCGCCTGCCTTATTGTACTCGTTGTTCTCAACCAACGGAACCCACATCGGGCAAGCTTCCTGCGAAATAATAACCGAGGGAAAAAACTTTTCAATTTCGAGAACATAGGAGTTCGACTGAACTGTTCCCGGTGTTCCGAAAATTCCCACATGTCCTGAAGAAGAATAATCGCCGATCACCTCGGCTGTAGGCCGTATAACGCCCAGCACTTTTTTGCCTTCTCCGAAACGAGCCAAGTCGCTTTGCTGGATGGTTCGAAGAGCTTTTGCAGAGGCGGTATTGCAGGCCAGTATAACCAGATCGCACTCGTGGCGGAAAAACCATTCCACGCATTGCAGCGTATAGGCGTAAACGGTATCATAGTGCCGCGAACCATAAGGCGCCCGTGCATTATCTCCTAAATAGAGGTAATCGTATTGCGGAAGTAACTTTATAAATTCTTTCAACACGGTAAGGCCGCCGTAACCACTGTCAAATACGCCAATCGGTTTCATTTGCTAAAAATAAGAAAGCCCCCTGTAAAGGAGGCTTTTTGAATATGTTGGTTGAGAACATTATGGTTTTTTCGCCGGAGCGGATGGTGCATCCTTTATGCCCAGCTTTTTCTTCACCAAAGGAAGGATATCGTCTGCAGGCGGAGCGACAATCACTGAGTTGATGTCGAATACATACGCATAACCATTTTCTTTTGCCACAGCTTTAATGGCGTCAAGAGCTTTGTTACGTAAAGGAGCGATCATTTCCTGTGCTTTACGCTGATACATTTCCTGAGCTTGCTGATTCCAGTTTTGTACTTTTTGATAAAGATCTATCAACTCTCCTCTTTTAATTTCTTTCATGCTGGCTGAAAGCTTCATTGAATCGCGTACAAAAAGGCTGTCTTTCATGCTGAGGTCTTTCATCATATCCTGGCCTTGTTGGGTGAGGTCAGCCTGGTATTGTTTAAGATCGTTATCAGCTTTTTCTGCTTCCGGCATTTCAGAGATCAGGTCTTCAGTAGAGATATAGCCGATCTTGGTTTGAGCCGATGCGGTTAACATCCCTAACGCCATCACACACACAAAAAATAATTGTTTCATTTCGTTGTTTAGTTTTCTGTTTTGTTATTATAAGTGATAAAAATATCCCGTGTTGTTGCGCAAGAAAAACCAATTCTCAATTATTTAACACCTATACTTCGCAACACTTCCTCGCTCTTATCCAATTTGGGGTCGGCAAAGATAACGGTTATTCCCTCACTTTTATCCAGTATAAAGTCGTACTGCTTTTCTACAGCAAGCTTCTGCACGGCATTGTAAACCCTGTCCTGTATTGGCTTTATCAGTTCCTGCCTCTTTTTGAACAGGTCTCCCTCAAATCCGAAGCGTTGCCTTTGGAGGTCGCGTAATTCTTTTTGCTTGTTGAATAATTCATCTTCACGCTTTTTCTTCAGGTCATCCGGCAGCATTACCTGCTCGGCATCGTATTCTTTATACATCCTGTCAAGCGTTGCCTGCTTCTGATCAATTTCCTGCTGCCACAAAATGCTGAACTGGTCAAGCTTTCCCTGGGCATCGCGGTACTCCGGGATCCTTTCCAGTATGAACCTGGTATCAATTACTGCATAGCGCTGTGCATTCACGTTCATGGCAAACGCAAGCCCGATCAACAGAGAAAAAACAGTTTTCATGATGAAAGTTTTTTAGCATTAAAAATTATTCCGGCTCCTGCCCGAGCATAAAGGTGAATTTGGCCGCACCTTTCAGGCCACCATCCGGCGTGTACCTGTCGAAGCCGATGCCGTAATCGAAACCAAGCAAGCCAAACATCGGCAGGAAGAAACGCATACCTACACCCGCAGAACGGCGAAGCTTGAATGGATTGTACTCTTTAAAGTTATACCAGCCATTCGCGGCTTCAAAAAATGCAAGGCCGAATATGGTGCTGCTCGCATTGGTTGAAAACGGATAACGCATTTCAACAGTGTACTTATTAAATATAGTGAAGTACTCTGAAGGCGTGATGCCGTCAGGGTTAATCTTTGGATTGGAGCTGCCGTATACCGGATATCCGCGATGCGCAATGATATCATAGCCAAGTAATGCAGTAGTGTTGCTCAGGCCTGCGTCACCCACCTGGAAGCGTTCAAAGGGCGAAATCTCGAGGTCGGAATTATACCTTCCAATAAAGCCATACTTCGCCGCCGCGCGCAATACAAATTGTTTGTTATTGTCTGCACCTCTGGCCCGCCCGATCGGTACAAACCATTCACCATTAAATCGCCATTTATGAAATTCAGGCAACTTGTATTCATTAGCATCGCCCTTGGTTATGCCCAGCAAAGAATAGGGAAGCGTGAACTGCCCGCTAAGCATAAAGTTTGAACCACTGGTCGGGAATATCGGGCTGCCACCGATTGAATTACGCAACAAGGTGAGCTTTGCACTGATATTTGTTGATGTACCTGTATTGATACCGCGGAAAATATTCGGATAGTTCTTCAGCTTGTATTGCTGGAAGTTAAGGCTGTAAATAAGGTTGAAATAATCATCGGGCCATTTAAGCTGCTTCCCTAATGCAATTCCAAAACCCACTGTTTTTACATAACTCTGGCTCCCGCAAGAGCGGCATGGTAATCCGAATGAATCGTAGGCGTTTGAATATTTTGTGTTGAAGTAACTTATAGAGAAAGAGTTTCTCTTCTTTCCACCCAGCCATGGCTCGGTGAATGAGAAGTTGTATGCTCGATAAGCCCGCCCGTTAGATTGGATACGTGCACTGAGTTTTTGGCCATCGCCACCGGGAAGCGGATCCCAGCTGGATTTTTTCGTAATGTTCTTGATGGAAAAGTTATTGAAGGTAACACCCAGCGTTCCGGTAAGCCCTATGCCGCCACCAAAGCCTGCAGACAATTCAAGCTGATCTGCCGAACGTTCTTCCACCTGCCATTCAATATCCACTGTTCCGTTATCGGAATTGGGAACCACATTCGGATTTATTTTTTCCGGATTCAAAAATCCTAACTGCGAGAGTTCGCGCTGCGTTCTGATAATGTCTGAGCGGCTGAACTTATCACCGGGTATGGTTCGCATTTCACGAAGGATCACATAGTCTTTCGTTTTGTCATTTCCTGTAACGGTGATCCTTCCATATGTTGCCTGCGGACCTTCGGTCATTCTTAATTCGAAATCGATAGTATCATTGTATACAGCTGTTTCCACCGGTTCTACGCGGAAGAAAAGATAACCGTCATCCTGGTAAAGGCTGCCGATATCTCCTCCTTCCATAGTTATCTGGCGGCCAAGCCTTTTATCAAGTTCTTCGAGATTGTAGATGTCTCCTTTTTTTATTCCCAATAAAACATTCAATACAGAATCGGAGTATTTGGTATTGCCTTTCCATACCATGTTGCCAAAATAATACTTGCGGCCCTCTTCAACATGAATGTCAATGTTCATGTTTCCTTTCATGTTGTAAAACTGAGTGTCGGCAAGTATTTGTGCATCCCTGTAACCGCGGGCATTATAAAAGCTTAGGATGCGGCTTTTGTCTTCACGGTATTTTTCTTCATTGAATTTTGCACCGCTGAATAATTTGAAACGGAAGTATGGATCGATGTAATCTTTTGTTTTCGACAAGGACAAAAATCCGGCGTCTTTTACATAATCATTAAAGCTGATGCCCGAGGTTGAATCGCCATAGGGGCTGATAATCTTTTCAGGAAAGAGAGTGAATTTGGTCATCTCCTTCGTTCCTTTCATTTGCTTCTTCAGCTTCAGGTCAGGTTCGGTTTGATTGCCCGTGAAGTTGATGTGATTGATCTTAACCTTCCTGCCTTTGTTTATGTTGAAAGTGAGTGAAACCGTGTGATTGGGAAGTGTGGTTTCAACCAGGTCAACCGATGCATTCATGTAACCTTTGTTCGCATAAAACTTATGGATCGTTTCTATTGCGCTCAACTTCATATTCTCTGTAAGTACGCGGTCTTTGGAAAGATTGAGTTTATTGGCGAGGTCGTCGCGTTCGCCCTTTTTGATGCCATTAAATTTGAAGTCAACAAGCCGCGGCCTTTCTACAAGTTCAATCTCTACATAGATGTCGGTGTCAACCAGTTTGGTCAGGTTGATCTTTACATCCGACACCAGGTTTTGCCTCCACAATTTTGAGATGGCTTTTGCGAATACGTCCGTACCCGGAATTTGCACTTTATCTCCTACAGCGAGCCCCGAGATGGAGATGATCAAATTATGGTCGAATGATTTTGTGCCTGTAACGGTGATGCCGGCGATCCGGTATTGCTTGGGATATCTTTGCTGAAAGATCTCAACGAGGGGGTTACCTGTTGCAGGGATAGTGTCAGTTTGCCCAAATATTCCGGAAGTAAAAAGCAGGCAGACCAGGGTCAGGCAAACGTTTTGGTAAATCCTCTGCATCAAAATTTTTTTACGGTCGGCAAAATAAGCCCATTAATCAATACAATATGTTAAGCCCCTCCTAAATCAAATCATGCATTTGATGCATATCATTCTCTAAAAAAGGTAATTATTTTTTATGTTGGTCCTCTTCCTTTATCTGGCGCCCCGTTTTCCCAAATCTTCTCTGCCGGCTTTGGAAGTCGAGGATGGCTTCGTATAAATTTTCTTTCCTGAAGTCGGGCCATCTTACTTCAGAGAACACGAGTTCGGCATAGGCGATCTGGTACAACAGGAAATTACTCACGCGGTATTCGCCGCCGGTTCTTATCAACAGTTCAGGGTCAGGAAAATTTTTGGTTGAAAGATGTTGCCTGATGGTATCGTTAGTGATTTCTCCGGCATTTAGATTACCAGCCGCCACTTCTGCAGCGATCAGCCTCGTAGCTTCAAGCAGTTCCCATCGCGAGCTGTAGCTCAGCGCCATCACAAGGTTCAGGCCTGTATTGTGAGAAGTTTCGCGTATCGCCTCATTCAGTTCACCGGCTGCGTTTTCAGGTAACATGCTTATGTCTCCGATCACATGAAGCTTTATATTATTCTTATTCAGCGTGGGCACTTCCTTCCGGATGGTATCAACCAGTAATTCCATAAGGCCGTTCACTTCATAAGTCGGCCTGTCCCAATTTTCCGTGCTGAATGCATAAAGCGTTAAGAAACCAACGCCAAGTTCTGCCGCGCCCTCCACGATATCCCGTACGCTTTCCACTCCGTGTAAATGGCCGAAAAGGCGGTCATGTCCCCGCTCTTCTGCCCACCGTCCATTACCGTCCATGATTATGGCGATATGCGTTGGAAGTTTTCCGAGGTCTATGCTGTTTTTTGCTCCCATTAATTATACTGATGATCAGGCGCAGGCCATTTCAGGGGCGCAAAAGTAATTAAAATTGAGGAACAATGAGGGGTCATAGCTTATCGCAAACGCAACCGCATTAAAAAGAGGTTGGGCAGCGGTAAGTGCTGATATTAAAAGAAATACCGATCTCAGCGATCAGGTACTGGTCTTTTTGCTTGGCATTACCTCTTTGCTGGCCGGCCTGAAACTGGAATGATTTGTCTATTTCGTAAGCCCTGTCCTGCAGCAAAGCCGCTGTGGAAGGCAGGCCGTTGGCAGTATTTGGAAATTTATCAATTCCCGCGTAGGTTTTACTTACGTCGTCGAGATAATCTGTTGTGGTAAATCGATTTGCGATCTCTACAGAAAGGTTCACTTTCTCACTGAGGTTGTATTTGATGCCAACGCCAAATGGAATGCACATTGCCATGGTGCTGTACTGCTTTCTGCCGTCGTAATTGGCATTCTGCCCTTCGGTGCCGAGAGGGCGAAGGTATTCCTTAGTTCCGGCAAGAAAAGCATAGGGATCGTAAGAGAAGGCGCCGATACCCAAGGTTACGTATGGGGTGAATAGGTAATCCGGGTCATTGGGCACAAAACGGAAGAAATTAAAGTCGCCCTGGATGGCAAATTCCCAGATGTTGGAATTGAAACTTAGGTTACGCAGTTTCTGAAATTCGTTCTTGCTGTATTTGTCTGCATACCCAACCTGCGCATAATGCGCAGAAACGCGCATGCCGATATAGTTACCAAATTGCTTCCTGAAAAACAGGCCCACGGCGGGTTTGGGACGGTTCAGGCCGGCTCTGTTATTGAGGTCGCCAAAGTAATGAGCAGCCCCAAGGGAAAAGCCGAATTCCCCCAAAATTTCGTTGCCGTCTTGCGCGGAAGAAGTAAAGCCGGCAAAAAGGAATGCGGCCAGTATGGTAATGCGTTTCACAGATGATGTTTTAAGTAAAGTTCTTCCCGTGCAAAATAAGATATGTTTTTCAAATTTGTTCCGTAACCACGCTGTATTTCCGCTCAGGGCGCTTTTTCAATCCGCATCCCGGCGCTCATAACATGCGGAAGAGGATCATTGCGCATGATGTGGTTTATAGAGAATTTATAGGTACCGGGCCGCGCAAATCTCCTTGGCTGGCCAAAGATCAACTTCCTCACTTCCCAAATGTCATTCATTCCCGTGCCTTCCCACCCTTCCCGGTCATTACCTAAGGCCAGATCCATTTTTTGATAGCGCATCGAATCTCCGGGGCTCATAACGCCGATATTCAGCCAAATATTATTATAGTTGTATGAATCGGTATGGCGGAGAACGATATAAATATTGTAGAATGAAGAAGTGTCGGTTATCTCAAAAGAACCCGTGGCCGGAAAGCTCCTGCTCCATTTACCACCGGGGATGGGCGTGTTCTTTTCAAAAACATTCACCTGTGTGCACCCTGTGAGCACGGCAAAAAGAAGCAGCGCAATATTGATCAAGATGGTGTGGCGAAATAACCTTTTCATAATTTACAGAACATTCAACACCTGCTCCTTTGCTTTTTCAAGTTCATCTTTCATGATCACTACGCACTTCTGAATATCGGCATCATAGGCCTTGCTTCCGGTAGTGTTTATCTCTCTCCCGATCTCCTGCAAAATAAAGGATAGTTTCTTACCCTTTCCTTCAGAACCATTTTGAATCACGCTTAAGAAATATTCACAGTGCTGCCTGAGCCTGATCTGCTCTTCATGGATGTCGATTTTTTCCATGTAATAGATCAGCTCCTGCTCCAGCCTGTTGTTGTCAATATTTTCTTTACCTACATGCTGCTCAAGAAGCTGGTTTATTTCCTGCCTGATGCGGGTCATGCGGTTGGGTTCAAAAGCAAGGATGTTCTTTTCCTGCTCTTCAATTTTTAGTATGCGGTTTCTGAGGTCGTTACTGATAGACTTACCTTCCTCTGCCCTATGGTTGTTCAGTTCGCTCAGCGCAGACAAAAGAACTTTTTTAAAATTTTCAAAATCCGTGTTGTCCAACATTTCGGTTGATGGAGTTACCACCTCGGGTAAACGAAGCAGGGCGCTAAGAACGGCATTCGTATCAAGATCAAGTTCTGAGGCCAGAATCTTTATCTGCGAATGATAGGCCCTTATAAGATCGGTGTTTATCACCACAGGCTTTGCCGTGCCATTTTGCCTGATGGTTACATAACAGTCGATCGTGCCCCTTATCAATTCTTCCTGCAAAATGTTTCGTATGTCAAACTCATAAGGCTTCATCAAGGGAGGAAGTTTCAGCTGAAGTTCAAATTGCTTTCCGTTAAGCGACCTTACTTCCACCAAAAATGTTTTATCTCCCACCGTTTGTTCCGCTCTACCGAAACCCGTCATAGATTTCACCATACTCAACTATTTTATGCAAGATAACTTTTCAGGATGAAATGAATGTGGGAATTACCGGCAACGGGAGCCCCCGCCATGTCCCGGCGTTTTAATTTGTTTCGGATTGATGGAGGTTTGAATAACTCAATTTATATCGGTTAGGTCAACCCCAAGTTTCTGCAGGCAAAAAGAGCACTTTTCTCATCATTCTTGTAGTAAAAATTCTATCTGTTGTAGATGCGAATTACATATAATTAAAATGTAAGCCTACATAACGGTTACCTATACACGCTAAATTTGCATTTCCAATGGCAAAAACGCTGAATATATTATTAGTAGACGATTCACGGATCATTTTAAACAGGCTGTCTGCGCAATTGCTGGAGCTGGAAGGAGTTTCAAAAGTTGCAAAAGCAACCTCTTTTCAAAAAGCGGTGGAGGTGTTGGAAAATGAACAGATAGACATTGCTTTGCTGGATATAAATCTCCCGGGCAAAAACGGTATCGATCTCCTTGAGCATATCACAAAAAAGTTTCCGCAGGTACGCTCCATTATGGTAACCAACCAGGGAAGCAACCATTACCGGACTATTTGCGCGGAATTGGGTTCATTTGGGTTTATCGATAAAACAAGGGAAATTGAAAATCTCCCCTCGCTGATTCTGAAAGCGGCCTGCTAAAAATCAGTTGTAGACCCGCTCTATCCGGTCACGAAATTTTTCCATTATCACTTTTCTTTTCAACTTAAGTGTGGGCGTTAACTCGCCGGTTTCAATGGTCCATTCTTCCGGAAGCAGCTCAAACTTTTTCACCTGCTCTACATGATTGAAAAATTCATTAAAAGCCTCCACCAACTGTTTGTAAAATTTCAATACTTCCGGGTTACGCACAGCTTCTGATTCCGTGGTGAATTCAATATTATTTTTTCGCATCCACTCGCGCAGGTTGGGCATTGATGGAACAATGAGGGCGCCCACAAATTTCTGATCAGCGCCAACCACCATCATTTGTTCCACATACGGCGATTCTTTCATTTTATTTTCAATCGGCTGAGGAGCTACATACTTTCCGCCGCTTGTTTTAAAAAGTTCTTTCTTCCGGTCGGTTATTTTCAGAAATTTTCCATCTACAAACACGCCGATATCACCGGTATGAAGCCATCCATCTTTTATGGTTTCGGCAGTAAGGTCGGGCCGCTTGTAGTAGCCCATCATCACACTGGGCCCTTTCACGCAAATCTCCCCATCGGGTTCAAGTTTAACTTCCTGGCCGTTTATCACCGGGCCCACGCTGCCGAATTTGGTTCCGTTCTTTCCCCTGCGGTTCACGCTTATCACCGGACTGTTTTCGGTGGGGCCATATCCCTCATAAATAGGAATTTGAGCGGCGTTAAAAATTCTCAACAAACGAACCTGGCAGGCGGCGCTGCCGGTGATGATGTACTGAATGTTTCCGCCAAGCGCCTCTCGCCATTTGCTAAAGATCAATTTGTTGGCGATTGCCAGCTGCATGTTGTACCACATACCGTTTGATTTCCGGTTATCGTATTGCAGGCCGAGGCTTACTGCCCAATCAAAAAGTTTCTTCTTAACACCCTGTAGTTCGGCGCCTTTATTCATGATCTTTTCAAACACTTTCTCTAACAGGCGGGGCACAGTACAAAATACCATTGGCTTTACTTCCTTTAAGTTATCTCCCAATGCTTCGAGGCTTTCAGCATAATAAATTGAAATGGCGCTGTGGATGTAGATGTAAGAAACCATCCGCTCAAAAATGTGGTTGAGGGGAAGAAAGCTGAGCGATCTTGCTTCAGGCTTTTTTTCAAAAGGAAAACTTTCCACGCTGTTCAGCACATTACTTACAATATTGCGATGGCTCAGCATTACGCCCTTTGGCGTACCGGTTGTTCCGGAGGTATAAATAATTGTAGCGCAGGTTGAGGGAAGTATTCGGTTACGGAGGGCATCTATTTCACCTTGCCGGCCGTCTTCCAACAGTGTTTCCCAGTATTTTGCTCCGGTTATTTGATCGAAACAATAAATGTCTTGCAAAGAAGGAACCCTGCCGCGCAGCACTTCCATTTTTTCTAAAAGATCATTATCGCTGCAGAATACATACTTCACAGAGGCATCGGTAAAAATAAACTCCAGTTCATTAATATTTGAGGTGGGATAAACCGGGCATAATACCACACCTATTTGCTGGCAGGCAAGGTCAAGCAGCAACCATTCGGGACGGTTACGTGATATAAGGGCAACTTTATCCTGCGTCTCTACCGTGAGGTCATTCCCCGACAAGCCTAAGGAAAGCAAGCCCGCTGATAGCCGGTTCACGGTTTCCACCACTTCGGAGGTGCTGTACTTCCGCCAGTCTCCATCGGCGTTTTTCGCAGCAAGCATATCCGTTTTCGGAAAGGATTTGTGTTGCTCCTCTACAAAATCAAACAGGCGTGTAATCTCTTTCATGCAATAGGGAATGGTATTGCCGTAAGTTAGTAAAATATTGGTGGAATGGATAGATGGTGGATTGGATAGATGGTTGATTGGTTGGATTGTAGTTGGATGGTTGGTTGGTCAGATTGGCTGAGTGATTGGATATTCTGGCGGAAAGCCTGAATAGGCAGGTGACCTCTGCGTAACGAGTACCGGCTATCGACTTCTGATTATTGACTACAGACCAGGAACTACCGGCTATAATACTGTTTCTCCGGCATTTTAAAAACGGTTGAACGCTGGAACCGCGTGAGTGCGGCATATTCTTCGGGATGCGCATTTATCCAGCTTTGAAATGCGGCAAGATTTTGCGCTGCTCCGAATATCCACTGATTGTAGGCGTTGAACAAGCCGTCTCTCAGCAGCGTTTCCTGCTGATCAAACAACTTATAAGGGAAATCTTTTGCGTGATCATTCTGCCAGTCAAGTATAAAGCGTGTACGCACCATCGTTAGTACGTCTGCCGTGATGCCATGCGAAACCAGGGAGCTTTGTTTAGCCATAGTTACTAAAAAAGCCCTGGTAAATGGTGATGATTGTTTTGAGGAAGCTAAAATGTCGGCATCGCTGAAAAGCTTCTTGTAGCTGTCCAGTAAAATTTCTTTGATCTCCGGGGTCTTGGCACCGAAGGGCTCCATGTTCAGAAAAATTTCACCGTAGATGAGGCTCCATGTTTTGTCAGTAGAGAAATAATAAAACCTGGCGGCATTGTAATAATTGCGTGAAAAAGCCGGGTCAGTTTCAATTCCCTTTTCCCACTGCGTTATTGCATCATAATTTTTTTGCGCCCACATCAGTTCTCCAAGGTCGTTATATAAAGCGCCGCTGGAAGGAAATTTCTTCAGGCCTCTTTTATATATCTTATCTGCTTCCTTAGTATTTCCCTGGGCCTTATAAATATTGCCTGCGATTTGGAAAGATTGGTCGTCGGCCGCATCACTGTCCACAACAGGCTTTATCAGTGCGAGTGCTTTCGCGAGGTCATTTTGGTAATAGTTGGCAAGAGCCAGCTCTTTGGAAACGGAAAGGTTGGATGGTTCGAGCGCATAAGCCCGGTTAAGCACAAGTATCGCATTGGGGAAATCGCCCTGCTTCATAAATGTTCGGGCCGTTTCCTGCAGTTCTTTCACATCTTGCGCGTCAACTTTCAGAAAAGCCGCCAGAAAAAACAATACATACAGCATTACTTTCATAAGGGAAGCAGTTTTCGTTTAACCGTGGCTGTTAGTCCAGCAGGTGCGTAAGAAGCCCGTCGCGAAGTTTAGGTTCAAACCAGGTACTTTTTGGAGGCATTACATTACCGCTGTCTGCAATTGTAAGAAGCTGATCCATGCTTACCGGGTAAAAACTTAAGGCCATGGCCATCTCGCCACTGTCTACGCGCTTTACCAGTTCGCCAAGTCCGCGAATGCCGCCAACAAAATCAATTCTTTTATCAGTCCGCTGGTCAAGTATGTTTAGGATGGGAGCAAAAATATTTTCCTGTGCAATTGTAGTATCAAGCACGCCAATCGGATCTTCCTTCCAGGTTCCCGGCTTTGCCGTAAGTTTATACCATTGGTTAGGAAAGTAGAGACCGAATTCGTGCAATTTAGCCGGGCGAACTTCTTTGGATGATTTTTCCACCTCAAACTTTTCTCCGATCCGGCTCAGCACTTCCTCCTGCGAAAGGCCGTTCAAATCAGTGGCCACGCGGTTATAATCTAAGATGTGCAATTGGTTATCCGGGAAAAGCGTAGTAAGAAACCAGGAGGCACCTGAGGGCGCGTCCTTTCCAAGAGATGCCCTCACTTTGGCGGCAGAAGCAGCACGATGATGGCCGTCCGCGATATAGGTAGCGGGTACGTTAGTTTTGAATGTTTCAGTAATTGAAGCGATCACATCATCATCATTAACGATCCATACGCTGTGTTGAATTCCGTCTTCAGCAATAAAATCGTACTGAGGGTTTTTTTCAGTCGTCCACTTGTTTATGATCGCGTCAATTTTATCTACATGGCGATAGGTAAGAAACACGTTTCCCGTTTGCGCCATAATAGTTTTCATGTGGTCTATCCTGTCTTTCTCTTTTTCAGGGCGCGTAAATTCGTGTTTCTTTATTAGGTCTTTTTCATAATCGTCTACAGAGCTTCCGCACACAAGGCCGGTTTGGCTTCTGCCATCCATTATCAAACGATATAAGTAGTAACAGGGTTTGCTTTCACGAAAAAGGAGTTTGCGGCCAATAAAAGCCTGGAGGTTTTCTTTCGCTTTATCATATACCTGCTGCGAATGAATGTCAACCGACTCCGGCAGGTCTATTTCGCTTTTCGTAATGTGAAG
Organism: Bacteroidota bacterium; assembly: GCA_023422565.1. Taxonomy (GTDB): domain Bacteria; phylum Bacteroidota; class Bacteroidia; order Chitinophagales; family Chitinophagaceae; genus Ferruginibacter. The sequence continues at coordinate 43,918 of JAFAGR010000038.1, read as the reverse complement.
GAATGAATGTGGGTTCCCTTGTGCCTCTACTTTTGCTTCTTTACTGTTTAATACATCATAAGGCCTGGATGCAACGGCTTTTGCATGTTGCGGTTCAGGACGTAAGGCCATGAAAGGAGTAATAGTTACCATCTCTTATTAGTGAATTTCTTAATTAGGGATGCAAATATACTGAACATTAAGAGGAAATGAGTTTCAACCTTTATGCAGAGTAACCTGTGAAGTTGCGCATCACGTCTACAAGGTAGGCCACGCTTTCAATTGGCATTGCGTTGTACAATGAAGCCCTGAAGCCGCCTGCGCTGCGATGGCCCTTAATACCGTAGATGCCTGCCCTTTCACATTCAATCAAAAATTGTTGCTCAAGTTGAGGCTCGTTGATGGTGAAGCAAATGTTCATCAAACTCCGGCTCTCTCCTTCCACATTTGCGGTAAACAATTCATTGCGGTCAATTTCATCATAAAGCAATGCAGCTTTCTTTTCATTTCTTACCGCCATTTCTTTTGCGCCTCCGTTTTGTTTCAGCCACCGCAAGGTTAGCATGGAAACGTAGATGGCAAATACAGGGGGCGTGTTTAACATGCTTCCTTCTGCAATGTGATTCCTGTAATCGAGAATTGTAGGTATCTGCCTTTTTACTTTACCGAGAATATTTTTGTTGATCACCACAAGGGTTGTACCCGCCACACCAATATTTTTTTGTGCACCGGCATAAATGAGATCAAAGGAATTGAAGTCCATCGGCCTGCTAAGAATATCGCTGCTCATGTCTGCCACTACAGGAATACTCATGCGAGGGATCTTTCGCCATTGCGTACCGTAGATGGTGTTGTTGGTAGTGAGATGAAAATACCGGGCATCGTTGGGGATTGCGAAATCATCAGGTATATAATTATAGTTGCGGTCTTTTGAAGAACAAACGATCTCAGTTTTTCCAAGAAGCTTTGCTTCCCTGATCGCTTTCGAACTCCCCACGCCCGTATCCGCATAGGCTGCGCACGATCTTTCGTCCAGCAGGTTCATCGGTACCTGCATAAACTGGGTTGATGCACCGCCGTGAAGAAAAAGAACTTCGTGAGAGTTATCCAGTTCCATTAATTCCCTCACAAGAGATCGGGCTTCCTCCATTATCTCCATAAATTCAGGTGTACGGTGCCCTATTTCTGTAATGGAAAGACCGCTGTTATTATAATTAAGTAAACCCGAAGCTGCCTGCTCAATTACCTCCTTTGGAAGCATGGAAGGGCCCGCATTAAAATTGTGAACGTGTGTTGCCGGAACAGAGGAAGTATTCATCGGCCTCAAAGGTAACAATTCGGCAGAAGGCAGATCTAATCTTCCTGCCGGCCGATCATTTTTCCACCATAATTAATATTGGTTGCAGAATCGGTTTTCTCTAACTGAGTTACAAGGCCGGACATCATCAACCTGCTTAGATCGGGCTGGCCCGCATCAACCCAGGCCGTGTACCAGAAAGATGCCACCGAATGAACCGATTGCCGCATTCTCCTTTCCACCATTCCATTCAACATATTATTATATGCACGGGTATAGGAGGAAGAATATTGCCTGATGACGATACCATTCCTTTCCTCGAAGGCATAACGTTCATCGCTGCCTCTCTGCTGCGAGAGTTTTTTTTCAAACCTCAGCACGCTGTCACTTGCCGCCGCACTTTCAAGCACACGGCTCCAAATAAATTCTGAAGTGTTTGGAAGGTACTCTGCCTTCCCGATAAAAAAATCAAACTCCTCATCGGCAAGCAGCTCGGGTATCCTGCTTTCCCAAAAACCATGTATGCCATGCTGGCCTGTATGCTGGCCGTTATGGTTATGGGAGGTGTGGAGCGGAACGTGTGCATCGGAAATATAATGGCCGATCTCAGCACTGTTTTTTAGAATTCGATTTATGTCGTGTTCTTTGAAGGCCTTCGTCAGCCGGCCTTGCATCACCAATATGTGCCAGGGCACAATGCCCCTTGCCATCACCGTATCCAGCGAAAATTTAGCCACGGCAGCTTCCCATTTCCTGGGTAGTGAATCGAAGGGATAATCGCCATAAAGATCTATATCTATAAAATGCCGCGGGCCTTCATCTGCAACCGCATAGCGCCTCTTGTCGGGGTCCGGCGCATGTGCGGAAAGATAGGAAATATGCTTTTTGTAAAAGGGCAGCATTTCCTGCGGAAGCAGGTACACCGCGTATTCGTTGATCTTCCTGTGCCCGAAAAATCCCCAGCAATAACTGTTAAGGCTAAACGCAATTAGCGTTATAGTGCATATCGTTTTAAGTATGGGCACGGATCCTTGTTAAAGCACTTCGTTCTTGTTGAGTTCCTCAGCGATGTCTGTTACGCCCCCGCTCACCGCAAACTTCATGGTTTGCGTGCTGCTGATGTGGGTTATGGGTTTAACGCGCGATTTTGGAATCACATAAACATTTCCCGCGACCGAATAGGCCATAGGAATATATACCGCAAGGTGGTCATGCAAACCGAAGTCATCCATATTATCGCGCGTGATAAAACCGAGCCGCCACACATCATTATCATCCACATTCGCCAATACATTTTGAGTGAACTTCTTCTTATCGCCCGCGAATGCTTCAAAAAAATCGCGCGTGGTAGAATAAATATGTTTTATTCCCGGGGCCTTCTGCATGAACTTGTCCATAAAACTTACAATACGCCCCGTAATAAAGAATGAACTGAAATAACCGATCAGAACAATCGTTGCCAGTATCAAGATAAACCCGGCCCCGTAATTCTGCACATGCCTCACGCCCATCTCATCCGTATAACTGAAGATGGGTATCCAACTGTCAATTGTGGTGATGATCCAAAAGATGGCATATATGGTAATGGCCACGGGAGCCAATATCAACAAGCCCTGGAAGAAGTACTGTAACAGGTTTTTGAATCCGAATAATTTTTTCATGAGGCAAAGGTACGCAGGCTCCGCTATCCCCTTAAGGTACTTTTAGGGTGAAGATGGATTTAAAAATGTGATGAGCGGCAAAAAAATCAGCCCTTGGAAACTTTAGTTACGAAATAAGTTTCCATAGTTTTGCGCCCGTTATGCAAGAAACAGTGACAAGAGACCGGATCAAAAAAGCCGCGCACGACCTCGTGATGCGCTACGGAATCCGCAGCGTAAGTATGGATGATTTTGCAGCCAGCCTCGGAATGAGCAAGAAAACGATCTACCAGTATTACAAAGACAAAGATGAACTGGTTGACGTGATCATTTCAGACATAATCAGCCGTAATAAAGAAATATGCATATGCGACCGTGAAGAATCGAAAGATGCTATTCATCAATTGTTTCTCGCGCTTGATATGATCAGCGTGGTGATGGAGTCTATGAACCCCGTAGTGATGTTCGACATGCAAAAATATCATCCGGAATGCTTTGGCAAATTTTTAAAACATAAGGATGAATATCTCTTCAACGTGGTGAAACAAAACTTACTCCGTGGCATAACCGAAGAGCTTTACCGGAGTGATATTAATGTTGACCTGATGGCGAGGTTCAGGGTAGACAGCCTGTTGATTCCCTTTAACCCCGGCTTTACGCAGAACCTGAAAGTGGCGCTGGATGAGGCGCACAGGGAACTGCTCATTCAATTTATGTATGGCATCGCGAGCCCTAAAGGCTATAAACTGATAGGTAAATATCAAAAACAATGGGCTTTAAAATCAAAAGGTAAATAACGAACACAATTCTTTTTATGAAGGTATTATATACACTGGCTTTTTTTATAGCAACGAGCGGAGCAGTATCTGCGCAACAGGTGAATAGTTTCAGCGTAGCCCAGGCGGTTGATTACGCGATGCAGAACGCGGTGCCGGTAAAAAATGCTTTGTTAGATTATAAGATACAGAAAGAAGTGAACCGCGAGGTTACTTCCGCCGCCCTGCCTAACCTGAGCGCAAACACTATCGTTACGCGATACTTCGATATCCCTACGCAGGTTGTCCCCGATTTTATTTCACCTTCCACCTACCAGGTTTTAATTGATCAGGGCGTGAAAGACGGAAGCGGAAACCCGATCACGATGCCGGCGGGCGGTTTTGGTTCCCTGCCCTTTCAACTCGGTGCCAACTGGACGGCCTCAGGCGCCATCGAATTATCACAGATCCTTTTCGACGGGCAGGTGTTCGTTGGTTTACAGGCGAGAGCATCATCCCTGCGTTTTGCTGAAAGAAAAACTGAGGTAACGAAGGAAGAAATAAAAGCGAACGTGCAGAAAATTTACTACCAGCTGGTTGTAGGCAATTTGCAGATGACCTCGCTCGATGCCAACATCGCTCGTTTTGAAAAACTTCTGGGAGAAACACGGGAAATATTTAAGAATGGATTTGCGGAAAGGCTTGATGTAGATAAAGTGAATGTTCAACTGAATAACCTCATTACAGAAAAAATAAAAGTGCAGAACAGGTTGGATGCCGGTATGGCAGGGCTCAAGTTTTTGCTAAATATGCCCCAGGGTGATTCACTCGTTCTTACAGATTCCATCTCAGAAGAAAGTTTAAAAGAAGGATTACTGGATACGGCCTACCAGTACACAAACAGGAAAGATTACCAGATGCTGCAGGAGGCGCTGAAGTTGAATAAATTTAATGTAAAACGATACAGGCTGAGCGCGCTGCCTACGGTGGCCTTGTTCAGCAGTTATGGTAAGAACGCGCAAAGAAATAAGTTTGATTTCTTCGATAAGGGTACATGGTTCACCTCATCACTCGTGGGTGCAAGGCTTAGTGTTCCCATCTTCCAGGGTTTCGCACGAAAAGCCCGTGTAGATAAAGCCCGTTACGAAGCCCAGAAAACCGGGAATAACATTGAGCAGTTGAAAGCTTCAATTGATTATGAAGTGAAGCAATCCTCACTCAACATCCGCTCTGCACTTGCTACAGTTGATAACCAGAAAAGAAATATGCAGCTCGCTGAATCGGTTTATAATTCCACTGTATTAAAGTACCAGCAAGGGCTCGGTTCAAACATTGAAATATACAATGCGCAAACTGAATTGAAGGTGGCGCAAAACAATTACTATGGCGCATTGTATGATGCGATCATTGCACGAATAGATTATTTAAAGGCAGCAGGAAAATTATAATACATACAAACAGTTTTATGAAAAAGTATACAGGTTTTATTGCATTGATCGTTTTGCTGGCAGCAGCATCATGTTCAGAAAGCAGGAAGGATAAGAATGCACAGGTAACGGAAAAGAAAACAAAATTGCAGAAGCTTCGCGATGAGTATGCAAAGCAGGCTGCCGAAATAAAAAAGCTGGAAGATGAACTGGCTGTAATAGATACGGCCTCGGGTTCATCCGCCAAAGCGAAACTGGTTGCCTTCACTCCGGCTGAAGTGCGCGAGTTCCGCCACTTTATCGATCTGCAGGGCCAGGTTGATGCCGATAATATTTCCTATATCTCGCCGCGCGGCATGGGCGGACAAGTAAAGGCTGTTTTGGTTAAGGAAGGGCAGCAGGTGAGAAAAGGCCAGCTTCTTTTGAAACTCGATGATGCCATCATGCAGCAGCAGGTTGTGGCCGCACGCCAACAACTTCAAGGCATCAAAACTCAACTCGCCTTTGCCAAAACCATTTACGAAAGACAAAATAATCTTTGGCAGCAAGGCATAGGCACTGAAGTGCAGTTGATAACGGCCAGAACAAATGTGGAAAGTTTGGAAAACCAACTTCGCGCCGCAAACGAGCAGGTGCAGGTTGCAGTGGAACAGGCAAAGACGGCGAATGTATACAGCGATGTAAATGGCGTGGCCGATGTGGTGAACATTCGTGTGGGTGAAACTTTTACCGGAATGACCGCCGCCGGTCCGCAGATTAAAATTGTAAACACGAGCAGCCTGAAAGTTGTTTCGAGCATTCCAGAAAATTACATTAGCAGGCTTTCAAAAGGCACGCCGGTTGAGATCTCTATTCCGGATCTGAATAAAACTGTTAGTTCAACACTTTCTCTTGTCAGCCAGTCAATAGATCCAACGCTACGCGGCTTTTATGCAGAAGCGAAGATCCCATACGATGCACGCTTAAAGCCAAATCAAACCGCAATAATGAAGGTGATGGATTATTCTTCTCCCAATGCAGTGGTTATTCCCGTGAACGCGGTTCAGTCTGATGAAACAGGAAAATATGTGTTCATCGCACAAAGCGGTGGAAACGGAAAAACTGTGGCAAAGAAGATCACGGTAAATATCGGGGACGCATATGGAAGTATGGTGGAAGTGAAAACCGGGCTGAAGGGCGGAGAGCAGATCGTTAGCGAAGGTTACCAGGACTTGTATGACGGTCAGGCCATCTCTGACCAGGCGAAATAACAGTTACGCATAAACGCGATTTGAAAATTTCAATCCGCGCATTACCAAAACATTTTCTATGGATTTCTTAAAAAATATGAGTGCTAAGATCAAGGAGTTCGGCCCAACAAGCTGGTCTGTTGATAATCGCACTGCAGTTTATATAATTGCGATATTAATTTCCGCATTCGGACTTTATAAGTTCAACACCTTACCCAAGGAGCAGTTCCCGGATATTGTGGTACCTACCATAAGCGTTGTAACCGTGTATGCAGGAAATTCTCCGAAAGACATTGAGAACCTGGTAACCCGGCCGATCGAAAAGCAATTGAAAGGAATTTCGGGAGCAAAGGTGAAAAAGATCACGAGCACCTCGCAGCCCGATTACAGTTTGATCATCGTGGAGTTTGATACGGATGTAAAAACCGATCTCGCTAAAATTAAGGTGAAGGATGCGATAGACAAGGCGCAGACCGATCTTCCCAACGACCTCACCTCGCAACCTGATGTACAGGAATTCGCATTCAGCGAAATGCCGATCATGTTTGTAAACGTGAGCGGGGATTACGACGGGTTGAAGCTGAAGGAATATGCCGATAAAATGCAGGAGCGTTTTGAATTGCTCTCCGAGATCACGCGCGCGGAAATTGTAGGCGCACCGGAGCGCGAGATACAGGTGAATGTGGATCCTTTTAAAATGCAGGCGGCCCGCATCAGCTTCGGTGATATTGAGGCCGCTATCAGCCGTGAAAACCGTGACATCACCGCCGGCCTCATAGAGGTTGGCAACATGAAGCGCACCATTAAGGTGAAAGGACAATTCACCAGCGCGACAGACCTCCAGGACATCGTGGTTCGAAGCAGTACACAGGGCGCCACCATGTACCTGCGTGATATTGCGGAAATAAAAGATACCATTAAGGAAAAAGAAAGTTATGCGCGGCTGGATGGTAAGAATGTGATCACACTGAACATTGTAAAACGCGCAGGCGAAAACCTGATCAGCACCGCTACCAAGATCAAAGACATTGTTTCTGACATGCAGGTGAATGAGGAGCTGCCGAAAAATTTAAAAGTGGTGATCACGGGAGATCAGAGCAAGGCGACGGCAAGTTCCTTTCATGAGCTTGTGAACACCATCATCATCGGGTTCATTCTCGTGCTGGTGATCCTCATGTTTTTCATGGGCGTTACCAATGCCTTCTTTGTTGCGCTGAGCGTGCCCTTGAGCATCTTCGTAGCCTTCATGTTTTTGCCTGTGGCTGATATGGTGATCGGCACAAGCGTTACGCTCAACTTTATTGTACTCTTTGCCTTGTTGTTTGGCCTCGGAATAATTGTAGATGACGCCATTGTGGTAATTGAAAACACGCACCGCATCTACAACAACGGCCGCGTGCCCATTGTAAAAAGTGCCAAGGAAGCTGCGGGTGAAGTATTCATTCCCGTTCTTGCAGGTACTGCTACCACACTCGCTCCATTCTTTCCATTACTTTTTTGGAAAGGGATCATCGGAAAATTTATGATCTACCTGCCGGTGATGCTCATACTCACGCTTGCGGCATCGCTCATTGTGGCCTTCATTTTCAACCCCGTGTTTGCCGTGAGTTTCATGCGGCCGGAAGGAAAGGAATATGAAGAGCCGAAGAAGATGATCTTTAAAAAATGGTGGTTCTGGACGGCCCTCGCATTCGGCGTATTATTTCATTTGGCGGGAATGCCCGGCTTTGGAAATTTTATGCTTTTCATGGTGCTGTTGTCGCTATTGAACCGCTATGTTTTCCGCGATATCATTCATAGTTTTCAAAACAGGTTATTGCCTGCATTAATGAGGCGTTATGAAATGTTGTTGCGCTGGATATTGAAAGGATACCGCCCGGTGTGGGCCCTCGTAGGTTTGTTTGTTCTTTTCCCCGTGTCTTTATTTTTATTGATGGCGCGCGGTAATAAAACCACCTTCTTCCCGAGTGGCGACCCTAACATGATATATGTGTATTTAAAAATGCCACCCGGTACGGATGTGAAAACGACTGATAGCGTGATGACCATTCTCGAAAAGCGGGTAACAGGTGTTTTAGGAAATGAAATGCCCGGCAATGAGGGCGCGATAGTGGAGAGTGTGATCACCAATGTGGCCAACAGCGCGAATAATCCCCGTGATAACAACCGCAGTGTTCGCCCGAATTTGGGAAGGATCCAGATCTCCTTTGTTGAATACGAAAAAAGAAATGGAAAGAAAACGAGTCCGTATATGGATTCAATTCGCGCCGTTATGGGCGGTATTCCCGGAGCGAGTATGGAAGTGGCGCAGGAAGAAGGCGGCCCTCCAACCGATCCTCCCGTAAACATTGAAGTGATCGGCGATGAGTTTGAAGAGATCGCGCAGGTTTCGCGTGAGCTTTCAAATTACCTCTATGCTAATCCTGTATACGGTGTGGAAAATCTGCGGATGGATGTGGATCTGAACAGCCCGGAGATCACGATAAATGTGGACAGGCAGAAGGCCATGATGGAAGGGCTTACCACAGGGCAGGTAGGTATGGAGATCCGCACGGCCTTGTTTGGAAAGGAAGTGAGTAAGTTGAAAGAAGGCGAGGATGAATATAAGATCCAGCTTCGCTATGATGAATTAAGAAGAAAGAATATTGCAGACCTGATGAACATGCGCATCACTTTTATGGATATGAATACCATGCGTGTGAAGTCGGTGCCGGTAAGCGCTGTCGCTACCATTGATTACACCAGTGCATCCGGCGCAATTGCGAGGAAGAATGTAAAAAGAACGATACAACTTCAAAGTAATGTGCTTGATCCTTCTATGGTGACGAAAGTGAATGAGGAACTGGCCGCGAAGATCAGCGATTTCAAAAGTAAAAATCGTATACCCGTTGGCGTTACCATCAGGCAAACCGGCCAGGGTGAACAGGAGGCTGAAACGAACGCCTTTCTTACCAATGCCTTCTTCCTTGCCATGGGACTGATCTTTTTGATACTTGTTCTGCAATTCAACTCATTGAGCAAACCATTCATAGTACTTACTGAAATATTCTTTTCCATCATTGGCGTGATGATAGGGTACGCGATAACGGGAAAAACAATTGCAACCATCATGTTGCTGGTAGGTGTGATCGGGCTTGCGGGAATTGTGATAAAGAACGGGATTCTGCTGATCGAATTCACCGATGAATTGCGCGGAAGAGGTATGCGTACCCGTGAGGCAACTGTTCAGGCCGGAAAGATCCGTATCATTCCTGTATTGCTGACCGCTGTGGCCACGATGTTAGGATTACTTCCGTTGGCTGTCGGCTTCAACATAAACTTTGAAAGCTTTTTTACAACACTTAACCCGCGAATTTTCTTTGGTGGAGACAGTGTTGTATTCTGGGGGCCGCTCAGCTGGACGATCATTTACGGACTCATCTTCGCTTTCTTCCTTACTTTAATAATGGTGCCGAGCATGTACCTTATTTCAGAAAGGTTGAGACGGCCGATGGAGAAGTTTTACGGAACCAAATTCGTGGCATTATTCGGCTTCCTCGGCCCGCTGTTCTTCATATTTGTGGGAATCATGTACCTCGTGAGGGCTTTGCAGGGTAAACGCGTATGGAACGGGAAGCTGAGGGAGAGAAGCGCATGGTGATAAAAAATGTTAGCTTTATCCTGGTATTTTTCATTCAATTAAAATGATAGTACGATGAAAGAGCGAACAATTATTTTTTCCCTCCTTTATCCATGCGCACAGATGATTCTGATGTTTGCCATAATATCCGATCTGAAAGTGGCGCTGTGGGTGAATGCTTCCATAGCCGGCGGAACCTTGTTGTGGTTTTTGCGGCACCGTTGGGCGGAAGATATTAGAAACAGGAGACTACAGGAAAGAGAGAAACATAAACAAAGACTCAATATCAGGCCGGCTTCGCAGCACCTCGACGATATTAAAGGATGAGTTGAAGATTTAATGCATTACAAAATATTCTGACAATTATTAACAATGAGATCAAACCACGAAATCGATTTTAAATTATACGGTGAGGAAATGCAGTTCGTAGAGATCGAACTCGATCCTGAAGAAACGGCCATTGCGGAGAGCGGTAGTTTTATGATGATGGATAGTGGCATTCAGATGCAAACCATATTCGGCGACGGAAGCCAGCAGCAAACGGGAGGGATTTTCGGAAAGTTATTGAGCGCGGGCAAGCGTTTGATCACGGGAGAAAGTTTATTCATGACGGCTTTCACCAATGTTTCTCACGGCAAAATGAAAGTGAGTTTCGCCGCGCCTTATTCCGGAAAGATCATCCCAATAGATCTGCATTTGCATAACGGGAAGATCATCGCACAGAAAGACGCTTTTCTTGCCGCGGCAAAAGGCGTTAGTGTGGGCATCGAATTTCAGCGCAGGCTTGGTACAGGATTATTTGGCGGCGAGGGCTTTATCATGCAAAAACTTGAAGGTGATGGAATGTGTTTTGTGCATGCCGGTGGTTATGTAATGGAGCGCGAATTGAAAGCGGGTGAAGTGTTGAAAGTGGATACCGGTTGCGTGGTTGCTTATACTTCCTCAATTGATTTTGATATCGAATTTATCCGCGGCGTAAAAAACTGGATGTTCGGTGGTGAAGGGCTCTTCTTCGCAAAACTCACCGGCCCCGGAAAAGTTTGGATACAGTCTCTCCCTATCAGCCGGCTTGCGGGCAGAATACTGCAGTATGGTGCAGGAAACAGGAAGGAAGAAGGAAGCTTGTTAGGCGGCCTGGGTAATCTGTTAGACGGACGGGAATAGATCATATTTTCAATAGTCAGGCAAATCAGCTCAATTGAAAATGCCCTCTTTATCTTTGCACCATGCATTATGCCTCGGTGGAAGGAATTTCCAAATCATTCGGAATACGCACCCTTTTTAAAAACATCACGCTCAACATTGAAGAAGGCGATAAAATAGCCCTCGTTGCCCGTAACGGATCGGGCAAGACCACCCTGATGAAAATTATTGCGGGGCTTGGCACGCCCGATACGGGAACTGTTTGGGTGCATAAAGACATCCGCACCGTGATGCTTCAGCAGGAACATAATTTTGATGCAGGCAAAAGCATTCGCGAAAACATTCTTCGTTTACCCCACCCCGTTATTAAGGCCGTTAATGAATATGAGATCTTTTTAGAAAAGGGAGAAGAAGATGAAAAAAAGCTGGCTGAGCTTATGGCCAGGCTTGATGACCTTAACGCATGGAGTTTTGAAAGCGACCTGCAACAGATCTTAGGGAAACTGAACATTCACCATCTTGATGAAAAAGTAGGCAATCTCAGCGGCGGGCAGCAAAAAAGAATTGCGCTGGCGCAGGCGTTGATTGAAACCGACCTCCACGAAGGCCGCTGCCTGCTTATCATGGATGAACCTACCAACCACCTGGATGTGGGCATGATAGAATGGCTTGAAGAATTTCTTGCGGCAAAAAAGATCACACTCCTTCTTGTAACGCACGACCGCTATTTTCTGGATGCAGTTTGCAATGAGATCGTTGAAATGGACGAAGAGAAGATTTATGTTTATAAAGGTGATTACGATTACTTCCTGGAGCAAAAGAGCCTGAGGCTCGAAGTGCAGCAAAGTGAATTGCAAAAGGATAAAAATATTTTCCGGAAAGAATTGGAATGGATGCGAAAGCAACCCAAGGCCCGTACGGTGAAGAGCAAGAGCAGGCAGGATGCGTTTGCAGATATTGAAGAAAGAGTAAAAGCAAAGCGGGAGGTCAGCGAAGTGAGCTTGCAAATGAAAATGTCCCGCCTTGGCGGAAAAGTGCTCGAGATGAAAAAGGTGTATAAGAATTATGGTGAGCTGAAGATTTTAAAAGGCTTTGATTATACTTTTAAAAAGGGAGAAAGGATCGGCGTGGTAGGCAAGAACGGCGTGGGCAAATCAACTTTTTTGAAGATCGCACTGCAGCTTGAAGAGCCCGACAGCGGAAAGATCAATCATGGCGAAACCGTGGTGTTCGGCCATTTCAGCCAGGAAGGCCTGGTTTATAAAGAAGATAAAAGGGCGATAGAATATGTAAAATCTATGGCGGAATTTTTTCCGCTTGCCGATGGTTCAAAAATATCGGCGAGCCAGTTCATGGAAAAATTTGGCTTCACCGGCGAACAACAATTTACCTTTCTCAGTAAACTCAGCGGCGGCGAAAAAAGAAGGCTTCATTTAATGGCCGTATTGTTTCGCAATCCCAATTTTTTGGTGTTAGATGAACCTACCAACGATCTGGACCTGCAAACACTTCGCACACTGGAAGAATTTCTTATGGACTTCCCGGGTTGCATTTTAATAGTGAGCCACGACCGTTACTTTATGGACAGGATGGTTGATCATCTTTTTGTTTTTGAAGGCGATGGCGTGGTCAGGGATTTTCCGGGCAATTACACGCAGTACCGCGAAACGGAAGCACGGGAGTTGCAGGAAAAGAACAAGGCGGAAAAGCAGGGCCCGGTGATTAAGGAAGTAAATGATGAACCTGTAGCGAAACCCGCGGCAGCACCTGCAAAAAAATTAAGTTTTAAAGAAAAAACGGAATTTGAACAGATCGAAAAGGACCTTCCCGCATTGCAAAAAGAAAAGGCTGAGCTTGAACAAAAATTAAACTCGTTACCTTACGATGAACTTACGCGCGTTACAGACAGAATTGGGGAGATCATTCGGCTGTTAGATGAAAAAGAAATGCGATGGCTTGAACTGAGTGAGCGGGTGTAACGCAATTTTTCCCTCAATTGCTTTTGAAGAGTTTAAATTAATCTTAGCTTTGTTTCAATGGATGAGTTGAAGATCTTATTGGTTGAAGATGATAGTGATGATGTAGAATTGTTGCGTGATTCTTTTCATTCCAACAATCTTTCTGTTGATCTGCATGTATTCAGCGAAGGGGATAAGGTAACCGCCTTTCTAAGGGAGCCGGATTTTATACCCGACATTTTTATTATTGATTTTAATCTTCCCAAGGTTCACGGCAGAGAAATTCTGAAGATGCTGAAAAAGCATCCCACGTTTGGAACCGTGCCCATTGTAGTTTTTTCCACCTCCGCGGCAAAAGAAGACATCGAATTTTCGAAAGAATATGGTGCGGCGCATTTCATCACCAAGCCTACCTCGGTAGACGGATTTAACAGGGCGATACAGGTGATATTGTCCTGCGTGAAAAAATATTAGCCTGCCATTTTTAGCAGAGAACTTACGGCCCCTTTCACCTGGTCGCGCGTGAAAGGTTTGGAAATGAAGAGGTCTGCACCATTGTTTAGAGCCCTTTGCTGATCTGAAGCAGAATCATGAGCTGAAATAACCACTATCCGGGTTTTCGGATACGCCGCTTTCAATTTATCAATTACTTTAATTCCCTGGCCGTCCGGAAGGTGATTATCCAAAAACACGAGATCCGGCGTATTTTCCCTTATATGAACCTCAGCTTGCGCGAGGGTATTTACCTGGTCGGTTTCAAAATTTTCGTGTTTGAAGAAAGTGGAGAGAAGGTAGCAAATATCGCCCTCGTCATCAACTATCAGGATCTTGCCCACATTTTTTGGGGAAACATTTTTCATGGTAATTATTTGATAATGTGATAAACAATTTAGAAACCAATCATTCCAGGGAACCACGCAGATTTAGTTAATATTACAAGCCGCTAAACATCAACGATTTAATTTTTTAAATAGTATATCTACCATCAAAACTGCCTCTAAGTGAGGAAGAAAGAAAGGCTGTTTTGTGGAAGGTTTTTCATAGCCTGAACGGGTGAAGGTGCTAATCCAAGGCATAATTCGGCTGAAAAAGATGCTTTTACAAGAACATGGGATAAGAAAAATACTATTTTTGCGCTCCTTTGGTCCCGTAGTTCAACGGATAGAATAGAAGTTTCCTAAACTTTAGATACAGGTTCGATTCCTGTCGGGACTACTTTTTTAGTTTTTAGTTTGTAGTTCGTTTTGTGGATGCCGCAAGGCACACGCTTCAGGCATTTTGAATTTTTATTTTAACTTCCTTGCATCTTTGCCTCCTTTGTTCCTTTGCGTGAAACATCGGTGACTCAGCCCACAAGGCATAAGCGTCGGTATTTTGGTTATGTACATTTGCGTCTTTGCTTCCTTTGTCCCTTTGCGTGAAACACCGGTGACTCAGCCCACAAGGCACAAGCGTCGGTATCTTGGTTATGTACATTTGCGTCTTTGCTTCCTTTGTTATATGGTTGTAACCCGGAAAAGGTGGGTAGCAATTGGTATTGTAACAATGGATGCGGATCGGATTGTAAAAAATCAGTGACAGTTACAACGCGGGAATAATTACAATCCGTGCTTTGGTTAAGTTTTTGTACTCTGTCTATAAAGGAAAATATGACGCCAATAGCACTTACGCATCAGGGTTTTATAGATCAGATTTTCGATTACGAAAATTCAACCGAGTGGAAATATAAAGGAGATCTTCCCGCAATAATTGATTTTTATGCCGATTGGTGCGGGCCCTGCAAAGCAATCGCTCCGGTACTTGATGAACTCGCCGTTGAATACGATGGCCGCCTCATTATTTATAAAGTGGATACGGAAAAAGAAAGGGAACTTTCCGGCGCTTTCGGCATTCAAAGCATTCCCACCCTTCTCTTCATCCCCATGGAAGGCTCTCCCATGATGCAACAGGGAGCCATCCCTAAAAAGGCATTCCGGGAAGTGATCGATACGCGCCTTTTGGAAACACGGGAGAGCGAAGGAACTACCTGATTTCATCACACAAAAAGGTAATATTCGGGGTAGCCGGCACATACTTTCATCAACAGGAGAAAAACAATCATTTACTTTACCGAAAATGAATGTGGAAGAGATGAAAGAAGATACCGAAGTGAATACTGTTCCGGAGAAAAAGAGCAGGTTGAAACTCACTGAAGAACAGCTCCAAATAATATCCTCAGCGGACAACATAAAGATCAATGCAGTTGCGGGTTCCGGCAAAACAACCACCGTGGTTGAATATGCCGCAAGCAGGCCTGCGAATAGTCGTATTCTATATCTCGCTTTCAACCGTTCGGTGAAAACGGAGGCGCGGAAAAGGTTTGCAAAAATGAACATGAAAAATGTGCAGATCGAAACGGCACATTCACTTGCTTACAACTTTGTAGTTCGGGGCGGGGCTTACAAAATAAGCGCGGCAGGATACACTTCCTATGATATCGCACGTATGCTTTCGCTTTCGGGAACCGGCGAAAGGCATGGCGAGTATATTCTCGCCAATCATATTCTGAAATTTTTTACTTACTTCTGCAACAGCGATGTGGCGCGCGTTCAAGATCTTGACTACAGAAAAACTATTTCGGACCGCCAGGCGCTTACTTTCGTCAGCAACTTCTACCTGCAAATAGAAAAAAGTACGCGGGTGCTGCTTGGAATGATGCATAGAGGCGAGATCGATATCACGCATGATTTTTATTTAAAGATGTTACAGCTTTCATCGCCAAAACTATCTTACGACTACATTTTGTTTGATGAGGGCCAGGATGCCTCGCCGGCCATGCTTGATGTTTTCCTCAACCAAAATGCTATCAAGGTAATTGTGGGCGATGCCAATCAGCAGATTTACGGATGGCGACATGCGATCAATTCCCTTGAAAAGGTCGATTATCCACACTTCAGTCTCTCCACCAGTTTCCGGTTCGGGAAAAATATTGCCGCACTCGCCGCCGAGGTACTGAATTGGAAAAATCATCTCCGGCCTTTCCCTGCGGTTAATATTACCGGTTGCGGAAACACGGTTGAAATAAAAACCCGCGCAACGATCTCCCGCACCAACTTAGGGCTTCTTGTAGGCGCGATCAACTTTATAAAAGAAAACCCGAAAACAAAAAGTATCTACTTCGAAGGCAACATCAATTCATACACCTATGCTGACGAGGGCGCCTCGCTGTATGATGTGCTCCACCTTCGCAACGGAAGGCGCGGCCAGATACGCGACAGGCTCATCGCCTCCATGAGCGGCATGAAGGAACTGGATGAATACATCACGAAAACAGAAGACAGGCAACTGGGCATGATGGTGGATGTGGTGAAAGAGTACGGCAATGAAATTCCTTCACTGATAAACCGGTTAAAGAGTTTGCACACCGGTGATGAGGAGAAAGAAAAAGCAGAAATGATTTTCTCTACAGTACACCGGGCAAAGGGAATGGAATACGATGAGGTTATCCTCACCGATGATTTTGCCTGCGAAGCTGATCTGATGGCCCTTTCGGAAGATGTGAAGAACGATGAAGTGAGCCTTTCCAAATGGAATGAAGAAGTGAACCTTCTTTATGTGGCTATTACACGAACGAAAAAGAAACTGGTAATTCCGGAGGTGATGCTGCCACGCTCTTACTTTAACAGTGCGGGAGAGATCACGCCCACGCTTCCGCAAGATCTGTATACAACGGAAAAGTCTTTTGAAGAGGATTCCTCAAAAAAGCCGGTAAAGAAAAGAAGTGGGAAGCAAAATGAACCCGCAGTTACCTACATGGAGAAAAGGCTTAAAAACAAAAATGCCTATGAACGCTGGACGCCGGAAAGCGACGCGGAACTGAAGGCTATGTATTACAAAGGGATCGATATTTCATCTTTGTGCAAACATTTTGGTAGAAACAAGGGCGCTATTCTTTCTCGTTTAAAAAAGGTAGGATGCGATACGTTTGATTAGCATCACATTGTCATCCATTATTCCTTACTATCCCGTGGCAATTGCATGATAAACCCTGAGTTGCCGCCGGCAACTGTGGTAGGCACTTGTCCGCCCCACTTTTGCACCTTAATGTAATCAATGTACAAGGGCGTGAGGGATAATTGTTCTTTCTTGATAGCTTCCGCACGTCCCGCAGCCTGAATAACGGCCTGTGCACTATCACCCCTGGCTTCGGCAATTTTTCGTTCCGCTTCGGCCACCGCAACCTGCCTCCTGTTTTCCGCCACCTGTACTTCCTGTATCGCGCGGGTTTTCGCCACTATCGATTCAGAGATTTCCTGGGGAGGAATTATGTTGGTTCGCAATTGCGAAACGTTGAACCATTTAGAAACGCGTTTGTTGCATTCTTTAACAATGTCTGCTTCAAACTCTTCCCGGTGATTAAAGATTGAATCAACCGTATACCTATTTGCCACATCGTTTACAGAACCAACAATGGCGTTCTTGAGCCAGCCCTGCTCCATTTCTTTCACACCCACCCTCAGGTTCTGAAACATATCCGCAACGTTCCCTGCATTAATGGAATAGTTGAATGATGGTTTTATAGTTGCCCGAAAACCTCCACGCGTAACAATATCGTTCGCTTCAAAGTCTATATGTTGCTGGTGGATCGGAAATTCATAAATGCGGGAGATCCATGAATTAAATAATACCCATCCTGTAACATACTCAGTTTTTCCAACGCCCCTGTTGTCGCCAACGTTGCTCACTTTTATACCCACATGCCCGGCGTCAATTCTTTCAATGTTTACGGGATTGATGGTGGCGGCCACTAGTGCGATCAGGATAACGCCGGCCACCCGCATTAGTCCCCCAGCCCTGAACTTGCCGCTTGATTGGGAATCATAATAAGTGGATTTTTTAAAAACACCGAGAAAAACGCCCGCGACTATCAGAACGAGAACGAAGACAATAAATGAGATCATGCTTTGCGTGATTTAATGAATTTTAAAAAAGAGATAATATGAAAGAGTAGTATTCCGAATAATATCAGGCACCCGGCCACGTAAAGGAAAAACCCCAGCCATGATGAAGTAATATCATACTTCATCACCACAGATACAAGCAGGACTGTAATAAAGGCATGCAGCAATATGGCCACTGTGCGAAGCAAAGTTAGTTTCATGTGTAATGGAAGATCTCTCCAGTTGCAAACTAAAGAATATTATCGACTAACTCAAGCGGTTTTCCGCAGCGCCGTCCGGCGAATTACCATTCAGCAATTGCGGCCCCGCCCTTATCTTTGCACTCCAAATTTTTGCAGATCATGAAGTGGTTGACATTCATCATTAAGTACAGGCTTTACCTGGGGATCCTTTTTCTTGCAGCGGCAATTTTTGTGAACGTTCAAACGAGCTTCTGGCCATCCTTTATTCTTTATTTTATTGCGGTGATCTTGCTCGTTGGCCATTTTCTCCTCGGCCCAATGCGGCTTATCCAAAATGCAATGGAGGAAGGTGATCTTGAAAAAGCGAAGAAGATCGTTGATGGCATTATGTTCCCGGGCCTTTTGATAAAACCGGTTCGTTCTGTTTATTATACGTTAAAGGGAAATTTGGCGATGGCCGACCAGGACCTCGATACCGCGGAGAAGCACATGAAAAAAAGTATTTCTCTCGGCGGAGGCCAGCTTACCAAACAAGCCGAAGGCCCAAACAAACTTCAACTCGGCATGATCTCCATGCAAAAAGGAAACATGAAAGAAGCTGAGTCTTATATCCGCCAGGCCATAAAGGCAGGTTTGCCTGATAAAGAGAACAAGGCGGCTGCATACCTCCAGCTTTGCTCCATCATGATGAACAAGAGGGAGTTTCGGGCGGCCAAAGAATATTTCCGAAAGGCGAAAGACTACAAGCCAACAACCCCGCAAATTGTTGATCAGATCAAACAGATCGAAAAGTACATTACAAGGATGCCCGGTTAAAAAGGTAAGGATTTACCTGCCCGACTAAGTCATTCAGGCGGGCGGTCTACGAAGCCTACGGACTATAGTTCTCGCTAAGCAGTCTACATTATTGGTATTTAGCCGCACGCACACGGCTACCAAGCTGTGGACTATTGGACTACCGACTGCAGACTATAGACTAACTACCAACTATCTTTGCCTCATGCAGTCCATACGTGAAAATCTACGCGCAAAATTTCTTGAAACTTATAATGCACTTAATGCCGCACAACGTAAAGCCGTTGATACCATCGAAGGCCCGGTGATGGTTATAGCCGGACCCGGAACAGGCAAAACACAAATTCTTGCTGCACGTATCGGAAAAATCTTGTTGGAAACCGATACCGATCCTTCGAACATTCTCTGCCTCACCTACACCGATGCCGGAGCGATCGCCATGAGAAGAAGGCTGCAGCAATTCATCGGATCCGATGCATACAGGGTGAACATTTTCACCTTTCACGCATTTTGTAATGAAGTGATCCAGGATAATCTTCACCTGTTTGAAAAATCTTCGCTCGAGCCAATATCAGACCTTGAAAGCATTCAGCTATTTAAAACCCTGATCGATCGCTTCCCAAAAAACCATCCGCTTAAAAGATACCGGGGCGATGTGTACTACGAGATAAGAAACCTGCAACAACTTTTTTCTACCATGAAAAAAGAAGGATGGACGCCCTCCTTTATCCGCGAACGGGTTGATGCATACCTCGCAAGCCTTCCCACACGTGATGCATACATTTATAAGAGAGCTACAAAAACAAATAAACCCGGAGACCTTAAACAAAAAGAGATCGATGCCGAAACTGAACGGGCGGAGAAACTGGTAGCTGCTGTAAATGAATTCGACAATCTGCAGCAGTTGATGCGGGAAAGGAACCGTTATGATTTCGATGATATGATAAACTGGGTGATCCGCGTGTTTGAAGAAAACCCTGCTGTACTTTCAACCTACCAGGAAAAATACCAATACATACTCGTTGATGAATTTCAGGATACCAGCGGAACACAGAACCGCATTGTTGAATTACTGATCAGTTATTGGGATGAGCCAAATGTGTTTGTGGTGGGAGACGATGATCAAAGCATATTTCGCTTCCAGGGAGCGAACATTGAAAACATGTTGAACTTTCACAAGAGTTATGCGGACACACTTGAAACGATCGTACTCACGGATAACTATCGCAGCATTCAACCCATACTTGATGTTTCCAAAACATTGATCAGCCGCAACAGGGACAGGTTGATAAATTCGTTGAGCGGATTAAGCAAGGACCTGATGGCCGCAAACTCCACCATCAATCATTTGAAACATCCGCCCGTAATCAAGGCCTGTCTCACTCCCGCGCACGAAATGGCCCACATCACCCTTGAAGTTGAAAGGCTTTTGAGTGAGGGCGTGAAGCCGGGAAAGATCGCCGTCATTTACAGGGAAAATAAATACGGAGAAGAACTGGCCGGTTACCTGCGGTTGAAAAAGATACCTTACTACACGAAAAGGAGCGTGAACCTGCTTTCGCAACCCTTCATAAAAAAAGCGGTTACGCTTCTCCGTTACCTCGATGCCGAACATGATGTTCCTTATGGCGGAGAGGAAATGCTTTTCGAAATAATGCACTTCGATTTTTATTCCATCCACCCTATCGAGATCGCTAAACTGACCGTTCAGGCTAACAACCTGCGCTACAACGGTGAGCAGGCATCCATCCGGAAATTGCTTGCAGAGCTGGCCACTAAACCGCCGGCAGACCTTTTTGATAAAGGCCCTGATGAAAAGCTGGTCAATTTCAGCAAGATGATCGAATCGCTAATCGCTGATGTTTCCAACCTCACCCTGCAGCAATTGTTCGAACTGCTCATACGTAAAGCCGGCATTCTTTCCTACATCATGAACAGTTCCGATAAGATCGCGCTTATGCAAATGCTCACGGCCTTCTTCAATTTTATAAAAGAAGAAACTGCGCGTGACCCATACCTGGGGCTTAGCGGCTTTATGGAAATCATCGACCTTATGGAAAAGGAAGGCATCGCGCTGCCGCTTGTTGAAGTGTGTGGCAACGACCTTGCTGTGAACCTGCTGACCGCGCACGGCAGCAAGGGGCTTGAATTCAGCCATGTATTCTTCGCGGGATTGAATGCTCATTTGTGGGAGAAGAAAAGAAAACCCATTGGCGGTTACAAACTTCCTGATACCTTATTTAATGCCGCAAGTGATGCAGAAGGCGAGGAAGAACTGCGAAGGTTGTTTTATGTTGCACTAACGCGCGCTGAAAAGAATCTTACACTTTCCTTTACGCAATTCAGAAAAGACGGAAAGGAAGCAGAGCCCTCTCAATTTCTTGCTGAAGTGCAGGATGAACATTCCTTTCCCGTAGAAAAGATAGAGGTTAGCGAGAGCGATATGTTTGAATTCGACCAACTGCAGTTCAACGCACTTGCACCTGAAATAGAAAGAGCGGAAGAAGATTTCATCACCATGCAACTTTCAAAATTTGTAATGAATGTTACGGCGCTGAACAACTACTTAGATTGCCCTCTTGGCTTCTATTATAAAAACCTTGTTCGCATTCCATCCGGCAAAAACGAGGCTGCCGAATTCGGAAGCGCTGTGCATTATGCGGTGGAAAAACTTTTTACACGAATGAAAGAAAATGGCGACAGGTTCCCCGACAAAGAAGTTGTGATCGAAGACTTTAAATGGTACATGAACCGCCATCGTGAAAATTTTACGCGCGAAGCCTTTAACAGGAGAATGGAATACGGCGAAGAAACCTTGAACAATTATTACGAAACCTATATCGATCAATGGAATAATATCGTACTGGTGGAAAGAAATATTCGCAACGTTGTGGTGGATGGCGTTCCGCTAAAAGGAAAACTCGATAAGCTTGAATTCACCGGCAAAGAAGTGAACGTAGTAGATTATAAAACCGGGAATGTTGACAATGCGAAAGCGAAACTGGAACCGCCAAATGATAAACAACCCAACGGCGGCGATTACTGGCGCCAGGCTGTATTTTACAAACTGCTGGTAGAAAATGCTGCGCAAAAGGATTGGACGGTGGTAAGTACAGAGTTTGATTTTGTGGAGCCTGATAAAAACAAAAAATACCAGAAAAGAAAGATCGTTATTTCGCCGGCAGATACGGAAACCGTTCGCCATCAGGTAGTCAGCACCTGGGAGAAGATCCAAAACCGCGAATTTTACACCGGATGCGGAAAAGAAGATTGCCATTGGTGCAATTTTATAAAGGATAATAACCTTGCCGTAGCCCTGCATGAAATGGAAGAAGCGGAGGAAGAATGAGCACTTGATGCCGTTTAATTACCTTCGCTAAAAATTTTTTAGTGTTGATGCGATCACCCCGCTTTCTTTTCCTGTTCTTGCTTTCGGGATACTCTTTATATTCGGTGCTGATCGGTTGCGGGCAGATCGGCTATATGTCTGGCGGAGCAAAAGATACGCTGGCACCCGTACTTGAATCAGCCGATCCTGAATACAAAAGCACGAATGTGAATACGCGAAAATTCACATTCGTATTTGACGAGTTTGTTGATTTGAATAATGTTTCCTCTAACCTTCTTGTTTCACCGTTTCAAAAACTATCTCCCTTAGTTACCTACAACAGGAGAACGGTTACCGTGCGTCTGAAAGATTCGCTTCTTCCCAACACCACTTACAACATCAACTTTGGCAATGCCATTCGCGACCTGAATGAAGGGAACATCCTGCCGGGCTTCACCTATGTTTTCTCCACCGGAGATTTTCTTGATTCATTATCCGTGAGCGGAAGAGTGGTTATGGCCGAATCAGGAAAGGCAGACAGCACCTTACTTGTTATGCTTTACATGAATGCACATGATTCGGCAGTACAGACCCGAAAGCCGGATTATATCGCAAGAATGAACAGCGCCGGATATTTCCGGTTCGATAACCTTCCTGAAGGATCGTTTAAGATTTATGCCTTAAAAGATGGTAACGGCAGCAAAACCTATGACTCGTCAAAAGAGATATTTGCTTTTGCAGACAGTGCCATCGCCTCATCGCTACAGCCTTCCGTGCAAACCCTGCTAGCCTATGCCAAAGAAAAGGAAGCCACTACAGTTTCGCAAACAACGAAAAAAGAAAAGGACCTTAAATTTTCCACCAACCTAACCGGAGGCAAACTTGATCTGTTAACTCCGCTTGAACTCACCTTTACTCACCCTGTGGCAAATTCAGATTCGATAAGTTTTGAACTTGCCGATACTTTACAGTCACTTGGTACTGCTGCCGCTTTGTGGGACAGTTCATTTACGCGCGTGAAATTGCTGTACAACTGGAAGCCTGATACCGAGTACAGGTTGATAATTCCCGATAGCCTGATACGGGATAGTTTGAATAAAGTGGCCTCAGGTGATACGATCGGTTTCAAAACCTTTGCGCCAACGGATTACGGTCGTGTATTGCTTCGTTTTAATAATATCGACCTTTCAAAAAACCCGGTGCTACAATTTTTCAAGAGCGGAGAAATGTCTTTCTCCATTCCGGTTACCGCGAATGTTTGGAAAGACGATATGATTCGGCCGGGTGAATATGAGCTCAGGATCTTATACGACGCCAATGGCAACGGTCTTTGGGATGCAGGCGATTACGATACGAAGAAGCAACCCGAGCAAGTGGTAACACTCGGTGGCGCACTTTCCGTTCGTGCGGATTGGGATAATGAAAGAGAAGTTATTTTATAACTTTTTTTGCTTCATAAAGGGCATTGAGCTTCGCCCGCAGCATGGAGATTGTTTAACTTTGCCGAATGATCTTTTCTTCCACTTTACTGGAAAATGCAGTTAAAGAATTTTCACGCTTACCGGGTATAGGAAAAAAAACCGCCCTGAGGCTTGTGCTTCATCTTGTAAAGCAGGAAGAAGCACTCGTTAAAAACTTCAGCGAAACAATTTCCGCGCTGCGGAGCCAGATCCGTTTCTGCAAAGTTTGCAATAATATTTCCGATACCGAGGTGTGCAACATCTGCAGTAACCCTTCACGAAAAAAAGAACTGATCTGCGTGGTGGAAAATATCAGGGATGTGATCGCAATTGAAAGTACACAACAGTATAACGGTTCTTATCATGTTTTGGGCGGAGTGATATCACCTCTCGATGGCGTGGGGCCCGATCAACTCAATATCGAATCTTTGGTGGAACGTGTTAAAAATGGCAATGTGGATGAAATAATCTTTGCGCTTAATCCAAACATCCAGGGCGATACCACAGTTTATTATATCGGAAAAAAACTTGACGGCCAGGCCGTGAAGATCACCACCATCGCAAGAGGCATCGCTTTCGGCGGTGAACTTGAATATGCTGACGAGCTTACGCTTGCCCGAAGTATTTCAAACCGGATACCGGTGGAACGCTACGTATCGCAATCCCGTTAATAAAAAAGCGCCGGCATATAACCCGCGCTTTAAATTTTTAAAGAGTCTGTACTTCCCAAGAGGATATAAATTGCGAATTTAAAATCACTTGCTCCTTGCACCTTATACCCTGAAGCATAACACCCACCTCACAACCCGTAACTCACACTCATAACCTCAAAGGCCGGGCTTACGGCTTCTTAAAAGGCATCGCACGCATCCTCGCAGCAACCCCCTGGCCTTGTTCAATAGCGGCATCGGCAGAAAAAACAAAATTCACTCCGCTTACTGTTCTTGCCCGTTTTACATCATTTATTATTGCATCGAAACTGGTGTAGTGCCATGTTCCATACAAGGAAGCGTGTGAGTCATCGCTGAATGAATGATTGTTTCCGAAAAAGTTTGCCGCGGTTGAAAACCCTGCTGCAGCTGCCGATACCATGGTGGACGTATAGGCCGGATGTTGGGGCGTGAAGATGGAGGCCGACCATGAAGTGTGCCCCATAACGTCATGAATGTAAGTAACCGGGCGAAGCAGGTTATAATGAAACTTTGAGTAGAAGCAACTTGCCACGGCATCAAATATCGCCATCGTTTGCTGAGCAAGTAAAACCGAAGCCACTTCAAGATTCATATCTTCATTCTCAATAAGCTTTGCCGTTAGATTTACTACGTGAGCCGGTGTATTGTAATTTGTACCAACAAGGTCTTGCCAGCTCTCACTGATTTTCTGATCATCCGTTGTCATATTATTTCGCATAGTGTAGGTAGCGAGGGCGGCCTGGTAAAAATCCGAATGAGGGTCTGTACTGTATGCAGGCGGTGCGGGCGGCAACATTTCGGCAACCACATTCGGAATAAAAGTCCGCAGTGTTCCCTGGCATTTTCCTACAGCCGGGAAGAACGTAGGAGGAGTTGGTTCCCATGTACCCGGCTGGCCAAGCGGCGTATAAGGCGAGCAGGCTGCAAGCGTGCCATCCGGATTCAGCGTTCCGTCGCTCTTACTCCATTCAAATACTTTATCTGCGATCAATACTCCAAGTGCAGCGCTTCTGTCAAATTCCTGTTGGCTTATCTCTGAAAGAAATATTTGGTTGAAGGTTTCCTTAAGATCATTCATATCCGTCTCAAATGCATTGGGGCCGTAGTAGGCCATCAGGCGGGGAGCTATGCTGGAAATTGCGGAGTTAGCCACCGCCGGCCAGTAGTAATTTCGCGGGTGCTCAGACGGTATAACATCGCCTGTAAGGTGTGTGTACATAGATTGGTAAGAGGGCATACCTTTTACCACAGACTCATAAAGGGCAAGGCCGGAATAAGAAAGAATGCGCACGGTTTGCGGAGGCACGTAAGGCCGGTTGCGTGTAATGTCCGTCAGCAATTTGAACCATTGAGTGGCTACTGCCGAGGAGAATTTTTTGGTGTGTGAACCTGAGGGAACATCCTTATCGCATGAGGAAAAGGTTATTGCGCCACATAATAAAAATGCGGTCATTAGTTTTCTGTACGTCATAAAAAAAAGATTTTGTGATGAACAGAACAAATGTAAATGCCTCATCGAGGGTTCATGTGGTACAGAAACGACATTCTATGAGTAGCCGTCACCAAGTTTGAGAACTTTCTCCAGCGATACCTGA
This sequence comes from Bacteroidota bacterium, assembly GCA_023422565.1. Taxonomy (GTDB): domain Bacteria; phylum Bacteroidota; class Bacteroidia; order Chitinophagales; family Chitinophagaceae; genus Ferruginibacter. Next base: position 17,879 of record JAFAGR010000038.1, on the reverse strand, counting down.
TCCGCTTCAAACAGCACGCGCGGGTTTGTAAAGGCGAGCGCTTTATAATCGCGTACCAGATGCTGATAATCGTAGTAGCCCGTTTTAATAGCCACGTCGGCCCATGCCTTTCCGGGATCCTTTGTTTTCAGTTTGAAGGATTCTGCAAATCGCGATATCCGCTGATAGGCGGAGCAGGGAATCCCCAAATAACTCAACGCCTTTCGTTCAAACTGACGTAAGGAGAGACAGGCCTCACCGGCAAGCTTGCTTATGGAAACCGTTTCATCGCCCCGAAGTAAACAAAATGCTTTTTCAAAAAGATAATGGGGCCGGTTGCTCTTTCTGAGCAGATCTTCCAGAAATATATCAATTGCTTGTATCACTTTCTCATAGCAGATCTCCTCATCAAACCGATTGAACAACGTGCGGATACATGAAGGATAGAGATCGAACAGATCGACACATTTATCAGCCACTTCATAAGAGGGAATCCCGGTGAGTTTATAAAGTCCGCCGGGTTTTAGAATAACCTGCACCATTAAGAACTCGTTCTCCAATGACCATCGGTCAATTCTAGCCGTCCACTGCCCGGTAAGCGTTGCCCTTGGCCGAACGAGGACCTTATCCTGAGAAATAATTTTTGTTTGCTCGCAGCCCCTAACATAAAAGGCCATCGTTTCTTCAGGCCTTACTACATATGGTTTAGGTGTAGGCCTTATCTGCGGATCGATCAAAAAATGCCTGACCTGGTATGTTTGAACATACGGGCTCAACTTGTCAGATGGTGGAAAGCTCTTAAAAAGCATAAGGGTACCAGAACCGTCAAAAAAATTTATTACCCCGGAAAGCCAGAAGGCACTTACAGGGAATTTTTCATGAATTAATATACGGGTTTTTTTTAATTAAACCTCTGTTTGGCAGGCGGACATTTGTATTTATGCACCGTTAGCGTTAGCTTTGTATTACTTGTTGCAGTGGCGGATTTGTTTATTGTTCATCCGCTGCAATGTAAAATGCCTGAACTAATAAACGACATCTCCGCATACTCCGCGGCTGTTTTCTTCGTTTACACTTCACCGTTTGCATTGCCCTGCATGTTATTTATTCAATAAAAAAGAGAATGATGAACTCTATACGCGAAGCGTTAAAGAAAAAAATTTTAGTGATTGATGGGGCTATGGGCACAATGATACAAAGGCATAAACTTGAAGAGAAAGATTACCGGGGCGAGCGATTTGCAAACTGGCATAAAGATGTAAAAGGTAATAATGATCTGTTGAGCATTACGAACCCGGAGATAATCACCGGCATACATCTACAATACCTCGAGGCCGGTGCAGATATTATTGAAACCAACACTTTCAGCAGCACCACCATAGCTCAGGCAGATTACGATATGCAGGAGTTTGCCTATGAAATGAATGTGGAATCTGTGAAATGCGCGAGGGAAGCGATCAGGAGATTCAAAGAAAAGCATCCCGGAAGCGGTCCCAAATTTATCGCCGGTGCCATCGGTCCGCTTAATAAAACTTTATCACTGTCTCCCGATGTGAACAACCCCGGTTATCGTGCCGTAACCTTTGATGAAGTGGCAACCGCTTATACTGAACAGATAAAAGGCATTGTTGAAGGAGGAGCAGACATACTGTTGATTGAAACCATTTTCGATACACTTAATGCCAAGGCTGCCATTTACGCTGCGAAAAAATTCTTCCGCGAAAATAAGATCGACGAATTGCCTGTTATGATATCAGGCACCATCACTGATGCAAGCGGGCGGACACTAAGCGGACAAACCCTTGAGGCTTTTTATGTTTCCGTGCAGCATGCAAACCCATTAAGCGTTGGACTAAACTGCGCCTTAGGCGCTGAACAAATGCGCCCCCACATTGAAGAACTGAGCCAGATCGCATCCTGCTATACATCAGCCTATCCCAATGCAGGCCTTCCGAACGCATTTGGAGAATATGATGAACAGCCTTCCGAAACCGCGCACATCATAGAAGATTGGGCGAAGGAAGGATTTTTAAATATTGTTGGCGGTTGCTGCGGCACTACGCCTGATCATATCAAACACATTGCCGATGCGGTGGCCAAATTCGCGCCGCGTGAACTACCCGTTTTAGAAACAAGTACAGAGAATTAATTATGTCAGCAAATTCCATTTCGCCCCTGTTAAGATTAAGCGGGCTCGAGCCATTGATCGTTCGCCCCGAAACCAACTTTATAAATGTAGGAGAACGCACAAACGTTACCGGAAGTAAAATGTTTGCCAGGCTTGTACGTGGCGGCCAGTATGAAGAAGCGCTTGCTGTGGCGAGGCAACAGGTGGAGAACGGCGCACAGGTTATTGATGTGAACATGGATGATGCCTTGCTTGACGGCGTAAAGGCAATGACCACTTTTTTAAACCTTGTACAGTCTGAACCCGACATTGCACGCATACCTGTAATGATTGACAGCAGTAAGTTTGAGATCATTGAAGCGGGTTTGAAATGTGTACAGGGGAAATGCATTGTGAACTCCATCTCTCTAAAGGAAGGAGAGGAAAAATTTATTGAACAGGCCCATACCTGCCTTGATTATGGCGCCGCGGTTATTGTGATGGCCTTTGACGAAAAGGGCCAGGCAGATACACGAGAAAGAAAAGTGGAGATCTGCAAGCGCGCATATGATATTCTTACAAAACAGGTAGGCTACAAACCAGAAGACATAATTTTCGATCCCAACATATTTGCCATTGCAACCGGCATGGAAGAGCACAATAATTATGCGGTTGATTTTATTGAGGCGACCAGAGAAATTAAAACATTGATGCCACTTACAAAAGTAAGCGGCGGTGTAAGCAATATGTCTTTTTCGTTTCGCGGCAACGATCACGTTCGCGAGGCCATGCATGCAGTATTTCTTTATCATGCAATTCGTGCCGGCATGGATATGGGCATCGTTAATGCCGGTCAGCTTGCAGTGTATGATGAAATAGAGCCCACATTAAAAGAACTGTGCGAAGATGTAATTCTGAATCGTAACAATGATAACAACGAGGCTACTGAAAAGCTGATAAATTTTGCCGAAAACGTAAAATCTAAAGGCAAGGAAAATATCAAGGATGAAAACTGGAGAAAGGAAAGTGTAGAAAAAAGGCTTGCGCATTCCCTGGTTAACGGCATCACCGATTATATAGACGCTGATACGGAAGAGGCCCGTCAGAAATACCCGCGCCCGCTTGATGTGATCGAAGGCCCGCTGATGGATGGCATGAACGTAGTAGGCGACCTGTTCGGTTCAGGAAAAATGTTTCTGCCGCAGGTGGTTAAGAGCGCGAGAGTGATGAAAAAAGCGGTTGCTGTGCTTACTCCTTATATCGAGCTTGAAAAAGAAGAGAAACGTTTGGCTGAAGGTGGAACAGGTGTGGGAGAATCAAAGGCCGCGAAAATATTACTCGCTACCGTAAAAGGCGATGTGCATGATATCGGAAAAAATATTGTAGGCGTTGTATTAGGTTGCAATGGCTACGACATCATCGACCTTGGTGTAATGGTTCCTGCAGACAAAATTTTAGCGGAAGCGCGAAAGCATGAAGTTGACGCGATAGGGCTTAGCGGCTTGATCACGCCAAGCCTTGACGAAATGGTACACGTGGCAAGGGAAATGAAACGTACGGGCATGGAGCTTCCATTATTGATCGGAGGCGCTACAACCAGTCGTATGCATACAGCGGTGCGCATCGCTCCGGAATACGACCATGGAGTGATCCACGTGCTCGATGCAAGCCGTAGTGTAACCGTTACCGGTAGTTTGCTGAACGAGCAAAAGTCCGAGCTTCTCGCCAAAACAAAGGCCGAGTATGATAAACTTCGTCACGACTTTGGCGCAAAGCGTTCTGCCAAACCGATGGTGAATTATAATGAGGCTGTTGAAAATAAGACGCAGATCAACTGGAAAGAATACAAGCCGGTTCAACCTGCTTTTGAAGGCATAAAGGTTTTCGAAAACTTTCCTCTTGAAAAGCTGATCCCATTTATTGATTGGCAGCCATTTTTCATCGCATGGGAATTACACGGTAAGTTCCCTCAAATATTGAGTGATGAAAAAGTGGGCGTTGAAGCCACTAAATTGTATAATGATGCGAAGGCCCTGCTTGAAAAAGTGATTAAAGAAAAGTGGGTGAGCGCGCACGGTGTGGTGGGCTTCTGGCCCGCGGAGAAAACGGGTCCTGACACGGTACATGTTTCCAACACCGGGAGAGCGCTTAACCTGGAGTTTCTTCGTCAGCAATCCAAGAAAACTGCGGGGCAGCCAAATATCAGTCTTGCTGATTTTGTAACACCATCTGCCGAAGGCAAAACCCACATTGGCGCCTTCACCGTTACCATTCAGGGGCTTGAAGAACATGTAATGCGTTTCCACAATAACCACGACGACTACAACAAAATAATCATGCAGGCTTTGGGAGACAGGCTGGCGGAAGCTTTTGCCGAATGCCTCCATGAAACTACACGTAAGGAACTCTGGGGATACGCGAAAGATGAAAAGCTTAGCAATGAGGAGTTGATCGCGGAAACATATCGCGGCATCAGGCCCGCACCGGGATATCCCGCATGCCCTGATCATACGGAGAAATATAAATTGTTCGACCTGTTAGGTGGAGAGGCCACTACGAAGATCCATCTTACAGAATCATTGGCGATGACGCCGGCATCATCCATTTGCGGTTGGTACTTTGATCATCCCCAATCCAAATATTTCGGAGTTGGAAAAATTGGTGAAGACCAGCTGAAAGATTATGCAGAAAGAAAAGATATGCCGCTTGAAGAAGCAAGAAAATGGCTGAGGCCTATTTTGGAATAAGGGCGATCTCTGCATAAATTCGCCGCATGCGGATCATTTCCTATAACATAAATGGCATTCGTGCAGCTATAAAAAAAGGTTTTCTGGATTGGCTGCGCACCAACCCTGCCGATGTGATCTGCCTCCAGGAAGTGAAGGCACATCTGGCCGACATTGACGTTGCCGCAATTGAAGCGACAGGATATGCCGGCCATTGGTTTTGCGCCGAGAAGAAAGGATATAGCGGCGTAGGGATTTTATCCCGCACGAAGCCCGCGAACGTTTTTGGAGGATGCAACATTGAGCAAAGTGATCTTGAAGGCAGGGTGATACGGGCAGACTTCGGCGCTGCATCTGTGATCAGCGCTTACTTTCCATCAGGAACGACGGGAGAAGAAAGGCAGTCTTATAAATATGTTTGGCTCAACGAATTTTTAGAATACCTCACCGAACTAAAGAAAACGCGTCCCAAATTAATTGTTTGCGGAGATTACAACATCGCGCACAAAGAGATCGATCTGCACAACCCGGCCAGCAACAAGAAAAGCAGTGGCTTTCTACCGGAAGAAAGAGCCTGGATGGATAGGTTTTTCGAAAGCGGTTTTGTGGATTCCTTCCGTCATTTAAACAAAGATCCTCATCATTATACCTGGTGGCACCAGCTTAGGGCTTCCACACGCCTTGAAAACAAGGGCTGGCGAATAGATTACATCAACGTAACACGAAACCTCGAAAAGAAGATAAAGGATGTAAAGATCTTCCCTGATGTAAAGCACAGCGATCATTGCCCCGTTTACCTCGAAATTGATACCTGATGGAACTGATATATAACGTTACTATAAAGGTTGATCATTCAATTTCCGAAGCATGGCTCGCATGGCTCAGGGAAGAACACATTCCTGAAGTGATCGGTACTCGCTGCTTTACCTCAGCCCGGGTATTACGATTGCTGGAAACGGACGAAACGGATGGGCCAACTTTTGCCGTGCAATACTCCTCTCCTTCTGCTGACGAATATAATCGCTACATCACCGAATTCGCACCCGCAATGCGCGATAAAAGTTTCCAAAAGTGGGGCGATAAATTTATCGCCTTCCGGTCTGTTATGCAGATTGTGAACTAATTGTGCAAAACAAATTTCTCGTCATACTCATCACACAGAAAGAGTCGTATATTCCCCTGGAAGCCGCACGGAGAAAGGATTTCAGCAATGTGCCCTGAAATGCAGTCTGGCAAAGGGTTTCAGCTGATCACAGTTTTCCCGCTCCATGAAAAACGGGTAAAGGCCACCGCTAAAACGCTTGCCAAACGCGGATTACAGCGGAATTTTACGATGCCGCGAAAAGCAGAAAAAATTTTGTTGGATAATAAAACCTTCTATATTTGTTGCACTTAAAAAAATCAAACTCATTATTATGAACAAAGCCGAATTAATTGCAAAAATTGCAGATGATGCAGACATCACCAAAACTCAGGCAAACTCTGCATTGGATTCTTTCATTGAAGCCGTTACTAAAACGTTGAAAAGCGGAAATAAAGTAACTCTTGTTGGTTTCGGAACTTTCTCTGTTTCTAAGAGAGCAGCTCGTAATGGCCGCAATCCTCAAACAGGTGCAGTTATTAAGATCAAAGCTAAAAAAGTAGCGAAATTTAAAGCAGGTAAAGAACTGTCTTCAAAAATCTAATGCCCCGAAAAAAATTGAAAAGCAAGGCGCACCCGTGTCTTGCTTTTTATCTTTTAATAAATAATAAATATGGGACGCGGAGACATCAAAACAAAGAAGGGTAAAACCTTCGCCGGCAGCTTTGGTAAAACAAGGCCGGCAAAGCCAGCAGCAAAAAAAGCGGCGGCAAAAAAGGAAAGTACTAAAAAATAACCCCTGGCAAAGTATATGGCAGCCGGTTTGAAGATCGCTTCACACTGCCATGTACTTTTTTTATGGCGCGAGACGGGAAATGCGCCAGTTTCCTTCATTAAGCATATACAAAAGCCTGTCGTGCAAACGGCTTTCCCTTCCCTGCCAAAATTCGATTTGTAAAGGCTTTACCAAATAACCACCCCAGAATTCAGGCCGATCGATCGATTTTCCACTGAACATTTTTTCTTTCTCACTTACCCAAGTTTCCAGTATTTCGCGCGAAACGATCATTTCACTTTGCGGTGATGACCATGCACCAATGCGGCTGCCTTCGGGCCTTGATAAAAAGTATTCATCACTTTCGGCTTCACTCAACCTGCTAACGGTGCCGGATATCCGAACCTGCCTTTCCAATTCTTTCCAGAAGAAAACGAGGGCAGCCTTAGGGTTTGCGGCCAGGTCACGACCCTTTTTACTGTTGTAATTCGTGAAAAATGAAAAGCCGTTCCTGTCAACACCTTTCAGTAAAACAATTCGTGCTGATGGAGTTCCGTTTGCATCAGCGGTGGCAAGCGTCATTGCGTTCACTTCTTCCACCTCGGCCTTAACGGCTTCCAGAAACCAGGTATGAAACTGATCTACCGGATCGGCAAGTACATCCTTCTCATCAAGAGAATGCCGGATGTACTCCTTTCTTATATCTGCGATGCTCATTGCCATATCATTGAATTGAGCACGAAAATACTTAAAGTCAGGTGTAGAATGATCTGAGCTAAACTAAGTTAGTTGATAAATTACGGTTCGATGCGCAATGGTGTGCCGTTGAAGTGATTGCGACGCAAATAATGTACGATGTACGAATTACGAGGTACGATGTATGACCTGGATTTGAAATAAAGACTACAAACTACCAACTACCAAAGCGAACATCTGCACTTTAGCAGAAGTTCCCGCAGACTCACGCAAATCAATGTACAGCGGATCGCGCTGATCCGTTGTAATTTTTAAGTTATCCCTTTTCTTGAAAACGCAATCGTAACTCGTAATTCGTAACTCGTAATTCTTCAGGGTGTATTTGAAGTTTTATCCCCAACCTGTTTCTTCAATTCATCAAACCCATCCTTTAAATTATAACCTGCATTGCGGTAATTATATGCAACAAACAATAAAGCAAGCGAACAGATCAGCGCGAGATAAAAACCGATGGAAAGAAAACTCATTGTGTCCATCATTCTGAAAAGCCAGATCACCATGATGACCGCTGCAATACCCGCGAGTACCATGGTTATCATCCACATCGTTTTATCAAGCTGCTTGGCCTGGTCGCCAAGAAATGCGAGGATTCCGCAGCCGAGGAAACACAGGAAAACGAGAATGCCCGTGTCGTGCATACCGTTGGTACTGCCGGCCACAATGCCCATTATTGAAATTCTTATCCAGGGGAGAAACATGGCGATGACGCCGATTCCGGCGATGATCAGCATGTATTTACGCTGCTTGTTCATGGTTTGAAAATCCATGGTATTTGAGTTTTGGGGTGAAAAATTAATTTTCAGGTGCCCTTCAATTACCCAAACCGCTTTTCAAAACCTCGTTTTGTTTTTTCAGCTTACTTACCTCGTACTGCAACAATTCCTTTTCTTCCTGCAAAATATCTAACCTGCTTTCAAGTTCCGCTATCTTACGGTTTGCGGTCTCCAGGTCACGGTTCATTAAAGGTATTTCGCTGAGTTGTTGGTTAACATCCAGCAAAGCTGTGCTGGTACTGTTGTATTTATCACGAATGAAATAATATTCCTTCTCCATTCTTATTCCTTCAAGTAGTTCCTTCTCCATTTCGGCTTCACGGCGGCTGGCTTTCTCGGCATTTACCTGGTGCTTACCGATCACGTGTTGCATGTAGCTAAACTCTTCGAGATTATTATCCAGCGTGCTCTGCAATTCCACCATTTTGCCAGACCTCGCGCGCAACAGCTCAAGCTCCTCTTCGCGAATAGCAAGCACTTCATTTACATCTGCAAGTTGAACTTGCAACAATTCATTATCGCTGATGAGCTTTCTCACCTGGTCAGCCGTTAGCATGGCAGTTGGTTTGGTGACCAAATGTAAATTTTATTACGGTGGATTTCGAAGAAAGGAAGATATTTTTATTCAGATGCACCGGGCCTGAGTTCTGAGTGGTGGGTTTTGGGTTGTGAGTTTCACGCAAAGTTGCAAAGGAAGCAAAGGCGCTAGCTATGGGAAGCCTCCCAATTAAATCGTACATCGTAAATCGTACATCGTAAATCAGCTCACGAGCGTTCCAACCTTTTCACCGGTTACCACGCTTAGCAGGTTGCCGGGTTTGTTCATATCAAATACAACAATAGGAAGATTGTTCTCCATGCAAAGCGTGAAGGCCGTCATGTCCATAACGCGGAGATTTTTTGAAATACATTCCGCAAATGTGATAGTTGTATAGCGCGTAGCTGTGGGATCTTTTTCAGGATCGGCCGTGTAAATTCCATCCACCCTTGTTCCCTTTAAAATTACATCGGCCTTAATTTCAATAGCGCGAAGTGAACCGGCTGTATCTGTGGTGAAGTATGGGTTTCCGGTACCTGCACCAAATATTACCACACGCCCTTTTTCAAGATGGCGCATAGCACGCCGGCGGATATAAGGTTCCGCGATCTGTTCCATTTTGATCGCGCTTTGCAAACGCGTGTACACGCCCGCTTTTTCCAACCCGCTTTGCAAGGCCATGCCGTTGATCACCGTGGCAAGCATGCCCATATAATCTCCCTGTGCGCGCTCAATGCCGGTTTCTGATTCATCCATGCCGCGATAAATATTTCCACCTCCGATCACTATGGCCACCTGAACACCCATGGTGGTAAGCTGCCGGATGTCCTGCGCATATTGCGCTATCACTTCCGGATCAAGCCCGAAACTTTTATTGCCCATTAAAGATTCACCGGATAATTTGAGAAGAACGCGCTTGTACTTAGGAAGCATTGAGAGAATTTTTGCGAAGATATGATTTTGAAAAAACCTTTTTATGCTTAAAGCAAACCTTTTTCAAAGGCAAGGTGCATCGCCTGTGCGCGCGAATTCACATGTAGTTTTTGGTATATATTCATCACATGCTTCTTAGCCGTATTAGCGCTGATTCCAAGCCTTGCGCCAATTTCTTTGTAAAGCAACCCGTTTACGAGGAGTTGCAAAATTTCAGCCTCCCGGTCAGTCAAATTAAAAAAAGAATTGGTTGGCCGGGAAGATGTTGTACCCGGCTTGGCAAGCTGCACTGAATTATTTTGAACAAGCTGGAGAATTTTATGCGCGATGCCGGGCGATATCGGCCCTGCACCATTCTCATACATATGAGTTAGCATTTGCGTGATGTTCTCACCACTTTCATCTTTTAAAAGATATCCATAGGCACCGGCCTTGATGGCGCGGAATATCTTGTCTTCATCATCAAAAATGGTGAGCACTACAAACTTGACGGATGGATAAAACGCGGAACCCATCGCTATGGCATCAACACCATCCATTTCAGGCATCTCAAGATCCATCAGGGCTACTTCAGGAAGAAGATCATTACCAAGGCGATTCATTTTTTCAAGGAATTCCTTTCCGTTAGCGGCCATAAGCACCACATCAAAATCGGGATTGCGCGAAAGCTTATCAGCAAGAATATTCCGGTTGCTGGCTTTATCATCTATTATAGCGATCCTTATCTTCATAAATGGCGAAGGGAAAATTTACGGCAAAGTTCGTTACCCGAAAATAATCCGATTGGATTATACAGGTGAAATGATCTCCACACGGGTGCCCTGGCCTTCCCCTGACTGAATGTTGAACAAAATCCCGGCGCGCTCAGCTCTTTTTTCCATATTCTTCAACCCGTCTCCCGTAGCATTGACCTTCGCCTCATTATAATTGAAACCACGGCCATTGTCTTTTACCTCAATAGCCCAATGATCTTTTTGCACGCTGCTGCTTACCTCAATTTTTCCGGCGCGTGCGTGCTTAATGGCATTATTTACCGCTTCCTGTACGATTCTTACAATAGCAAACGCTTTCTGATGATTGAGCGTTCCTTCCGGAATATTTGCATTCAATACGAAATGTATTTTCGGATAATAGCCGCTCAGCGGCTGAATGAAGTTGCTGATACGAACCCAGCACTCCTGATAAGTGTAATTCGTTTTCTTAAATGCCCAGATGGTTTCGCGCAGTGACAACAACATATCTTTCGACGCGTGTTGAAGAGACTGCATGAGTGTTTTGCGAACCTGTTCGTCATTTTCATCCTCGAGCAGGCCGGCATTATAAAGCACCGCGTTTGCATAGGCGCCGATATTATCATGCAGGTCACGCGATATTGCTTCGCGTTGTAACTGAAGCGAGTGACGGTGTTCCAGTTCCTGCAACTGCTTCTGATAACGAGTTTTATTGTATCTATTGATCGCCCAAATTATTGATGTAAGCAAAAGGCCCGTTGTTATTGCGATAAACCACCATGTTTTCCAAAACGGAGGATGCACGGTAATGCGGATCTCTTTCAACGGAAAAGGCGCGGGCACATAATTGTGTGAAGCAAAAAGTTGGAAAGTATATTTTCCCGGCGGCAAAAAATAACGAACCGTCCGCCGCCCTTCATGCACCACCCATTCCTCATCGAAGCCGAGCATGCGGTACTGGTAAATATATTGGTCAGGATTGTCAGGGCCCTTCGCCATAAAGCTGATAGCTATATAATTCTCATCGTGCGCCATTCTTATTTCATCGATCTGCCACGCCGCTGTATCCTGAAATTTCTCATTATGACTGACCTGAATGTCGTTTATCATTAATTGCGGCAAGCCGGGCGGCCTTATTACATCTGAAGGATAAAAGGATGAAATTCCGTTTACACCGCCGAAAAAAAGTTCACCGTCCTCAGCCCTGGCAGCCACATTGGTGTTGAATTCATTTTCCTGTAATCCGTCTTCCTTCTTCAACTGAAAAAAAGTTCCGTCGCCATTCACGCGGAAGATGCCCTTATTTGAGCTGCACCATAAATAACCGGAATGATCAATTACCATCGCATAAATACATTCATCAGGAAGCCCATGTTCTTTATTCATGTGTTTTATCACCCGCCCTTCGGCATCCATAATAAAAATTCCCTTGTTGGTTCCTGCGTATATTTTACCTGTACTGTCGGTTGTATAACACCTAACATATCCGGTGTTTGGCAGCGGAACGCGCTTTACCGTTTTCCACGTTGAAGGATCCAAAAAGAACAATTCATCATTATCATGATAAATAAAATTGCCCTTATAATAAAGTCCACTCATTATGTAGTTGTTGCTCACTACGTGCTCCTTCATCACAAGGTTTTCGTAATTCATAGAATAAACATTTCCCTGCGTTTGCATCATTACGAAGTCGTCGTCCTGATAAAGCGGCTTGCCGAAAAAAGAAAAGCCGGGATACTTAGCTGAAGGGTCAGGCTTTACCGGCAACTGGCGGAAATTGTTCAGGTCACTGCTAATCAAAAAAGCCTTTGCACCGGAGGCGGGAATAAGCAGATAGTCATTTGCCGGAGTTTTAATAATACCGTTAACCGAAAAAGGCGTATCTGTTCCCGGGAAATTGGGAAAATGTTTTATGAGATTCTGCAGGGTATCGTACACATATAATCCGCTCTGATTCGTACCTACCAAAACACGGTTTTGTTTTTTATCCGGAAGAAGGGACAAAACGAAATTGGAATTCTCTTTTGCCACGCCAAAGTATTTTATTGGCAGGCTTCGCGACATGATCTTTCGAATACCGCTAAAGATAGTGGCTACGTAAATGTTTCCGAAATTATCCATGCACATCCTGCCTATACCCGATCTGCCGCCCACTGACCCGTTTTGAAAGTTCACCTTTATGTGGTGCAGCCTCCGGCCTTCATGATCAACCTCCGCAACATCATGGCCACCTCCCACCAATACGCGGTCGTTATGATAGTACATGCAACTACGCTGTAAAAAACCATTTGTCATCGGCTTTGAAAAATACGGCTTCAGCGTTTTTTCGGAGAAATTATAAACGTGCAGTTGGTGAGTTGAATCCGTGAAACGAATCACCGCCTCATCAGGCGAGATCATTTCAAGCAGGTATGGACTAACCTGGGCAGGAAGTTGATGTGCTGCAACGGTACGCCTGGCAAGATCAACATAACAAAGCGTTTTGTGGCTATTGATAAAAACGGCCTTGCCTGATCCGCGAAAATCAGCAGCGAAAGAATGTAACTCCGAAATGGAATCCCGGGCCGGCCATTCGCCCTGCCAGGTTTCAGAAGATCCATCTTCTTCAAATTCAATGATCCTGCTTTTTTCAGATAGCGCATACACCTTACCGTTATACTCCCCGATTATGAGGCTTGGCCGGGTAAGCGTTTGCGCCGCCGGAAGCAGGAGTTTGAAACGATTGTTCTGCCGGTTGTATAAACTGATACCCATGGTATGGCTCATCAGCATGTTGCCATTTTTACAACGAAAGAATTTTATGAATTGATCTTTCGGTAAGCCCGGTTGCGGTGGGATGGTAATAAAATCCTGCCCGTTGAACCGCTGAAGCCCGTTAGGAAAGCTTATCCAGCAAAAGTTATTTCCATCAACGGCGATATCGGCTATCGTGCTTTGAAGCAGTCCGTCATTTACATTATAGCTGAAAACACTTTGCCTCCTCATTTCCTGCGAATAAGCCCACAAACACGTTGTGAAGCATAGGTATAGCAGGATATGATGTTTCCAAAATCGCATAAGCTGGTGTTGGCGCAGAACCATTAAAATAAACAATAAATGAGGATGATACGCATAATCCAAAAGGATTATTGCATGCCTTTTCAGATTAAACTTTATTTGATGCTCCGCTTACCACACGTGCACCCGCAACAGTATTCCACAGGGAGATCATAAATTCTTTGCATCATCAAACTTTTCATTATGAAAAATGGTTTACTGTTTTTGTTATTGACGCTTTGTATATCGGTAGTTCAGGCGCAAACCTGGGACGGATCCGAAAATTCTAACTGGGATGACCCGCTTAACTGGAATACCGGTGTAGTACCTACTGCCGGTACCAGAGCAATCATTCCGGGCGGAACTCCTTTTTCGCCTGCGCTCTCGCAACCGGTAACGATCAATACTATCGACATGCAGGCAGGCTCAACGCTGCAAACTAATGGTCACGCCCTTACCATTACAACCAACACTTCCAATTACAACTATTTTACGGGGGCAACTATTCGCTCGACAAGTGGTGCCATTATCATTAACATGAATCTTAATTCAGCCAGTTATGCTGCCTATTTAAGAGACTGCACGTTTGAGGATGATGTAACATTTAATATTACAGGAACTGCGATTTTTTATGAAGGAAACCCTGACGGAAACATTTTTGAAGGGGATGCTACGTTTAATGTAGGTAGCACGGGCGCATTTTGGTCTTCTCAGGGCACCGCATCCACCTTTATGGGCAATTTATCGGTGATCCGTTCAGTTGGCGGCCTGATCGATTTATTCAATACCGGGGGATCTGTTGCGGGGAACCTTGTTGTTCAGCACCCGGTGGGAAATGGAGGATTGAGAATGGGACTTTCGGAAGCTTCATCGGAGATACAGGGAACTATAACAATTGATGCGAATTACAATGCCCTGCCCAATGTTTTTGAAATGACTAGAGTGATCAATCAAACCCCGGGGGGATACATCAAAGTGTATAACTCTTACGGCTTTACCGTAAGCAATGATACCATCCGGGTTGATTCCTTGAAAATTCATGGATACCGGGGTACAGCCTATGGGTACATACAGAACAGTCAGATCAATGCGCATACCCATCTCGCAGATTCCGTTACAGCGAATCCATCCTATGGTTCGTATATCCGTTCCAATGTTTTCAATGGAAATTTTACATATATCATGAACAGTGATAAATCGCTGAATGAAGCCGATGCAGCCGGAACAGCAAATATTTTTAATGGAAACGTATCTGTGCAAGGTATGGCCAATGGTACAATATACTTGTCGCATAGTAGCCCATCATTCTATAATGGTGATCTTTCCATCAATAAAACGGGATCAGGTAATTTTTATGGGTTTAATAATCCGGCACAGGTTGCTGGAAATTTCAGCTACACTCATAATGGAACCGGAAATTCATTTATCGGTAATCTTACGGGCAAAACGAATATTGGAGGAGACCTGGCAATCAATGTAAACAATGCCGTGGGTGGCGCTTTCGAAATGCAGAGGGTTACCAACCAATCAGCTGACGGTTCAATTATTTTAAATGGTACCAGGGGATTGACATTAGACCAAGACACCTTGCAAGTGAGTGCTATACAGATCTCGGGTGTTCAGGGAAGTTCTTATGCCATCATTTATAATAATCATTTTACAACTCCCACATTTTCCTTTTCAGATGCAGTTAGTAGAAATCCCTCTTATCATACCTATTTGAGAAACTCACATATAACCGGCAATTCGGTTTTCGCAATCAATAGCGGCACCAATTTATACATGGGTGACGCAGGAAGCGCCCCGGTAAACATCGGGGGCGACCTTTCCATTAACATGAATTCAGTTGGCAGCCTTTCCCTGGCATCTGCATCTCCTATTACAATAAATGGTGATTTTGTATCAGTAAGAAACAATGATGGTCCTACCAATTTATTTGGTGCAGGCGGTTATGTAGGTGGAAATTTTTCGCTTACACAGCAATCGCCAGGAAATGGAAATATCAGTTTGGGAAACTTTGCCGCCATTACCCGGATAATGGGTTCAGCTAATGTTTCTGTATTAAACACTTCTTTATCGTCTTTCAGTATGATCAATACCACCAATCATACTGCAGGAGGTGCTTTCAACATTGCCAATACCAGCGGATTCGAATTTAAAAATGATACCCTTCGATCTGATATAAACCTGGTCGATTATGGGGGAAACGATTATGGCTTAGCATACAACAATGAATTTTATGGCAACTTCTACGTTTCTCCCTCTTCCACCCTTGTTAACACCAGTTATGGAACCTATATCAGGAGCAACAGGATCCATGGAAATACCACCTACTCAGTGAATGCCCCATTACGATTATTCGATTCTGACGACGGTATAGGGAATATCTATTATGGTTCGGTTAATTATATCAGAAATACAACAGAAAATTTTTCAATCGGGCATGGAGGGTTTAATTATTATGCGGGAAACCTGACCTTATCAGGCTCCTCTCCCGTAGAAATTTATCGTGCACGTTTCTTTTCACCCACCGGCCAGCAGTTGACGTCTAATGGTGGGTCGTTCCAAATTATCTCAGTGAGTACACCCACCTTAACATTAAAGGATGACGCCAGAGTGGAAAGTCAAATTATGTTTGAGAACGGATTGATCGTTCCGGAAAACAATGAAACATTAACACTTGGTCCTACTTTCATAGGTCATCAGGCCCATGTTGGTTCGCATGTTACCGGTACAGTTATAAAAGAAGGAAATGGTGCATTCATATTCCCTATCGGATCCGGCTCATTGTATGCACCGGTTAGCATGACCGCCCCTACAAATCTTACACACAGATTCTCTGCCCGGTACTTCCAGGCTGATCCTTCAGGGGCAGGACTCGACACAGCCAACAGGGCTGCCATATTTGAACGCATCACAGGCTCTGAATACTGGCAAATAGAAAGAGTTTCAGGCACCTCCACGCCCACATTCACTTTTGCATATAACGATCCATCACCCGGCATGGCTACCTATATCTCTCAACCTTCCAACGTGCATATGAGTTGGTGGGATGGCAATTCATGGGAAGATAAAGGCAATGGCGGATTTACCGGAACAACTTCAGGAACCATCACCGCCGCAGCACCTGCAACTGATTTTGGTTATTATACCTTCGGCACCACCAACATGGCCACCAACCCATTCATGACGGGTGGCTTTGTTTATTATGCTGATGATGACAACGATGGATTTGGAGATCCTAACGATTTCATCAACTCTGGTTCTCCCACACCCCCTGCCGGGTACGTGGTGGATAATTCTGATTGCGACGACACCCAAATATTATATACCGATTCCGATAATGATGGTTATGGAACCGGAACACCACAACCATGCGGAGCCAATAATAACACCGATTGCAATGACACAAACAATACCATCTATCCAAATGCTCCTGAACTTTGCGATGGTTTAGATAATGATTGCGATGGATCAACCGATGAAAATTCGGGACTTACATGGTATGCCGATACAGATGGCGATACATTCGGTGATGCAGGCAATTCAACTGTTGCATGTACGCAGCCTGTCGGGTTTGTTTCCAATGATGATGATTGCAACGATAACAATGATGCGGTTTACCCTGGTGCTACAGAGATCTGCGATGGCCTCGATAACGATTGCGATGGATCCATAGATGAAGGTGGTGGAGCAACATGGTATCGCGACCTTGATGGTGACGGTTTTGGCAACATTGCTTCCTCACAGGTTGCCTGCAACCAGCCGGCAGGATATGTTACCAACAACCTGGATTGCGACGACAACGACGATTCTGTTTATCCAGGTGCTCCTGAATTGTGCGATGGTAAAGACAATGATTGTGATGGCACCGTAGACGATGGCGCAGGCACCGCGACTTTCTATGAAGATGCAGACAGCGATGGTTTCGGAAACGCCGCTGTAACCGCTACAGGTTGTTCTATTCCCACAGGCTATGTAGCTAATGATGATGACTGCAATGATGCGGACAACACCGTATATCCAAACGCTCCTGAACTATGTGATGGAAAAGACAATGATTGTGATGGACAGGTTGATGAAGATGGCGGCGTAACATGGTATGCGGATGCGGACAGCGATGGATTCGGTGATGCAACCGTTACCACCACAAATTGTACACAACCCGCAGGATACGTAAGCAATGATGATGATTGTGATGATGCGGACAACACCGTTTATCCTAACGCTCCTGAATTGTGTGATGGAAAAGACAATGATTGTGATGGACAGGTTGATGAAGATGGCGGCGTTACTTGGTATGCGGATGCGGACAATGACGGCTTCGGCGATGCAACCGTTGCCACCATAAATTGTACGCAACCCGTAGGGTACGTAAGCAATGATGATGACTGCGATGATGCGGACAACACCGTTTATCCTAATGCGCCTGAATTGTGCGATG
>JAFAGR010000049.1 GCA_023422565.1 Bacteroidota bacterium | reverse complement strand
CCCTCGACTTGCATGTATTAAGCCTGCCGCTAGCGTTCATCCTGAGCCAGGATCAAACTCTCCATTGTAAATGAGTTGTTTGAACTGACTGTAATTTCTCATTGAAAAATTAACGTCAAATTCTAATTAATATTTGCGCTAACATTACCTTGTTTTTTTGTCTGACACCGAAGTGTCAAACGCTGCTGTTTCCAAACTTTCAAAGATCTTTCGAAGTTACCTTCGTACCCCGTTTTTGAATTGGGAGTGCAAAAGTAAAGTCTTTTTTATTATCACCCAAATTTTTCTTTCAAATTTCAAAAGTTTTTTCAACTTTCTTTTTCCCTTTTTCCTTTGAAAAAGCGCCCTTTTTATTTCGGGAGTGCAAAGGTAGAAGGCTTTGATTTACCAGCCAAATATTTTTTATTTTTTCGTAAAATTTTTTCGGCTTTTTTGGGGGAAATTTTTAAGAACTGACCGCGATTTTTCAAAAGCGGACGGCAAAGATAAGAGGCTTTTCATTCCTGCCAAAACTTTTTTAAACTTTCTCTGTTAAAGTACTTTAAAAACTCCTGTAGAAGGATAAGAAACCCGCACCAGGTAAAGGCCGTGGCCCGGCACAGAAAACTCTGCAGTTGCGTGTACGCGTTCCCGTAAGAGCGATTCAAATTCCAAAAGGCTGAGCTTCCCGGTACCCACCTTCAGCATGGTGCCCACGAGCCCGCGTACCATTCCTCGCAGGAAACGGTTCGCTTCCACCTCATACCATATTTCATCTCCGCTTAGCTGCCATTCACTTGTAGTAATAGCACACTCGTAGGTATGTACCTGCGTACTCTTTTTTGAGAATGCTTCAAAGTGCCTGCCCGCCTTTACAAGTTGTGCAGCTTCCTGCATTGCCTCAAGGTTGAGGCTATAAGGATAGAAGTAAGCAGATTCCTTAAGAAAAGGGTCCTTTATTCGGTAGATCCGGTAACGGTATAGCCTGCTCAACGCATCAAACCGGCAATGCGCATCCTCTTTTACAGGATAGATACCTTTTACAACCACATCCGGGGGAAGGATGGCATTTAAGTGATACACCGGCTTATAAAGATCCTCAGGCATTTCTAACTGGTCAAAATGAAAGAAATTCTGCAGGGCATTCACGCCAGAATCTGTTCGGGATGAACCTGTGAGCGAAAAGGGTTTTCGAAAGTATGTTTTCAAAGCCTGCTCTACCTCTGCCTGTATGGTATGCGCATTCTCCTGCACCTGGAAGCCCGCGTATTCCTTTCCCTTGTAAGCCACCTCTATAAAATATCGTCTATTCATTTTAACTACGCTCGCAAAAAATCGCCAACTTTTTAATGGCCCCAACATCTTATGAATTCAGGCCGTGTATATTTTGTACAAATCCCCGAAGAAAGTCGGGTTTTCTAATGTTGATCCGAATTTTTTCCCGCTGATTTTCGCCGATTTTTCCATCTCCACGAATGTTTAATCAGTTTACTGCGCAGAGTTACGCAGAAAACCACAATGAACCTTCGATGACTTTTTGATGTTCTACTTGCGGATCATCGCGTCAAAACGCTGTTGAAAATATTCGTCCGTTAGTATTTCCCTTAGGGAAACAAAGTGCTCCGGATCGGAAACAAAGTTATAAGAGGCGTCAAAGAAACTGTACTTGCCCTGGTTTGACAGAAACAAGGCACTAAGATTGCGGAGCTGCTCCGTAGAGTAACAACGGGTTTTGAAAGATTTCATAGCATCCGAGATCATATCGAAATCATTTGTGCGGGAGGCCATCTTCTTTCTAAGCTTCAAAAAATCATTATCGTTTGCATGCCTGGAGCAATTTGTTATATGCACCGAAGCTTTCTCCTTGACGGAAGGGTCTGTTGCCTTATTTTGAATTACCGGGCCTGGATCTGCTTTCTTTTCTACCGGCACATCGCTTACAACCGGCTTCTTTTCTTCGGCGGCGCTATTGGAGGTGGCGGTGACGGGGATGAAAACAGCGATAGTGTCAACTCCGTCCACATACACCATTTCTCTTCCTGAATCACTCCGTTTATCCTGCAATTTGATTATACCTGAGGTGTTCTGGTTTTCATCCTTCTGTGAAACCGGCGCAACTACGGTTTTTTCACCAGGTGGTGGGCTTGGCTTTTTTTGCGCTATGTCCGGAGAATTAACCACCCCTGCAAGCACCCGTGAAAACTCATCCTCACTGCTCTGCGGTTTACCGGCTTCCGGTGTCCCTGGTTTTGCAGTGGCCATCACCACCGCCAAGGTTTGAAGGTTGAACAATCCCCAACCTTTCTCACCAAAATTCTTCACCACATAGCCGGCATCTTTTCCATCTACCTTTAAGTTCAGTTGTTGCTCAGGAAATTCGTTCTTTGGAAAGCCAATGCTCATTTCATAAGTATTGTCAGTAAGCTTGGGTATGATAAGATAACCCGTCGCTGAGCTGCTGTACACCAGCTTATTCATCTTCACGTAAAAGGGCTGGCGGTTATCCGTTTGCAGGTAAACAAAGCGATTTTGCTGGGCAATTGATGAAAGCGAAACACTCATCAATAAAACCAGAATGCACGCGTATTTTTGAAGGAAGGACATAATACAAATTTACGGTTTACGTGCGGATATTGGTGTTGGATGCTGGATGTTGAATGTTGAATGGAAGTGAATCAAAAATTGGGAATTAGTGTTCTCATTCGCACATTTTCAAATTTCCAAATCAGCACATTTCCAAATCTCCAAATTACCGAATACATCAAATTACTAAATCCCGCCTTCTGCCGCCTTTCATAATAAATCAGCATTCCTTTAACAATCAACCCATTACTTTTACAGCAACTAAAAAACGAACATGAAGAAATTGTTACTGTTGCTTGCCCTTACGGCAGGCTCTTTTATTACCCGGGCCCAATTTTCCACCGAACAAAAGGATACAAGCTGGAAAACCATCTACAGGGAAACACCCGAGCGCATCAACAATCTCGTGCACACAAAGCTGGACCTGCGCTTCGACTATGATAAAAGCTGGTTGTATGGAAGGGAATGGCTCACACTTCAACCGCATTTTTATCCGACTGATTCTTTACGTCTTGATGCGAAAGGAATGGAGATAAAGGAAGTTGCTCTGATGAAAGGAACCGTGAAATCGCCGCTTAAATACAAGTACGATGGCATGCAGCTTAACATTCAGCTGGACAAAACCTATACAAAGGAGGAGAAGTACACCCTCTACTTTGATTACATCGCCAAACCTGATGAATTGAAAACAGAGGGAAGCGCGGCGATCACCGATGCAAAAGGTTTGTATTTCATCAACCCTAAAGGAGAGGAAAAAAATAAGCCCACGCAAATTTGGACGCAGGGCGAAACCGAAGCCAGCAGCGTTTGGTTCATCACCATCGACAAGCCCAATCAGAAAACCACGCAAGAGATCAGCATGACCGTGCCGGCAAAATATGTTACACTCAGCAATGGCTTGCTCGCCACGCAAAAGAAAAATACTGACGGTACACGCACCGACACCTGGAAGATGAACCAGGCACACGCGCCATATCTTTTCTTCATGGGCGTTGGCGAATACAGCGTAGTGAAGGATATGTACAAGGGCAAGGAAGTAAGTTACTATGTAGAGAAAGAATACGAACCTTATGCACGTGGTATTTTTGGCAATACGCCGGAGATGATGAAATTCTTTGAAGAGAAATTGGGAGTTCCGTACCCGTGGGATAAATATGCGCAAATTGTAGGACGTGACTATGTGAGCGGCGCGATGGAAAATACCACGGCAACACTTCACCAGGAAAGCGCTTACCAAAACGGGCGCGAACTTGTTGACGGGAACGTTTGGGAAGAAACGATCGCCCATGAATTGTTCCACCACTGGTTTGGCGACCTGGTAACCGCGGAAAGTTGGAGCCAGCTAACGGTGAACGAAAGTTTTGCCAACTACAGTGAATACTTATGGAATGAATACAAATTCGGAAAGGATGCTGCTGATGCGCATCACTTCCAGGATATGCAGGGCTACCTGATGAGCGGATCGGAGAAGAAAAATCTTGTGCGCCATCACTATCAAAACAAGGAAGACATGTTTGATGCGGTTAGCTATAATAAAGGCGGGCGCATCCTGCACATGCTTCGCAATTATGTAGGGGATGATGCATTCTGGGCATCACTCAGGCACTTCTTAAATGCCAATAGATTTAAAACGGGGGAAGCCGACCAGGTGCGTCTGTCTTTCGAAGAAGTTACCGGTAAAGACATGAACTGGTTTTTTAACCAATGGTATTACGATGCCGGCCATCCAAAGCTGAAGATCAATTACAATTATGATGATGCCGCCGGCAAAGCCATGGTGATCGTGGAGCAAACTCAGGCCGGTCGTGATTTTTTCCTGCTGCCGGTGGCGGTGGATGTGCATAACGGTGAAGCAAAGACGCGACACCATGTTTGGATCGATGCGCGCATTGATACGCTGGTTTTCGATTACACAAAACGCCCCACCTTCATCAATTTTGATGCAGACAGAATTTTGCTTGCGGAAAAAACCGACAACAAAACCGAAGCAAACTTTGTTGAACAGTGGAAGTATGGTAAAACCTATCTTGCCAGAAGGGAAGCGATCGACTACTTCGCGAAAAATGTAATGCCCGAAATCGCATTGGGTCTCCAGGATAAATTTCCCGGGATAAGAAGACACACGCTTTCAAAGATCGCGAATACGCCATATAAAGATGATGCGAATGCGCTCGAAACGATCGCAGTAATGGCGCGAAAGGATCGCGATGCGAAAACCCGTGCCGCCGCAATTAACTACCTGGTGAAAGACGGCGATAAAAAGTATGTAGATATCTACAAAGCAAACATTTCCGATTCATCGTATTCCGTTTCAGGCGCAGCTTTGAAAGGTTTGGCAAAAGCGGAACCGTCACAGGCCTATGATCTCGCCAAGAAATACAGCACTGATGCAAAAGGCGAATTGGGCGATGCCGTAAGCAGCATCCTGATCGAGAAAGGAAGTGAGGAGGATTTTAGTTTGATCTCGAAGTTTTTCCGCGAATCCCCGCTCACTGAAGAGAAGTTCAAAAGCATGATGACCTACGCGGCCTTTGTATCAAAACTGAACAATATGGAAAACGTGAAGAAAGGAATTGATGATATGTTTGATGCCCGTAACCAGATCCCATCACAGTACCGCCAGTTTGTTGACCCTATGTTTCAACGCGCATTTGATGTGATCATTAAAGCAAAAGGAAAGGAAGTGCAGGAGTATGTGGAGAAAGGATTTAAATGATGTACGATTTACGATGTACGATGTACGATGCAATGTATGACTTACAATTAAGGGGCTCAGGCCCCTTTTTTATGTAGGACCTGAGATGATGAATTTCGATGCTGAAATATTACCCAGATTGTACCTTTTTGTTATGTCAATTTCTTGTTTCTTTCGTAGTTATGAAAGAAAAACTAAAACATCGAACAAAAAAGATCGGCATCGATATCATTAAACTCACAGAAAATCGGTCACAGAACTTATCTACAAGTATTATTTGTAAGCAATTGATCCGTTGCGGTACTTCTATCGGTGCAAACTACAGAGCAGCCTGTCGCGCAAAATCAACCGCCGACTATATAAACAAATTGAAAATCGTAGAAGAGGAGGCAGATGAGACCCTTTATTGGATTGACATTGCTGCAGAACTTGATATGTTTAATCCGGAAGAGCTTGGGAGGGTTAGGGCTGAAGTAAATACAATTGTCGCCATTATGGTCAGTTCGATCAAAACCCTTAGGCTAAAAGTGCAAAAATGTGAAAGGTAGCTAATGTGATGAATTCCGAAGTCTTTCAAACGCTCTCCATCTCACCATACACATCGCGAATTGTTCATCGTAAATCGTACATCGTAAATCGTACATCGTAAATCGTAACTCCGCTTACCATCCTCCGCTTGCACCGCCTCCGCCAAAGCTTCCTCCGCCGAAGCCACCAAAGCCGCCGCCGGAGCTTCCGCCTCCAAAACCGCCACCACCAAATCCTCCGCCGCCGCGGCCTCCAAGCAGGCTGCCCAGAATAAATGCATCAAGCCCGCGTGAACCCCGGCGACTCATAAACTGTCCGCCTCTTCCACCACCTCCCCTGCCAGACAGCAGGAAGACGATCACGATCAGTATTATTATAAATGGAAGGATCCCGCCCTTTGATCCTTTCGCCTTAGTACGAGGAACATTGTACTGCCCTTTTACAGCCTTTATAATCGCGTCAGTACCCTCGTCTATTCCACGGTAATAATCGTTTCCACGAAAATTAGGAACTATAACATCTTCAATAATGTGGCTTGCTGTGATGTCCGGCAGGCTGCCTTCAAGTCCGTAACCTGTGGAGATATTAAGCTTGCGGTCATTTTTTGCAATAAGCAATACAATACCGTTATTAAATTCCTTTCCGCCAACGCCCCACTCCCTGCCAAGTTTTGTAGAATAGTCGGCCACATCCATACCGCCAGTTGTGTTCACGATCACCACAGCAATTTGGGTTGAGGTGCTGTCGTCTATTTCAACCAATTTGGATTCGAGAGCCTGAAGT
>JAFAGR010000012.1 GCA_023422565.1 Bacteroidota bacterium | reverse complement strand
CAGGAACCCGGAACCAGAAGCCAGGAGCCAGAAACCAGGAACCAGGAACCAGGAACTATCAACTACCAACTATCAACTCGTTTCTCCCGGTATGTTTCTTGCGGCAATTTTATGGTTCGGCCGTTTGTATCCCATGAAAGCGGAATTTTTATTACTCACATAAATTTCCAGACCATGGACCATGAATATAAAAAAACCGAGCTGTCACGATCGCTGATGGCCGGAGTATTTGCCGGATTAGGAGCCGTTGTTACCTGTCTTCTGTTTGAGTTCATTTATCGGGGAATTACTGGTTATTCCGGCTCAGCCATTGTTAATGTGAATTCGATCGTATTCATTTTAATGATCCTGTTTATAATTGCGGGGCTCATCTACGATGTATTCCATCATTATGTGAAGAGGGCAAATTTATGGTACGCGGTTGTTGCTGTTGCCGGTACCGTCATCACGATGTGGATCGCCACCAGCATACAGGCCAGGGGTACAAGCGGTATTGAAGGAATGGTGGTGGGCATAACAATTATTTCCGGCCTTTTTGCAGCCCTCGTGGTGCCCATGCTCTATAAGAGCGAATGGATATAATTTATAAATCAATTAAAATATTTAATCATGGACGAAAAGAAATTAAACCATCCAGCCGACAGAGACGTGAAAGCTGACCAGGATAAACATAAGAATGATGCAACCGAATCCGGTTCAAGCGCCGAGCATCACAAATCTTTTAAAGACAAGGTGAAAGATGCCCTGCAAGAGTGGTCTAACGACAATGAGCGGGACATCCAGGAAGACAACAGTACGCCTTTGCGCAGTGGATTGTGATAAGTGTTTCGAATACTTGGGTTCATTCATTCACAAATCAGGTATAAAATTCCTCAACAGGAATTTTTTTTTGCCTTGTTATGGGCTTGGAAAGGAAATTGCCTATGATTGACAAAATCTAAAGAGCCATGCCTAACAAAAAAACGCAAATGAAGAAAATTCTGATCATTGAAGACGAAGGCGATATCTGTTTATTATTGAATATCATTCTGAAAAACAATGAGCTCGACCTTGACCACGTAAACACGATCGCCCGGGCGAAAGAGTATCTTCAACAGGAGAAGCCATCGGTAATATTGCTCGACAATAAACTTCCTGATGGCCGCGGGCTCGACTTCATCTCTTACATTCGTGAGAATTATCCTGAAATTAAAATTGTGATGATCACCGGTGACCTTGCAGCATCAGCTGAAGAAATTGCCTTAAGCCAGGGTGCGGACATCTTTTTGGAAAAGCCCTTTACCAGGGATGTGGTGATGAATTCGGTGAATGAGTTGTTGAACTGATCCGGGATGCGGATGTCGGGCGTGAGTTATGGGTTGTGGGTTGTGGGTTGTGAGTTTTGGGTTATGAGTTGTGAGTTTTGGGTTGTGAGGTATGAATAGTTTTCGTAATTGCTCGTGCAATGTTTTGAAGGAATTTTCAAAGCGATGGGACTTTCGCGGAGGTTGAAGGCATGTTTCACACTAAGGAAGACATAAGAATACATAAGGCCACGAAAAGGACTGAATTTCGTGATCTTTGGCGATGGATGTCACAAAGTTCCACAGAGAAAAATAAGAGGTCCACAAAGCGTTTCAGACATTACCGGACAGCAATGACCAGGAACTACAAACTACAAACTACGAACTACCAACTACAAACTACAAACTAATCAAAGCGGTATATTCCCATGTTTCTTCTTCGGGAGTTTTGCTACCTTATTTTCCAGCATCGCGAAAGCTTTTATTAGTTTGATGCGTGTTTCTGCGGGCTCGATAACTTCGTCTATAAACCCCCGGGCCGCCGCCATATACGGTGTGGCGAATTTTTCCGCATATTCTTTTTCTTTTTCCGCAAGCTTTTGCGCCGGATCAGCCGCTTCGGATATTTCTTTCTTAAAGATAATTTCGCTTGCTCCCTTCGCACCCATCACGGCGATCTCTGCGCTTGGCCAGGCATAGTTCATATCTGCTCCAATGTGTTTACTGTTCATCACATCATAGGCGCCACCATATGCTTTGCGAGTGATCACGGTTACTCGCGGTACCGTTGCTTCACTTAATGCGTACAACAATTTAGCGCCATTGGTGATAATGCCGTGCCACTCCTGGTCTGTACCGGGAAGAAACCCGGGCACATCAACCAAAACAAGTAATGGAATATTAAAACAATCGCAGAAACGGGTGAATCGTGCTGCCTTCCGGGAGCTTTCTATATCCAGCACGCCGGCCAAACTCATTGGCTGGTTAGCAACTATGCCAATGCTTCTTCCCGCAAGCCGTGCAAAACCAACAACAATGTTCTCCGCATAAACAGGATGGATCTCCATGAAAGAATCTTCATCACAAAGCCCTTTTATCACTTCACGCATGTCGTAAGGCTGCTGTGCATTTGGGGGAATGATATCGTTCAACGCATCCCTTCTTTCATTCATAAAATTATACCGAAGCGCCGGAGCAGTGTCTTCGCAATTTTGCGGCAGATAACTTAAAAGGCGTTTCAATGATTCAATACAAGCAGCATCATTTTCAGCCGTGAGGTGAGTTACACCAGACTTACCGGCATGCGTAGACGCACCACCCAGTTCTTCGGCAGTTACGTTTTCATTGGTTACCGTTTTCACTACATTGGGGCCCGTTACAAACATGTAGCTTGTATGTTCAACCATAATGGTGAAATCTGTCATAGCGGGAGAATAAACAGCTCCACCGGCGCAAGGGCCCATTATTGCTGATATCTGCGGAATAACCCCGGATGCCATTACATTCCGGTAAAAAATATCAGCATAGCCTCCAAGGGAGACCACGCCTTCCTGAATGCGTGCCCCACCTGAATCATTCAGCCCTATCATTGGAGCGCCTGTTTTCATAGCGAGGTCCATAACCTTGCAGATCTTTTCAGCATGAGTTTCGGAAAGCGCGCCACCAAAAACCGTAAAATCCTGCGCAAACACATAAACCAATCTTCCATTCACCCTTCCGAAGCCTGTAACCACGCCGTCTCCGGGATATTGAATCTTATCCATTCCGAAATCTTTTGCGCGGTGCAACACCAGGGCGCCGATCTCTTCAAAGCTGTCTTTGTCCATCAGCAATTCGATCCTCTCCCTTGCAGTAAGCTTTCCCTTTTTGTGTTGTGCTTTTATACGGTCCGTACCGCCGCCAAGTTTTCCCTCTTCCAGTTTTTCGTGGAGTTCATTTATTTTGTTCTTCATATCCTCATGATGTTAGTGTAACCTGTTCTTCCAGCGTGATGCTGTTTTTTCAGGTAATTGAATGGTATTATTTTGAGATAGCCATGCATGCAGTGCCATTTTTGCTATCGCTTCTTCTTTTTCCGCATTTACAGCATTGATCTCTTCCTTCGTAAAATATTTGCTTATGAATCTTGTATCGAAGTTGCCTGAGCGAAATGCATGGTGATCCATTACGAAAGACCCGAAGGGAAGTGTTGTAGCTACGCCTTCAATTTTAAAGTTGCTGATAGCCTGTTTCATCTTTTCCATCGCCTCCATTCTGGTTTCGCCGTGCACAACCAGTTTGGCGATCATCGGGTCATAATAAATTGGAATATCCATTCCTTCTTCAAAGCCATCATCCAGCCGTACGCCCTTTCCTTTCGGTGGTTGATAGGTTTCCAATTTTCCCACGGAGGGCAGGAAATCATTAAAAGGATCTTCGGCATATACACGAAGTTCAAGCGCATGGCCGTTTATGGAAAGATCCTCCTGTGTAAAAGAAAGTGCTTCCCCGCGGGCAACCTTTACCTGCTCGGCAACAAGGTCAACTCCCGTGATCATTTCCGTAACGGGGTGCTCTACCTGGAGCCGCGTATTCATTTCCAAAAAGTAAAAGTTAAGATTTTCATCTACCAAAAATTCAACAGTGCCTGCTCCAACGTAGCCGCAGGATTTCGCTACAAGAACAGCGGCTTCCCCCATTTCAAGTCGCTTCTCACGGGTAAGGATAGACGAAGGTGCCTCTTCAACAACCTTTTGGTGCCGCCTTTGAATACTGCATTCGCGTTCAAAAAGATGAACCGTGTTTCCGTATTTATCTGCCAGCACCTGAATTTCAATATGCCTCGGAGATGCCACAAACTTTTCAATAAATACTGATCCGTCGCCGAATGAGGAAAGGGCTTCGCTGCCTGCCCGTTTCATCTGTTCTTCAAAATCCTTTTCTTCATGCACCACCCGCATTCCTTTACCTCCTCCTCCCGCTGATGCTTTTATCAATATGGGATAACCGATCTCTCTTGCCACTTTTTTTGCCACTTCAATGTCTTCCACCGCTTTATCGAGGCCTGGAACCATCGGAATGTTGTACTTCTTCACACATTCCTTTGCGGCAAGCTTTGAGCCCATGATGCGCATCGATTCGGGTGTGGGTCCGATGAAGATCAATCCGGCATCTTCCACCTTTTTTGCGAATTCCGCATTCTCGCTAAGAAATCCGTAACCGGGATGAATACCCCGCGCGCCGGTATCCAGTGCAGCTTTTATGATCCGGTCTCCTTTTAGATAAGATTCAGCAGAAGGCGGCGCACCCACATTCACAGCCTCATCAGCAAATAGTACATGCGGTGATGAACGGTCTGCGTCTGAATAAACAGCCACTGTGGCAATGCCCATCTTTTTCAAAGTTCTCATTATCCGAAGGGCAATCTCTCCTCTATTCGCTACTAAAACTTTATCCAATGTTGTTGATTTTAATTTTTCAAAAAAACGGAATCGTCCTGAACCTTGTATCTAAGTTAATTCTCTGCCCACAACTCATAACTCATAACTCATAACCCACATCCCACAACCCAAATCTCACTTCGTTTATCCCTATCCGTTATCGAGTTCTATCAATACCTGGTTCTTTTGCACCGCCTCGCCTTTCTTTACCAGTATCTTTTTTATTTTTCCGGGTGCAGGTATTGCGATCACATTTTCCATTTTCATCGCTTCAAGAACCAGGAGTTTGGTGCCGGCTTCCACGTTTTCACCTTCAGCAGTATTCACCTCGAGCACCATCCCCGGCATAGGCGCTTTTATTTCCTTCAATGTTTTAGTGGAAGCGTTGCCGAATCCCATTGTTTTCAGTTGAATATCCAATCCCGTTTCGACTCTTGCATTATAAAGGATGCCGTCCACAAGCAATGTGACGGTTTTTTTATTCTGATCAATATTTACGATCGATGACCTGAAAGACCTGTTCTTTACAATCAGGCTGATACCATTATCGGGAAGTGAGATAAGATTCTCATCAGCGAGGGATTCTTCCGTAAGGTTGGTTTCTGTGCTGTTGACAGTTACCCTGTACTGCTCTTTCTTCATGCAGGAAAATTTATTGCGTGCTAAAAGTACAAAGAAGTAAAAAGGAAAAGTAAAAAATGAAAAAGCAGAAACGGCGTAGAATAAAAATGAATGCCTTTCCCGAAGATTGAAAATGGTTTCTGAAAGTTACAATAAAGCCTGTGTAGTACGCAAGGCAACGCGGTCCTACACAGGCAATCTGTTATTTGTTAACTTTTTACTGAATGATCATTTTTGATGTAATTCGTCTTCCTCCGGTAATTACACTCGTAAAATAGATTCCCGGAGAAAGTTTTCCTTCAAGATCTAAACTTATACGTTGCGAGCCATGAGGAATTTTATGTTGCGAAATGTTTCTTCCCATCCTGTCGGAAATTATAAGATCGGTGGCGCCTTTAAGATTTCCGGGAAGAATTATTGATACATTTCCTTTCGAAGGGTTTGGGTAGATCACCATTTCTTCCCCTGCTTCTTCAATTTCGTTTACCCATTGCCGTTCTGCCGGCATAATGCACTTGGTAAGTTTCAAACCACGGATCGAGCTGCTGCCGCAAGCAGATGTAGTTTGCACCCTGATCTGTCCGCCTACAAAATTGCTGTTAAACATCACCGTTAGCATGTTAGTTCCATTGCCCCAGAGGATGGTTATTGATGAGGGAACAGTCCAGTTGAATGTTTCCGCATTTTCCGCTTCCACGGTGTATGTTTCCATATCAAAAGGACAGGGAGAAAGATTGCCGGTTATTAATCCCGGTGTGCCCGGCGCTTCTTTGGTGATAGTTATTGTTCTGGCAGAACTGGTACCGCAAGGCCGCACGGCGGTTACGGATAATATGGCAGAGGTGAATGCGTCTGCAAATTGCACTTCAACTAATGTATCGTTTGCGCCGCTTCCTCCCGGATGGGCAATTATCTGTGCATTGATGTTATCAGACAGAGCCCAGTTGTAGCTTTCTGCATATCCATATGGATCTTTCCGTACGGAATACCTCGCGGTGGTGCCATTAAAGATATAAGGACACGCATCCAAAGGCGCAGGTGTAAGCGCACCCTGCGGACCGTTAGGATCTCCGTAAATTTTAGATGGCAGGCCCGGAAGTGTTTTCTTTACAGTGAGGGAGCGGGCATTACTTGTGCCGCATCCATTTACTGATCTTACAGAAATGGTTCCTGTTGTAAAGGCTTGTGTAAATTGAACATGAATTATGGTATCACTTGGTGTGCCCTGGCCCCCTGGGCGGGCAATTATGTTTGCACCGGCAGGAACCGTCCAGGAAAAAGAAGATGCAGATGCAACTTTGCGTATCGTGTACACTACGTAGCCATTTCCTACAAAAGAGCATACTTCACCCGGTCCTGATATTGCTCCCGGAGATACAGCATTCACTCCGCCAATGGCAAAAGTTCTTGCAGTACTTGTGGCACAGAATGATCCTGCTTTTACACTTATAGAGGAACCGGAAACAAAATTGCTGTTGAAGGCGAGCTCAACAATGGTATCATTAGCGCCTGATCCTCCCGGGTGGCTCACAATCGAAACTCCGGCGGGTACAGTCCATTCATAAAATGTGGCGTTGTTAACTTTTCTTATTGTATAAAATCCGTTCAGCCCGGTTCCGATATATAAGCAACTGTTCGCAGACCCGGTTATTCCGCCCGGAGTTTTCGGCGGGGTGTTTCTAACATTGAGGTTTACCGTTTTCAAGGTGCCATCGCAAGGATTCAGCACTCTCGCCACCACATAGCCGTTAGTATATGCAGGAAGGAAATCCACCACAACATTTGGTGTTCCCTGTCCGGAAATAATTACCGCATTAGCCGGCATGTACCAGGTGATCGCTGAGTAGCCTGAACTGCTGATCGAATATGAAGCATGCCCTGCAGCAGGGTCCATGTAAGCGCATGCATTTATCGGACCGGTGATCACGCCCTCAAAGAAATTACACGTTGCCGCATTCACGATAATTTGGGTGAGATCAGTATCGGTACAACCCGAGGCGTTAGTATAACTATATTGAATAGTATGAGTGCCCACACCTGCTGCAGCAGGGTTAAAAGTATTTCCGCTAACGCCCGGCCCGCTGAAAATACCGCCTGATGGGCTTCCTGTAAGAGTTATTGGCGCCCCCGTTGTGGTTGTTGCTCCATAGCTTCCGGCATCAGCAACAGGATTTGCGTTTACTGTAACAGAGATCTGGTTAGACGAAACCGTTCCGCAGGAATTGGTGTTATTTACAAAGTAGTTGCCACTAGCCGTAACCGTTAGTGTGGAAGAAGTGGCGCCGGTATTCCAGGTGCCGCCGGTATTTCCTGAGAGCACAACTGAACCGCCCTGGCAGAATGTAACTGGCCCGTTAGCGCTGATCACCGATGGAGATGGAAGGGTGTTAATGGTAATGTTAGAAGTATTGGCTGACCCTGTTACTGCGGGCGCGGAACTTACTACGCGAATTCTGTAGCCCGAACCCGCAGGTGTGCCGGCAGGAACAAGGGCATTGATAGTGCCGGCTGCTTGTGAGCTAAGTGAACCAATATTCACAGCACTTGTGAAAGAACCGGATGCATTGGAGAGCTGGGCGGTGAAAACATTTCCGCTGTTCGCAGGAGCATTAATGGTGAAAGGCACTGAGATATTCGCGCCGGCGCAGATCGTGGATGGTGATACTGTTCCGGTGGTGATAGAGGTCAATGATGTTGTGGCAGAAATGGTAAAATTCGCATTGCTCATGTCGAAATAAATATTTCCGACAGCCTCAACTTTTATTCTCGCCTGGCTCGTGTTGATGTTAGGTACTGTTATAGCTTCCGATCCATCGTTTGGCGTGCTGGCCATCAGTACGGTTGAAAATGTATTTCCGCCATCGGTAGAAAGCGAAATTTTTACGCTGGATGTATTGATCGGCGTTTCATCTGTGCCACTTACGTTCCAGGTTACGGTTTGGGTGGAGTTTCCTGCCCAATTAACAGCTGTATTCGGGGCTGTTACGGCAAAAGCGCCTCCATTATTTACCACAAATACCTGGAGGGCGTTATCAGGGTGCATCACACCTGCGCCTCCGCTTCGGTTATCCCTTACCGTTAGCCTGAAATTGAGCGTCCGTGGCTGGTTAGGAAGCAGCTCTCCGATGGTGGTGGTATTGTTGATTATATCGGACAATTTTGGAAATGTGCGGGAAGGCGAAACAACCGGTTCGAAGCTTCTGAACATCGGCGCCGTGGTTGATTGTACGTTCCAGTTGCCTGCGGTCCCGAGGTCGTATTGTTCCCAGGAATACGTTAACGGATCATTGTTAGCATCGGTTGCTGAACCTGTTAACACGAAGGGCGTGGAAATCGGTATACTTACGTTTGAGCCCAGGCTGTTAACGATTGGCGGCGTATTGCCGGTGGAGCTGATCGAAGCGCAGGTGTTGCCATTGCCCGATTGCGTAAACGTGGTTATTTCATCAAAACTTTTTGTATGAAAGTAGGCAATGCTGTGCGGAGCGAGGTCGTTGGTGCCGCAAATGCCGGCATATCCCATTATGGTAATGCCGCTTCCGGGTTCATATGCTGCAGAGGATGCACGATTGCCGCTGCAACTTCCTGATGTGGAATTAAAAGTATGGTTTGCTCCGAACTGATGGCCCATTTCGTGGGCCACATAATCTATGTCAAACGCATCCCCAACCGGGTTAGAGGATCCTGTAACGCCGCCTGCTTTATTTGAACCGCAGGGCCCGTTGAGGTATGCCACACCTCCCCCACCTGTGCTGAATACATGACCTACATCAAAATTGGCATTCCCAATGACGGTGCTCAGGTTTGAAATATTCTGGCCAAGCATGGTGCTGCCGTTGTTATTTGTATAGGGATCTGTTGATCCATTCGTGTAGCAAATAAGGTTGTTGTTCGCTATCATCACCATTCTAACGTCCACTTCACTTTCAAATACGCCGTTTACACGATTCATTGTAGTTACCATACCTGCTAATGCGCCTGATACCGTTCCACCCTTTGTAGCGGCGTACTCGCCCGTGCAGGCAAGTGCAAGCCTGTAAGTTCGAAGTTGGGTGCCGGAACTGCGCTGATACAAATTCGAAGAGGCTGATATTCTACCGCTGATCTCATCGCCCTGCACCTCGCATGAAAATGGACTTCCTGGCTGAAGATCTGTTTTGTAGTAAGAAATATAATTTACTATGTTTCTTTCCTGGTAAGGGTCAATGAAAAAATTTCCCCGCGGGTTAAGGATCATGGCGTGAAAGCCAAGGGGCGTAATATCGAGCTTGATGATCGAGTATGGATCATCAATACCCTGGCCGGTGAAAGTATTTATTTCAGGATAGCGTGCGGCCAGTTCAGGATGCATTACGTGATACTTCACTATTCTGAAGCGCTGAAAATCCCCGCCCGGCAAAGGGATTGAAATTTCCGAGCCGTGGCTGAGGTCTGCAGTTTCGTTGCGCTCCATGGGTGCTGCAGACAATTCACGTTTGATTCCCTCCACATCCAGCGCAAGTAGGCGAAATTTTTTAGGAAAGGTGTAGCGTTTACCCGTAGCCGTTATATCGCTTTCGGAAACGTCTTTCCAAACTGATTGAGAAAAGGCCGGTTTAATGAAGAGGATAATGATAAAGGTGGATAGAATAGACTTCCATCCAAAGCGAAAGGCGTATTTCATCGGATATTGGTTGTTTTGGTAATTTAATTATCGGTTAATATCAATTTATTTGTTGATATCCACAAATTTTTCCCAGGCTAATTTCAACATGCGTTGGAGAATAATTTTGGACATCAGAACGCGGGATGTTTGACCGCAATGGGTAAATGGCCTGCTCTTTGGCAGACAAAATGTATTTTCCGGCTATATCAAGTTGAATGAAAACGGTTTAAAAAACTTCCATGAAAATTGCTACTTACAATGTTAACGGGGTGAACGGGCGTCTTCCTGTGCTGTGCAGGTGGCTGACTGAAGCGAAACCTGACGTGGTTTGCCTCCAGGAGCTGAAGGCTCCAAATGAAAAGTTTCCCGAAATGGTTATCAAAGACCTTGGGTATAACGTGATCTGGCATGGCCAAAAAAGCTGGAACGGAGTTGCGATCTTATCAAGAAACGAGATCAGGGAATCGACCAGAATATTACCGGGTGATGAGGAAGACCTTCACAGCAGATACCTGGAAGCCGTAATTGAAGGCATTACCATCGGATGCCTTTATCTGCCCAACGGAAACCCCGCTCCGGGACCCAAGTACGATTATAAACTCGCGTGGTTCAAACGATTCAGAAAGCATGCGGCGAAGTTGCTTAAAACTGGTGGTCCGGTAATACTAACGGGAGATTATGATGTGATTCCCTCCGAAATTGATGTGTATAAACCTGAACGTTGGGTTGATGATGCTTTGTTTAGAAAAGAAACCAGGGCCGAGTTTAAGAAGTTAATTGATCAGGGTTGGACGGATGCGATCCGCCACCTCTATCCTACGGACACGATTTATACTTTTTGGGATTATTTCCGAAATGCCTACGGTCGGAATGCCGGGTTGCGGATCGATCATTTTTTGTTGAATGATGAACTGGTTCCTAAACTAAAAAGCGCATCGGTTGATCATCATGTTAGAGGTTGGGAAAAAAGCAGCGACCATGCGCCGGTTTGGATCACGATCAACTCTTAACTATACTCATCCTTTGCGTTTACGATGAAGTCACTTTCACATGGCCATTTTCTCTTTATAAATCCAGCAAATTGATATGGATCAGTGATTTACTTTTGGACATTCAGTCCATAAAAAAATCTTACTGGCGCAGTATTTGACAACGAACAAAGGTTCAGACAAAGAGTAAATTTCTCATAATTGAATCAGAAATATCCTAAAAGAAATTTAAAAATCATGAGTATCCAACATTTAAAAGCAAGGGCTGCAGCCTTGGTTATTAGTATCGTCCTTTTCATTTCATGCACTAATCAAACAAAGGATCCGGCGAAGGTTGACAATGGTGTTACCGACACCACAAATATTTTTGCGTCCGATACAATGCCCTCAACAGATACTTCAGTTACGGCTCCAGCCACGCAACAGGCAGACTCCGGTTTCAGGCCATGATATAGTTTTTTGAAGCCTGGAAGGTTAGACAATTTCGTATGGTGTGAAAATTGTGTATCCGACACGTATGG
Organism: Bacteroidota bacterium; assembly: GCA_023422565.1. Taxonomy (GTDB): domain Bacteria; phylum Bacteroidota; class Bacteroidia; order Chitinophagales; family Chitinophagaceae; genus Ferruginibacter. Next base: position 328 of record JAFAGR010000012.1, on the reverse strand, counting down.
CTGCAAAATCCTTTTTCAAAGGCTCCTGGCAACTTATCAGGGAAACATTCAAGGGTTTTACCGATCATAAAATTACCAAGCTTAGTGGTTCACTGGCTTACTACACGGTGTTTAGCATGGCGCCCTTGCTGGTGGTGATCATCGCCCTATCGGGCTTGTTTCTCGAAAAAGAAGCTATCGAAGGCGAGGTGTATGAAGTGCTTCGCGGTTTTATGGGAGAAAATACTGCGCAGCAATTGCAGGAGATCATAAAAAATTCTGCGCTCACCGGTAAAAAGAACTTTGCGGCGATAGTGGGTGCAATCACGCTGTTGATCGGTGCCACGAC
>JAFAGR010000048.1 GCA_023422565.1 Bacteroidota bacterium | reverse complement strand
CTTACCACTGTTGCATTTTGCAGATCCCGCGGAATAAAAACATTAGTAAAGTATTCCCGCGCACTCATGGGCTCGCCTTGCCTGCAATATTTTTCATTCGGACCAAACTGCTGTAGTTCGGCTGATGGAGCCATACTCCATAGATCATTGGGGAAGGATTCAAATTTATACTTGCCATCCGGAGAGACCGCCTGTATATACAAATTGTTGCCGGCACAGGGCTGCCCCGGTGCAACCCAAATCACCTCTCCTGAAACCTTCCACCCTTTCGGAACCAGGAATCCAAATGCCTCAACAGGTTGACCAAAGCCGGTGTTGTCATAAATGCGCGCACGCGTGTATTCGGCATAATCAATCCCCTCCACAAACCGGGCATCCTGTTTATTCGTTGCTTTATTTTGCCCGGCCGATACAGAGCCGGCGGATTCAGATTTGCTGTTACATTGTTGCAGAGCAAATAATGAAAAAATCAGCAGTACGGTACGTAGATTATGCATTGTAAAAAATTATTCCTCTGTAAAAATTTTCTCTCAACTCAAATCTTCACCCATGAATTAATGGAATGCGGTCACCTGATTAGAGACACCACTCCTTTGGAAATTATTTGCCTTCCTGAATAATCAATTCCTTCTGCCATAAATACAAAACTTGAAGTTTCTAAGGGAAGCCCTTTCCATCTTCCATCCCAGCCGCCGGAAAGCTTGGTGGTACGAAAGACCTGCTGTCCAAACCTGTTGTACACAGCAAAGTATTTGAAGGTCTTAAGCCCCACCGGGAGGCATCTTAATACATCATTTAGTCCGTCAGCGTTAGGCGTAAACGCAGATGGCACATATATGGCCGGTCCCTTCAGCACTTTGATCAATACATTGTCCGTAGCAATACATCCTGAAGGATAAATCGCTTTTACTGTGTACTCCTGTTCATGCATCAGCCGCGCTACAGGATTGGGAGAAAATGGATAGTCTAAACCCGTGGCGGGAACCCACTCAAAGCGATCAACCACAGAGGAAGCCGTGGCCCGGAGGCGGAATGGCTGCCCGGTGGCAATTAGTGTATCGTTACCGGCAAATACGGAAGGAGGCGGCGTGATGGTAACTGCGGTGGGCAATGATGTGCCCCTACAACCCGTGATTGTATTTATTATTTGTACAGAATATGAACCACTAACGGCCACCAGTAACTCATTAGCTGAATTGCTTAAAAGTTCGCTCGCATTGTACCATGCATAACTACCGTTAGCCAGGGCGGGTGCTTGAATTTTGAGAGTGCCTCCATCACACAACAAAACATTTCCTGCAGGGTTCAGCACGGTACCCGGGTTTGCATTTACCGTTACCACAGATGCAGCGCTTGTGGCTTCGCAACCATTAGCACCCCTTACTTTTAAAGTATAACTTCCCGATGCGCTAACCGGAAGTGTTGCGCCGGTCATTGAAGGAAGGACAACGGAATTTTTATACCATGTATAACTTTCACCGGGCAATGAATCGTGAACGATCAATCCGCTGCCACCGCTGCAGAATTCCAGTGTTGACGGTGTAATTGATGTGATTGGCGAAGGCTTTACCGTTACTGCAACCGGCAAAGAAACCGCAGAACATGTAGCGACAGTCGGCGAAAAATGCCTGACCGTATAACTTCCGGCAGTAGTAGCCACATAACTGTCTCCCGTTGCACCGGGTATAACCACATTATTTCGCATCCACTCGGTTGATAATGTGGTAGCCACGGATGAAAGGGTTACACTCTCCCCTTCACAAATATCAACCGGCGATGATGCAGAAATAACAGGAACGGCAACAGGTTGAAAAGTAATGGAGACATTGGTGGATTGGCCAAGACATGCGGCACTCGTGGCAGTCATATAATACGTGGAAGTTCCGGCCGTAGCCGAAGAAGCGGTATAGCTTGTGCTTGTTGCACCGGGAATCGCACCGTTCTGATCGAACCATTGATAAGAATAAGTTCCGGCCGGAGTAACACTTGCTGTCAGGGTATAACTGTCGTTCAAACATCTTGTAACCGAAGCCGGAGAAGGGCTTAATGATACAACGGTAGCATCGCCGGAGCTTAGAATTTTGAATCCTTTTATAACCTTACAATTCGGAGTGGACCCGGTGACAGTCACATAATATGTACCGGGCGCAAGTGAACTGACACTACTACCCGTGGCGCCATTGCTCCATTGATAGGTGAATGGGCCCGTACCTGCAGTCACCGTTACGCTTGCACTTCCTGTGGGATTGCCACATCCGATATCCTGCTTCGTCACATCCATCTCAATGGAAGCACAATCACAAATGCAACCGAACAATGAAGCATCTGATACTTTTGAGCGAATCAGATTTCCGGGCAAAGGACCGAAGCCATTCGCAAAATTTATCCGGCTTGCAGTAAGGTGACAGTAACTCATTATGGTGCCGCCGTTGGTGGGAGTGGGCCCCGGGGGACATCCGCCTTCCGTAGTATAACAATCATCTATCGCACCGCCCGGCCACGAACAGCTATGTGTATGCCCCGTACCGATGTTGTGCCCGGTTTCGTGTGTGATCACATTTACCGTAAAACTGTAATTAGGGAAAGCAGCATAATTCACAAGAAGACTGCCACTCACGGCACATTTCCCTCCCATACCGGGGTTGCAAAGGCCATCTAAAGCAGCACGGCCCCCGCCCAATTGTGTAAAAGTTACATAATGCGCAAGATCTCCATTGAAGCCTGAGGCCCCGATTCGTGAACGCATAGATGTAAGCGCTGCCGCCGTTGTTGTGTGCAGGTATTCTGGCTCCGGCCCGTTCCAAACCAACACCTCTCTCAACTGCACCAAAATATTTTCATTACTGTACAAGGTTTGCACACAGTTAAAAAGAATGGTCAGGTAATCCATCACACCCTGTGTGCTTCCCAAGGTTAGCAACATCTTGTAACCTGCTTCCATGTATATGTCCACCGGGCAGCCCACATAAGCGCTCCGCGCAATATCTTCGTTAATTACAATCGGTGAATTGTTATCATCTTCGGTGTCGCAGGTTTGAACCGGTGCGTCAAAATCATGGTCGGAATAAATTACATAGTTATTGTCGCTATGATCGTTCACGTTGTTAGCCACAGCCAGGTTATAATTTTGTCCGCGGAAAGAAATAATTCCCGCTACAAAATCGTCAAAGACGCTAATGGCAACAACCGAGCTCTCCTCTCCTTCCACCACGCCACGCAAATGATAACCCGGTGTGTAGGGAACAACCGAAAGCGTATTCGATTCTATAACCTGGAACTGTTTTGAAAACAGTTTAGCTTTCTTCAGGTTCAGAACGATCGAAGTGTTTTCAAAAGGGATCTCTATTTTAACTTCTTCAGCCTGGGTTGAATGGAGGCGGGTTAAAACAAGGCGGTCCAGCCGAAGCTTCGTAGCTTTCGTAATTACTGCAGGCGGCGAGGCATTATAAATACCCTCGTAAAAAAACAACTTTTCCTGGGCGGAGACTTTCAGTACGCTAAGCAGGAAAGTCACGAGAATCGTGATGGTAAACTTCATGAACAGTATTTGGGAGAAATGAATATACTCAAATAAAATAAAGTATGGAAATTTCAACTGCGTTAAGTAAGCAAATGATTGAACGGATGAGCCCGTGAATTTCTGATGGAATTACCAAATCCTGATTTACATAAATAATTAAGGGCGTTGCCCCGACCGAAGCGTCCGGGGGCCGGGCTTTGTGCTCCGACCGGAGCGTCGAGGCTGCCAATAATCCCTAACGCGTCCCAATAGTTATCTGGAACATAGCCTTTCGATGCACCATAATAGCCCCATGGCCCTGAGTTTTACTATTCTGTCTTTCTTTTTCCCGCAATTTTTAAAGGGCCGTTTCTATCATTTTAATATTATTTCTTCCACTATCGGGTTATAAAAAGGGGAGAAATCGGCTTTTCAATTGCGTTTGCAAGAGAATTAATGCTCATGTTTTTGGCATTAAAACGGCGCATTAAAGCCTTATGTGGCTATTATGGTGCATCGTGCGCTAAATGCGGGATATTAATTTCCTCCTTCGTGTTTTACAAACGAGAATTAAAAAACTTCTTTATTACAATCATTCCACAGAAACTTCAGCCTTCGGAGAAAATAAAACCTGCGCGAGTATCAGCGCAATCACAAGAACAGCCACACTTATGTAACCCAACCTTGCGTAGTGACCGATCCTTCCACCCTCTTTCTCCACCACCACAAATCCGGCTACGAGCGATGCCAACCCCGTACCCGCCTGCTGTAAACTGCTGTTGAAATTTTGAAAACTTCCCCTGAATTTCGGATCTGCCACATTGCTTACCATGGCCTGCGAGGTAACTCCACGGCCCGTTGACACCGTGAACCAGCACGCGAACAGCAAGAGTATGATCCAATATGGCATCGTAAAGAGGTTGGTCAACAATATAACGAGCGGTAAAGAAATAAGCAGGCAAATCCGAAATACCTTCAGCTTACCAATACGATCGCTCACCCTTCCTAAAATGTTGGCAGAAATAAATGCGGCTATGCCACCGACAAGGTAGATGAGCGGCGTAATCGTTTTGCTGTATCCGAGGTTAAACTCGAGGTAAGGATTGATGAAGGGAACAACAAGAAAATGGCCGAACATGATAAAGCCGGTAAACAGTAAGGCCAATATCTGTCTCCTCTCCGAAAGCACTCTTTTAAAACCGTCTGATTTTAAGGCAATCTTTTGCCCCGGCTCCAGGTGATGGTTCACGTTAGGAAGATACCTTATCAGAAACGGTATCAATAAAAAACCCAGCGAAGCGATCAATATAAAGGGAGCATGCCATGATATGAGGTTTGATAAATACAAAGCCAGCGGAATGCCCGCTACCGAAGCCACTGCAAAGGCCGACATTACTGCACCCATCGCCCTCCCCCGCCTTTCATAAGTAAACAGATCGCTGATGATAGATATTACTTGTGCCCCGATCAGTCCGCCGAATATTCCCGCCACTAAACGCGCGATCAGCAGTACATGATATGTGGGCGCGAACCCGCATGCCATCGTGGCTAACAAAAAGCCGGTAAATGCAAAGAGTAAAGATTTTTTACGATCCAGGCTGTCAATGAAAAAAGCAGCAAGGAAGCCCGAAATACTTGCGGCAATTGTATAGCTGGCCACCAACATGGAAAATTGCTGCGGACTGATCTTGAAATAAGGCATCAGATAGTTGCCCAAGGGCATCATGATCATGAAATCCAGGATATGCGTAAAATTGAGCGTGGCGAGGAGAAATATAATGATGCGTTCCTTCTTTGTCATGGGAGCGCAAAGGTAGACGATGAAAGAACAAAAAATAGAAAACTAAATCCGATAATTCTTATCCCGGAAACCCTCTTCCAATCAAATCGGGTTGAAAGCGAACCGCAGTTAATCCTTCAAAAATTTCGAGAGCCGATTCTTCCCATCAAGGCCCCTCAACCTTAAGTAATATGCGCCGGTTGAAAGGGAAGAAACATCAATTTTAAACTCGCCGGCTGATTCTCTCTTTGATACCTGTATTTTTCTGCCGCTGTGGTCAAACACATCTGCAGCCACCCATTTGTTAAGGCCATCATTGTAAATGGAGAAATAGGATCGAACAGGGTTAGGATAGATCAGAATCTCATTCTCATTCATTTCCTTGCTAAGAAGCCTTAGTACGGGCGACCAGGACAAACCGCCATCCCTGTCTGTCATTTTCAAACGGTAGAATGTTTGAGGCGCCAAAGGATCGTGATCTACAAAATTGTACCGTAAAGCAGATGAACCACCGGCTGCTTCAACTCTTCCTAAATGTAACGGGGAGAGATCATCACTATTACTTCCTTTATAAACCTCAAAGTGTGAAAAATTTATTTCATCCTGTGTTTGCCATTCAAGACTGTTCTTGCCATCACGGAAAACACCGGTGAAATAATTCAACTTTACAGGTACCACGCCGCATCCCGGTGAGGGCGGGCATTCCGAAGATTTTGAAGTGGCAGAAAAATTGGTAAACAGCACTCGGAATCTTTCTCCCTCCACACATTGCTCTTTCAAATGAAGATTGAGAAATGGAATCAAAAGCCCGGATACAGAATTATAAAGCGAGGTCAATGAAATGGGAGAACTGTTGCAGCCTGTAAACACCTGGCCGGTTGCACAGGTAAAATTATTGTTCGCAAACTGGCAATGCAGGGCGTCAGTTATATTTACGTAGTACTTGCAATTTGAAGGCGGAATGTTTTGATACATACTGAACTGAGTAGCAGGTGGAACGATGCAGTCCCTGCTTCCGCTGAAAATTAGCGAGGGAATACTTACCAGCGATGCCGCATTGATGGCCGAAGGATTTGTTTCTGCTGCCGCAAAATTAAAAAGTGCCTTAATGCCTGCATCTGCAACAGAGGCCGCAAGAAAACTTGACCCTCCTCCCATAGAATGCCCTCCCACGGCAGACCGTTGAGCAACCCGGCCAAAGAACGCGGAAGCCTGATCAGAATTCCAGAGCAAAATTTTTCTGCTGACAACAAGAAGGTCTGCGCCAAATTCCCCATGAGACGGAAGAAGGCCGCCTTCGGAAGCCGGAAGCACTGCAATGAATCCATTTCGTGCAAGCGAATCCCCAAGCCAGTTATATGAGGATACGGAGATTAAAAAACCGTGGCCAAAGACCACTACCGGATAACCGGGCCCGCCGGACGCAACTGGGGTATTTACTCCTGCTGACGTAGCGGGGTAGAATATCTCAACAGGTATTTGCCTGTTACCCCTGGCTTCATCGATGATTACGGTTGAGTTCCTTCCGACAGGAAATGTTTGAGCGAAGGTTGCAGAAGCCCATAAACATGCCGCGAGCATTATGATAAATCCTTTCATACAAGGGAATTTAAATTGCTGCAGAGGTTTCGGAAAAAAATAGGAAGATGGAGCTTGTAAATATAAAAGAAGTTTATTGAAAAAGAAAAACCCAAAGAACAATCATTAAAAAAGCCCCGGCATGTTACACCGGGGCTCGCAATTCTTAAACAATGAACTCTATTGTTTAATAAACTTGAAGTATTCGGGTTTGCCGGTTCGGTCTATCAGTCTTACAAAATAGATACCTGCAGGCAATCTCGATACATCCATTCGCACCTCGCTACTCGCGCTGTTATTCGCATACGAGAATAACCTTCTTCCGTTATCATCCAGAATATCGGCCACCGTCCATTGCACCGCGTTGGTATTCTCAATGGTGAGTATGGAGTGAACAGGATTAGGATAGAGAACTGTTCTCGGGGTTGAGGTTGTGTTCACGATAAAATACAGGGCATTGCTTGTGGCGGTTGATGATGAAGTGCAGCCAGCCCTTGACGTGAGTATTGCCCTTAACCCATCTCCTGTTTGCTGCGGTGAATAATCGATCCATGAATTCGTGGCGCCTGCAATATTTGTCCAGGTGTGGGATGCTGTACTATCCTGCCATTGGTAAGATGGCGAAGTTCCGCCATTAACAATGGAAGATGTGATATTCGATGACGAACCTTGTGCAACTGTGGTGTTACCAAGGATCGTGATCGAGGGAGTTTGCGCCGCGTTCACCGTAACGCTCA
>JAFAGR010000089.1 GCA_023422565.1 Bacteroidota bacterium | reverse complement strand
ACACACGACTCTACGATGCACAGGAGAGACTCGGCTTACCTGATCGCGAAAGGTTACATAAAGATTGCACGTGATACCATCGGTTTGGAAGAAGAGGATGAAACTGAAGGGCTGGATAAACTGAAAGCCGCAGGTAAAAACAAAAACCCTTCTCCGGATACCACGGCAATTAAACCCGAAGCTATCCTGCCGGATAACCGCAGGAGCCAGGCAGATACGGTAAAAAACACAGAAAACTGATGAGCAGACAGGGAAGCATATCGAGGGGGATCGACTGGTGGATGATCTGGCTGTACGCGCTGATCGTGATGATCGGGCTCGTTTCCATTTTTTCAGTAGAGTTTAAACCGGGTGATGATTTTTTTGAAGGTATGTTAGGCTTCCAAAAAAATTACAGCAAGCAATTTTACTACCTGATGTTTTGCGTGGTATTGGCTGTGTTCATTTTACTTACAGACAGTAAGGTGTTCACGGCGATGGCCAATCTTTTATATGTGGTGGGCATTGTACTGATGCTGGCCACCTTTGTTTTTGGAAAAACCGTTAATGGCTCTAAAAGCTGGATACCTTTGGGTTTTATGAATCTCCAGCCGGTGGAAACGGCAAAAATTTTTACCTCCCTTTCTCTCGCTAAATATCTTTCTCTGCCGGATATCGACATGAGCAAGCCGCGCGTTCAGCTCATCGCTTCCGCCATATCTTTTCTGCCTATCGTCTTTTCGGTGCTTCAAAATGAAACGGGACTTGCCCTGGTTTATTTTGCATTCCTGATACCGATGTACAGGGAAGGTTTGCCTGCGATCTATCCCTTGCTGGGCGCCTCACTGTCCGTATTGTTGATAGTCACCCTGCTTCTTCCCGCGAAAACAATAATAATAGCACTTACTCTCATAGCGGCGTTAAGTATTTTTTTAATGAAGAGAACTATAAAAAGAAACAAAAAACCCTTGTACATCATACTTGCCCTTTGGGTTGCTTCTTCGGCCTTTGCAGGCCTAGCGGTTCCTTTTCTTTTCAAACACGTTTTCCAGGGTTACCAGGCAGACAGGATCTTTAGCATGGTGGGCAGGGATAATCCTTTCGAAATGCCTTCCGATACGGCTTTGCTGAATGTGCCGGTTAAAAAGAAGCCGGTTGAAAACTACAATGTAAAACAATCGAAGATCGCTATCGGATCCGGCGGCTTCTTAGGTAAAGGCTTCCTCAAGGGAACGCAAACCCAGGGCGATTTTGTTCCGGAACAACATACCGATTTTATATTCACCTCGCTTGGTGAAAGTTTCGGCTTCCTCGGCACCACGATCCTGATGCTTCTTTATCTCCTGCTCCTCATGCGGATCGTATTTATTGCGGAGCGACAGCGAAGTGTGTTCAGCAGGGTATACGCATATTCCTTGGCCGGCATTCTCTTTTTTCACGTAGCGGTAAATATCGGAATGACGATCGGGCTGGCACCCGTGATCGGCATCACGCTTCCGCTGATGAGCTATGGCGGTTCTTCCCTGCTTACCTTTACAATTCTGATATTTATATTAATTAAACTGGATTCGGACCGGCAGATGATTCTGCGTTGATGCGTTACCGTTATACCAGGTAAAGCCATTAAAATGATTGAAATTTTTCCCCTGAGTGAGGGCGCCTTTACTATTGACGGCTCAAAAGAATTTGTGCCCTTTGAAAAGGGAAGTGATGAACTCAATGATAGGCCAACCGGCAGCTTGCTTGTGGAGATTAAACCTTTTCTTGTGAAAGCCGGCGATGATGTAATATTATTCGATACCGGGTTGGGAAAAAGATTGCAGAATGAAAGCCTGCAAATTCATGAGAATATCAGGCAGGCGGGTTTTGATCCGGCAGGCGTATCGCACGTGATCCTTTCACATCTTCATAAAGATCATGCAGGTGGCCTCGGTGAACGTGCAGTTGAGGGGAAGCAACTTAACTTTCCTAATGCAAAGCATTATGTTCATCGCAAAGAATGGGATTATGCGATGGAAAAAGGACTGCCCTCATACGATCCTGGCGATTTTTCCTTTCTATCTTCTTCGGCTAACCTGAATTTTATTGAAGGTGATGAAGGCTCGATAACCAAGATGTCGGTGCCGGTTGAGTTTAAAATTGTTGGCGGACACTGCCCGTATCATCTTGCTTTTTGGATGAAAGATGGCGATCAAACTGTTTTTTACGGTGGCGATGTGGCACCGCAACTCGGGCAGATGCGCAGGCGTGTAAATGCCAAGTACGACCATGATGGTAAAAGAAGTATGGAGCTGCGGGAGGAATGGTGGGACAGGGGCCAAAAGGAACATTGGACCTTTCTTTTTTACCACGATATTAAGACGCCGATAAAGGAAGCGTAAAAAGAAGGCCTGCCCTAGACAGAGCTGGCCGTTGCTAACCTATGAAAAACACCTGCCACAAAAATAAATGAAAAAAAATAAGATACAAGTATTATTATATTTTTTTGAAAAGTGTAGACTTGTAATTAATAATGGGATAGTGTCCAAATAAAAAACCCACCGTTTTAAAGGGTGGGTTTTAATATTATCAGGATCATAATACGATCAATTGTCCGGCCGCCTGCGATCCATGTTTTCACGGCGGGATTGAGCTACTCTTTCTACCAGGCGTTTCCTGAATTCAGCATCTTTTCTAAAAAATTCATTCGTTCTTTCTGCACCGATCACTTGCGAAAACCGTCCTTCATACTTTTTCTTAATGTTCAGAATAGTCTGCTGGCGGTCCAGTTCTGAAGCGTCTCTTTTTACAGATTTCAATTCTTCATCATACTGCGAATGTATCGGCCAAAACTTCTGCGCTTCAGTTTCCGTAAGCTTTAGCTCACGTGTAATGTAGGCCACATATAAGGCTTCTATCTTTTGTTTCCCGGGAGCATCACCGCGGTCTCTTCCCGGCTGTGCAAATACGGCCGTTCCGGAAAAAAGCATGATCAAAAAGGAGATAATAAATTTTTTCATGATCAAATTAATTTAATGTTTTCGGGTCAAGATCTTTGAGGAAGTTTTCCAATGTACGGTCATCGATCAGGTAATCTACAGGTTCAGGAAGGCCCGGCTCGGTAGCGGCAACAGCAACAAGGGCAGCATCCACATCCTGGCCAATGTTCTCAAGATAATTCACAATGTCTTCGGCAGGAATAGACTCAAGCGTTTGCTCAAAACTGTTGGTGGAAAGAATATTTCTCGCATCGGCGAAAACAACTTTTTGGGAGCCCTCTTCAGACCCCGGTTGTTTATTGTTCATCCCATTGAAGATGCCCAACCCAAGAAGGCCGGTAACTACGGCTGCTGCGGCATATTGAAACACTGATCTTTTCGGCCGCATGCTTATCACCTTCGCAGGACGGATCTTTTCAAGCATACTCACCGAAAAAGAATCCATATATCCTACCGGAATTTTGTAGGGCATTAACTTACTCACTGCCTGTAGTATTTCAGGAAGTTCTTCTTCACTATCCGCTTGATGCGGGCTTCCTTCAGCCGCCCTGATCTTTTGCATTACCGATTCTGCAAAACCGTTGAAATAGCCTTCGGGCACCTGCATTGCCGGTTTAGGGTTTAGAATTTTATCGGGGTAAAACGTAAGAGGAAATTCTTCAAAATAATTCTCCGGAACCTTATAAACCTGAATGCCAAGCCCGGGCACAAGAGCCGGTGCGAGGCTGGATAATTCTTCAGATATATAATTATCGGGTTTCATGGCCTTTTAGACTGTAGATTAGGTAAAAGGTTTAATTGGAAAGTATAAATTCTTCAATTTTTTTTACGGCATGATGATAATTTGCTTTCAGGCCGCCTGAACTGGTTCCCAACACCTCGCTTATTTGATCGTAGGTCATACCATCAAAATACCGCATATTAAAAATAACTCTTTGTTTTTCAGGCAATTGCTGAATAGCAACCTGGAGCTTCCATTCCAGTTTCTTGCCATCAAAGTGTTCGTCTGCGCGCACCAGGTTAGAAAGGCCCGTGTCAGGGTCGCTCAGCGATGAGGAATTTCTCCTTTTTTTCTGTTCTTCCAAAAAAGAAAGGCATTCGTTGGTGGCAATGCGGTAGATCCAGGTAAACAGGCCGCTGTTTTCCCGAAATTTTTCCAGGTTGTTCCAAACTTTTAGGAAGACGTTTTGCATCACATCATTGGCATCGTTATGTTCAACCACCATCCTGCGAATATGCCAATATGTTTTTTCCTGGTACTTTTTAATAACTGTGGTAAACGCCCTCTCGCGCAAGGAGCTATCCTTGAACTGTTCAATCAGTTCTTTATCATCGGGGAATCCGGTCATGCAGTAATACGCTTTTCAGCTTTGAGAAGATCGGTCTCAATGCAGGCTTTAGCCGCGTAATTTACGTTATGATGCTTTTCGTGCCATCACTTTTTCTGCTGCGGCAACAATATGTTGCGCATCCAGGCCATATTTAACAAGAAGTTCGGAAGGTTTGCCGCTTTCGCCAAAAGTATCCTGTGTCCCCACAGTTTCCAGGGGAATTGGATGATTAAGGCCTGCCACGCGGGCAATGCTTTCTCCAAGGCCTCCCAATACATTATGTTCCTCGGCCGTAACCGCGCAGCCTGTTTTTTTAATGGAAGCGATGATCGCTTCTTCATCCAGCGGTTTTATGGTATGTATGTTTATCAGTTCAACGCTTATTCCTTTTTCCTGTAAGATCTTGCCGGCCTCAATGGCGGTCCAAACCATGTGCCCGCACGCAAATATCGAAACGTCTTTTCCCTCTGAAAGCTGGTGCGCTTTTCCGATCACAAAGTCTTCTTCCTTTGTGAAGATCGGCCATACGGGGCGGCCAAATCGCAGGTACACGGCACCGTTAGTTTTCGCGATCGCCTTGGTGGCTGCTTTTGTTTGATTATAATCTGCAGGAACAATCACCGTCATGCCCGGAAGCATTTTCATCATTCCGATATCTTCAAGTATCTGGTGTGTGGCGCCGTCTTCACCGAGTGTAAGCCCGGCATGCGAAGCACATATTTTTACATTCTTTCCGCTATAGGCTATGCTTTGGCGGATCTGGTCGTATACACGGCCGGTAGAGAAATTGGCGAAGGTGGTAGTGAAGGGAATTTTTCCGCCGATGGTCAGGCCCGCTGCAATGCCCATCATATTGGCTTCTGCAATACCTACCTGTATGAACCTTTCCGGAAATTCTTTTATAAATCCATTCAGTTTAAGGGAGCCGGCAAGGTCTGCAGTGAGCGCAATAATATTCTCATTTTCTCTCGCCGCTTCAAGAATGCCATCACCAAAGCCGCTGCGCGTGTCTTTATTACCTGTAACCTGAATGTCTTTCAGCATAAACTATTAATATTTGGAACCGCAAGTTACGCCACCGCTTAATTTAAAGCGTGGTTGATCTCGCCGGTTTTGTCGTTTTTTAATTTAAGTTCCCATTCCCAAGCAGTACGCATCATGTCAGCCAGGTTGTACTTACATTCCCAGTTAAGTGATGTTCGTGCCTTATCATTATTTGCATAAATGGCAATCACATCACCTGCTCTTCTTCCGCCCACTGAAAAATTTAATTTTCTGCCCGATACTTCTTCAAATGACTTAATCACTTCAAACACTGTGAATCCGTTACCGCTGCCCAGGTTAAATACGTCTGCAGGGCCTTCATTTTTATTTCCGATCAGGTAATTCAGGGCAAGTGTATGCGCATGAGCGATATCGGATACATGTATATAATCTCTTACACAACTTCCATCACGCGTAGGATAATCATTTCCGAAAACTTTCATTTCCGGCAGTTTTCCTATGGCCGTTTGGGTGATAGCGGGCACAAGGTTGGCAGGGCTTCCTATCGGCAGTTCTCCGATCAGGCCAGAAGGATGCGCACCAACGGGATTAAAGTAACGTAATAAAACAGAGGTTAGATTTCCGCTGTTAACCGTGTATTTCACCATTTCTTCACCCATTTGTTTTGTGTATCCGTAAGGCGACTGAGTTGGGAGAAGGGGCGTACTTTCGGTAACGGGTACACGCTCAGGGTTTCCGTAAACCGTACAGGAAGAACTGAATACGAAATATGGAACCTTAAATTCCTGGGCGCACTTTAAAATATTTATGAGAGAATTATTATTGTTCTCGAAATACATGAGTGGCTTTTGCACAGATTCGCCAACTGCCTTGTAGGCTGCAAAATGTATTATGCCGTGTATATCCGGGTTTTCCTGGAAGATGGCATGGGTATCATCAAAGATGCAGAGGTCCACATGATAATTCTTCACCCGTACTCCTGTAATCTTTTCTACTCCATCCAATATACCGGGATTACTTCTGCTGTTGTTGTCAACGGAAATTACGTTAAACCCGTTCTCGATCAGGTCAACAATGGTGTGGGAGCCAATATAACCGCAGCCTCCCGTTACCAATATTTTCTTCATGGTGCAAAGAAAGCGAAAAATACTGCATCACGGCAGCGGGATCAAAGAAACAGTTTTGATATAAAATATACTATGGTGGCAAAAATTGCGCTTACCGGAATTGTAAGTATCCACGCCCAAACAAGATTTATGGTTACGCCCCATCTTACCGCACTCAATCGCTTTGTTGCGCCCACTCCCATGATCGCACCTGTAATAGTATGCGTGGTAGACACAGGTATTCCCATTTGTTCTGTGGCAAATAAGGTAAGTGCGCCTGATGTTTCAGCGGCCACTCCTTCCAGGGGAGTAACTTTTGTAATTTTTGTGCCCATGGTTTTAATGATCTTCCAGCCCCCGCTCATTGTACCCAACGCAATGGCCGAATAACAAGCAAGTGGGATCCAGTCCGGCATTGCTTTTACATCCTGCAACATTCCTTCGGCCACCATTGCGGCAGCAATAATCCCCATTACTTTTTGTGCATCATTTCCGCCATGCCCGATACTGAAGATTGCCGATGAAAGCAATTGAAGTTTTTTAAACATATTTTGTTTCCGGGCTGCACTCGGCCTTCTCATTTTATCTACATAAAAAAAGCTTAGAAAAAATATAACAGACAATATAACCAGGCCAATGCGAATTCCGAAATTATCCGCGCGCTTAAGAGATTTGTAAAGGTCTCCCGAAACACTTATCCCGTTTATTTCTGTAAATAAATTTTCTTTTTCGAGCGGGGTGAGGTCAAGGGTTTTGGCTATCGTATCAGTAAGTTTTTCGTTGCTTATTTTACCATAGAGGCCGTTAAGCGGTTTTGTTTTTTCAAGGTTGGCGGTAATCGATTCAAGATGGGCTTTTTGTTCCGGATGTTTTTGAGCCGCTTTCCTCAAGCCTTCCAATTTGAACGTAATTGCAATAACATCCCTTACTTTAAAAGCACCGATGTCGCCAAGAAGGTTTTCACTTTCAATTTTGTTTGCTATCGCCTGTGCGCCTTCACTTTCATAATCCTTGCTTATTACCACAGCACGATCGTAATTGGCTTTTGCACGGAGGTAGGCCGCTTCTTTTGAAGGATCTTTTTTGGCTGCAGTGTGCAACTTTTCCACTTCAAAATACTTCGCCAGGTTTTCCCTCACCTTCACGCCCTGGAAGTGCAGGAATATGAACCAGAGGCCAACAGTGGCTGCAGTCATGATTGCCGTTCGAAGCCAGAATCGGGGATTTATGGTAACAATGGTGATGAACATGGAAACCAGCATCCCGATAAGCGGGGCGAGAAATATGAACAGGATGATCTGAAGAATTTTTTTGTCTTCCACAATAAGTGATAAACCGATTAACCCTTTTGTGTCGAAAGCGTGAGCAACGGCCGCGCCGGCAAAGCCTCCGATGAGGGTATGCGATGAGGAGGAAGGGATTCCGTACCACCAGGTGATCAGGTTCCATGCTATTGCGGCAATAAGGCCTGAAAAGATCACCGGAAGCGTTATAAATTCAGACTTCACTGTTTTTGCAATGGTATTCGCCACGGCATGATCTGTAAAAATAAAGAAGGCAACAAAGTTGAAGAAGGCTGCCCATGCAACGGCCTGAAAAGGAGTGAGTACCTTGGTGGAAACTACTGTGGCAATTGAATTTGCCGCATCATGAAACCCGTTTATATAATCAAAAATGAGAGCAAGAATAATTATAACGATGAGAAGTGTTGACATAAAATCTTGTAGTGGATTTTCTGAATAGCCGGTTAAGCGTATTTAATGATAATACTTTCAATCACATTGGCGGCGTCTTCGCATTTATCAGTAACAATTTCCATAACCTGATATATTTCCCTTTTTTTGATCACTTCTTTTGCATCGGGCTCTGAGGCGAATAATCTTTCGATGCTCATATCGAAAATATCATCAGCCTGGTTTTCTATGCTGTTAATTGCAACCAGAGCATCGGTGATCTGGCGCATGTTCTTCATATTTCTTAACTCGGTAACGGCCTTGTGAACCTGTACGGTTCCGATCTCTATCAGGTCGCCAAATTTGCGGATACCGATATCATCCGGATCAACATGATAAAAGTTGATCTTTTTTACAGAAGCATACATATAATCGGCTATATCATCTAAACTGGATGCAAGGAGGTGAATATCTTCACGGTCGAAAGGCGTGATGAAGTTTCTTCCCAACTCGGTAAAAATATTATGGGTGAGATCATCCATTGCATGCTCCATATCTTCCGCATCCTTTATCAATTTTGCCCTCTTCTCAAAACTTGGTTCATAAACCACCTCTTTCACCTTTGCTCCCATTTTTACAAGTTCTTCCGCAACTTTTTCGAAAAGGCTGTAAAAGATCCTGTCTTTCGGCAGGAAGATCTTAAGTATCGAGTTAAATGACATAGCGATAAAATTTCGGCAAAATTAAAGCAACGGGTCCCCGCAATGCCGGGCCGTTAAATTGATAATGATTTATTAATATTCAGGTAACATGAAATTCTTACTAATTTTGAAATTTCTATGCGCCCGAACATATTTTTATTTTTTTTACTGCTATTCCTGTGCCACTCCGGCCGTGCGCAATTTCTGATGGATATGATTGACACCACTACATCAACCGGAAAGCGGCTGATCGGTGTGTTAAATGAATATGACCATTTAAGGTTCAGCGGTTACATTCAACCTCAGTTTCAGGTGGCGGAGTCAAAAGGAATTGATGCTTTTGAAGGCGGAGATTTTAATGAACGGGTGAGCAACAGGTTCATGTTCAGGCGCAGCAGGATACGGATAGATTACGTTCATTTTGACCGTGGCACAAAGCCGGGAGTGCAAATAGCTTTCCAGTTTGATGTAAATGAAAGAGGGTTTACCATGCGGGATGTGTGGGGCCGGATATTTGAGAACAGGTATAAGCTGTTTTCCTTTACCACCGGAATGTTCGCAAGGCCATTCGGTTACGAAACGAATTTGAGCAGCAGTGAAAGGGAAAGTCCGGAACGGGGAAGGATGAACCAGATCCTCATGAAAAGCGAGCGTGACCTGGGAGCGATGTTGAGTTTCGATGTGAGAAAAGAAAAACACCCTTTGAAATTTTTAAAAGTGGATGTGGGCGTATTCAACGGACAAGGGATCACAGCAGATGGTGATTTTGATAACCGTAAAGATATTATCGGGAGAGTTGCACTTAAGCCTAAAGCGATCAGCAACCGATTGACCTTGAGCGCGGGCGCATCAGTTTTATATGGCGGATTGGAACGCAATACCCGTTACCAATATTTCACCACTGATCAAAAAGTACTTATCGATTCTTCATTGAGTAATGAAGGAACCGTTTCACCCCGGCGTTATTACGGTGCAGACGCGCAGTTGGAACTAGCCAACAGGAAAGGGAAAACGATTTTACGCGGTGAGTACATCGCCGGAAAACAGACCGGCACGCCTGAAGATTCAGAAACGCCAACAGAACTTTTAACCGGTTTCGACGGATACCATGCGCGTGATTTCAAAGGCGCCTACGTTTACCTTTTGCAGAACATTTTTTCAGAACGCCACCAGTTATTATTCAAGTATGATTTTTACGATCCGAATAGTGATGTAAAGAAGCTGAATGTAGGCGCACAAGGTTCAAACTTTTCACCGGCTGATGTTCGTTATGATACCTACGGATTTGGTTACATAAATTATCTCTCAGACAATTTTAAGCTCGTACTTTATTATGCTCATGTGCGAAACGAGAAAACCAGCATTCCCGGATTTACAGAAGATGTAAAAGATGATGTGTTTACTGCCAGGCTGCAGTTCAGGTTTTAATCGTTTTATATTCTTTTTGGCGAAGCGGCGCCAACCTCCTTCGAATTGATGCCAACCTTATATAGGTGGCCTTGTCACCTGCAAGCGGTACAAAAGAACTTTGTACACAATGTATAATTGGCCGGTAACATTCACATAACATTCCCGTAAACTTTGCTTAACAATTAGCTCACCTTCCGGTAACATTCATTTACGCTCTTTGCAAAAACAATCCGGCATGCGAGCATTACTTCTTTTCTTTTGCACTTTCTTTTATCTATTCGCCGGTGCGCAAACAGGCACCGTAGAAGGTTCTGTTTTAGAATCAGGGAAAAACACTGGGTTGGGAAATGTTTCGGTAGAGATAATTGAAACATCTTCCACAAAAGTCACTAACCAGGAAGGGCGATTTTCTTTTGAGCTGACTACCGGTAAGGCATACACGCTGCGTGCGAGTTCTGTAGGTTTCCAAACTAAGGAGATCACAGGCGTAGAAGTAAGCGCAGGTAAAGTGACCACGGTAGAAATTGTTCTCGAACGCCAGGCAAGAACGGAAGAAGCAGTTGTAGTAAGAGCCTCTGCACGAAAAGAGACCGTTAATGCCATGATCGCTTATCAAAAGAATACAAACACGGTGGCACAGGTTGTTTCCGCTGAAAGTATTAAGCGCTCACCTGACCGTAATACAGGCGAGGTATTGAAACGCATTCCGGGAACCAGCATACAGGAAGGGAAATACCTTGTTGTGCGCGGGCTTGCAGACAGGTACAATCAGGCAATGTTGAATGGCGTGCTACTGAGCAGTACCGAGCCCGACAGGAAGACCTTTAGCTTCGACATTTTTCCCTCTTCAATAGTGGACAACATAATAGTGAATAAAGCATTCGTTCCTGAACTTCCGGGAGAGTGGGCAGGCGGTATCATCCAGGTGAATACGAAAGATGTGCCCGCAAGAAATTTTTTACAGGTACAGGTGGGTACGGGCTTTAATACGCAAACAATTGGTAAAGACTTTTATGCCTACCAGGGAGGTAAAACAGATTTTTTAGGTTATGACGATGGTACGCGTGGGCTGGCAGCAGGATTTCCGGTTAAAGGGGCCTTCAATACCATGAGCAATGAAGACAAGATCCGTTACGGATTAACCTTCAGCAACGTTTGGACCGCTACTCCAAAGGAAGGAAAGATGCTGCCTGTTCTTAACCAGAACATTCAGATCACGGGGGGATTTAAAAAGAACCTGGGCCGAAGCAAACTCTCTGCAATATTGGGCGCAAATTATAACAGAAGCAATAAGCGCCTTGTTTACAGAAACAGCATCTATTCGGTTCAGAATAACCAGGCCAGCTTAAATTTTGATTATTTCAACACACGATACAGCCAGGATGTACTTGCAGGCGCCATCGCAAACTTCGCTCTGGAATTAGGCAGGAATCATAAAATATCTTTTCGCAACATACTGAACGTAAACACTACCAATTACAGTACGTTGCGTTCAGGAAAGGATTTTGAAAGTAATTCAGAGGTTGGTGATAATATACGCGCAACCGAATTGGCCTTTAAAGCCAACACTTTTTTTAATACGCAGATAGGCGGTGATCATTATTTTTCAAAATTGAGTTCAAAATTCAACTGGTTCGGAAGTTTCAATATTCTCGATCAGTATGTTCCCGATCAAAGGCGATTGCAATACAACCAGGATGATCCGACAGATCCTAACTCTCCCTATTCTCTGCTGATCGGCGCTTCGCGAACCTCACAGAAAAGCGGCAGCCGCTATTTCGGATTTCTGAATGATTATAATTATACTGCCGGCGGAAACCTTTCGCACGACTTCCGTATCAACGGTGTTTCGCAAACAGTAAAGGGCGGTTATCTTTTCCAGGTAAAGGACAGGTTATTCAACAGCAGGCCTTTTGCTATTTATCTCCCATCTGATAATCCAAACTTACGGCACCTGGATGCTTCGGTGGTATTTAATCCGGAAAACTTTGGCAACGGGTTCGACAACAAGTTTGCTTTCAACGAAATTTCGGATAGCCGTTATCGTTATGTGGCTAATTCTATACTGAATGCGGCCTACATACAATTTGATAACAACTTTTCTGAAAAACTCCGGATGGTTTGGGGTGCAAGGGTTGAACATTTTGACCAGGTGGTGGGAAGCATGAAGCGCTCGGATCCAAGGCATTTTTACAGTAAGAAGACTGACCTGCTCCCGGGAATTAATGTTACCTATAAGCTTGATCGTAAAACGAACATACGCCTGGCTGCCTCACAAACTGTGATACGCCCGGAGTTCAGGGAGCTCAGTTCATTCGCATTCTATGACTTTGATATGGGTGCAACAATCACAGGTGAGCCCCGGCTTGAACGCACCCGCGTTACCAATGCAGACCTGCGGTACGAACTTTATCCCGGCGCCGGTGAACTTTTCACAATCGGACTGTTTTATAAATTTTTCGATAAGCCGATCGAGCTTTACTTCAACCAATCCGGTGCAGGCAGCAGCAGCACGTTTAATTACATAAACGCAGAAGAGGCGCGCAGCTATGGGTTTGAATTGGAGTTCAGAAAAAAACTTGAACGCATCGCCGCACTTAAAAATTTTGCCGTGCATGGAAATGTGTCTTATATCTACAACCGGGTGCCGGGGCTTGACAGGCCGATGCAAGGGCAAAGCCCATACTTGCTCAACCTTGGTTTACAGTATGATCTTGAAAAGCATGGCATCACCTCAACATTGTTATTGAACCAGATCGGAAGACGAATTTATTACGTAGGCAATTCAACCAGCAATGGCACAACCATCAACGATAATTATCCTCCGGTATGGGAAGCGCCGCGTGCATTGCTCGATTTCCAGATCGCGAAAAAGATGATGGGCACCAGGGGAGAACTAAAAATGAATATTTCGGATATCCTTAACCGTGAGGCAAGGTTCTATCACGATCTTAACAATAACAGGAAATATGATAAGGGCAGCGATGCTTTGGCCATAAGCAGGAAATGCGGAACCAATGTGAGCTTGTCATTTTCTTACAACTTTTAAAATGCTTAAACCTAAAACAAATATGAAAAAAGTATTACTGGGCCTCGCGATAGTGTCAATGGCTTCGGTTCAATGCCGCAAAATTGAGGTAGACGACAATGGCACTGTGGTAAACCCGCCCACAAACACGGAGAATGTAATTCTTGAAGGTAGGATCATTGAGAACCGCACCCTGAAGAAAGAGTTCACTTATAAACTTCGCGGGCTCGTTTATGTTACAAACGGTGCTGTGCTCACCATTGAGCCCGGCACCAGGATAGTAGGTGAAAGAGGAAGGAATGGAGGACTCGTTATAACACGAAGTTCAAAAATTGTGGCTGATGGTACGGTAAGTGATCCGATAGTATTCACATCGGAAGAGCCAACTCCGCAACGCGGGGATTGGGCAGGACTTACGATTCTCGGAAATGCGCCAACCAACAGTTCGTTCAACGGCATTCAGGGTATTGGTGAAATTGAAGGCGGAATAAACAACAGCGATGGGCTTGGCCTCTATGGCACACCGGTAACTCAACAACAAAACCCGGCCGACAACAGTGGTATACTTCGTTATGTGCGTATTGAATATGCGGGGTATGCATTTCTTCCGGATAAAGAGATCAACAGTTTAACACTCGCCGGCGTAGGTAATCAGACAGTAATTGACCACGTGCAGGTTTCTTATGCCAATGATGATGCATTCGAATTTTTTGGGGGAACTGTGAATGCTTCACACCTTATATCTTATCATACACTTGATGACGATTTTGATACCGATGCGGGATATTCAGGAAAAGTGCAGTTCGGCATCGTGTTTCGCGATAGTGCCGCGGCAGACATAAGCAAGGTGGAAGGTTTCGAGAGCGATAATGATGCAAACGGAAGCGAGAACATGCCTCAAACATCTGCAGTGTTCAGCAACTTTACCATCCTTGGGCCTAAGGCAACATTGTCAAATACCGGAAGCAATTTGTATCTGGCCGGTGTTCAGATAAGGAGGAATTCTTCGATCAGTCTCTTCAATTCAGTTATTGCAGGCTGGCCCAAAGGATTGCTGATAGATGGAAGTAAAGGAAGGCCGACAGACCTGAATATCACAGGCGCATCGCCCGGCTTGTTCGTTCAGAATACAGTGATAGCGGGCGTTCCGGCCGGAGACGAAGTTGTGTATGCGGTTAGCCCAACAACGCCCACAGGCGCTACTACAGCCTCAATGGTTTCCTGGTTTAATACGCCTTCCTTTGGAAACAGGATCGTGGCAACAAATAATGATCTTGGCTTAGGCGACGCCTTCAACTATTCAAATCCTGATTTTAACCCCACTGCAGGATCGATACTAAATTCTGGTGCCGGCTTTTCACATGCGAAGTTAAGTTCGTTTTTTACTCCAGTTACCTATGTTGGCGCCGCCGCACCGGGCGATACATGGTGGAAGACCTGGACAAAATTCAGCTACTAAAAGTTAGTTCTTAAGCAATACAGCAGGTTAGATAGAAGCCACCCTTATTCTTAAGGGTGGCATTTTTATTTTGAAGGAAGAGAAAAACCGAATGTTGTACCCACGTCTATCTTGCTTCTAACATGAATAGTTTGGCCATGCGCTTCAATAATGTGTTTGCAGATTGAAAGGCCTAATCCGCTTCCGCCGGCGCCCCGGCTCCTGGCCTGGTCTGTGCGGTAAAAACGCTCAAAAAGCCTCGGCATATGTTCAGTTGAAATGCCATGCCCGTCATCACTTATCTCTATTAAGATATTTTCTCCATCCACCCTGTAAAAGCTTGCTTCAATGTTACCGTTCTCACGGCCGTATTTGATCGCATTATCAATAATGTTTATCAGCACCTGGCGAATTTTTTCCTTGTCTGCCACCACGGTTAATGGAAGTTCACATCCTTTTTTTATAAAGGCATTGATAGTTTTCTCACGAAGTTTTATTTCAAGCGAATCGTAGATTTCCTTCACCACATCCTGAATAACGAAAGGCTGCAAATTAAGTTTCCACTCCCCACTTTCAAGTTTTGAAATTTCATCAAGGTCGTCAAGGAGATTCACAAGCCTGTCCACATTACGGGCCGTGCTTTGAAGAAACTTAGTGTTGACGTCTTCGTTGTGTATTGCCCCGCCCAGCAGAGTATCCACATAGCCCTGAATCGCGAAAATCGGGGTTTTCAGTTCATGACTCAGGTTCTGCAGAAACTCTTTTCGAAATCTTTCGTTTTCTTTCAAAATTTCCACTTCCTGTTTTTTCTGGATAGCCCAATTCTCCACGTCTATTCTCACTTCATCTATGCCTTTCTGTGGCAGAACTTTTTTATAATAGAATTCTTCTGTTTTCGTGGCCTTGGTTTGCGAAATGAGTTTATAGA
>JAFAGR010000034.1 GCA_023422565.1 Bacteroidota bacterium | reverse complement strand
TTATGAAAACGATATACTGTCGATTTTCTTTTTTCCCTTATAAAAAAACACCCATCAAATAAAAAAAACCACGGCCCCGATAAGTAATATTCCTCCAATCACTAACAGCGCATCGCCCAAAACGTTTCTTCCTTTCTGCCCCACTATATCCGGTTGAGCTCTTTCCCGTTCAAGGTCCTTTAATCCAAGCCCTGCACCGAATACGGCAACCCCGGCACCAACGCTCCAGCCCGCCGACTTGATGCAGCTGCGTGCCTTCTCGCGAAGTTTGAGATAGGAAGTGTCTTCAACGGAGGTCAAAACGATAGATGTATCGGTATTGATTGGAAATAAAACCTCCATTGCACTTGATCCTTGCGCGTATAGCAACACCAGTAAAACAAGCATCCTTTTCATCATTGGAAAGTTTTACCCAAAAGTATTATCGGTGCAGGCGCTTTGCTAATTACTTCCTGCGCGCTGATCCAGATTATTGCGGGATTTCAGTTAAATCGGTCGAACGCTTTCCACCAGGTTTGCGAAAACTAATTAGCAGGTATGCTAAAAGGCAAAAGCTATTAAACAAATACTAAAATCAAAACCCCCGTTTGCAGAAAATGCGGATCTTGGTGGTGGGGTTTGGGTTTTGGGTTATGGGTGATGGGTGGTGAGTAGTGGGTTATGGGTGGTGAGTAGTGGGTTATGAGTAGTGAGACTTGCGCCTTTGCTTTCTTTGTTCCTTTGCGTGAAACAATCAAGCTGTAGGGTGCAAGGCACAGGCGACATGCTTTTTGAATTTTTACTTTTGACTTTTTGATTATTTGCCTCTTCGCCTTCTTTGTTCCTTTGCGTGAAACAATAGGGCTGTAGGAACAAAGTATAAGCCCCAGGCTTTTTGAATTTTTACTTTTTACTTTTGACCTCTTTGCTTGAAACAGCAAGGCTTTGGAGGAAATATATCCCATCCAAGCTATCAACAACAAACTATCAACTACCAACTATCAACCCATTCTTACGATCTCCCCGATGCTATCGCCGCAATGTATTCGTAATTATTATCTTTTTCTTCCACAACTTTCACCGGCAGGTTTACTGATGTTGCTCCCTCGGGCTTATCTACATTCCTGAACGCATCATAATCAACATACGCGAAACGGCCATCAACCTTCCCGAATATCATTACCTCCCCATTTTTTTTGAGGCGAATTTTGTTATCACCAAACTGTACCAGGCTATTAATATCAGAATAAACCACCGCAACATTGGAAACCTGCAAGGGTTGGCCGGAACCATCTAAAAAATTCAATGTTATTGGGAGATAATCAGGTTGCAAGGGAATATCACAGTTATGTATTCCAAATCTCGTAATCGAAAAACCGCGATATAAACGCGCATTATCTTCGGCAGCTTCTTTCATGAGTTTCCTTTCTCTTTCCTCCCTAACAATTGCTGAGTCCAAACTATCCACTTTTCGATTGTGCGCTTCCGCTAAAAGACTAAGGCGCGCAATCCGTGCGTTCTCTTGAGCCATCTGCAGGTTTCGCAGCGTGTCCTTCATGTATTGCTTCCTATCGCGATCCTGCTGTTCTAGCCTTGCAGCCATATCTTTCTTATACCGTGCATTGTTCTTTTCAAATTGTTTCAAAGCCTTGTTATAGTCTGCACCTTCTAGCACCGGCCGCGCTGCATAGGTAACCGTTCTTTTTGCGTTGGTGAATTTGATTCTATAAAGTCCTCTGCTGCCTTCTCTTTGCAACTCCACATCACTCCATTCCTCATTGGCATCTGCTTCTTTAAAATTCTTCTCCTTTTCATCGATCTGAAACTTAAGATTGTCGTAAGCCATCAGCTCTTTAAAGGATGCAGTGTCTATTACTATTCGGATCACTGGCATATCCCCTTCCGCTTTTCCGGGCATTACCGGCGGAATGGGAGCTGGTGCGAGTGCTGCCGGGGCGGCCGATGCATTAGTTGTACTATTTACCGCAACTACTTCACTAGGCTCTTCATACACCCAGTTGCGCTTCACCGTATCCAGGTAATAAATGTTATGGCCCGGAGCATCAGTAGAACTTGAAAGAATAATTTCTGGTTTGCTGTCGGGATTTACAAATACAGGCTCACCATTTTGATATGCCAATATCTCGCACATGCCCGAGCTTTCCAATGTATACCCGGTACCGGAAGAATCGTAATTCATCGAGATGCCATTCAGGTAAAAATCTATCGGCCTGTTGAACTCACGGTACTTTATATCCACCTCACCCTTCACTACTTTGCCCTCCTTATCTAAAAAGGCATTAGGCTGAAACAACAACATGCTTCCCGAATGATGATACAGTGTATCGCCGCTTTCCGCCTGCACCTTGTAATTTTCAAAAGGCTTTACCACTCCCGCTATCGGCGGATTTACAAAGCGATCTTCCACGCTGCCGGGCATGGATTTCTTGTCAGTAGAATTACAAGCCGCAGCAAAAGTTGCGAGCAGAAGGATGGAAAGGCAAAGCTTCATGATGATGTGTTTTATTAATTAAACAGCATTCTCACAGCCCCAGAGGTATAAACTAACGGAAAGTATAAACGAAACAGGACATTAAAATAGATTTCGTTCTATCTCTTTCAAAATTCCAAATGATAAAATTTTGGTAAAGCGTATTGGTTCACTTTAAGAAGGAAATAATGATCAACCCGTTTTGCAATTGGAAACGGGTTAGGGGAAGCTTACAGTTACATTGTTGCGCTCAACATTGAATATCACCATCGTTCTTAAGGTGACCGCTACTTTCTGACCGTCCTTAGTTTCCGCAGGCGACCATGTACCGCTTTTATTAATGCAGCGAATCACTTCCGCTTCCAGCCCGTACCCCCGGTTTGTTTTAGCCCCTGCACTTGTAACTTTTCCATCTGCACCAACAATGAACCGGATCAGCACTTCATACCTTCCCGGTAAGGCTTTGTTGGTAAAGGGAACCGCGATATTGATGTTGGATCGAAGAAAATTATGCCACGCTGTTTTACCACCCGGGTACTCAGGCTTTTTATTAACCAAATTGTGATGCACCATAGCGCCGTTAACAAACGCTCTTAAATTCAGTTCCTTGTTCACAGTATCGTATTCGATATTCTGTGCATTAACAGGAGCAATTTGAATAACAAGAAATATGGCAATGAAAAAACAGCAGATCTTCATCTCTTCTTCATTTCAATTAAAAATATTGAAAGAACGTGAACAATACAAAATCAGCGGCAAGGCTCCAGGTCTCAGGGTTCAAGGCGGGTGATGGGAGATATGAGATAGCTTCAGGCGGCTAGCCTTAAGCTTCAGGTTTTTGAATTTTTATTCTTGAATTTTGACTTTTGAATCCTTTGCGCCTTTGCTTTCTTTGTTTCTTTGCGTTAAACAATGGGAGCTACAGGGCACAAGCTACAAGCCACAGGGCTTTTGAATTTTGACTTTCGACTTTTTGACTATAGCTTGCGCCTTGGGTTTTGATGTTTTGACTTTTCACTTTTGACTTTTGAATTCTTTGCGCCTTTATGTGAAACTGAAGATGGTTAATTTTGAAAATGACCTTTCCCAAAAATCTACGGCGGCTTCTAAAAGCGAAGTTTGATTTAATCACCAACGAAAATCTTAAAAAGAATCTTCTCAACGCAGTTCCCTTTTGGGCAGGCGCCGCGTTGTGTGGTGTAGTCTCTGTATTCTACGCAAAGCTTTTTGCATGGGCAGAAATGGCGGGTCGCCACATTTTCCTCCAAACAAACTGGTTGTTTTTTATCATCACACCGCTAAGCTTCGTGTTGGCCTGGTGGCTGGTTGCCCGGTTTGCGCCGTATGCCAGGGGAAGCGGAATACCACAAGTAACCGCCGCGATCGAGCTCAGTAACCCGAAACATGCTTATATGGTCAACGCCCTTCTTAATCTGAAAATAATTTTGCTTAAGGTTGTTTCCAGCCTCGTAATGGTTTTTGGTGGCGGCATCATTGGCCGTGAAGGCCCAACGATCCAGATCTGCGCATCTATCTTTAAAAAAATAAATGATCTTCTTCCGGATTGGTATCCTAAAATATCAAGGAGAAACATGATCGTGACGGGCGGAGCAGCAGGACTTGCCGCAGCCTTCAACACGCCCCTGGGAGGAATAGTATTTGCGATTGAAGAACTCACCAAAACCCACTTCAGCTTTTTTAAATCCGCACTTTTAAGCGGTGTGATCATTGCCGGACTTACCGCACTTTATTTCCTTGGCCCCTACCTGTATCTCGGTTACCCAGATTTAAGCGTACTACCTGCCTGGATCATTTTAATTACGATTCCTATTTCCATCCTTGCCGGGCTCGCAGGAAGCGGCATGGGAAGTATTGCACTCACTTTATTGAAACTAAAAAAGAGCCTGAAGAATAATTTTCAACATATACTGTATGCCGCGCTCTGCGGACTGGCGATTGCTGCCCTTGCTGTTTTTGTAGACGGAAGAATACTTGGCTCGGGAAAAGAAATAATGGTAGATACATTGTTCACCGGGGAGAAACATTCGGAGTGGTACCTGCCCCTTTTAAGAATATTCGGCTCCATCACCTCATTTTCAACGGGTGCGTCCGGCGGCATCTTTGCGCCCTCGCTGAGTGCCGGTGCAAGTATTGGTTCGGTATTCTCAGGTTGGTTCCAGCTGTCAGATACCGAAACGAACCTGGTGATCCTGTGCGGTATGGCGGGTTTTTTAACCGGTATAACGCGTAGCCCCTTTACCTCCTCGATACTCGTGCTGGAAATGACGAACAGCCACAACGTGATCCTTTACATAATGCTCACCGCATTGTTTTCAAACCTCATTGCATATCTGGTTAGTCGCCATTCCTTTTATGATCACCTTAAAATGGATTATATCCGCGAGATTCACGGCAGTGAGGTTCAGCAAGTTTCAGGTGTAAGCTCCCGGGAGAAATAGAGCAGGCATTGTGGCTTCAGGGAGCACAATCCAGCTGCAGGGTACAAGGTACAGGCCACATGCATTTTGAATTTTTACTTTTGAATTCTTTGCGCCTTTGTTTTCTTTGCCTCTTTGCGTGAAACAATCCAGCTGCAGGGTACAAGACACAGGGTACAGGCATTTTGAATTCTTAATTTTTAATCATTGTTGTCCGGAAAACTTTTATAAT
>JAFAGR010000033.1 GCA_023422565.1 Bacteroidota bacterium | reverse complement strand
CTCAAAGACCTTGTTTGCCGGTATAAAACAATGCGCGGTTTCGAGGTGAAAAGAAAAGGAGGATGGGACACACACGGCCTGCCTGTTGAACTTGGCGTGGAGAAAGAACTTGGCATTACAAAAGAAGACATTGGAACGAAGATATCGGTAGAAGATTATAATAAGAAATGCCGTGAAGTGGTGATGCGGTATAAAGACAAATGGGATGACATAACACGGCAGATGGGCTATTGGGTGGACCTCAAGAATCCCTATGTAACTTTTGAAAATCAATATATTGAAACACTTTGGTGGTGCCTGCGCCAATTGTACGATAAAGGTCTTCTGTACGAAAGTGTTAGCATTCAGCCTTATTCTCCCGCCGCCGGCACAGGCCTCAGCAGCCATGAGCTCAATCAGCCGGGTACATATAAAGATGTAAAGGATACGAGCGCGGTGGTTATGTTTGAAGCAATAAATGATGACCGCTCCGCTAAAATTTTTGAAAAAACTGCGGGGGAACCTGTGTTCTTCCTGGCGTGGACAACCACCCCTTGGACTCTTCCTTCAAATTTAGGGCTTACGGTAGGGCCCGAGATACCGTACAGCATCGTCAAAACTTTCAATCCGTATACCTTTTTGCCCATAAATGTGGTTTTGGCTACACCATTATTGGGTAAATATTTCAAGGCTGAGCAAGAAAACGGCGATTTTGAAAACTATAATAGTGGGGACAAAAACATCCCCTGGAAAACGGTCGCCACGTTTACAGGTAAGGAGCTTGAAGGAATAAAATATCAGCAATTACTTCCTTATGAGGCAAATGATATTGCTGCAATTCAGGAAATCACCCCTGAAGCTGATCCGTTTCGCGTGATCACAGGAGACTTCGTAACTACTGAAGACGGAACGGGTATAGTACATACTGCACCTGCCTTTGGTGCAGATGATTATAGGGCCGGCAAAAAGAACAATCTTGGAATTCTGACCCTGATTGATAAAGAAGGAAAATTTGTTGACGGCCTAGGCGAATTCAGCGGCCGCTTTGTAAAGAATTATAAAGACGAACCTGATTATGCTGATGTAAATGTGGACATTTCCGTTAAGCTTAAGAAAGAGAATCGCGCTTTTAAAGTTGAAAAATATGAACACAACTATCCGCATTGCTGGCGCACCGATAAACCTATAATTTACTATCCGCTTGATGCCTGGTTCATAAAAACCACCGCAGCCAAAGACAGGATGGTGGAATTGAACAATACCATTCAATGGAAACCGGCGAGTACCGGCACAGGGCGTTTCGGCAACTGGCTGGAAAACATGGTGGACTGGAACCTTAGCCGCAGCCGCTTTTGGGGAACGCCGCTTCCCATTTGGCAAACGGAAGACGGCGAGGAACAAATTTGTATCGGCAGCATTTTAGAATTAAACGAAGGAATTAAAAAAGCTCACGAGGTTTTGGGCGGAGATACGAACAAAAAATACCTTGATGGCATCAAAGACCTGCACAAGCCGTATGTAGACGATGTGGTCCTGCTTTCCCCCTCCGGAAGGCCGATGAAACGTGTGCCGGATCTGGTGGATGTTTGGTTCGACAGCGGCGCGATGCCTTACGCGCAATGGCATTTTCCGTTTGACAACAAAGAGGAATTTGAAAAAGCCTTCCCTGCAGATTTTATTGCGGAAGGAGTTGACCAAACACGCGGCTGGTTCTATACACTACATGCGCTGGCTGTATTGCTGTTCGACAGCGTTGCCTATAAAACGGTGGTGAGCAATGGGCTTGTGCTGGATAAGAATGGCAATAAAATGAGCAAGCGCCTCGGCAATGTGGTTGATCCTTTCGAAACCATTAATAAATATGGTGCAGATGCAACCCGCTGGTACCTGATCACGAATGCCTCTCCGTGGGATAGCCTGAAATTTGACGAAGAAGGCATTAAAGAGATTCAAAGAAAGTTTTTCGGAACCCTATATAATACATACCAGTTTTTCGCGCTGTATGCAAACGTGGATAATTTCAATTATTCAGAAGCGTCTGTGCCTTACCGTGAGCGTCCGGAAATAGACCGATGGATACTCTCATCGCTGAACACACTCGTTAAAAAAGTTACCGACAACCTCGATGCCTATGAACCGACGCAGGCAGGAAGGGATATCGAAGAATTTGTTGACAATCACCTTAGTAATTGGTACGTACGCCTCTCGCGCCGGAGGTTCTGGAAGGGAGAATATGGGCACGATAAAATTTGCGCCTACCAAACTTTATACGAATGCCTGGAAACCCTCAGCGGATTAATTGCGCCCATCGTACCTTTCTTTGCTGATTGGATGTATCACAATCTGAATACTGTTACCGGGAGACTCACAAAGGAATCTATCCATCATACCGATTTTCCGGTAGCTGATGAAACTCATATTGATGAAGGCCTTGAAAGCAGGATGCAACTTGCACAGGATGCTTCTTCATTGATCCTGTCACTTCGCAAGAAAGTGAACATCAAGGTGCGTCAACCGCTTCAGAAGGTGTTTATTCCGGCACTGAGCAGGCAAATGGCGGAGAATATTAAATTGATGGAAGAGGTGATAAAAACGGAGACCAACATCAAGGAAATTGAAATTCTTGATGCCGCAAACAATTTCATCCGCAAAAAAGCTAAGGCCAATTTTAAAACCTTGGGCAAAAAACTCGGTGCTAAAATGAAATTGGCCGCAGGGGCAATAGAAAAATTTGATAACGCTGCTATTGAAGCGGTAAAGGCAGGAAATTATCCGTTGGAACTGGGTGGTGAAACCGTGCTGCTGAATGAAGAAGATATTGAGGTTTTCACTGATGAGATACCCGGTTATGAGGTGGCCTCCCGCGGCAGCCTTACGGTGGCGCTGGATGTGACCTTAAACGAAGACTTGCTTTTTGAGGGAAATGCCCGCGAATTTGTAAATAAGATCCAGAACCTGCGTAAAGACAGGCAATTTGAGGTTACCGACCGTATAAATGTGATGGTGGAACCAAATGACCGGGTACAACCATCTTTGATTCAATTTAAAGATTATATTTGCCGCGAAATTTTGGCAGATACGCTTGAATTTCATCCGGATATTCCCAATGGAGTGCCCATTGAAGTAAATGAGGCATCCTTAAATGTGAACGTTTTTAAAACCAGCATGCAACATGGCAACCAAAAAGAAAGTAGCTAAACCTGCACCAAAAAAGGCTCCGGCAAAGGCGGCTAGCAATAAAGCTGCGGCGAAAACCGCGAAAAAAGCGGCTCCCGCCAAAAAACCGGTGCCCGCAAAAAAACAAGCCAAACCTGCTGGCAAGAAAGTTGCACCAGTTAGCAAAAAACTAACAGTGAAAACACCCGCAAAACCTGCAGCAAAAGCACCTGCCAAGGCAGCACCTAAAAAAGGTACAAAACCAGTTGCAAAAGTGGCCTCCAAAGCTCCTGCAAAAGCCGCTCCCGCTCCAAAAGCTAAAGCCCCGGTGAAAGTTGCAGCAGCTCCCGCAAAGAAAGCGGTTGCTGAGAAAGCTCCCGTGAAGGCTGCTCCTAAAAAGGTAGTTGCGGAGAAAAAGCCGGCAGTGAAAGCTGCTCCGCCAAAACCGAGCGGCCCGAAAGCTAACGCGCCAAACGTAAAGGACATAAAGGTTATACCTGCAAAGCCGGTGGTTCTCCCAAAGATCGCCACTAAAACATCGCGCGCATATAAACCTGATTTTACAAAGTCTGTGTTAGATCAGCCGAAATATAACCCCGGTGCGCCGATAGTCAGGTATAGCGATGTTGAATTGGCAGAATTCAAAGAATTGATCATGCGTAAGCTGGAAGCCGCACGTAAAGAACTTAATTACCTGCAGGGACTTATCACACGCAAAGATGAAATGGGCGGAGATGAAAGTGATAACCGTTATATGACAATGGAAGATGGCAGCCTTAGCATGGAGAGGGAACAACTTAGCCAGATGGCAAGCCGCCAGATCACTTTTATCGATCACCTTGAAAAAGCGGTTATGCGCATCGAGAACAAAACTTACGGCATATGCCGCGTAACAGGAAAACTGATAGACAAAGCAAGATTAAGGGCTGTGCCGCATGCAACACTTAGCATCGAAGCTAAGATGGGAATCACGAAATAACCCTTCCAATAATAATATTGAAAAGCTCCGAATTTCGGGGCTTTTTTGCTTTAGGTGAGAAAGAGTTTTGAATTCTTACTTTTTCCTTTTGAATTATCCAACTACTTCACTTCCTGCATATCAATAAGCCGCTTATACATACCGCCCAAAGCGATCAGGTCGTCATGAGTGCCGCGCTCAACTATCTCGCCTTTCTTCAACACAATGATCTCGTCTGCATGGCGTACCGTGCTTAACCGATGCGCGATAACAAGGGTGGTGCGGTTCGTCATCAGGTTGTTGATCGCATCCTGCACCAGCCGCTCACTTTCCGTATCCAAAGAAGAAGTGGCTTCATCTAAAATAAGTATCGGCGGGTTTTTTAAAACCGCCCGTGCAATAGTGAGCCTCTGCCTCTCGCCGCCGCTGAGTTTGGTGCCACGCTCTCCAATATTTTCATCAAAGGCATTTTCCTTCTTTTCAATAAAAGAAAAGGCGTTCGCAATTCTCGCAGCCTGAATGATCTCATCAGCGGTAGCATCCTCCTTCCCCATCCTGATATTTTCTCCGACAGAATTATTGAAGAGAATCGCTTCCTGGGTGACAATCCCCATCTGGTTGCGAATTGATTCGATGGAATATTCTTTTATATTTTTCCCGTCAATCAAAACCTCACCTTCATTGGCATCAATAAAACGCGGCAGAAGATCGGCCAGCGTGCTCTTCCCGGATCCGCTGCTGCCCACAAGTGCAACAGTTTTTCCCTTCTTTAAAACGAGGTTGATGTTTTTCAGGATCACCTTATCTGTATACGAAAAGGTTACGTTACGCAATTCAATGGAATCTTTAAAGTGCTCCAGGTGTACAGGGCTCTGAGGAT
Source organism: Bacteroidota bacterium (assembly GCA_023422565.1). Lineage (GTDB taxonomy): Bacteria > Bacteroidota > Bacteroidia > Chitinophagales > Chitinophagaceae > Ferruginibacter. The sequence continues at coordinate 43,074 of JAFAGR010000033.1, read as the reverse complement.
CGGTAATGAGTACGGGCTCGTTGATCAGTGCCTCAATACGTTCAATACTTGCCGCGCCCCTGTGAACATTGTAAGACGCGTTGGAGAGCGCCTTCAGGGGTTGTATCAACTGCGAAAAAATGGCAATGTAGGCAAGAAAATCTCCCGCATTTAAGCCAAAAGAAGCATCTGCATTCAGCACAAGGCGACCGCCATAATAGAGTATGCAAAGCACCGCGGTAACACCGAGTAATTCCGAAACAGGTGAGGCAAGGTCTCTCCTACGATTTGCTTTATTCTTATAATGAAAGAACTTTACATTTTCTTCTTCAAAAGTTTTCTCCATCCGCTTCTCCGCGTTAAATGCCTGGATCACCCGGATGCCGCTTAAGGTTTCTTCAATTGAGGAAAACAGAACTCCGAATTGCTGCAACAAAATTTTATTTTCCTTCTTCAATGCTCTCCCGATCCGCCCAAGAATTAACCCCGCAACAGGAAGAAAAATAAAAAGGAAAAGCGTGAGTTGCGGACTTAATATCACCATATAGATCAGTGAAAAAAGTATCACAATAGGTTCTTTAAAAGTGCTTTCCAACACGCTTACGGTAGACCCTTCTACATCATTAAGGTCATTCGAAAGTTTACTGAGTATGTCGCCCTTTTTTTGTTCGCTGAAATAACCTACCGGTAAACGAAGAATTTTATTATACATCGCGCTTCGCATATCGTTAATGATATGATTGCGGATAGGATTCAAAAAATAAACACTGAGGTAAACGAAAATATTTTTGAACAGAATGGCAAAGAACATGATGAGGCAGATGATGAGCAAAGCTTTCACACTCCCTCCCGGTTCTGTAACCAATCCGTAAAGCCATTCTTTAAAATAGTTGATCGGGTTGAGACTGCCAATGCCACCTTTCTCTCCAACATCGGCGAACGTATCTCCCTGCTTAAATATCAACAGAAGGAAAGGGCTAAGCAGCCCTAAAGAAAACACACTGAAAAGTGCGGCAAGAATATTGAACGAAAAATAGGTGGCTACAAGACGCGGATACCTGCTCACATACCTGTAGATCGATCTTAAACTCTTCATGCCTCAAATAATAAAACGTAAACGGCACAAAGTAAGTAATTTTACACCTTAAAGGCGGCGATTATGTTAGAAGGAAAAAGACAGAAACAAGTAGCGGCAGTTATTGAAAAGGAATTGAACGAGATCTTTCAACGCCTCGGGCTCTCCATGACAGATGGCGGCATGGTTTCTATTTCTTCGGTGAAGATTACTCCTGACCTTCATGAGGCGCGCGTATATCTTAGCTTTTTTAAAGTGAAAGACCCGGTTGCCGCTCTCAAACATATCGAAGAAAGAAACTGGGAAATTAAAAAATTACTTACTGCCAGCGTTCGACACCAATTTCGAACAATGCCCGTTCTCTCCTATTTTATTGATGACACTTTGGAGTATGTTGATAAAATGGAAAAATTATTCAAAGACATACGCGACCAGGATAATAAAGACAATTCTTAGTACAAAATTTACGGCATGTATCTTCAGTTTGCCTGGCGATATTTCAGGGCTAAAAAATCTGCAAATGCCATAAATATTATCGCCTGGGTGACAACCTCCGTGATCGCTTTTGCCACCTGCTGCCAGGTGCTGGTTTTAAGTGTATTCAATGGTTTTGAAGATCTTGTGCGCTCGCTGTACTCCACATTCTATGCTGATTTAAAAGTTAGCCCGCAATCCGGGAAAACAATATCGCTTACTGCGCAACAAATTGCAGAAATAAGAAGACAACCTTACGTGGCCGCCGCATCGCTTGTGGTTGAAGAAAAAGCATTGTTGCAAAACGGCGAAGCGCAAACTGTAGTTTACCTGAAGGGCGTAGACGAAAATTACACGCGTGTTTCCGGGATTGATGATAAGATAGTCCGCGGTGAATTTACTATCGGAGATGTGGATGATCCGGGCATGATCATGGGCTCGGGCATTCAATCTGCCACCGGTATTTCCACCAACCCTGCATTCAATACCGACCCCACCACCATCATCCTACCGAAGAAAACCTTATCAAAAGACCCACTTGAATCTTTAAGCGAAGGAAATGTTACCGCTACCGGCGTGTTCGCCATTCAGCAGGAATTTGATAACCAGTTTGCCCTGACCAACATTGATTTCGTACGTCAACAAATGGCACTGGAGCCTGATGAATATTCCGCGATCGAAATACGCCTTAATGAAAAAGAAAATATCGACGATCGAAAGGCCGATCTTATAAAATTACTGGGCACTAACTATAACGTGCAAACGAAGTATGAGCAGAACACCAATCTCTACAACACCATGCGCACAGAGAAGTGGGCAATTTTTGCCGTGCTTACCCTCATACTGATAATCGCCGCTTTCAACATGATCAGCGCACTAACCATGCTGGTGCTGGAAAAGAAACGGGATATCGCCATTCTTCAAAGTATGGGAAGCAGAAGGTCGCAAATAAGGAAGATCTTTTTGAGCGAAGGTTTGCTTCTCGGCGTACTGGGCGCCGCAACCGGAATTCTGTTGGCGATAGTTATCTCCTTGCTACAACTCAAATATAAATTCATTCCACTGCAGGGCGGATCATTTTTAATAGACCACTTTCCCGTAAAACTTATCTGGACAGATTTTCTTCTCGTAAGCGGCGCCGCACTGCTGATCGCCTTCATAGCCTCCTGGTTCCCGGCTTACAAGGCCTCACGCCAGCCGTTGAATTTACGGTAAGGTTTAAATGTGCAAATTTGCTGATTTGCAAATGTGCAAAATGAAATTCGGAAAGGTTTACACTTCAAATGTTGAGATCAACCCATCTACCCATCGGCACATCGGCAAATTTGCAAATCATCAAATCCCTAATAGTCTTCAAACGTTCTCGGTAATTGAGCCAGCGCGGTTTCAAGCTGCTCATCATTGGGCGCAATACCATGCCATTCGTGGCTGCCCATCATAAAATCTACTCCGTGCCCCATGCCGGTTCTCATGATGATGGCAATAGGTTTGCCTTTGCCTGTACGGGTTTTCGCCAGTTCCAGCGTTTCCACAACTGATTGCATGCTGTTTCCATCCATTTCAAGCACATCCCAATTGAAAGCAAGAAACTTGGCATTCAGATCATCCAGCGCCATTACTTCCTTTGTAGGGCCATCAATCTGCTGACCATTGCGGTCTATCGTAGCAATCAGGTTGTCTACCTTTTTATGCGCGGCAAACATGATCGCTTCCCAATTTTGCCCCTCATCCAATTCACCATCGCCGTGCAGCGAGTAAACTATGCGGTCATCGTTATTATATTTTTTGGCCAGGGCAGCTCCAACGGCAACGCTCATGCCTTGGCCCAGTGAACCACTGGCGATCCGAACGCCGGGCAAATGCTCGTGAGTTGTCGGGTGCCCCTGGAGGCGGCTGTTTAATTTGCGAAAGGTCTTTAGCTCCTCTACAGGAAAATAACCCGACCGCGCCAATACGCTGTAATAAACAGGGGAAATATGGCCATTACTCAGGAAAAAAAGGTCCTCGCCGATCCCATCCATTGAAAATTCCGTGTTATGCTTCATAATACGGAAATACAAGGCAACGAGGTAATCGGTACAACCTAAAGATCCGCCGGGATGCCCGCTTTGAACGGCATGCACCATCCTTACAATATCCCGCCTTACCTGGCTGGCAACTTTTTCCAATTCCTGCAAATCACGCATATGGATTCAAATTTTTGCAAACCTAATTTAAAACCAGACACCTGCAAAGTAAAATAAGGCGCCCTCAGCGCCCATACTTTTTGGCCCGATATGGCGTTTTTAATAAGAGTGGGTCTTTAAAATTTTCAAACGAATTAGAAAAATAAACTAATTTAAGGCCCGGAAAAAGCAGTTTCAGGCACAAAAATATTCGTTCTACTAGTCATATTTGATACTTTTGTACTGTCGACTGCCTTTAATCTACTCGCATGGATAACATTATACTTAGTGCGGCCTTAGCTTTCCTCATCACCTACTTTGCCATCCCGGTAATTATTCAGGTTGCGAAAGATAAAAAGCTGTTCGATGAGCCCGATGAACGAAAAGTTCATAAGGTGGTTATCCCTACACTCGGGGGCCTCGGCATATTCGCCGGTTTTATCATTGGGTTTTTAATGGGTGTGCCCTCCAACCTCGCCTACGAAATGCAGTTTTTTATCGCGGCTTCTATTGTGATTTTCTTCCTGGGAATGAAGGATGATATCCTCGTTTTGTCTGCAAGCAAAAAGTTCATCGGCCAGCTAATAGCCGCCGGAATACTTATAAAGTTTGGCGGCGTGCAGATCACTAACATGCACGGCTTCCTCGGTATTTATGAGTTGCCTCATATTGCAAGCATTGTTTTTTCCGTTTTCACCATCGTGGTGATCACCAATTCATTTAACCTGATCGATGGTATCGACGGGCTTGCAGGAAGCCTCGGACTACTAACCACCACAGTGTTCGGACTATATTTCCTTTACAGTGATCACCTGATGTATTCGGTAATGTCTTTCGCACTTGCGGGCGCTTTGGTGAGCTTCCTCATTTACAATTTTTCTCCGGCAAAAATTTTCATGGGAGATACGGGTTCACTGCTGCTGGGTTTGATCAATTCCATTTTGGTGATTAAATTCATTAACATCGCAGGCACTTCCGGTGGAAAATTTTTCCTTGAAGCCTCGCCGGCGATAGGTATGGCCGTACTGATCGTGCCCTTAATGGATACGCTCCGTGTATTCGGACTAAGGCTGCTTCAACGCCGTTCACCTTTCAGTCCTGACAGATTGCACATTCACCATTTCCTGCTTGACCTCGGCTGGTCTCACCGCCGCATCACCTTAACCTGTGTGCTGGTAAACCTTGTATTTATCGCCGCGGCATATTTCCTGCGAAATCTCGGCACCACCTGGGTGCTGCTGCTGATGCTCGCCGGCGCAACCTTACTCACTTCATTGGTTTATTACTTTCGTCAGAAAAAAATGAACAAGCCATCACTAACGGGCGCGAAACATGAGAAACAAATGGTCGCCCACCAATACTTCACTTTCGCGGAGCCTGTTGAGGCAGACTGATGTTCAATTAAGAATTAAAAATTTACGAATTAAAAATTAAGACGTCTTAACGTCCAAAAACTCGTATTGCTAAAATTAAACAAGCCTGCTCTTTTTTGGGCGTTCCCACGGCACTCCGGCCGTGGTCGGGCCTTCTCCAGTACACGGTACTGGTGCCAGTCCCTAACGCGAAGGAATTTAAATCAAGGCAACTTAACGTTCCAAATGTCCCTGATGCCTCACCAAAATTTGAACAACCCACACCAACTACTAACTAAAAACAATTTCCATAATTTTGCACCCAATTCTTTTTAGTTATGGCAGAAGACCTGAATGGCATATTAGCACAAACGAAACAATTGATGGCCAAAGCAGTTGACCACCTCGAAGTGGAACTGGGAAAAATTCGTGCAGGAAAAGCTAACCCCGCAATGCTTGACGGCATAATGGCAGAATATTACGGAAACCCGACCCCAATTAACCAGGTGGCCAATATTTCCGTGCTCGATGCCCGTACCATAACCATTCAACCCTGGGAGAAAAATATGATCCAGGCAATAGAACGTGGCATTATCGCGGCCAATATCGGCCTTAATCCGCAAAATGACGGAAATTCGATCCGCCTGTTTCTTCCTCCGCTCACCGAAGAAAGAAGGAAGGAATTGGTGAAACGCTGTAACGGTGAAGGCGAGAGCGCGAAAGTTTCCGTACGCAACATCCGCAGAGACGCGATCGAAAACATAAAAAAACTGCAAAAAGACGGGTTGAGTGAAGATGCCGCTAAAGATGCTGAAAAGGAAGTGCAGGAAATAACTGACAGCTATATTTCTTTGGTAGAAAAACATCTCGTGGCAAAGGAAAAGGAGATCATGCTCGTATAAATGCTGCATTAATTAATGCATTCAAGGGAAACCATATTTCTATTGGTGTCGGTTCCGTTCTACGCCGTTCTCATTGGCGCAGAAATTTTGATGAGCAATTGGAAAGGCCACAGGTTTTATTCACTCCGCGCCACACTGCAAAACGTTTACCTCACGCTTCTTAATGGCGGGCTTGATCTTTTACTTCGTTCCTTGTTCTATATCTCGGTTCTCGTTTTCTGTTACGACCACCGGCTCTTCCAAATTGAAAATCCCTGGCTGTATTGGCCGCTGTTGTTTTTATTGGAAGACCTTGCCTTCTACGTCGAACACCGTATCGATCATTTCTGCCGCATGTTTTGGGCGGTGCACGTCACCCACCATTCCAGTGAGGAATTTAACCTGACCACCGGTTTCCGTTCCTCGGTGCTGCAACCTGTGTACCGGTTCATCTATTTTATTCCGCTCGCGCTCGCCGGCTTTCATCCGCTTGATATTGTTTTCATGTATTCGCTAACCCAAACCTATGGGATACTGGTGCACACGCAATACATTAAAAAAATGCCTGCATGGTTTGAAGCGGTATTTGTGAGCCCCGCACATCACCGGGTGCATCATGCTTCAAACCTTGTATACCTTGACAAAAACATGGGTATGTGCCTTATCATCTGGGATCGGCTATTCGGCACTTTCCAAAAAGAACTACCGGCAGAACCCGTAAAGTTTGGCCTGACAAAACCAATTGAAAACCCTGCCCACCCCGTCAACATAGTTTTTCATGAATGGAACGGGATCGCAAAAGACATGCGCCGAACCACCTCCTTCATGGATAAACTCAAATACCTTTTTATGCCGCCCGGATGGAGCCACGATGGCAGTTCGAAAACTGCCTCTCAACTCAGAAAAGAATTTTCCGCCCACGAAAGCCGTTAATTTTGCAGGATGGAGATCGTACCGGTTCAGGGTGAAAAAGAAGCCAAACAATTTTTAAAAGTTCCCCTCGAAATTTATAAGCACGACAAAAACTGGATCCGGCCGCTGGATAAGGATGTGGAAGACGTATTTGATCCTAAAAAAAACAAGGCATTTCGAAACGGAAAGGTTCAACGCTGGATACTTAAAGATGGCGATAAACTGATTGGCCGTATAGCCGCCTTCACCAACTCAAAATACCGCAACAAGGGAGATGATGTTCCCGTTGGCGGTATGGGTTTTTTTGAATGTATAAACGACCAGGCCGCGGCAGACCTGCTTTTGGATAACGCCCGCCACTGGCTGCTTTCAGAAGGAATGGAAGCCATGGACGGGCCGATCAATTTCGGCGAACGCGACCGCTGGTGGGGGCTCGTGGTTGAAGGTTTCTATGAACCGCTTTATTGCATGAACTACAACCTTCCTTATTACAAAAACCTGCTGGAAGATTATGGTTTCAAACCATTTTATCACCAGGTTTGCCTTTCCATGTTTCCGAAAGAACCTTACAATCCGAAGTTGTGGCAAAGGCACGCAGCAATGGCAAAAAACCCCGACCTGCATTCAGAGCGATTGAAGAAAAACGATCTTGAAAAATATGCCGCTGATTTTGCCACGGTGTACAATGCGGCTTGGGCCGGCCATGGCGGACTGAAGCAACTCTCCAAAGAGCAGGTGCTCATCATGTTTAAAAAGATGAAGCCCGTGATGGATGAAAATATTCTTTGGTTTGTTTATGATAAAAATAAACCCGTCGGAATTTTTGTGAATCTCCCTGACCTGAATCAATGGTTCAAATACCTGGATGGAAAATTCGGGTTCATTCAAAAGCTGAAATTTCTCTGGCTGAAAACATTCAAAAAAAACAAAAGATTTGTAGGGCTGGTTTTCGGAATCTCACCCGAATGGCATGGTAAGGGCATGGATGCTTTTCTTATCGGCGAGGCCGGAAAAGTGATTCAGACCGATGCGGTGCCCTACACCGAATATGAAATGCAGTGGATAGGAGACTTCAATCCAAAGATGATAAATATTGCATATGGACTGGGCGATGTGAAAAAAAGCCGCCAGCTCACCACCTACCGTTACCTGTTCGACCGTACAAAGGAATTTAAAAGGCATCCGATATTGGCGTAAATTTGAAGCGGTTTAATCCAAATTAAAAATCCCGCGTGCACATGGAGAAGTTTGTTGTATCGGCCCGCAAGTACAGGCCCCAGAATTTTAATACGGTTGTTGGGCAGGAACATATCACCACCACGCTGAAAAATGCGATACTCCATAATCAGCTCGCACACGCCTTTCTTTTTTGCGGCCCCCGCGGCGTCGGCAAAACAACCTGCGCACGCATCCTTGCAAAAACCATCAACTGCGAAAATAAAACCGCAGAGGGAGAAGCTTGTAACACCTGTGCCAGTTGCGTATCATTCGACAATGGTACTTCCCTGAACATTCATGAGCTGGATGCGGCCAGCAACAACGGTGTTGATGAAATGCGCACGCTCATTGAGCAGGTACGTTTCGCTCCACAGGCCGGCCAGTATAAAGTGTATATCATAGATGAGGTTCACATGCTTACCACGCAAGCGTTCAATGCTTTTCTAAAAACACTCGAAGAGCCGCCGACGCATGCAATATTCATTCTCGCCACAACCGAAAAACACAAGATACTTCCCACCATCCTTAGCCGTTGCCAGATCTTCGATTTTAAACGGATAACGGCGCGCGATACGGTTGAACATCTTTCGGAGATCTGTGAAAAAGAAAACATAAAAGCCGAAAAGGCAGCGCTGCATGTGATCGCCCAAAAAAGTGAAGGCTGCCTGCGCGATTCCCTGAGCATCCTTGATAAAATAGTAAGCTTCACTAACGGTTCACTAACGTATACGAATACACTTGAACACCTCAATATTCTTGATGAGGATTATTACTTCCGGCTTCTTAATAAAATGCGGGAACAGGATCTCCCGGATGTGTTACTCACATTCGATGAGATCAATCAAAAAGGTTTTGAACCCGAAACTTTTCTTGACGGCTTTTCTGAATTCATCAGGAACCTGATGATAAGCAAGGATGCAAAGGCTGTGGCATTGCTGGAAGTGGCGGAAGACTTTAAAGCGAAGTATAAGGATGCGGCTAAAGAAATGTCAGCCGGATGGTTATTGGCTGCGCTAAACATTCTTTCAGATGCAATCATTCAGTTCCGCCAATCGAGAAATAAAAAACTGCATACGGAGTTGATGCTCATAAAACTCACCTACCTGCAGCAGGCCGTGGAAATGATGGACGACCCTGCAGTGTCAAAAAAAAAACTGACTGAGCGTTCTTCCCCGGTTGCATTCCGTGCCCTGACTCCTGTAAAGATAGCCGCACCGAAAAATACAACCGGTGAAACTCCTGTAAAAAAGACCGCTGCTCCAAAATTGATCATCGAAACAGAAAAGAAAGAAGAAAAGTCAGTTCCTCCTCCGCAACCTGTTGTACATGAAGAACCAAAAAAGTTCGGCATGTTGAAAAACATTCGCCAGAAATATGCCCAGGAAAACGCAGAGGTTATAGAAACCGTGGCAGTGAATGAAGAAAACCTTTCCAAAATGTGGGAAGACTTTCTTCGCATTCTTGAAGGCCAGCAAAATGTTTATCTAAGCTGGTTCAATATGGCAAAGATCGGCCTGGATGCAGAAGGTGAGGTAGAAATAACGGTTTCTTCTCCTTTCCATCAAAAAAACATTGAATTTCTTAAAAACGAATTCATAGAGCATTTTCAAAAGTTTTTCAAGAGCCGAACCATCAAATATAAATTCAGGGTAGAGCAGGCGGCCACCGATGATTCTCCCAAGGAACGGCCTCTTACCTCACGGGAGGTGTACAATCTTCTTGTTGAGGAAAATCCCCTTCTACAGGAACTCCGCACAAGGTTGAAGCTCGAACTCGATTAACACCTTCAACCGGCAGCATTATTCATTGATTTTACTTTAATTTCGGGCTTTAAACCAAGAACTATTATGGCAGAAGTGATTCGCATGCCGCGATTGAGCGATACGATGACGGAAGGGATAATTGCAGGATGGCACAAAAAAGTAGGTGATAAGGTTAAGGCGGGCGACGTACTTGCAGATGTGGAGACGGATAAGGCTACAATGGAGCTGGAAAGTTATCACGATGGAACCCTTTTATACATAGGCGCTGAAAAAGGCCAGGCCGTGAAGATAGATGCGGTTCTGGGTGTGATAGGAAAGGAAGGGGAAGATTATAAATCACTTATTTCCGAAGCTAACGGTGAGGCGGAAACGAAAAAAGAAGACAAGCCACAGCAACCTGAAAAATCCGATCAATCTGCAAAGGAAGATAAGCCTGCAGAAAAGTCGACCGATAACTCGGCAGCAGAGGTAAAACTTCCCGATAGCGCCAAAGAGATAAGGATGCCGCTGCTTAGCGATACCATGACGGAGGGAAAAATAATTGCGTGGAATAAAAAAGTGGGCGACAAAGTAAAGAGTGATGACGTGATTGCCGAGGTGGAAACGGACAAGGCGACCATGGAAGTGGTAGGCTACGAAGAAGGAACGCTTCTATACATCGGCGTGGAAGCCGGCCAGGCAGCTAAGATCAACCAGATCATCGCCATCGTGGGCAAACCGGGAACCGACGTTAGCGCTTACATGGAAGCTGAAAAAAATAAGCCTGCTCAGTCGTCTAAGAAATCCGCCGAAGAAAAGCCGGAGGAAAATAAAAAAGGCGAATCCGTTCCGGCGGAATCATCTCAGCAAAATGAAAACACTGCGCCTGCGCATGAAGCAGAAGAGGGCGGCAGGATAAAAGCGTCTCCGCTTGCGCGAAAAATGGCTGCAGACAAAGGCTACGACCTCTCTTCAATAAAGGGCAGCGGAGATGGTGGCCGCATTACCAAAAAAGACATTGATTCCTACACACCTTCTGCAGCACCTGCTCAAAAGCAGCAACCCGCTCCCGCGCAAAAAGCTGTTCCGTTTGCCGGCGCATCGGAAGAAGGATATACCGACACAGACCTCACGCAAATGCGCAAGGTAATTGCGCGCAGGCTGGGAGAAAGCAAATTCAGCGCTCCTCACTTTTACCTCACCATGGAGATCAATATGGACAATGCCATGAAATCCCGTGAGGCGATGAATGAGGTTAGTCCCGTTAAAATTTCATACAACGACATGGTGATAAAGGCCTGTGCAACCGCGCTCCGCCTGCATCCTGACGTTAACAGCAGTTGGATGGGAGATTACATCCGCCATAACCACCACATTCATATCGGTTCTGCTGTGGCATTGCCTGAAGGACTTATAGTTCCCGTGATCAAATTTGCCGATCAAAAAACATTGTCGCAAATAGCAGAAGAAGCGAAGGAACTGTATAGCAAGGCGCGCAATAAAAAACTTCAGCCGCAGGAATTCAGCGGAAATACTTTTTCCATTTCCAACCTCGGCATGATGGATATTGATGAATTTACGGCGATCATTAACCCGCCGGACAGTTGCATACTTGCTGTGGGCAGAATTAAGGAAGTGGTGGTACGCACAAAAGATGGTTTTGATGTTACCAATGTAATGAAGGTAACTATGAGTTGCGATCACCGCACTGTAGACGGAGCTGTGGGCGCTGCCTTCCTTCAATCGCTGAAAGGATTTTTGGAAAATCCGGTAACCATGCTGGTTTAATTTCGATCAATGAAAGAAACTCCCGTCATTTTGTTTGACGGCGTATGCAATCTTTGCAACGGCGCGGTGAATTTTATTATCAGGCGTGATGTTCATAAGATCTTCCGGTTTGCGGCATTACAAAGTGATGCAGGCACAAAACTTCGTGAGCAATATGCCATTGAAGGAGAGCTTGAATCTATACTGCTGATTATGGGCGGCCGCGTATATAAAATGTCGGATGCCGCACTAAAGATCGCCGCGAAACTTTCATTACCCTATTCCCTGCTGTATGGCTTCATTATTGTACCTCCTTTTATAAGAAATGCAGTGTATAAATTAATTGCCCGCAACAGGTATAAGTGGTTCGGAAAGCAGGAATCCTGCATGATGCCCACTCCCGATGTTACTGAAAGGTTTTTGAATTAAAATTCCAATTATGGCTTCCAAAAAAACAGTGGTGCTTGGCGCATCGGAAAATCCAAACCGATACAGCTTCCTCGCCGTAAATAGTTTATTGAACCATGATCATGAAGTGGTTGCAGTGGGCAAGGTGGAAGGAAAGATTAAAAATGTAAACATTCACAAGGGTGCTACCCCTGCTGAAAATGTAGATACTGTAACGCTTTACCTCAACCCCGCGCACCAAAAACAATACTACGATTACATATTTTCCCTCAATCCTAAACGTCTGATCTTCAATCCCGGTACTGAGAACCCGGAACTTGCTTCCCTTGCCCGCAACCAGGGAATAAAGCCGGTGAATGCCTGTACACTGGTTATGCTGAGTACCGGCCAGTATTAATTATTTTTTGAATCCGGTATAATAAAAATATGCCGGAACGCGTTTCATGGTGGATCAATCCTATATCCAGTAAAAACAAAACCATGAAACCTTTGAAAAAACCGGCTATCGTATTGCTGCTGACCCTAATCAGCGCGGTATCCTTCTCACAGAATAAAAATGTGAGCCTCTTCAACGATGTGCCTGACCAGCTTCAGTGCGAAACATCTCAATTTGAAAAAGCCTTCGCGCAAAAGCAAAACAGTTTTGTTTCCTTCCGGTTTGGAAGCGCCTTTAATTTTTCAGGAAAAATTTTAAGTGTTACACAACGCTATCACAACCTCAGTAGCCTGGTTGTGGAATCTCCGCGATACAACAACGCTCTGTTTCATTTGAGCAGGCAGGTAAATAAAGACAAATCCATTACATGGGTTGGCCGCATAATGAATTCCTCCTCCAATGACGGCTTTGAAATTAAAAAAGATGCAAAAGGAAATTATTCACTTGTAAAGATCAATACGGCCAGGTTACTTGAAACCTGCAAACTTTGATAAGCTACGCTTTTCCAATTTCATCCAACATCCAACCATATTTCCATGAAAAACATTACTAAAATATTATTCATTGCGTTAGCAGTCATCTGCTCGGTTAGTGCAACAGCCACTCCCCGGCTTAGCAGTTTTCCCGGAGCTGAAGCAACCATTTACTTCGATTTCGACGGGCACACGGTAAATCATCCTTTCTGGAACGGGGGCATGACGCTTCATTGCGCACCTTCCGGCCTTACAGATGATCAGATCCACGAAATATTCAATCGTGTTTCGGAAGACTATCGTCCATTTAACATCAACATCACTACAGATTCAACCGTGTTCTTAAACGCACCTTTGAATATGCGTTCACGCGTTATCGTTACTCCTACCAGCGGCTGGTATCCCGGAGTTGGTGGCGTGGCATTCATCGGTTCATTTGTATGGGGTGATGATACACCGGGTTTTGTTTTTTCTGACAGGCTGAATTATTTCGCCAAGTACATCGCCGAATGTTGCACGCACGAAAGCGGCCACACGGTTGGCTTATCACACCAATCACGTTACGACGATAACTGTAATCTTCTTGAGCCCTATTCACAGGGCGTAGGCACCGGTGAAACAAGCTGGGCTCCAGTAATGGGCAATAGTTATTATCGTAACATGACGGGATGGAATGAAGGGCCTACACCTTATGGTTGCTCGCTTGTACAAGATAACCTCACCATCATCACCACGATGAATGGCTTTGGATACCGTGAAGATGACCATCCTGAACTAATGAATGAAGGCACATTTATTCTACCCGAGTTATCATTCAGTGAATCAGGTATAATTGCAACCCGCAGCGATAAAGATCCGTTCCGTTATACAACAACCCGTACGGGCTGGTTCCACTTCCAGGCGAAACCCTTCGGGCTTAACAACAGCGCCGTGGGAGCTAATCTGGATATCCAAATTGAAATATACAACGGTGCGCGTGAGCTGATAAATACATATAATCCTTCCGAAAGAATGGATGTATCAATAGACACCTTGCTCAACGCCGGCACCTACTATTTTGTAGTTACCGGTGCAGGAAATGCAAACACGAGTGATTACGGCAGCCTGGGCTCATATACCATCACCGGTGCTGCCGGCCCGCTGGCTATTCACAACATTGCTTTGGCCGGCCAGCTAGAAAACGCAAATCATTCATTCAATTGGAATATTGTCAGCGATGAACCTATTACAAGCCAGGTGCTGGAAAGTTCATTGGATGGAAATACTTTTGAAACTGTTGCCACTATGGATGGCGACAAACGTAGCTTCACTTATCGCCCGAGAGCAACAGGAGAAATTTTGTACAGGCTCAGGGTCACTTCAATAATCAATGAAACAGCAATTTCAAATACCATTCGCTTAAAAGTTCCGGCCACTGCAAAACCATTCCGCGTGCCCACAACCGTTAGAAGCGAGATCAGGATATTGGGCAATGAGGCATTTGATTATACACTGGTAGATATGAGCGGCAAAATGATAATCAAAGGAAAAGGAATGCCGGGCATGCACAACATTTCTTCGGAACAACTTGCTTCGGGAATGTACATCCTCATTCTTCATTCGGCAACTACAAAACAAACAGAAAGAATTATAAAACAGTAAGGTAGATTCATGTGTAAGTCAGGGGTCAGCGTTAGGGGCTGGCCCCTTTTTTATTAAATTAATGTCAACTTCTTCAGCAGAGGCTATAATTACCGGGTTAATTTATTTAACTTTAGAAAACCCCTGCTTATGCTATGGAGAAAATTCAATGGAGACCGCATCCAGCTTCCCATTAAAGATGCCGTAGAAAACGCTATCAAACGCGAAACAGAACAAGGCTTCAGGTTAAAAGTTTGCATCGGAACAGACAGCCAGGTTAAAGGCAAGGAAACGGAGTTTGCCACAGTCATCGTTTTTTTAAGAGAAGGGCATGGTGGCTTCATGTTCATTCACAACGAAAAAACAATGCATTCCTACAGTATCAAGGAAAGAATGCTTGTTGAAGTGGCGAAAAGCATCGAGATCGCTTATGAACTATGCGACCTGTTTACTTTGTATGATGTTGACATGGAAGTGCATGCAGACATTAACACCAACCCGCAATTTAAAAGTAATGAAGCTTTGCGTGAGGCGATGGGCTACATCCTCGGTATGGGCTTCGCTTTCAAAGCCAAGCCCGAGGCCTTTGCCAGCAGCAGTTGCGCGAACAAGGTGGTGAATTAATTCAGAACTGAAAGGTTCAACTCGTGAATGAGGTTGAGTAGCTTCTGCCTCCCTGTCTTCTTTACTGCACTCGTTACAAAATGCTGTGGTAAAAACTGCCAATCGGCTTTCATGGCAGATAAAAAATCTTTTACATTCTTACTTACTATTCTTTGGTTCTCTTTGTCAGCTTTGGTAAACACCAGGCTGAAAGGCACTTTCCATTTTTGAAGCTGCATTAAAAATTCAAGGTCGATCTTTTGAGGGCTGTGCCGCGAATCGATCAGCACGAATACCATGCTGAGGTTCTCCCTTTCTTTAAGATAGTGCTCTGTCATTTGCTCCCACCTTCTCCTGCTGCTGATACTGATCTTTGCAAAACCATACCCGGGAAGATCAACAAGGTACCATGGATACTGGATCGCTTTGCCTGATTCGTCCGGCCCTTCGCTTATAACATCAAAATGATTGATCATTTGTGTTTTACCGGGGCTTCGCGAAGTTTTTGCGAGCTTCTCGTTGTTACAAAGCATGTTTATGAGAGACGACTTCCCTACATTGCTTCTGCCTATGAAAGCGTATTCAGGTTTGTTTGCAGGCGGGCATTTATCAACAGTGGGGCTGCTTATCAGGTATACGGCGCGTTTGATCTCCATTTGTAAAAATACTCATAATATAATTTAAAGCCTCCGCAGCCACTCAAACTCAATTATCTTTGCCTACCAATGGCCCAATACGCGCACGATTCCATTCTGCCTGATCAACATTCGGCACTTGAAAAGAAGGACCAGGTTGAACACATGTTTGACCATATTTCAGGCAGTTATGATTTCCTGAACCGGTTTTTAAGTTTAGGTATAGATGTGGGCTGGAGAAAAAAAGCGCTTGGGATGCTGATAGGAAGGCCTGTTAAGCATTTACTGGATGTGGCCACAGGAACCGGTGATGTAGCGATAATGGCATCGCGTTTGCTCAATCCGGAAAAAATAACCGGTATAGATTTGAGCGAAGGAATGTTGGAGGTAGGGAGAAAAAAGGTTTTACAAGCCGGCTTAGGTGGCAAGATCGAATTGTTAAAAGGAGATAGCGAAACAATATCGTTTAATGATAATTCGTTTGACGCTGTAACAGTGGCCTTTGGAGTCAGGAATTTTGAGAACCTGGAAAAAGGCCTTTCCGAAATTATTCGGGTGATGAAACCGGGAGGAAGATTGGTGGTGCTTGAATTCAGCAAACCAACATCAGCCTTTGTAAAACCATTTTATAATTTCTATCTGCAGGCTGTTTGCCCTTTTCTTGGAAGGATGATCTCCAAAAACAAAACAGCTTATAAATATCTGGATCAATCAATAAATAAATTTCCTGAAGGACAAAACTTTACCCGCATTTTAGACAAATTAGGTTTCAAAAAAACTCAATCAAAAAAACTGAGCCTGGGCATATGCAGTATTTATTGCGGAGAAAAATAGTCTCAATCATTCTTGTATTGCTGACCTGCAGCTATGCGGGTAAAGCACAATTGCGTACTCTTAATTTGGAGGAGCACGACGACAAGGCATTCCATTTCGGAATTAACGTAGGCATCAACCGGTCTTATTACAACTTCACGCGTCATCCTCAGTTTCTGCGAAACGACAGCATCCGTGGAATTGAAAGCGTGAACAGCACCGGTATCAATCTCGCCTGGTTAGTGAATAAAAGATTAAGCAACCATTTTAGCTTGCGCACATATCCTCTCAATCTTGTATTTACCGAGAAGGCCATCGAATATAACATGACCAGCCCCGACAGGCTCGCGGGAGAAGACAGCATCACGGTGAAGAAGGTACAGGGGATCACGCTCGCATTTCCGCTTCACCTGAAGTTTACCAGCGACCGCATCAACAATCTTAAAGTGTATATGTTCGCCGGCGGAAAAGTTGAATACGATATGGCTGCAGATGCAGGCAAGAAAAAAGCCGACGGACTTATTAAGTTACAGAAGCTTGATTATGGTATTGATGCAGGAATCGGCTTCCACATCTATTTTCCGGTATTCGTTCTTAGCCCGGAAATTAAACTGGGCTGGGGAATGCGTAATGTGCACAGCCGCGAAGACAATTTCAAATTCTCCAATGTTATTGATATCATGAATGCCCGAACGCTCACGTTCTCGTTGACAGTTGAATAGTTGGTTTACAAAGCTAATAATTACGCTGTTTTTTCTTGACTAAAGACTATCAACTAAAGACTTTCGACTAATAATCATAGCTTCTCTTGAACATATTCAACCTAACGCCTCCCGTTACCATAGTTGATCTTTGTTCAGCCATTCCATCCATTTTAAAAAAGCGTTGTTGAAAGGAAAGATCAAAGAAAAGGTTTTCACGGAGTTCGTACGTAATGTCTAAAATTCCATTGAACACTTTTGCTTTTTGGCCGCTCCCTACTTTGAAACCCTCATCAAACAAACGCGTTTTATAATCCTGGAAAATATCGCCGCCGTAATTTATCCCGGCGGTATCAAACCCTTTGTAATAATATATCGCGCGGCCCATGATGTACCATTTTGGCGCAGGTTGATATCGTGCAATACCGATGAACTCCTGGAAGTTTGAGCCTAATGGGTGCGCCAATGGCTGATTATAGTGCGTATAATTTCCTACAATGTTATTATGTGAATAGGTAAACGGGCGAACTCGGTTCATTTCAACCTGCAGGTCGAGATTTTTTACCCCGAAGGCATCCACATACTTTCCTCCCAACTGAAAACCAAACTTATTGGTCCACGATGTGGGCTTGTTCCTCACGTTTTTAAGAATGAACTCATCCAGCAAAAGCTGGCCATATAGCTGGCCGCGATGTGCCACGTTGGCTTTGAAATCTATACCCGCAACAGCATTATCAGGGCTTCCCACCGTGCCTTCAATATGGCGATAAAAAATAAGCGGGTTCAGATATTGAAAATCAAAGCGATTGGTTCTTCCGAAGATCACACCCTCAAACAAACCAATATTCAGCCATTTGGTAACATTCATACTCAGGTGATGCATCGCCGCATATTTTCTATCCAGCAAAGAATCCCCTTTCTTTACAAATTGCGGCATTAACTCCATAAAGAGGTTTTGATAATTCAGCTTCCAGATACGTGTATTGATCTTGAAAAAAAGGTTTGCATTGCCAAAATCACTCAGAAACAGGCTGCGGTATCCGTTACCAATAAAATTTTTATCGTAACCGGCCTGGAAGTCGATGAACTTAGCCGCATTAAATGTGATATAACCTCTTGCGTCAAAATAATCCACCGCGGTAGAATCCATTTTAAAACTTTTGAAAAAACCATTTCCAGGCACGGCTCGAAGTTGCCTAACCAACCTGGAAAAATGCACAGGGCCTCGCTCCTGGTCATCTATTACCGTGGCAGAAAATCCGATCTTATTGGCAATGCGGCCGCGGGCAGTCAATCCGCGACTGTTCATGTAAACCTGCTGATCATTTCCTTTTTCGAAGGAAAGGTTAAGTTGAAGCACCGGGTTAACAGCAAGAAAAAAATCAGGTGTCGTAACCTCCAGCATATTCGCTTTAGTTTGGTAAAAATATTTTAGAACAGGTTTCCTGCTTTCAAAATCCGACCTTTCGCCTGTAACCCATTCTGAGCTGTTCATCAAAATACTCCTGATATTATACTCGTCAATGGAAGTCAGGTTCATATCTGTCCATGACGCAAACTTGTCTGCACCGAGCGAATCCACGTAGCCATGCCTTGCACTGTCCATGAATTCGATCTCCTGAACCACGTATTTTCTGTTGAAAGGCTTCACTGTAGAGAAGTTGAGATCGGTGTTCTTCATTTGTTTGATCTGCAACCTGTCGATCATATGGTATTCCTTAGACCCTTGCGGAATGTATGTGGCTTGTGAAATTGCACTAAAGGGAAGGAGAAAAAGCGCCAGTTTGGTCAGGCTTTTAATAATTTGCATCGGTTTGTATATTTAAAATACAGGCAGGTAAGATATGCAAAAATATCTTTTTAAGAATATTGCAATAGTAAATGAAGGCCGCATATTTCATGGTGATGTTCTCACTAATGGCGAACGCATTGAAAAGATCGGAACGAATGTGGACGTACCTGGAAATGTGCAGGAAATTGACGGAGAGGGCCTTCATCTTTTTCCCGGTGTAATTGACGATCAGGTGCATTTCAGGGAACCCGGCCTCACGCATAAAGCCGACATTCATTCAGAATCATCCGCTGCGGTTGCCGGAGGTGTTACCACATTTATGGAAATGCCCAACACTATTCCGAACACACTCACGCAACAACTGCTCGAAGAGAAATATGCCATCGCCGCCGCAACCTCCCTTGCGAATTATTCTTTCTACATGGGTGTGAGCAACTCTAATGCAGAGGAAGTGCTTAAAACCAACAACAAAAAATCGGAAGTATGCGGAGTGAAAATTTTTATGGGAAGCAGTACCGGTGACATGCTGGTAAACAATCACGTAACACTAAACAGGATCTTTTCAGAAAGTGAATTACTTATAGCTACACACTGCGAAGATGAGCGTATCATAAAACGCAACATGGAAGCTGCTCTGGCATCGGGCAGGGAGCTTACCGCTGCAGACCATCCCTTAATTCGCAATGAGGAGGCCTGCTTTGAATCCTCTCTCGTAGCAATACAGTTTGCACAGAAATACAACAGCCGGCTTCACATTCTTCATATCAGCACAGAGAAAGAACTTGCTTTGTTCAGCAATATGATGCCTTTGAATGAAAAACGGATCACCGCAGAAGTATGTGTGCATCACTTGCACTTCACATCAGAGGACTATGAAAAACTTGGTTATAAAATAAAATGCAACCCGGCGATAAAAGCTCCGCACAATAGAGAGGCCTTGTGGGAAGCATTGCTGGATGACCGGCTGGATGTGATTGCTACGGATCACGCCCCTCACCTGGAGGATGAGAAAACAGGAAGCTACCTGCATGCACACGCGGGGCTGCCACTCGTTCAGCATTCATTGCCATTGATGTTAAACTATTATGCTGCAGGAAAAATTTCTTTGGAAATGATAGCGCAGAAAATGAGCCATGCCGTGGCCGAGTGTTTCCGCATAAAAGACCGGGGTTACATCCGGGAGGGATATTACGCCGATCTAACGGTGGTGAATACCCGAAAAGGCACAACAATTGAGAAAGATAATATTCTTTATAAGTGTGGCTGGAGCCCGCTAGAAGGTATGAAGATGAATTCCTCAATAGAGAAAACCTTTGTGAGTGGCAACATGGTTTATGCAAACAACACCATAAATGACTCTTACAGGGGAAAACGGATCTTATTTAACCGGTAAGCATGGATATAGACAAAGTAACACTGAATGATCTTGCACTCTTTAATAATGAAGATGGGTATTCCGTTTTAAACAAACTTGACAATACCCGCACGGTTCAGGGGCGGGAACAGTTGAAAAAAATTCTTCACACGCCTCAAAACTCCATTGAAAAAATAACAGACATCCAAAATACCATAAGGCGCGCGGGTACGGTGGAACTTCCTGCACAGATCTCAAACGGAACCCTGATGGTTGTAGAACAATTTTACGAAACCGCGCTCTCTCCTATTCCGCGCAATGCAGGCAGCCTGGATGTTTTGTCTTACAAACTCTTTCGTTCTCCTGATTTTTCACTCATCAGGTATTCAACAACTCATTGTATAGATCTGATCACCGGAATGCATGCACTCGTCAGCCAATTTGATAAGGAGGAAACATCGAAAACATTATCAGAACTACTGCAGCTTGTTAAAGCAAACCTGGACAATCCGGATTGCAGAAAAATACTCTCAAGGCCCCGGACCTCAAAACTATCTGCTGCCGAAATATTGAACATAGCTCACTTCCTCCGGTACAAGTTCAAACGCAGCATGATGGAATTGATCCTTGCTTTTGCGAAGATCGATGCATGGCGGTCTATGGCCGAGGCCGCCGGAAGATTACAGCTACATTTTCCGGTATTCATAAAGGCTGACATACCGGTTATTGAAGCGGACTCATTGTTTCATATTCTTCTTCCTCAGCCGGTGCCTTACAGTATTTCGCTTAACGAGGAAAATCGCTTTCTCTTTCTCACAAGTGCAAACATGGCCGGCAAATCAACCTTCATAAAATCAATCGGAATTGCGGTTTACCTTGCTCATACAGGAATGGCGGTGCCGGCAGCCTCAATGAAATTAAGTTTGTTTGATGGCATGCTCAGCAACATAAATGTTACCGATAACATATTAAAAGGTGAAAGTTACTTTTATAATGAAGTTCGGCGTATATCCGACACCGTTAGGCGAATAAATGACGGCCGGAGGTGGTTGATATTAATAGATGAATTGTTTAAAGGAACCAATGTGCAGGATGCAATGAAATGCAGCATCACAGTTATTGAAGGGCTTTTGAAAGTTAAAACATCCATATTCATTCTCTCTACCCACCTGTACGAAATTGCAGATAATCTTAAACAGCATCCCGGTATCCTCTTTCGCTATTTTGAAACTACGATCACTGATGAAAATCCTGTATTTCATTATAAATTAAAGGAAGGAATATCAAATGACCGCCTCGGATACCTGATATTAAAACAGTCAGGAGTTGTTGAAATGCTCAAAGAATTGTAAAAAGGGCATACTATTTTTCAAATAAAAAATGCTTGTAAAAACCTTTGGCAGCGCCGTGCAGGGTGTGGATGCCATCACGATAACGTGTGAAGTAAATGTAAACAACCAGGGCAAACATTATTATATAGTGGGTTTGCCTGACAATGCCGTTAAAGAAAGTTTGCAACGTGTGGAAACGGCCATTAAAAGCCAGGATCTTTACATGCCGCGAACAAAACTTGTGGTTAACCTGGCCCCGGCAGACATTAAAAAGAGCGGCACCGCCCTTGACCTTGCCATCACAATCGGCACGCTTGCTGCCACAGAGCAAATTGAATGCGTTGACGCGCTTGAAAAATATGTGCTGATGGGGGAACTTAGTCTTGATGGTGCGGTGCGCCCGATTCGCGGGGCTTTGCCGATAGCTATACAAGCGAAGAAAGAAGGGTTTGACGGATTGATCATTGCCCGGGATAATGCGCGCGAGGCTGCGCTTGTGGAAGGGTTGAACGTTTTCCCTGTAGACCATCTTAACGACGTTATCGCATTTTTCTCTCCGCAACAAAGGCCGGATCCGATCAGGATAGATGTAAAAGAAGAACTGGATGCGGTAGAAAATATCGACGGGCCTGATTTCTCTGAAGTAAAGGGCCAGGAAAATATAAAGCGTGCATTAGAGATAGCTGCCGCCGGCGGACATAATGCGATATTAATCGGTCCACCCGGTGCAGGCAAAACCATGCTGGCAAAACGACTGCCCTCAATACTACCTCCTCTTACCATTCACGAGGCATTAGAAACGACAAAGATTCATAGCGTTGCCGGTAAACTTTCCAATCGCTCAGCCCTTATCACGCAACGCCCTTTTCGTCAGCCGCACCACACCGTTTCGCATGCAGGCCTTGTAGGCGGCGGCGGTAACCCGCAACCAGGAGAGATCTCCTTAGCCCATAACGGTGTACTTTTCCTCGATGAACTTCCGGAATTTAACCGAACGGTTTTGGAAGTTATGCGCCAACCCATGGAAGAAAGAAAAGTAGTGATCTCGCGCGCAAAAAGTTCGATGGAATTTCCTGCGAGTTTCATGTTGATTGCGAGCATGAACCCCTGCCCATGCGGATACTTCAATCATCCCAGCCGGGAATGCAGTTGCATGGCGGGCATGGTTCAAAAATATCTGAACAAAATCTCGGGCCCGTTGTTAGACAGGATAGACCTCCATGTGGAAGTGACGCCGGTTCCATTCCAGGATCTTTCGGCCGTTCCGGAAAGCGAGAAAAGCGAGGTTATTCGGCAACGGGTAATAGCCGCAAGAAAAATTCAACTTGACAGGTTCTCGGGAACATCCTGCCACCATAATGCACAGATGAGTAATAAAGTGCTCAAGGAAGTATGCCGGCTTGATTCATCGTGCCATCAGTTGCTTAAAAGATCTATGGAGAAACTCAACCTGTCTGCAAGGGCATACGACAGGATCCTGAAAGTGAGCCGGACCATTGCAGACCTGGCCGCGTCCAAGGATATCGCCATTGAACATTTGGCAGAAGCCATACAATACCGCAGCCTGGACAGGGAAAACTGGAGCAGGTAAATTCATATTTCGCTAAATTGTTGGCAGAATGATGCAACAACCATCAAAGCTTCCTCATAAATACTTACGGGAACGGCTACACGAAATTATTTTCGAAGCCAACACGCGTGCCGGAAAAACGTTTGATATCGCCCTGCTTGGCTGTATTGTGATAAGTATTATAGTGGTAATGCTGGACAGTGTTCCTTCCGTGCATGCCGTATACGGCCGGCAATTGCGAATTGCCGAGTGGATACTAACCGGCCTCTTCACCATGGAGTACATTCTTCGCATCTATACACTTGTGAAACCGGGAAGATACATTTTCAGCTTTCTTGGGCTGATAGACCTTCTTTCAATTTTGCCAATGTATTTCAGCTTCTTCTTTTTGGGTGCAGAGTCGTTACTGGTTGTAAGAGTGCTTCGCCTGATGCGCATTTTCAGAATATTCAAACTCACACATTTTATTTCTGAAATGAGCTTCCTGAAAGTAGCCATTCACAACAGTTTGAAAAAGATATCCATCTTCATGCTCGTAGTACTTACTCTCGTGGTGATCCTGGGCTCCCTGATGTATCTCATAGAGCCTGATTCCAATGGATTTGGAAATATCCCGGACAGCATCTATTGGGCCATCGTTACTATAACCACCGTAGGTTATGGCGATATCTCACCCGTAACGCCGATCGGTAAAATGGTGGCAAGCCTTATCATGTTGCTGGGTTACGGAATAATCGCCGTACCTACAGGAATCCTTACTACGGAAATGGCCTTGGAAGCAAGAAGAAAAAACAAGATAACGGAAGTATGCCCGGGATGCGGCCGTGAAGACCATGAAGCAGGTGCAAACTTCTGCATGAAATGCGGCACTCATCTTTAATGATCCTCTCCTTTTTGATGATGAATCGCATTGCACTAAATTGCATCGCCTTTTTCAGTTCTTACAAAACGTATTCATGAAAATACTTCTCACCTACCTGAAACCTTACAAGTGGCTCGTGGGCTTAACATTGTTGCTCGCAGCGATAAACATGGGTTTCTCACTTATTGATCCCATCCTGTTGGGCAAACTCGTAAATCTCGCCGCTGACCATAAAGCCACGGGCTTTTCTTCAGAAAAGTTCTATTGGGGATACAGCCAAACTCTCCGGAATGGCAAGCCTTATCTGGAAATTGGAGTATTCTATATTCTGATATTCTCTATAACGGTGGCCATGATAAGCCGTATTGCCAAAGCTTTCCAGGACTATTTTCTCAACCTGGTGATCCAAAAGTTCGGAGCCAGGGTTTTTACAGATGGGTTGAAACATGCCATGCGCCTGCCTTACCAGGATTTCGAAGACCAACGCTCCGGCGAAACACTTTCCATACTTACCAAGGTTAGGGCCGATGTAGAAAAATTCATGATCAATTTCATCAACATTCTGTTTGGAGTTTTGGTGGGAGTGGTGTTCGTTTTTGTTTATGCGGCGATGTACATCAACTGGCGGATTCCTGTTGCTTACCTGATAGGTATCGGTGTACTTACGTTGATCACCAATAAACTCAGCAAGAGAGTAAAGCTTATTCAGAAAAATATTGTGGGAGAAACCACCGCACTTGCCGGTTCTACAACAGAATCACTTCGAAACATTGAACTCGTAAAAAGCCTTGGGCTCACGCAGCAGGAAGTGGAAAGGCTTAACAAGAATACCTATAAAATTCTGGGTCTTGAACTAAAGAAAGTGAAAAGGATAAGAAGTATCAGCTTTGTGCAGGGCACCCTGGTTAATACTTTAAGGCAGGTTATACTTTTTATTTTAATGTGGTTGATATTCGGAGGCATGATGGATGCAGGGCAACTCGTAACCATGCAAATATTCTCTTTTTTTATTTTTGGTCCACTTCAAGAAATTGGCAACATTCTTCTTTCCTATCGAGAAGCAGAAGCCTCGCTGAACAACTTTAAACTGTTGATGGAAAAAGCTCCGGAAGCTCAGCCTCATTCTCCAAAACCCCTGGGCGAAATCAAAACACTTTCCTTCAGAAACGTTTCTTTTCAGCACCGTGCAGCATCACACAAGGCGATCGACAACATCAGTTTCGACGTAAAGTTGGGCGACACTGTTGCCTTTGTGGGGCCAAGCGGGAGCGGAAAATCTACGCTGATGAAATTGCTGGTTGGGCTTTACAGGCCGCAGGATGGAAAGATCTTATACAACAACATGGATGAGAACGAAATTTATTTTGATGATCTCCGTAAACAGATCGGTTTTGTAACTCAGGATACAAATCTTTTCAGCGGTACCATCAGGGAAAACCTGATGTTTGTAAATCCGGATGCCAACGAGAACCAGGTGAGAGAAGCGTTGAGAAAAGCTTCCGCCAACAAATTGCTGGAGCGTGCGGATAATGGGATTGAAACCCTGATCGGTGAAGGCGGGTTGAAGCTTTCCGGCGGAGAAAAACAACGCATCTCGATTGCCAGGGCCCTGCTTCGTGACCCGCGGGTGCTGATCTTTGATGAAGCTACTTCAGCTCTCGATTCATTGACCGAAGAAGAGATAACCAATACAATCAAACAGGTTTCCGCACTGCAAAACCAGATCACTATTCTTATTGCGCATCGCCTCAGTACTATAATGCATGCAGACAGAATTTATGTTTTGGAAAAAGGAGTTGTCATTGAAACCGGAACCCACGAAAAGCTTCTCGAAGAGAAAGGCCTTTATTATGCCATGTGGAGGCAGCAAATAGGGGAAAGAAAGAAAGAAATTTCTCTTCCCGCAGGCACAGTAATAAAATAATACGGTTACAACTTTCCGCTAAATGGTATCTGAACACTTAAGGTAACATTTCTCCCCATAGCCCAAACCCCCGGGAAACCGTTGTTGAGGTTAACAGGAGCATATTTCAACCGGGATAGATGATTTTGATACACCGTATTAAAGAGGTTCCTTATAGCAAAGTGGAATGAAAGAACACGGTTATTACCCTTTAGAATTTCCGAGCCCAGCCCCAAATTAAAAAGCGTGTACGCGTTGGTGTTAGTTTCTGTGCCGAAACCTGTAAAGGCTTTGTTTTGTTTAAAATTGTGATCTGCTTCAAACTTTAAATACAGGTTTTCAAGTCCACGAAATTTTTTTGCCTCGGCCCGAACCTCGGTTGCCAACTTCGGCGCAGGCATCATCGGAATATTACTGCTTCCGTCCAGCGGTTCAAAAAATTGCCCCTTAACCAACGCAAAATTACTTTCAATATGCAGCCAGTCTAACGGATGCGGATGCAGGTCTGCAGAAATTTCGAAGCCCGCCAGGAATGCTTTGCGCTGGTTGAAAGTGAAAGCAGTAAGTTCTTCATCACCATCAATAATGAGGGAATCCATTCCTGATGAAGAGGATAGCTTTTGATAAAAAATATAATTTTCGAAATAATTATAAAAGCCTGATACGGTTAAAGCCAGGTGCGGACTAGCGTACTCAAAGCCGATGTCAGACTGCCAACTGGTTTCATTACGAAGGTTTCGGCTGCCATATTCATAACGTGCCGTTCCCTCGTGGGCGCCGTCACTCGACAATTCGGAAATTGCGGGCGCACGAAAGGCGCGGGATATATTTGCTTTGAAAATCAGGTTTTTCATCACCGGCGTGGAAAGTCCCGCGCTTGCTGAAACGCTGCTGAATTGACGGCTGAAAGAGGAATTGAGGATTCCTGAACCGCCTTCAAACTCGTCAACTGAAATTCTCCGCGAATCAAACCGAAGCCCGCCGCTCAATGCGCTTTTTCCAACGGATCTCCTCATATAAGCAAACCATCCCGTTTCTACCAGGCTATATTCAGGTATAAGAGCTTCTACAGCGAGGTTGCTGTTTTTTTGATGCATTCCATTAGAGCCTATTGTCAGTTCCCATTTTTTCTTATCCAACAGATGGAGACGGGCAACCCAGGTTAGCGTTCGCAGCCTGAAATCGAGCGAAGGATCGGAAAAATGAATATCACCATACTCACGCCTCCTGTTCTCCTGCACACCAACGTTAGCGTATAGACGCTTTTTATTGAAGAGGAAATTGTTATCTACCGAAATCTTTCGGTGAGTGACCTGCTGATAAGGCACTACCGGTTTTGTACTTAGAAAATCTTCCTGTGATGCCGGTTCCTCTCCTCTCACTGTGCCAATCAAAAAGTTTCCAAGGCTGTCGCGTTCTCCTTCCACCATTCCGGTAAGAAGATTGAAATGCGAATATCGCAGGTGAGAAAATCCCCATCGCCGGTGAAGTCCGACCATTAAAGCCGCACTTTGCTGCCGGAATTTTGAATTGAACACATCTCCGTCTCTTGCATTCCTGAAATCGGCCGCAGCTTTTGCTGATCCATCACCCTGCAAAACCAAACCATTTTTATTTAATGCGATCCGTCCACTGATGTTGCGCATACGGTTGTTTGAATGAAGGGCAGTTGATACATTTCCTTTCATGGTGTTTTTTACAATATCTGCATCGGAGATTATATTCACCACACCTGCCATTGCATCACTGCCGTACACCAGTGAAGCAGGGCCTTTGAGCACTTCAATTTTTTCAATTCCTTCACCGGCTACTTCCAGCCCATGCTCATCACCCCATTGCTGACCTTCCTGCCTCACGCCGTCATGTATTACCAATACCCGGTTATAACTCAGGCCCCTGATCACCGGCTTCTGAACGGCAGGTCCTGTTTGGAGAGAAGTGATTCCGGGAACTTTAAGCAAATAATCAACAACCGTTAAAGCAGCCTGCCGACGCATATCTTCAGCCTTTATCACGCTAACCTGGAAAGGAATTTTTCGCGAATCAGTTGCCTTGGCCACCCCCGTAACTACCACCGCAGCATTTTCAACGATCGAAGGCTGAAGAAAAATGACCATGTTCTCGCCTACGGAAAAGTTTGCCTGTTGGGTTTGGCTGCTGTATTGTATGTGCGAAAATTCGAGAAGATGCACACCTTTTGCACCGGAAGAAAAAACAAACCGGCCTGAATCACTCGTTTGGGTTCCGGTATGCAAATCGCTAATCAACACCGACACTCCGGCCACCGGCTCACCGGTTGACGCGTTCATAACGGTACCGGATACACGCGATTGAGCATGAAGGGCAAATGGTAAAAAAAGAGAAATCAATAATACACCAAGGCAATAAAGAGGAATTTTCCTGCGAATCATGAAATTCATTTTTGAAACAATGTTGCAAAAATAGGAAAATCTCAGATCGTTGGGAAACTTTATGAAATGTTTTCGATAATCCCTGCTATTCCCTGCCCTCCGCCAACACAGGCGGTTACCATTCCATATTTTTTATTGAGCCTTTTCATATCATTCACCAGCTGTATGGTAAGCTTACAACCGGTACAGCCCAGCGGATGGCCGAGCGCAATGGCCCCGCCGTTGATATTAACAATCTCCGGGTTTAGCCCTAAAGTTCTTATAACCGCGATAGATTGCGAGGCAAATGCTTCGTTAAGTTCAATAAGATCAATGTCGTTCAGCGACATTCCGGCCTGTTTCAAAACTTTTGGTACAGCTTCCACAGGGCCCATCCCCATAATCCGCGGATGAACTCCGGCACTTGCTGCATTTACCAGGCGGGCAATCGGTTTTAATCCCAGTTCATTTACCATGCGTTCGCTCATCACAATTACGAAGGCAGCGCCATCACTGGTTTGAGAGGAGTTCCCTGCTGTTACCGTTCCGCCCTGTGCAAAAACAGGTTTCAACTTGGCCAGCGCTTCCAGTGAAGTATCTTCACGAACGCCTTCATCGGTATCCACAACATAAGATCTTACTTTTCTTTTACCACTTTCATCAGCATACACCTGTTCCACTTCAACGGGAAGAATCCCGCTTTTAAAATATCCCTCACGGATAGCCGTAGACGCTTTTTTGTGGCTGTTCAAACTGAACTCATCCTGTTCCTCCCTGCTCACCTTATATTCATTAGCCACAGCCTCCGCGGTTAAACCCATACTTAAATAATAATCGGGTTCATCTGATGCGATCGAATAAGCCGGAACGGTTTTCCAACCTGCTGTGGGTACGAGGCTCATACTTTCCGTACCACCGGCAATTATACATTCCGCCATTCCGGTCCGGATCTTAGCCGTAGCCATCGCGATGCTTTCAAGCCCGCTCGCGCAGTACCGGTTTATGGTGATGCCTCCTACATGAATGCCGACCGCGCGCGCTGCGATTATTCTTCCCACCTGTAAACCTTGCTCGGCTTCCGGCACGGCATTGCCCACAATCACATCATCCACACGCGAAGGATCAAGTTGAGGTACGCTGGCCAACAATCCTTTTATCACGGTAATGGCGAGATCATCGGGCCTCGTAAATCGAAACCCTCCTTTCTTGCTTCTGCCCACTGCAGTTCTGTATCCGGCAACTATATATGCATCCTGCATTTTGAAAGATTTAAATGGTTGTTTATGCAACTTATTTACCAAAGTTATAATTAAGGGCGCAAAACAAAAAACCAAAAAGCAGCTTAATTTCGCCGCGATGTACAAGTTGATCCGGGCAATTTTTTTTCTTTTTGATCCAGAAAGGGTGCATTATTTCTCGATGAATTTATTAGAATGGGCATGCAGGTTTCCGGTTATTGGAAAACTTATCTCAAAGTTGCATCGGCCCGCTCATAAACCGGTTGAATTCGCCGGATTAAAATTTAGAAATGCGGTGGGACTGGGCGCGGGCTTTGATAAAAACGCAAGCTATCTGCCTTCTCTGAATGCATTAGGATTTGGCTTTGTTGAAATTGGCACCGTAACTCCATTGCCTCAGGAAGGAAATGAAAAGCCGAGACTCTTCCGCCTTGTAAAAGATAAGGCCATCATCAACCGAATGGGCTTTAACAACAAGGGTGTTGATCATGTGGTTGAAAATTTAAAAGCATGGAGAAAAAATACCGGGAAAGCTTCTATGCTGATAGGCGGAAACATTGGTAAAAATAAAATGACACCCAACGAAGAGGCCTGGAAAGATTATGAGATCTGTTTCAAAAAATTATATGATGTAGTCGATTATTTTGTGGTTAATGTAAGCAGCCCTAACACTCCGGGACTGCGGGAACTGCAGGAAAAGCCTGCACTTAAAAAAATTCTTACCACGCTGCAGGATATAAGGTCAACATTCAGTACAAAGAAACCCTTGCTTCTTAAGATTGCACCAGACCTTGAAAGAGCCCAGGTTGACGACATTATTTCTCTCGCATCAGAAATATCGCTTGAGGGATTGATCATTTCAAATACCACAATTGAAAGGAAGGGTTTGAAAACTTCTGAATCGGAATTGAAACGCATTGGGGCGGGTGGATTAAGTGGGAAACCCTTGCAAAAAGTTTCCAATGAACTGTTGAAATATGTTCACGAAAAGTCGGCCGGAAAACTTAACCTCATAGGCAGTGGTGGCATCTTTTATAAAAAAGATATGGAGGAACGAATGGCTTCCGGAGCGGGGCTGGTACAGGTATGGACAGGGTTCATTTATGAAGGTCCCGGAATTGTGAAAAAATTATTGAAAGAATAAAGGGCCGGGCATGCGCAACGAATTATTAAAACTGGCGGCACAAAAGCGTTGCAGCAACCACCCCGGCAGTTTCCGTGCGTAACCTGTGATCTCCGAGGGAAGCGGCAACAAAATTTTTCCGAAGAGCAATATCAATTTCCCCGGCGGTAAAATCTCCTTCAGGGCCGATCAAAATAACTGAATTTTCTGATCGATAATTTTCGAGCGGATTTCTCTTTTCCTCGCTCATACAATGGGCAATAAACTTTTCACCCGAAAATTCTTCTTCCAAAAACTTATTGAAATCGACCGGCTCGCAAATTTCGGGTAGCCATAACCGTTGGCTTTGCAACATCGCGCTCACAAGAATGCCTTTCAAACGATCTATCCGGAACTTTTGTGATTCCGTTCTCGCACACAGCAGCGGAACGATCCGGGTCACGCCTATTTCAGTGGCTTTCTCAAGAAACCATTCAAACCGTGATGCATTCTTCAGCAATGAGATCGCAATGGTTACAGACCTTTTGGGAGCAGGTTCAGAATAAAATTCTTTTAATACAACAGCACAGTGTTTTTTGTGACCGTCTGAAATTTCAGCAAGAGCTTTTAAGCCCTTACCATTCTGCAGCCAAAGCTGCTCGCCATCTTTCATTCTTAACACCTGAACAATATGGCGTGAATTCTCTTCATCGAGAACAACAATTCCCGGACTGGCCGGTATCTCTTTAATAAAAAAATAAGGCAGTTGCATGGCACAAAATAAAAAGGAGAATGATAAACACTCTCCTTTCCTGATAATCAAAAAGTATTAAAACGGATTTTCATCGTCATAAAATTCATCGTTCATTTTACTGGGTTTCTGAACATAAACACGGGCTCCCCCTGCATCGCCGGCACCGCCGGGTACGGGTTTCCAGCTACCCCCGGTTTCAGGCGGAGGGCCAAACCCCTCCTCATCTTCCACAAATTTTTGAATATGAAGCAATGCCTTCAATTTAACGGTTTCAAGGCTACCGTTACGGTGCTTGGCGATCTTAACATAGGTATCTCCCTTTGTGCTCTCGCCATTTTCATTCGCCTGTATGTCGTAATAATCAGGGCGGTAAAGGAACATCACCATATCCGCATCCTGTTCGATCGCGCCCGATTCGCGCAGATCACTTAACTGCGGAATTTTCATTCCTTCCTTTCTTTTCTCCACTTCACGGCTCAACTGAGAAAGTGCAATGATGGGCACACCAAGTTCTTTCGCAAGGCCCTTCAGGTCGCGTGAAATTTTACTGATCTCCTGTTCACGGTTGCTGTTTCGGTCTGCGCTGCCACTCATCAGCTGGAGATAGTCGATCAATATCAAACCCACATTGTATCTCGTTTTCATCCGGCGGCACTTTGCGCGCAATTCAAAAATGTTGAGGCCGGCAGAATCATCAATATAAATTGGCGCTGTGTTTAACCGGTCCACACCTTTTTTATACAATTGCTGCATTTCGTACTCCTCAAGTTTACCGCGTGATATTTTTTCAAGATGAATTTCGCTTTCCGCACTAAGAATACGTTGCACTAATTGCCCGCTGCTCATTTCAAGACTGAAGAAACCTACACCTGTAGGTTTGGTAGGATGCAAAGCGGCACTGCGCGCAAGGTTTAAAGCAAAAGCGGTTTTACCCACAGACGGCCTTGCCGCAAGAATGATAAGATCCGTTGATTGCCATCCGTAAGTAACACGATCCAGTTTGGGGAAACCTGTTGGCACGCCGGTGATGTCTTCATTTCTGTTCCGCATCTCTTGTATTCGGCCTACCGTTTTCACCATCACGTTATCAATAGCATCAAAATCTTTTCGGAAATTGTTGTTGGTGATCTCAAACAGTTTTGCTTCCGCCGCATCAAGCATATCGAAAATATCAGTTGTATCCTCATACGCATCGCGAATGATCTCCCCGCTTATACGTATCAATTCGCGTTGAAGAAATTTCTGCAAAACAATTCGCGAGTGTGCTTCAACGTGAGCAGAAGAAACCACACTGTTGGTCAGCCTCGAAACAAAATAAGCGCCGCCAACCTGTTCGAGGTCACCGCGCAGTTTTAACTCCTCTACTACCGTTAGTAAGTCGATCGGCAAACTTTTATTGCCAAGGCTAACCATAGCCTGGAAGATCCGCTGGTGGCTATCCAGGTAAAAGCAATCTGCTTTAAGTGTGTCTGCAGCAGTTTCAAAAGCGCCTTTTTCCAGCATGCAGGCGCCCAGTATAGCTTCTTCAAGGTCCTTTGCCTGAGGCTGAACTTTGCCGAAAATCATATTTCCCACTTCCAGCGGGGGTTTTACCCTTAGGGTTTTAGTGCGGTTTAAATCTGTTAACGCCATGGTTTATAGTTAGATAGATAAAGGGTTAGGGCCTTTCCAATACCTCAAAAGGGGTATTTGATCAGGCGGCTAAGGTAGAACCAAAAAAATCATTGCGAAAAAGGAAACGGTGTTATTAACTTTTCATATCTCTTTATCCACCCGCAATTCACGTACAAATTTACTTTATTAACGCGTTTTAAACAGGGTTATCCACCTGTGTGCGCAAATCAGTCGCACAAATTAGTAGTTCTTCACATTTTTGCTTGCGGGCTGGAAACAATTTCTTCACCTTTTCTTAATTTATTCACCTTGTAAATCCCAGATCAAAATCATAGATTCTCCGAAAGCAATTGAACCGCTTATGGCAAGCGCAAAAAACTATCTTTGCATCGCAAAAAAAGTTTCATGATCATTTCGCATAACTGGCTGAGTACCTATCTTCCGCAGCCTGTGAGCGCTGAAAAATGCGCCACAATTTTAACGTCTATCGGCCTTGAGGTAGAAGGCATTACTCAACTCGGAATTTCTGAAGAAAAACTAAAAGGTCTTGTGGTGGGCGAAGTTGTAAGTTGCGAAAAACATCCAAATGCCGACGCGCTAAAACTGACCAAGGTAAACACCGGCGGTGGTGAAGAGCTGTCAATCGTTTGCGGGGCGCCGAATGTAGCCCTGGGGCAAAAAGTAGTAGTGGCCACAGTGGGCACAGAGCTGCATCCCACGAATGGAGAACCATTCAAAATAAAAAAAGCCAAAATCAGGGGTGAAGAGAGCTTTGGAATGATCTGCGCGGCGGACGAGATTGGAGTAGGTGATGATCATGCCGGGATAATGATTTTACCTGCAGAAGCACAGGCCGGCGATAATGTGGCGAAGTATTTAACCATTCAAAATCCGGATACAATATTTGAGATCGGCCTCACGCCAAACCGCACCGACGCAATGAGCCATTATGGCGTTGCGCGCGACATCTGTGCATGGATCTCTCACCATGAAAACAGGGAATTCCGGCCGGTTTTTCCGGAAAACGTGCTGCAACTTTCCGGTCGTTCACCCATCACCGTTAGTATAGAAGATAAAATTGCGTGTATGCGTTACAGTGGTGTTCTTATTGAAGGTGTAAAAGTAACGGACAGTACAGAATGGCTGAAAGAAAGACTAATCACTATTGGGTTGAAACCGGTGAATAATATTGTTGATATCACAAATTTTATTCTACACGAAACAGGCCAGCCGCTGCATGCTTTTGATGCAGATAAGATCTCGGGCAATTCGATCATTGTAAAAACGATGCCCGGGGGGACGCTTTTTTCAACGCTTGATGAAAAGGAAAGAAAACTTACGGAATCAGACCTAATGATCTGCGATGCAGAAAAACCACTTTGCATTGCGGGAATATATGGCGGGGTGAACAGCGGTGTTACTTCGGCCACAACAAGTTTATTTTTAGAAAGTGCGTGTTTCGCTCCTGAAAGCATCCGGAAAACATCAATGCACCATGGACTGCGAACTGATGCGGCGACGCGCTTCGAAAAAGGAACCGACATTTCGCGTACCGTGGAAGTGCTGTTGCATGCTGCACAACTTATTATGAAGGAAGCAGGCGGAAAATTGAGCGAAGGGCTAACCGATATTTATCCTGAACCTAAAGAAAAGAAACAGATCGAATTGCAATGGAAGTACATTCTAAAACTGAGTGGTAAATCATATGCGGAAAATGCCGTGAAGAACATACTTACCAATCTTGGATACGAAGTAAAGGAAGAAAAAGGAGAAGGAATTGTGTGGCTGGTTCCCCATTACAAACCCAACATTCATGTAGCGGCTGACCTTGTGCAGGAGATCATGCGGATAGACGGGCTTGACAACATCAGCATCCCCGCAGGAATTTTCATCACTCCTTCCATCGAAAAAAACAAGTTGCATCAAAAGCTAAAAGCTAAGGCGGCGAACTCACTCTCTTACTCCGGCTTTAATGAGATATTCACGAATAGCCTTACCAACAGCAAATGGTATGATGAAGGCGAGTTGGAAGGCGCAGTGAAAATGATGAATAGCCTCAGTGCAGAGTTGGATACCCTGAGGCCGTCAATGCTTCAAAGCGGGCTTAATGTTGTTGCGCATAACATCAACCGGAAAAACCACAACCTAGCTTTTTATGAGTTCGGAAAAACCTATTCTGATTCTTCAGCGGGATTTGCAGAACAACTGCACCTATGCCTTTACGTTAGTGGAGCATCTGCACCGTCAGATTGGAAACATAAGGAGGCTGCTGCAGACCTTTTCACTTTAAAAGGAAAAGTATCCTCACTTCTCACTCAACTCGGGCTGAACTGTATTTTCAGGCAAATTGAGAATCCTCATTTGGCACCATGCCTTGGTATATACTCAGGCAAAGAAACAATTGGCCTGGCCGGGGAGGTGAATAGTTCCGCAAAGAAAAAACATGACATTAAGCAACCGGTTTTTTATGCAGACCTGGTCTGGGAAAAGATCGAATCGCTTGCAAACACGAAAGTGAAATATAAAGAGATCCCCCGCTTTCCTGCAGCGCAACGCGACCTCTCGCTTATAGTAGAAAAATCTGTGCAGTATGCAGATATTGAGGAGGCGACAAAAAAAGCTTCTCTTCAAAAATTGCGTTCTGTAGAATTATTCGACGTATTTGAAAACGAAAAATTAGGCGCGAGCAAGAAATCAATGGCAATATCCTATACCTTCATAGACGAATTGCAGACGCTCACAGACCAGGAAATGGATACGATGATACAAACACTTGTTGGTATTTATGAAAAGGAGTTAAAAGCGGAAATTCGTAAACAATAATGTCAGAAATTTTTTCACAAATATCACGGATATCTAAAAAAGTGCAGCGACAGATGCAGGACATGTCTGCGTTGCAAAAGGAATTCGACCATCAGAAAAGCGTGATGCGTGAGATGAGAGAAAAACAGTTGAAGCTTGAAGAACAGGTTAGGCTTTTACAGGAACAAAACCAGGTGCTGAAAGCTGCAGCCGGAAATCTTCCCGAAGCAGATAAAAAAGGGCTTGAAACAATTATCAATAAATACATGCGCGATATAGATAAATGCATCGCCATGCTTAGCGAATGATCATGGAAGAATTAATTCCGTTAAATATTCTCATTGCAGACCGTAGTTATCGCATTAAGGCGCGGCCGCAGGATGAGGAGGCGATCCGCAAAACATTAAAAGTGATTAACGATAAGATTATTGAGTTTAAGACTCAGTTTGCAGGAAAGGATATGCAGGATTACATTTCCATGGTGGTGATCTGGTACGCAACACAAACGGGTTCTCACCAGGCGGTAGACGACCACAATCTGGGCGAAGCCCTAAGCAGAATTGAATCAATGCTCGATGGGAGGTAATTGTATCTTCCCCAATTACCCATTACTCAACACCCATTACTCAACACCCATTAACCCACAATAAACGTTTGAAATTGCCTTGGCTTAAAAAAAATCCCGATCTTAACTGCGGGGATAGGGGTTAACGTACCCCGGGGTGTTGGTTAGATGCTGGATGTTGAATATTAGATGTTGAATGGTAGATTTTTTTGCAGGTCGAATGTTGGATTGTCGATCTGAATTTAATTTATGTTCGCTGGATCTCACCTCTCACCTCGCACCTCTCACGTCCTATTTCCGTACACCTGTATCTTGACCAATTACCCATTACTCAATACCCATTTCTGCACCACCATTACCCACAGTAAACGTTTGAAATTGCCTTGGCTTAAAAAAAATCCCGATCTTAACTGCGGGGATAGGGGTTAACGTACCCCGGGGTGTTGGTTGAGGTTGGATGTTGAATATTGGATGTTGAATAGAAGATTTTGGATGTTGAAAGTTGTATTGTCGATCTGAATTTAATTTATGTTCGCTGGATCTCACCTCTTACCTCGCACTTCTCACTTCCTATTTCGTACACCCTGATCTTCCCCAATTACCCATTACTCAATACCCATTTCTGCACCACCTTTACCCACAATAAACGTTTGAAATTGCCTTGGCTTAAAAAAAATACCGATCTTAACTGCGGGGATAGGGGTTAACGTACCCCGGGGTGTTGGTCAGAGGTTGGATGTTGAATAGTAGATGTTGAATGGTAGATTTTTTTTCAGGTCGAATGTTGGATTTTCGATCTGAATTAATTGGCTTCGCAGTTTCTCACATCTCACATCCCACATCTCACTTCTTAAATCTTACCTCCCTGCACCCTGCGCCCTTCACCCATTACTCATTACCCATAACTCATTACTCATTGCTCACTTCTCATCACCTACTAACCCAATGGCCTTCGCTGTTTCCCACATCTCACTTCTTAAATCTTACCTCCCTGCACCCTTCACCCTTCACCCATTACCCATTACCCATTACTCATTGCTCACCCACTTCTCACATCCCAGTTCCCTCCACCCCTCACCCCAATATATCCTCCACATTACGCCTGATATTGGCAGCCATTGTCTCCATGGGCAGGTCGTTATTATCCTCTCCAAAGGGATCTTCAATTTCCTCAGCGATCAACTCGAGGCTTGCCAAAACATAAAATATAAAAGTGGTAACGGGAATCGCAAAATACCCCAGGCTAAATGCGAACCCGAACGGAAGGGTGGCTACATAAATGAAAATGAATTTTTTTATAAAGGCCGAATAGCTGAAAGGTATCGGCGTATTCTTGATACGCTCGCAACCGCCGCATATGTCTGTGAAAGACCGCAATTCCTCATTCAACACAATTAACTGGTCTCCGGAAATAACACCCTCTTTGTATAACTTGTTTACCCTCGCAAGTATACTTTCCGCCACCTTGTTCGGTACATGATGCAAATGGTTGAAATCCGGCAACTCGGGATGGGCCGCCGCATCCAGCTGCAGGCGGGTACTGTCTTTCGCAAGATGCCTCCGGAGCGCTTCGGCATACAGTGGGATAGCATGTCGAAAAAAATCGAGAGTATCCTGGTCCGACCTGCCTAAGAAAACATTCAGTTTGATCGCCAGGTTACGGCTGTTATTCATCAGGGCGCCCCAAAGCTTTCTACCCTCCCACCAACGGTCGTAAGCAGTATTGGTTCTGAAAACCAACACCATCGAAATTGCAAAACCCAGCAGGTTGTGCATGATGTTGAGGTTTCTCGCAAAACTCGTTTCCGAAAGCCGCAACCATTTTATTTCCCAATACACAACACCCCAGGTGTAAAGGGCCATAAAAGCGAGCATGGCAAACAGTGCCCGGAACGTATCTGACTTATGGAACCGGAAAATGGGCCCCACCCAGTCTTTAGGGTTGTAATAAAAAATGCCCGAGGCATCAATTTTCTTTTTCATAATTCAACTCCGTAAAATCCCGTGATGGTGAAAGTACTGCGAACCATGGAAATGACGCTATTTTCTTATCTTCGCCGCCAAACTGCATCGCTGATATCTAAAAAGGAGAATGGGATGTATTTATTTGTGAATCAGATTAAAACAATAAAATTAAATGGACCCGAATATACTTTCGATCATTATAGGCATCGCTGCGCTAATTGCCGGCATTGTTCTGGGTAAATTCATCTTTGCCAAAAACACACAAAAAATTGTTGACGAGGCCGAAGCTCAGGCCAAAAAAATAATAGCAGACGGGCAGCTTCAGGCAGAAACACTTAAGAAAGAAAAACTTCTTGAAGCAAAGGAGAAGTTCGTGCAAATGAAGAGCGAAAACGATCGCGAAATGCTTCAGCGCACCCAAAAGATCAACGAGGCTGAAAACCGCATTAAACAAAAAGAGCAAAGTCTTAATCAAAAAGAAGGTACGCTGGACAAGCAGATCAAGGAAAACAACCAGATCAAAGAAAACCTCAACCGTCAAACCGAGGTGGTGAATATTAAACGCACGGAACTGGAAAAGCACCAGGAAGAGCATATCCGCCGCCTTGAAAAAGTGGCCGGACTCTCGGCCGACGATGCGCGAGCGCAGCTTGTGGAAAGCCTGAAACAGGAAGCTCAGTCGCAGGCATTGGTGCTGCAGCAGGAAATCATTGAAGACGCGAAGGGCAAGGCCAACAAGGAAGCCCGGAAAATCATCATACAAACCATACAGCGTACCGCCGCCGAGCAGGCAATTGAAAACTCCATCACGGTTTTCAACCTCGAAAGCGATGAAATAAAAGGATCAATCATCGGGCGTGAAGGGCGCAATATCCGCGCAATTGAGGCCGCAACCGGCGTGGACCTTATTGTTGACGACACTCCCGAAGCGATCGTGTTCTCCTCATTCGATCCGCTTCGACGCGAAATCGCCCGCTTGAGTTTACAAAGGCTGGTGGCTGATGGACGTATCCACCCGGCACGTATTGAAGAAGTGGTTGAAAAAACCAAACGCCAGCTGGAAGACCAGGTGATGGACATCGGTGAAAGAACCGTGATCGAACTCGGTATACACGGGCTACACAAAGAACTTATTCGCATGGTGGGCAGGATGCGTTTCCGCTCTTCTTATGGTCAAAACCTTTTAATGCACTCCCGCGAAACCGCGAACCTCTGCGGCATCATGGCTTCGGAATTAGGTATGAATCCTAAGCTGGCAAAACGCGCGGGACTTTTGCATGATATCGGTAAAGTGCCTGATGAAGAAACTGAATTGAGCCACGCCTTGTTGGGTGCGAAACTCGCTGAAAAATATGGCGAAAACCCCGCAGTGGTAAATGCTATTGGCGCCCACCACGATGAAATGGAAATGCAATACGTGATCTCCCCCATCATTCAGGCTTGCGATGCCATCAGCGGCGCACGGCCCGGCGCAAGGCGCGAGATCATGCAGCAATACATCCAAAGAATTAAAGACCTTGAAAATCTTGCACTGGCCTACCAGGGCGTTGAAAAAGCATACGCCATCCAGGCAGGAAGGGAATTGCGCGTGATCGTTGAGGCAGATAAAGTTTCCGACAGCGACAGCGACAAACTAAGCTTTGAAATCGCTCAAAAAATTCAAACCGAAATGACTTTCCCCGGACAGATCAAGGTTACGGTGATCAGGGAAAAGCGTGCGGTTAATATTGCGCGGTAAGGATTGGAGAGATGTAGGTTTTAGGGTACAAGGTGAGGGGTAAAGGGTATAAATGGGAGGCCGCGTCAGACTACTGACCGCCGACTACCCACTACAAAAAGAATTTTCTCTTTCTTCATCACATTTCTAACTATCTTTCCTTACCTTTGCCGTCCGTTAAAAAATAAAGCTATGAACGCAATTGACTTTGTTCATGAACAACTGACCACAAAGGCTAAATTACCCGCTTTTAAAGCAGGGGATAATGTTACTGTTAATTACAAAATTCAGGAAGGAAACAAGGAGCGTATCCAGAGCTTTAAGGGCGATGTGATCAAACGCCAGGGAAATGGCGCAACTGCTTCATTCACAGTTAGAAAGATCAGCGATGGCGTAGGTGTTGAGCGTCTGTTCCCGGTTTTTTCTCCCAATATCGACAGCATTATACTTAATAAGGTTGGCCGCGTAAGAAGGGCGAAGCTTTACTTCCTCCGTGAAAGAAGCGGAAAAAGCGCGAGGATCAAGGAAAAGCGCATGGCTGTTACAGCGAAAAAAGGTTGATTTTACTATATCAAAGGTATTATTGCGGGAATTATTCAGTAATTCCCGCATTTTTTTTTGCCCTGAAACTTGCTTTTTAAGGCATTCTGCCGTATTTTGTCTTCCGTTGATCCTTCTCCGGTGATTGATTTACCGCC
Organism: Bacteroidota bacterium; assembly: GCA_023422565.1. Classification (GTDB taxonomy): domain Bacteria; phylum Bacteroidota; class Bacteroidia; order Chitinophagales; family Chitinophagaceae; genus Ferruginibacter. The sequence goes on along the minus strand of JAFAGR010000033.1, from coordinate 2,163 downwards.
TCTTTCCAACTTTTTTTAACCTCTAAAACTGAAACCAATGAGAAGGATTTTCTTCCTCGGCACTGTGCTGTTTGTATTAGCTACTTTAATTGTCTCTTGTTCCCAGAGTATTACGCCTTTTCAGGCTGCCAATGGAAAGGCCAAATGTGGCCGGAGCGTGCGGTAATTTTCTTAGAATTTTAATGGTTCTCTTTCAAGTTTTAAAAAGCACGTTACAATTATTGTGTACCTTTACAGCCTAATAACCTATTATGTACACATCAATCAATCATCCCCTGCTGTTATCGATGCCGGGAGGAAGTGAATGGATACTGATCATCCTTGTGGTTCTGCTTTTGTTCGGTGGTAAAAAAATACCCGAGTTAATGCGTGGAATGGGCCGCGGTATCCGTGAATTCAATGATGCGAAAAGCAACGTGAAAAACGAACTGGAAGAAGGTATGCGTGAAAAAGATATCGCTCCAAAACAGCAACAAACGCAAACTCCCTCTTAAAAATATTCAGCGAAAATTTTAAACCGGCAACTAATTGATGTGCCGGTTTTTTTATGCCTTCCCAATTGGGGCGTTCCCGCCGAAGGCGGGCGGGCTTTTGGCAGTACAGGGTACTGCTGCCAATCCCTAACGCAGAGCTACAAAGCCTTTGCACGAAGTGCAGGATATTTATTATTCGGCCGCAGGGAAAGCTTGCTTTTCATTGCGGACGAATAAATATCCGCCCGCCGAAGGCGGAAAGGCTTTGGGTAAAATCGTCGCTCCGCGGGATCATTGAAAATAATCCCTAACGCGAATGGTTGAATGGTTGAATTGTTAATTTGGCTAAACTGCCCCTTTGTGGTTCGCATGTAAGGAACTCTGAATCTATAATCCAAAATTTATAATCATTGTTGTCCGGAAAACTTTTATAATGGCAAAAAGAAAGAGAGTTTTTAGGCTCTCTTTTTTATTAGTTTAAGGGTCTCTAACATCCACAAACTAATATGAATAAAAGTAACTTTTTTTCCGGACAGCCAATCTTTTCTCAGCTATTTAGTTTCATCCCGAAGCAGATAATTTATAATGCTGTATTAGAGCACCAAAGTGATAGATATGTAAAGAAGTTTGACACTTTACATCATCTGATTAGTATGCTCTACTGTTGTTACCAAGGATGTACTTCTCTTCGGGAAGTAGTTACAGGCCTGCACGCCAGCCAAGGTCGGCTTCAGTCGTTAAATATGAAGTTTTTGCCTGCACGAAGCACTTTAGCTGAAGCCAATGAACGCAGATGTCCGGAGGTGTTTGAAAAAATTTACATGGGTGTATTGTCGCGGTATCAACATTTTTTAACGGACAGCCACTCAAAAGATCATTTATTGAAGCGATCCGTCATTATTGATTCTACTACGATTAGCTTGTTTCAGGAGATTCTGGAGAATGCCGGGCGACCTTCCATAAGTGGCAGGAAAAAGGGAGGCATAAAAGTGCATATGGCAGTTAATGCGAGCCAGGATGTACCGTATCTTATACGCATGACTGCGGCAGCCAAAGCTGATTCTCCCTTTATGAAAGAGATTACTCCTCCCGCAGGTTCTATCGTGATCATGGACAGAGGATATAATAACTTCCATCAGTTGAATCGCTGGAAAAGAGCGGGTGTTGACTGGATTACTCGTCTAAGATCCAATAATGTAGTTACCGTACAGCAGGACTTAAAAACAGACCCGGCGCAAAATGTTATTAGTGATCAATATATCACCCTAGGCTTTAAGAATAAACAGATTGAGCAGGTTAACTGCAGGCTGATCCGATACTATGATCCCCAATCAAAACGGATGTTTGAGTTTATTACATCAAACAAGCGGCTGAGCGCGATTAAAATAGCTATGCTCTACAAACAACGGTGGCAAATTGAAATCCTCTTCAAGCGATTAAAGCAAAACATGCCGTTACGTTCTTTTTTAGGAGACAATGAAAATGCGATCCGTATTCAAATATGGTGTGCTTTACTTGCTGACCTGCTTCTTAAAATTGTACGTTGTAGAGTAAAACGTAAATGGGCATTTTCTAATTTGGCATCTTTTATTCGGTTGCACCTAATGAATTACACAAGTATGATGAGGTTCCTTGAAAAGCCGGAAGCCTGCAGAATTATCAATCCCGTACCCGATATCCAACTCAAACT
>JAFAGR010000013.1 GCA_023422565.1 Bacteroidota bacterium | reverse complement strand
CGGAAAAAAAGTTACTTTTATTCATATTAGTTTGTGGATGTTAGAGACCCTTAAACTAATAAAAAAGAGAGCCTAAAAACTCTCTTTCTTTTTGCCATTATAAAAGTTTTCCGGACAACAATGATTTAAAGTTCAAAATTTATAATTGCACTTAATCAACCCAATCGGCAATAAAGATATTCGTATCTCTGCTACCGCCGTTGTTTCGGTTGCTGCTGAATACGATCTTTTTACCGTCAGGACTGAACATTGGAAATGCATCAAATCCCCTGTCGCGGGAAATTTTGCGGAGGTTCGTTCCGTCGGCGTTCAGAAGATACATATTGAACGGAAATCCCCTTTTGTATTCGTGGTTACTGCAGAAAATAATATTTCCGTCCGGCGTAAAATTAGGTGCCCAGTTCGCCTGGCCAAGATTCGTAACCTGGTGCGCGTCTGAGCCATCCACATTGCACATCCACAATTCCATATTGGTAGGAGCTACCAATCCCTGGCCAAGCAGATCGTAATAATCTTTTAATTCAGCCTCAGTTCTTGGACGGGATGCTCTCCACAATATCTTTTTTCCATCGGGACTGAACCAGGCGCCACCATCATAACCCGGCATATTAGTAATTCTTTTTACTTTCTTGCCTTTAAGGTTCATGGTATAAAGCTCAAGGTCACCGTCACGCATAGACGTAAATACCATGAGGTCACCTTTTGGCGATATTGTTGCTTCTGCATCGTAGCCCTTTGTTTTCGTAAGACGCTTCACAATTTTACCATTTGTATCAGCCTTGAAGATGTCGAAGCTTTCATAGATAGGCCAGATATACCTGTTGCCATGCTTCGTGCGGTCGGGCGTAGGAGGACATTCCGTTCCACCAAGATGAGTTGATCCGTAAACGACATGTTTCCCGTCGGGGTAGAAATAGGCGCAGGTTGTTCTGCCGGTTCCGGTACTTACCAACTTCGGAACAAATGGCTCGCCTGGTTCAGGGATTTTTCCCATCCAGATCTGGTCACACATGATGCCTTCCTTCACCGCAGTTTTCTGAAAAATTAAATACTTTCCATCATAACTGAAATAAGCTTCGGCATTGTCGTCACCAAACGTCAGCTGACGAATATTTTTAAAGTGCGTTTCCCCTTCAAAATGGATGGAATCATTGGCCATTTGGGCATTTGCAGAACTAAAAAAGAATAAAAAAGCCAGTGCTGGAAAGAAGGTCTTCATGATGTTCTAAATTTTGAGGCGCAAAGATACCAACACACCTCAAGTCGATCATCAAAGAATTGTCATCAAATGGTCACCTCTGCCTACTTTTGCGTGGTGAAATTAATTTTATTTATACTGTGCGGCCTCCTATTCGCTTCCTGCGAATCTAAAAATTCATCAGGCAAAAAAATTGACACAAAAAGCACAGAGGCCTTATTAATGGACAGTGTGTTGCGTTTCCCCGATTCCCTCATCTTCCGCGAAAATCTTGTACAATTTTATCGCGACAGTGGCTATTACGACAAAGCCATTGAAGCCACCAGGCAGGGAATTGAAACCGACAGTATGAATGCGCGGTTATATGAAATGCTGGCCATCCTCCATTTTGAAAGGGAAGATACCGCTGCAGCTATCACCGCCTTTGAACAAGCTGTGAACATTCAACCGGTCCCTCAATACATGATCTCGCTGGGCACTATGTACGCCCAAACAAAAGATCAGCGAGCTGTACAAATCATGGATGTTCTTGTTCGGGAATATCCAAAGTTTGAAAAAGAAGCCTGGTTTGTGAAAGGCCTTTATCGATCTTCCACAGGCAAGTTCCGCGAAGCAATTACTGATTTTGATAAGGCCTTACAGATCAGCTTTACCTTTATGGAAGCGTACCGCGAAAAATCAATCGCTTTAAACGCCCTCGGGCTCTATAACCAATCTCTTGAAGTAATAAACAAAGCCGTAACCTTGCAAAACAATTATGAGGAAGGACATTATTACAAAGGAAAGGTTCTCGAAAAACTGAACAGGCCTGCCGATGCAATCGAAGCTTATCGCTCTGCGTTAATGTACGCACCGGATTATATCGAAGCCCGGGAAGCCCTGAATCATTTGGAAAACAAAAAATAACCATCAATGCCTATTATCGCCCCCTCTTTGCTTTCCGCGAATTTTCTCCAACTTGAGAAAGATTGTCAGATGCTTAATGAGAGCGAAGCCGAATGGTTTCACCTCGATGTTATGGATGGGCGATTCGTTCCTAATATTTCCTTTGGTCCCATGATCATCGAATTTATCAGGAAGACAACTAAAAAAGTTTGCGATGTACACCTGATGATAAAAGAACCCGAAAAATATGCGGAAGCTTTTAAAAATGCAGGTGCCAACAATCTCTCCGTGCATGTGGAAGCCTGCACACATCTTCACCGGAACATCCAGCAGATAAAATCTCTCGGAATGAAAGCAGGAGTCGCTATTAATCCGCACACTTCACTTTCATCAATCGAAAATGTGTTGCACGACATAGACCTCGTTTGCATGATGAGCGTAAATCCGGGTTTTGGCGGACAATCATTCATTGAACATACTTACCAAAAGATAAAAGACCTGAAAAGAATGATCTCCGAAAGAGGCGTGCCTGTGCTTATTGAAATTGACGGAGGTGTATCATTGAACAATGCCGCTTCAATTGTGCAGGCCGGCGCCGACGTGCTGGTAGCAGGAAATGCAGTGTTTAAATCTTCCGACCCCTTGGCCACAATAACTGCGCTGAAGAAGGCTGGTTAATTTTATTGAGATTATCTATCTTCATTTCATGAGATGGCTGCTTGCATTATTTCTTCTGACAACGAACTTAGCGTATGCCCAACCGAAGGCGGCGCAGGTAACCGGAAAGGTTGTGGATGAAAATGAATCGTCACTCGAAGGCGTATCTGTTATCATTCTCGGCAACCAAAAAGGCGTTACTACAAATGAAGACGGAACATTTACAATCACACTCCCCGCCCGGCGGGCAACCGCGCTCGTTTTCTCTCATACCGGATATCTTGATCAACAAAAAAATTTCTTTCTCAGCATAGGAGAAGTTGAAAATGTTTTGATTCGTTTGAAAAGGTCCGGAAAAGAATTGGAAACAGTTACCGTGACAGATGAACGGGAAAGAAAAGAAGCAGGGCTCGTTTTACTGAATCCCAAAAATGCCATTCAGATTCCCGGCGCGGTAGGTGGAGTGGAAGCAATGATAAAGACCATTGTAGGAAGTAACAATGAACTTACTTCACAATACAATGTACGGGGTGGAAATTTCGATGAGAACCTTGTGTATATAAACGACTTTGAAGTTTTCCGTCCATACCTCGTTAGCAGCGGGCAACAGGAAGGCCTCAGCCTCATCAACCCTGAACTCGCACGCGGAATCCAGTTTTATACCGGCGCCTTCCCGGCGAAATACGGAGATAAAATGAGCAGCGTGTTAGATATTACGTACAAGAAACCGAGGCGCTTCGGAGGTTCCGCTTATGCAGGATTACTGGAGCAGGGTATGCATCTTGAAGGAACTGCATTGAATAACAAGTTTACTTTTCTTGCCGGAGTTAGAAACAAAAGCAACCGGAACCTTCTGAGCAATCAGCCCACGGTTGGCGCATATCTTCCTTCTGCGGCAGATGTACAGGCCTTGGTTACCTGGCATGCATCAAAAAAATTGCAGGTGGAATTGCTGGGAATATATTCTATCTCCCGGTTTAATTTTTCTCCCGAATCTGTAAAAAAAACCACCTCTGTATTCTCGCCTTTCATCACTGCCAATCTCGGTTTGGATATCTATTTTGAAGGCCGGGAAGAGGATAGTTATAAAACAGGCCTCATCGGCGCAACCATCATCCATCAGCCTACACAAAAAATAAAATTGAAGTGGATGGCGAGCCGGTTCACTGATACAGAAAAAGAAAATTTTGACATCGCTGCGGCCTACCTTTTCGGCGATCGCGATTTTGATAATAACAGCAGCACATTCGGGCAAATTGTGAATCCTCTTGGTGCAGGTTTTTACCAGGATTATGGGCGCAACAAACTGGAGATAGAAATTTTGAACCTGATGCACAAAGGTTCATTTTCAACCGGTAAACACTTTTTGCAATGGGGACTCGGTGCCGAGCAAAACAAGATCGATGATAAACTCCGGCAGTGGCAATATCAGGATTCCGCAGGGTATTCCTTACCTGCAAACCCATCGGTACTAAACCTCACTTATTCAGTAAACAGCGCCGCCTCGCTGAACGTTATGAAATATCATGCATTTTTTCAGGATAATATAAACTTCAGCAGACCTTCTTACAACCTGACCTTTTCCGGAGGTATAAGGTTGCAATACAACGATCTCAACAAGGAAATGCTTCTTTCGCCGCGGGTTCAGGCGAGTTTAACACCCTCATGGAAAAAGAATATCATCTTTAAAGCTGCGGCAGGCTTGTATCATCAGCCGCCATTCTATCGCGAACTACGCAATTATAATGGTGAATTAAATATCGACCAGAAGGCGCAAAAAAGTTTTCAGGCAGTTGCAGGATTCGATTACAGTTTCAAAGGCCCGGGGAGCCGGCCCATGCGTTTTACGGCAGAAGCTTACTATAAGAAAATGTGGAGTGTGGCTCCATATGACATAGACAATGTGAAGATCCGATACCTTGGCAACAACCGGGCATCGGCTTATGCAACGGGTTTAGAACTTAGGTTGTTTGGAGAGTTATTGAAAGATGCAGAGAGCTGGTTAAGCCTCGGTATCATGCGAACGCGGGAAGATCTTGACAATGATGTATACTTCAAATATTATAATGCCGCAGGCGAACTGATCACCGCTGCCACAATTGATAAAGTGGTAGCAGACAGTGCAAAGCAGGAAGTCGGATTTTTAAGGAGGCCTTCAGATCGTTTGATAACACTCGGTTTGTTTTTGCAGGATTACCTCACCACAAATAAGAATTTCAAAGTGCATCTTAACATGGTGTATGGAAGCAACATGCCTTTCAATATTCCAAACAGCGTGCGGTACAGGAACGCACTTGTAATTGAGCCTTACATTCGCGCCGACCTTGGTTTTAGCGTTTTGCTATTAAAAGAGAAGTCGCTTCGCCGCAGCCACGATCCGTTTAAAGGAATTGAATCTGCCTGGCTTAGCATAGAAGTTTTCAATCTTATAAACCGTGAGAACACAATCTCTTACCAATTGATCCGCGATTTTTCAAATACCACCTATGCAATTCCAAATCGCCTCACACCGCGCCTCATCAACATTAAATTATTGACAAGGTTTTGAATTTGGCAAAGCTCTTGTTAATATGTACTTGAAGAGAAATGCTTTAACTTTTCCACCAAAAGAATATATGTGTGAATAAGTAAATTCGTAGCAAGTTTGATTGCTTCTTATTTTGGAGGAGAAGTAATTTTAATCACGTACGGAAGCCCTAACCGGAAGAGTACATTAAAAATTGAAAAACTTTGACAGAAACCATCATTAACCTTGACACCGTAAACCCAATCGAATTCTTTGGCGTAAACAACGGTAAACTAGACATCCTAAAAAAGAAATTTCCATTACTAAAGATCCTGAGCCGCGGGACGCAATTAAAAATGAGCGGCGCCCCTGAACAAATAGAAGAAGCAAAAGAAAAAATTGAACTGCTGGTTCAATATCTTCAACGCAACGGACACATGAGCGAAAATTATTTCGAGCAGATCCTTGGCGGTGATGATGAAAAGGTGATAGACAACTTCATGGAGAGGAACCCAACAGAGGTGTTGGTGTTCGGTCCGAATGGTAAGACTGTTCGTGCACGCACATCGAACCAAAAGATGATGGTTCAGGCCTGTGATAAAAATGACATCCTTTTCGCCATCGGCCCTGCCGGTACGGGTAAAACCTATACCGCAGTTGCGCTTGCCGTGCGTGCATTGAAGAATAAGCTGGTGAAGAAGATCATTCTTACCAGGCCCGCAGTAGAAGCAGGTGAAAGCCTTGGCTTTTTACCGGGCGACCTTAAGGAAAAGATCGATCCATACCTGCGCCCTTTATATGACGCGCTGGATGATATGATTCCTGCAGACAAACTGGGTTATTACATGAGTACCCGCACAATTGAGATCGCCCCTTTAGCGTATATGCGGGGCCGTACGCTTGATAACGCCTTCATCATTCTTGATGAGGCTCAGAATGCGAACGACCTTCAGATCAAAATGTTCTTAACGCGTATCGGGCCAAATGCAAAGGCCATCATAACGGGTGACCCCACGCAGATCGATCTTCCAAAGAATCAACAGAGCGGACTGTTCAAGGCAACGCGCATCTTAAAAAATATTGACGGCATTGCACATATTGAACTGGACGAAGAAGATGTAGTTAGGCACAGGCTTGTTAAATCTATCATTAAGGCTTATAACAAAGAGGATGAGAAGTTTGCGCCTGAAAAAAAGTAATACATTTAAAACACCGGGAAAAGTAAGGTGGCCGATTGGCTGCCTTCTTTTTTTGGTTGTGCTTACCGCATGCCATGCGGAAGGAAATTCGGCAGAGGGCAAATCCGAATTAACACAACATGAAAAGGCGAGAATAGAACGGGCCTGGAAACAGATCGGAAGTTTGAAAAAGTCTGTCAGAACCGGAGACCTGGTTACCCGAACCGGAAATGATTTCACAAGCGAATCCTTAAGAAGCTTAAATCAAAGAAATAAAACCTATTCACATTGCGGCATTGCCAGCTTTGAGAACGACACACTTTTCGTGTACCACGCCCTGGGAGGAGAATTTAACCCCGACCAAAAGATCAGGCGCGACCGCTGGGAAGAATTTGCTGAGCCTTTTTCTAACCGGGGCGTAGGTGTTTTTAGATACTCCGAAACGAACTTGCCGGTTAACACTTTGCTCGATACCATCCAAAGTTATATTTCAAGAGAGGTGACCTTTGATATGGACTTCGACCTCGCCACTAACAATAAAATGTATTGCGCTGAATTCGTGGCAAAGAGTTACACGGCCGGAACGGGAGGATTACTGCAGTTTCAGGTTAGTAAAATCAGAGCTTTTGAGTTTTTTGGCGTGGACGATCTCTTCCTTCATCCCTCCTGCCGCAGCATTGCTTCAGCCATTTATAAATAACATTGTAGATGTTAATTTTTCCTGCTATTTTAGCGACCAAAATCAAAAAACTGTTATGATGAAAAAAATCCTGTTCGCTTTGGTACTTGTATCAGGCACCCTCCTCTTCAGCTGCAAGTCAGGCGGCGGAGATCCTAAGTCTGTTTTGGCTGATTTCTTCTCAGCCCTTTCAAAGAAAGATATGGCAAAGGCGCGCACATTTGCCACGGAAGACAGCAAAACCATGCTGGATATGATGGAAATGGGAATGAAAATGGCAAAAGACAGTGCCGATGACATGAAGTACTCTGAGAACAACCTTACGTATGGCGAAGTAAAAATTGATGGTGATAAAGCCACAGTTCCTGTTACTGAAAAGACAAGCGGGGAAACGATCAATTACATCTTAAAGAAAGAAAAGGGCAACTGGAAAGTAGCATTCGATAAAGAATCTATGATGAATATCGGAATGGAGAAAATGAACGAAGCCGGCGCGAACCCTACAGACAGCGTAGGAGCTGCCATGGAAGAATTGAAGAACATGGATCAGGATTCAATTAAAGCCGCAATCAATGAAGGATTGAAGATCATTGATTCTGCAAATAAGATGAACCCGTAAAAAATAATTTGAATTTAAAAAAAGCATCCGCCGGTCGGGTGCTTTTTTTATCCCTAAGAAAACAATATTGCTACCTTTATGAATATTCCACTTTAATTATGAAATATCTTTTCTCAGCAGTTATTCTTTTTCTTTTTGCCGCATGCGGGCAAGGCGACACAAGGCCTTCAACTGCCCTTGATACAGGCCGTGATTTTATAAGGGCAAGCCTCAACGGAGATTTTAAGAAGGCAGAGCGCCTGCTGATCAATGATGCCGAAAATGTGCAACTTTTCGATTCTTACAAAAGGTATTATGAAAAAATGCCGGCAGACCTTAAAGCAAATTACCGTAACGCGTCATACGAAATAAACAAGTTTTTGGAGGTTGATGATTCTACAACTATAATCAATTATTCAAACAGCTTTATGAAAAAGCCAATGGACATTAAAGTAAAAAAAGACGGCGAGGTTTGGGGCGTAGATTTTAAATATACATATTCAGGAAACTTACCTATAGACTAATGCTTAAAACCGCGTTACTCGTAGGTCTTGGCGGATTTGGCGGAACCGTATTGAGGTTCCTGATCGGTACTGTGGCAAAAACGAACCTTTTCCCGGTTACGCTTTTTATAAACCTTGCCGGAAGTTTTTTGATAGGAATGATCATGGGCGCGGCCTGGAAAAATGAACAGTGGAAACTAATTTTAGCCGCAGGATTTTGCGGGGGCTTCACCACCTTTTCAGCATTTAGCATGGAGAACTTTTTACTTTTCGAAAAAGGAAAGATCGTTCCCGCATCCTTATATATTTTAGCGAGTGTGGCAGGCGGTGTTTTCTCCGCCTGGTTAGGTTATAAACTTATTCATAAATAGTCTATGTACGTACTACATCCATGGCATGGCGCCTCTGCAGGAGAAAAAATTCCGGCGCAGGTGAATGCTTTAATTGAGATCTCCGAAGGAAGTAAGGCAAAATACGAAATTGACAAAGTAACGGGCCTGCTTAAGCTTGACCGTGTTATTTATTCTTCCTTTCATTATCCCGTAAACTACGGATTTATTCCACGCACGCTGGGAGAAGACGGCGATCCGCTGGACATATTGGTTTTGTGCAGTGAAAGCATCCAGCCTATGTGCCTTGTGGAGGCCACGATCATCGGGAATATGCAAATGATCGATAGCGGTGAAAAAGATGATAAACTTATTTCCGTAGCTGCTAAAGATCCCGCTGTCAACCACTTCACAGATATGTCTTCCCTGCCGCAGCATTTTATTAATGTGCTTAAAAATTATTTCGAACAATACAAGGTGCTTGAAAACAAGGTGGTGCAAATAGATAGCTTCCAGGATAAAAGAACGGCTTATTCAATAATTGATGCTGCATTAAAAAGATATAAACAGGAATTTCCGCAACATGCCTAATAAGAAAAATATGGATATACAAATGATCGTGATCCTTTTGCTCATAGGGCTCGCTGCCGGTACATTGGGTGGCCTCGTGGGCGTAGGCGGCGGAATAATAATAGTACCTGCCCTGATTTATTTTCTTGGTTTCAGCCAGTTCCAGGCACAGGGAACATCGCTTGCACTAATCATGTTTCCGGTAGGCATTTTGGCCGTACTGCAATATTATAAACAAGGTCATGTTGATTTTAGGTATGTTGGCCTCCTGGCTGCGGGTTTCATTTTAGGAGGATATTTCGGAAGTAAGATCTCGCTGAGCCTCCCGCAAGAATCTGTAAAAAAAATATTCGCATCCTTAATGCTTATTATCGCCATCAAAATGCTTTTTTTCGACAAAGCGAAACTGCCGGCAGACAAATCATCCGTTATTTCCAAAAAGTAACCGGAATTTTGTGGAAATGAAAAGTAACGGCCCTCTAACAGGTCACGAGTTCAAACCCAAGATGAATTGAATCCATCGAAGCATCAACATATTGAAGACAGGGAACTGGTTGAAAATTATGCAAAGGACGGCGACACAAAGTGGCTCGGAATTTTATTGCCCAGATACACGATGATGCTATTTGGCGTGAGTATGAAGTATTTGAAAGATGAGGAACTCGCCAAAGACAGCGTGCAACAGATCTTTTTAAAAGTGCTGAGTGAATTAAAAAAGTATAAGGTAGATTATTTTAAAAGCTGGCTCTATACATTAGCAAAAAACCATTGCCTGATGCAACTTCGCAGCCGGGGCGTGTACACTCAGGAAATAAACGACAACCTCATTAAATCAGCACATGCTGAAGAAGAGCGTATAGTTTTGCTGAAAAAAGAACGCGACTTAAACAATATGAATGATGCGCTTAATTTACTGAACGAAGATCAGAGAACCTGTATAAAACTGTTTTTTTTGGAAAAGAAAAGCTACCAGGAAGTGGCCGAGATCACAAACTTTACTACGGGCCAGGTGAAAAGCCACATCCAGAATGGAAAACGAAATCTGCGAATCAATATAGAACGGATGAACAATAATAATGAATAAAGACCTGCACAACATATTATCAAACCTGAATAAAGAAGCAGGCCAGGAGAAATTACTGGAGTACCTCAATAAACAGCTTGATGAAGCCGGGCGTCACGACTTTGAGAAACAACTGTTGGATGATGAATTTATGAACGATGCTGCGGAAGGTCTTGATCTGGTCAAAGACAAAAGTGAAATACCTGCAGTACTTCAGCAGCTGAATTCAAGCCTGAAGAACCAATTGGGAGCGAGAAAAGCCAGAAGACGTGTTGCATTTTTCAATCAGCCCTGGGCTTACGTGGCAGTAATATTAATCCTGATACTGGTTGTCGCCGCATTTTTACTCCTACGAAAGTTGGGATATTAGTTCTTCAATTCTAATTTGCTGCTTCAGCCTCTGCCTGCCTTTGCATTTGTTCAATGGAATCTCCTATATGTGTGATTTTCTTCTCGGTGGTTTCAGCATGCTGTTTTAATTCGGTGCTGTCCATCAATGAATCAGCATTTACCTCACTATCTGTCCGGGTATCCTTACGCCCGCAGGAAGCAAGCACCAAAAGCATAGAGGCAACTAAAAGAAAAGATTTCATGAGTGGTGTTTAGCCACAATTATGCAATAACCTTTCCAAACAGCTTATTTCTTTCTGAAAAACAATCTGACCGGCACTCCGCTGAAATCAAAATTCTGCCTTAACTGATTTTCAAGATAGTTTTTATACGGCGCCTTCAGGTCATCAGGGTAATTACAGAAGAAAGCGAAAGTTGGGGTGTGGGTTGGCAACTGGGTCACGTATTTGATCTTAATTGCGTTGCCGCGCACCACAGGTGGATGAAACGAATTGATCGCCTTCTGCATCACCTCATTTAATTGGGATGTTGGCACCTTGCGCTTGCGGTTTTCGTACACCTGTAAGGCAAGTTCAATGCTCTTAAATATCCTTTGCTTTTCCAGCACAGAAATAAATACAATGGGAACATCAGAAAATGGTGCAAGCCTTTTCTTGAGATCCTTCTCGTAATCCCTTGTAGTATTGGTTTCCTTTTCAACAAGGTCCCATTTATTTACAAGTACAACTATTCCCTTTCCTTTTTTTGCCGCTAATGAAAAAATGGAAAGATCCTGCGCCGTGAGCCCCTTGCCTGCATCCAGAAGAAGGAGGCAAACATCAGCTTCATCCATTGCCTTTATGGCGCGGATCACTGAATAGAATTCAAGATCTTCATGAACCTTCGTTTTTCTCCTTATACCGGCGGTATCTATCAGAATAAAATCTTTGTTGAACAGATTGTAGCGTGTGTGAATACTGTCACGCGTTGTTCCGGCAATATCACTCACAATAGTCCTCTCCTTTCCGGTCAATGCATTTAACAAAGACGACTTTCCTACATTAGGTTGGCCTATGATAGAAAATTTTGGAAGGTCTTCAGGAAGAGGTTCGGCGCCGGAATCTTCATCCATAAGTTCCACGATCGCATCCAGTAATTCGCCTGTTCCGCTTCCGCTTATTGACGAAAGAAAGAATATTCTCTCAAAACCAAGACTGTAAAATTCACTGGCCTCGAGCATCCTGTTATGATTGTCAACCTTGTTCACCACGAGGAATACCGGCTTCTTGCTTTTTCGCAACATATCGGCCATGGCCTCATCAAGAGTAGTGATACCTGTTGCGGCATCAACCATAAAAATTACCGCATTTGCTTCTTCGATTGCTATCACAACCTGTTTGCGTATCTCCTTCTCAAAAACATCTTCACTCTTCGCCACAAATCCGCCGGTATCAATTACGTTGAATGATTTCCCTGCCCATTCGGCAACGCCGTACTGCCTGTCTCGCGTTACACCGCTGAAATCATCAACGATCGCCTTGCGCTGTTCGAGCAGACGATTAAAAAAAGTGCTTTTTCCAACATTGGGTCTGCCTGTAATAGCAACCGTAAAATTCATAATAAAAATTTTTGCAGATGATCTGCGTTAGTATCCGTATTCCTTAAGGTGTGTTTCACTGTCGCGCCACTTGGGCCTCACCTTTACGAACAACTCCAGGAAAACTTTTTGCCCTAAAAACTCCTCCAATTCTTTCCTCGACAAGGTTCCAAGTTGTTTGATCATGCTTCCTTTATCTCCAAGTATAATTCCTTTCTGAGTTTCTCGCTGTACAACAATATCCGCACGTATCTTAATAAGGGTTTGCTTTTCCTTAAACTCCTGTACCACCACAGCCGTATGGTAAGGAAGCTCTTCATGAAAAAGTTGAAACACCTTTTCTCTGATGATCTCAGAAACGAAGAACTTGGTGGGCATGTCACTCAAGTCATCATTATCATAAAAAGGCTCGCCCTCAGGGAGATAAAAAAGTATTCTGTCAAGCAATGTAATTATACCTTCCTTCTTAAGCGCAGAAATTGAGATCACCTCTCGGCAGTACGGTTGCTCAGCGAAGAATTTTTTATTCTCCTCCAATACCTTTTCATCAACAAGATCGCTTTTGTTCAGCACTACGATACAGGGCGCCTTTAATTTCAGAGAGGCGAAGATTTCATCCGATTCCTTTACCTCTTCTCCTGCGTCCGCTATCAGCAGGCCTACATCCGCATCCTCAAGCGTTCCTTTCACGGCCTGCATCATTTTTTGATGCAATTTGTATTTAGGCTCAATAATTCCGGGCGTGTCAGAAAATATGATCTGGTAATCATTGCCGGATAAAATAGCTTTAATCCGATGCCTGGTCGTTTGCACCTTGGGCGAAACGATTGCCATCTTCTCTCCCATCAGGGCATTGAGCAAAGTCGATTTACCGGCATTGGGCTTTCCAAATATGTTTACAAATCCCGTTTTCATTATTCGTTGGTGGCAAAAATATCCTAATTAAGCCCGAAAGAGTTGAAATACTGCATAAAATACAAAAACCCCGGAAAACCGGGGTTTCGATTTGTTGCGAAGAGAAGGATCGAACTTCTGACCTTCGGGTTATGAGCCCGACGAGCTACCGCTGCTCTACTTCGCACTGCAAAGATAAGGGAATAATGCTTTACAGGCAAAATATTTAGAAAACCGGGGCGGTCTTTAACATATTAGTTGATCATCCCTTCTTTTCCAGCTTCGAAACGCCTGATAGATTTTGGTGAACTACGGGGTTACCCTGGTAGCTGATCTTTGATGAGCCGCTAGCCGTAACCGTTAGTTCTTGCGAAACTGCAATTTCCACTGCTGCAGTGCCGGAGGTGACCACCGTTGCCTTCTCCGCCTGTAGATCCCGTGCATCTACCTTAGCAGTACCGGATGAGATCACTGAAACATTTTCCACCCTGCCGGCCAAAAAAATCTTGCTTACACCCGATGCATCAAGCGATAAATTGGTAAGTGCAACAGATCCTGAGAACTCGCTTACTCCTGAAACGCTTAGCGTTAACTTACTTTGCTGTACACTTCCCGATAACTCAACTTTTATCACACCAGACAGTTCAAGTTTTTCAAGAGTTTTAAAAGAAATATAGGCCCGGCCGCGTTTTTTCATTTTGGCCCTTCCCCCAGAAA
>JAFAGR010000092.1 GCA_023422565.1 Bacteroidota bacterium | reverse complement strand
GAAAGAATGATCACAGCCTGGCTGTTTTTCAGTTCAACTTTCTTCACCACGGCCCTTACGGTTTCCCCTTTTTTGAAGAAATCGCTTGGTATTTGTTCTGATTTAGGCAGCAACATTTCATTGCCGTCTTCATCAAGAATAAGCACTTCTTTTTTCCAAACCTGGTAAACTTCACCGGTAACGATCTCGCCTACACGATCTTCATATTTTTTGATGAGGATGTTTTTCTTAAGATCATTAATTCTTGCGGCAAGCGTTTGTTTACCTGCAAGAATTGCACGGCGCCCGAACTCTTTCTGAATGTCGACCTCTTCATATAACTCTTCGCCTACCTGGTAATCGGGCTCAATCTTTATCGCGTCTTTGTATTCAATTTCTGTGAGCGTGTTATACAGGTCATCATCGTCCACGATGGTGCGGCGGCGGAAAATTTCAAGGTCACCTTTCTGGTCGTTCACGATCACGTCGAAGTTCTCATCGCTTCCGTATTTTTTTCGGATCAACGTTTTGAATACATCTTCCATCACCTTCATCAACGTCGGGCGATCAATATTTTCGGCCTCCTTAAATTCCTGGAAAGAATCGATTAAGTTTATGCTTGCCATATGCTCGCCGGTGACTTAAACCCGCACCGGCCGGGGCTTTTGTTATTATAATTAAAATTTGATCAGAACTTTTGTTTTGCTGATGTCAGCAAAAGGAATATCGATTTCGTGCGTTACCGCTTTTTTATTCTTGCCTTCCGTGTACTTTATATGCACCCCATTTTCATCCACGCTTTCCAGGGTTCCTGTTTTTATGGATTCGTCGGTAAGCGTGATCTCCACTTCTCTTCCTACATTTTTCAAATATTGCCTGTGAATTTTCAGCGGTTCATCCACACCCGGGCTGGAAACCTCAAGTGAAAAATCCCCATCCGGATAGATTGCCTGCTCCTCGATCACTTTATAAAGCGCGCGATTAATTCGAATACATTTTTCAATGCCGAGGCCGCTATCTGCATCCAGAAATATCTTGATATTATTGGTCGGTTTTATCCGCAGATCAACCAAAAAAATGTCGTCCGTTAATAACGGCTGCAACAATTGTTGAATTTTTTCAATTTGTTCTTCCCTAACCATATTTGTAAAAAGGAGAAGGGAACGATCCCGTTCCCTTCTTTTTCTTCTTTTATCCGGGTGCAAATATAAGGTAGTATTTGTGTTCTGCCAAATACTGTTGATCTGAGGAACAGGGGTTTTTGGGGCCGAAACATCTTTTTAGTGAATGTTTTACAAATTTGAAAGTATGGGCAGGCGGCATAAGGCAAGGCGGATTAACTTTGCCGGATGATCAAGTTAATGTTCCAGTTGTTGATGTTGTACCTGTTGTACAAGCTGGTCTTCAACTTTATAATTCCCGTGTACCGCACTACAAAGCAGATGAAGGCAAAGATGAATGATATGCAGGAGCATATAAACCGCCAGCAGCAGCAATATCAAAATCAGGCAACATCTAAGCCCGAACCGGCCAGGAAACCAGTTCCTTCGGATGATTACATCGAATTTGAGGAGATCAAGTAAGCCAGTTCCTGTTCCACCTTTTGCCCCGGCTTCAAAAGGAAGCCTTGAAAACCAAGGGATTTTGCCACATCAAGATTGTTGAAGGAATCTTCAATGAAGAGGGTTTCGGCTGGATTTATTCCTGCATCACCCACTATAAATTCAAAAACTTCCGGTTCAGGCTTTCGAAGCCCGATAAGATGTGAGTAGTACGACATCTCGAAAAATTGATCGAGATGGTTCAATCCTCTTTCCTTTTTCAGCAGATCTTCAAAAGCTCTTTTGTGAATGATGTTGGTATTGCTCAGCAGAAAGAGTTTGTAATTTTCTTTCAACACAGTTAAAAAGTCAAGGGTTTCAATGCGCCAATGAAGCAACATCGCGTTCCATGAAGTGGTGATCTCTTCCCGCGAAGGCTTAACAGGGGGAATGGCCTGCATTGCCGCATAAAAAGTTCCTTCAGAAACATGGCCCGTTTCAAGCTTTTCGAAAAGCAGGTTTGCGTTGTACTGCGAATACATTTCTTCAAAATGCGGGTATCCAAGCCGGTGAAAAGCCTGCGTAGTTAGGTTGTAATCAATATCCAGCAGTACGCCGCCGAGGTCGAAAAGGATGTTTTTAATTTGAGACATGGGGAGCAAAAGTAGTGCAGGTGCAGGAAACAAGGTAGAAGATAAAGGGTTGTGGGTTTTGGGTGGTGGGATGTGGGTTATGGGTTGTGGGATGTGAACTTCAAAAGATGGAATTGTATTAATCCGCGCAAATTTTTTCCCCTTGCAAATTCGCCAATTGAAGCCTACCTTGTAAAAGATCCAGGATACACTGCAATGCTTAAATTGATTTCGGTTCTGTTGATTTTTATCTTCCTTACTTTCATAGGAATAGTCTGCGCGGGATTTCCAGAAAGAGTGCGGCTTCTTTATCTGAATATGCTAAATAGGCAAAAAAGTCATTTCCTGAAAAAGGTAAGTATTGGAGCCACTCAAAAAATATGGTTTTCATGGAATTTAAGACTTATTGGAGCTGTAATAATCTTCGTTTCACTTTATGTAATATGGATTATTGGAAAACAGCTAACATCCCTATCATATTAGTTTGTGTGATTCAAACGCATTGGCTTTGTCTTTCTATTTAATCCAATTATCTTCCTTTAACTTATAATTACTACATGCTTAACAAACTTCTGTTGCTCTTATTATTTTTGGCCTCACTCAACGCTTGCAGGCAAAGAGATGAAAAGCAGTTTGGAGAAATAACCGGTTCATGGAGGTTAGCTGATGAACAATTTCAAAACAGCGAAATGGGTTTCGATGCAGATGTGAAGCAAAGCGAAGGGGTGAGGAACGGATCTTTGCTGAGTTTCTTTTCAGACAGCACGTTTACAATCTTTAGTGGCGAAGGAGATTATGAACATGGTACTTGGACTGCAGGAAAGGAGGGCCTTATAAAGCATCTTCAGTTCGGTGATATGAAAGAACCTGTGTTATGCCATGTGAAATCGATCGGCAAAGGAGCCGACCGCCTTTCTATTATTAAGAATAATTCTGAAACCCATTATATAAAAGAAGCTCCCGGTTTAAAGTTGATGAATGATGATCCTTTTCATTCCGCAAACAACAACTGGCGCATTAAACCTGAAGGAAAAGAAAGCTACCGGCAGTTAACGGAAAGAGTTGCCGGTTACTGCAAGCATGTTGCCCTGATATTGAAAGCCGGAATAGATCGCAAACAGGAAGTTTTCGATTTTGGTTTTTCGCAGGGCCCTGTTCAGATTTATCAAAATGCTATCGGTGTTCATGATTACGAAATAGTGCCACGGTATTGGAAAGAATGTTTTTATAATGAAGCAGATGCTTCCAGCGCCTATTACATTTACACTTCTGCACTGAAGCGATCGGTTTATCGCGGCGGCGCAGGAAATACCTGGATGGAAAGCGTTATAAGATCCTTCTTTCAATTTATTCTACGTTGAAGAAGATGGGTGGAGAGATGCAGTGAGCAATTTTTATTAAAACTGGTGCAGTAAAGTTTAAATTGAAGCCGCAGGTTCGATTGTAAATCATTGCTGTCCGGTAAAAGCTGTTTGAAATCCTCTCAAACGATCTGCTGCGCTAGATTAGCAAGGAATTTCTAGCTAATGGGGCTTGCGCTGAGATCGAAGTAAAGTTTCACACAAAGGAATACCTAAGAATACATAAGGCACGAAGAAAAACACTGAATTTTGCGATCTTATGTATTTCTTAGAGGGCTTCGTGTGAAATTCTCAGACCGTTGTATTCAATAAGCAGTAGCAAAAAAAGGTCACCGTCCATTTTATATTTGACGAAATTTTCCCCGGACACTAATGATTGTAAATAATAAAATTTATGAATAAGAAAATTATCGGTATCCTGATCATTCTTTTGATTGTGATCAAACCATTTTCCAAAGGATACCTGGATTTGGCTGACTTCAATATAATCCCCATCGCTTACTACTTAGTATTGTTGATTCTTGGTGTTTTGTTTTTCAAGGACATGAAACCATCCAAAAGTTTTTGGATATGCATGCTCCTTTATGTTGCGATAATTATTGGGTTGATATTGTTCAATATTTACAACTAATTAAGGTGCGGATTCTTTATCCGTCTTTGTACAGCGGGTGCCGGAAGAAAATGTATTTGGCAATGCGCCGAATAATGAAGTGTATAACCATATAGGAAACGGCCTGCCTGTTGATTTGACCTTCTTTCTGTCCATCCCTTGACCTATGTTTTCATCATAAGAATTCTTAGAACCTTTTAGAAGGTTTGAGCCACAAGATTACCCTTGTGGCTTTTTGTCGTTTTACGAATCTAAAAAATTGGTATATTTGGGGTAATAAATACGCTTTATAGTGGCCAGCCCATTCGTTGAATTTGTTTAACGAATGAATGTGAAGGAAAAAAAGAAGGGCTTAGGTTCTATAAAATGTATTTAAAATGAATAAAAAAAATAAGAAGAACCAACAAGACTTTAGTTGGAAACGATTTTGGAAGAACTTTAATCTTGCAGTAGGCCCTATCATAAGACTCGGTCTGATTACTGCCGCAATCATTTTTTCAATCAATCACACTAGCACAGACGTTCAGAAAGAAGGAGTTTCATCCTTCATCACCCCTGTTTGCACGATAGGGGCAGCGTTGTTTGGAGTGGTTAGGAAACGGAAGCCGCCCGCATGAATTTTGTAACAATTTATTTGATAAAAAAAAGTGCATTCTATCAACACTTTGTGGAAGGATTCTGTTGAAAGGTTGGCTAAAGTCTTTAGCAGGATAGAGTATCTTTGAGTTCTAAAATAATATCATATGAAACGAACTTTTACAAAGGAACACATCACTGGTCGCTACACAATTTTAGGAGTATTTATAGCGGGATTTCTAGCTTGCCTACCCACCTTACTTACAGGTTCAAAAAACGATGGAAATCAAAATTTCAAAACACGGGACTTGCATAATAGCCCTGTGAACATCAACAACGGAAACCAAACCATTTACAATGGGCAGGTAATAAATGCACCTTCTGATTCTTCCGTGAAGCCGCCACCTAAAAAAGTAGAGTCTAAACGCCCAGTGCAAAAACCAGTTGAAGAAAAAGTTCCACCACCTATTATCAATGAAGGCAATTTGAGTTTCAATAATTATGGAACTATCCACCAAAATTATTACAACAGCAAGCCCAAACCAGTTCAAAGGGAACTAACCGAAGAAGACGTTAAGGCGATTGAGTCTATCCCAAAACACTACTCCATTGACCTTTCTTATTGTTTTATGAATAAAGAGTGTGAAAAGTATGGGCAAGAAGTTGAACGTGCATTCAAAACATTGAAGTATAATGTTTCAACTTCATTGTATGGACAACTTATTAATGGTCTTTTTGATGAACGGTTTACGGTTGAACTCATTCCTGAAATTAAGACAGCGAAAGTGGTTGTTTATGTCTTGCAATAGACTTTTACAACAGTTTTCCCGTTTTATCCCTTTGTGGAGTAAAAACATAACAACAGATACATCCACCCTTCCTTGAACAACCCTTGTGAGGCAGAACACTTTTATTCAACAATTCGATTAAGGGAAATTTTATGCCGTTTGTTTTTTCACATTCAGTACAGCAGTTAGGTGTCACTATTTCAGCAACAAGCGTAAGGCTTGAAAGTGCTGCAAGTTGAAGGTCACAATGATTGATTCCTTTTTGTGCAACAGTTTTGTTCTTTTCTTCAAATGATAGGTATTGGAACATTTCACAATAGACCTTCCTTTGTTGTCTAAACATAAACTCAGGGTTATCAACCTTCTTTGAATAAACTTTCAACAAAAGATTATAGCAGTGCCATAGGTAATCTTTGATTGATTGTTCGCTATCACCATTTTCAGCAATCCATATGGAGTAGTATTCATCATAGGTTGCTTCTGTTAGTCCACACTCAAATAAACCCTTTTTAAGCTTTTCGTATTGATGTGGTAGCACTGTTTATTTGAAGTTTTTGATTGCCTTTTTGTACTCGCCAGAATCAACCCGTCGGTAAATTTCCAACCTAACGTCCATAGAATTTTGACTAACATAAAAATCGGACTTTTTTCCCTCAAGCCTACATTTTGAACAATCGAAATACGTTCCTGTGTTGATAGATTGCAACATCTGAGCTGGGTGTAAATGATTAATCATTCCTGGTCTTCCACAAGTTGGGCAGGCAGGTGACAACCCTTCTACCTCATCATCTACCCAATACCATACCCACGAATCTTCATCAACACCAAATACATCTTCTGTATACTTGTGAAAGTCGGGTTTTTGAATCGCCTTAGGTTTAGGTTTAAAAAACCCGCGCCTATCTAATACCCATGCAAATACCACTAATCCGATAATCAATAAGCAATACCATGCAGGAAATTCAACTGAAAGGAAAGACCATATGATTGTAATGATGCTAGCAATTCCCTTTAATAAAGATGGAACAGTAGTGTCTTCAAAATAAGTCCTTTCAATGATGCTAGCCAATATTGATAACGCCAGACCCCCACAAAAAATAAATATCAGCCATTTAAAGAACTTCTTCATATTCACAAAAATACCAATCCAAAATTGTGAACCAAACTCGTTGATATTTTGTTGGTTAATTATCTATAATGTCAGATTAGGTTATCATCTAAGCTGCATTTAAATTGAAAAGAAAGAATGAAAACAGATTCAATTGAAAAGATAAAGGCCGCTATCATCCAACTAGAAGGAAAAGGAATAAAACCTACTCAAAAGAAGGTTTCTGAAACTACAGGTCTTTCAATCATAACAATAAGAAGGTACTGGAAAGACAGGTTATCATCTACACATTCAAAAAGAATATCATCTGATAAAGAAAGAATATCACCTGATGAAAAAAGAATATCATCTAATCCTGCCTTTGAACGCTTGAAAAGATATAAACCTAGTGGGAACTTGCAACTCAATTCAAACCATCTACAAGGTGATTAGCTGCCCTACAATCAACTTTCAGGCATATTCCTTCACAATCATATCAAATAGGTAGATAAAAGATTGAATATGAACTAAGAAGGAATAAAATCATGCACTTTCCAATGCACTTCAAATAAAAAAGGTTCTACCTAAATTGATAGAACCCTTTGTGCTACTGTGTGGGCCCACCTGGGCTCGAACCAGGGACCACCTGATTATGAGAACCGTTCCGGGATTCGACAATTTCTGAAACCCTTGCTGGTTGTGACTTTCGTAAAACTAAAAACATCAAAAAACGGCACCTTCAAAAAAGTGTTAACCCCAAAGTGTTAACCCTTTACCACCTTCTCAAGTTTCGCCACGCGCGACATCAAATCCTTTAAAACACTGGGTTCGCTTAGGTTCATATCACCCTCTCCAAGTATTAACCACGATGGTGAGATCTTGTACAACTTGCACATGATAGCGGCAGCTTCCAGGGTAACGTAGTTGCTGCCGCCTGCCCGCAGCCGTGAAATGTTGGATGCAGGCATTCCCACTACCTCGCCAAATTCCCCTGCCTTCATTCCCCTGTCTGCGAGAATTAAATCCATCGCCTTCAAGAACCGCTTCGTGATTTCTATGCTGTGCTTTTTCATCTTGATCACTGAAAGGAATTGTTGTATTCCTTATTGATTTCTGCAACCGTTTTTACTTTGAGGTCAGGAGTAATTGGATAATAAATTGTGTCTTTTCCAACAACAGCCCTGGCGCCATAATACCTTAAGATCTTATCATCCGCATTTTTCTGAGCAATCTTTAGATCGTCGGAAAGTTTTGAATAATGATCATAAATAGCATTATCCACTTGATATAATATTCCAAGACTGTCGGTGATCCGTCTTTTCTGAAACATTTCCTCTAGACTTGAGTTTCTACCTGAATTTTCGCGAACCAATTCCGTTCTGAGCTTTAAGTTATGGTTCAACATATCGCCATATTTTATAAATGAATCTTTCGCGGACTGGATGGGAAAATCATACTCCTTGCGCTGAGTGATTGTATCGATGGAAATCACCTTTACATCTGTACCTAAGTGTGAATTTAATGTGGCGGTGATTTTATTTTCCAGTTCCTTTTGCGGATCACTACAGCTGACGAAAAAGGCGATCATTAGGAATGTTGAAAAGATTTTTGCGAGGTTCATATTTTCTAAACTTTGATTTTAAAAACTTTCGGTGGCTTCGCTTGAACGTGCCAGGTTCTTCTATAAACCCACAGCTGCTTCACATCCCGCACTTTCAAAATTTGCTGCGGGTAAAGGTCTTCATTATCTGAAATCATTACCCAGTTTTCAGCATCTTTTCTGTACAGCCGCTTTATCATGACCTCAGTTTCCGTTATGACCACATAAACGTAAAAGTTTCTGATCTCATTCCAATCAACTTGGGGAACCATCGAACAGAATATAATATCTCCGGGGGCGAATGTATCCAGCATACTATCCCCTTCCACTTCAAAGTACATCCATTCGGCACCTCGGTGATCGATACCCGGGGGAACTGAAAACTTTTCAAGCGTGTCCAGATAAATTGCTTGGTCGTAGGCTTTCACGTAACCTGCTTGCGCTTTTACTGGAAGGAATGGAACGAGAAACGGTGCGCTTTCAATTTTAGGTTGCCTTATGGAGATTTTATTGAAAGACTGCACGGGCTGAAGGAGTTCATTTTGTTCAGGTGTGTCAACTTTATAAGTTGGATTAAGACCTTCCAATTCTTCTCTTAGCACACGCAAAAAATTCTGGGACGCTTCGGCTTTGTCATTGTAAATCGTACTTACATATGCTTTCGAAAAACCTGTCAATTTTGCAAGGTCCGCAATAGGCTGCTTAAGAAGAAGTGGTCTTATCAATAACTTGAATTCATAATTTTTAAAAGGGCCTCGGTTGAGGTTCACAATTTTAGGAGTGGATTCAACAAACCCCGCACCCAACACTTCTTTTATCTTTTCGAAGTCGTCAGCCTTTGGTATGTTCCCACGCATCTCCCACATTGCTATTCGGCTTCGGGGAATACCAGTCCGTGCTGCCAATTGATGTTGGGTTAAACCCGCCGCCTCCCGCATTTCTTTAATATTTACTTCTTCCATAAACCAAATGTGGATAACTTTTTGTCACTCTATTGACAAATGTCAAATAGTTGACTATATTTGTGTCACAATGTTGCACAACAAATTAATGGTGCAAAATAACTCAAAAAATAAGATAATGGAAATTCGGTTAAATCAGGATGCTTTGGATGAAATCAGGACCAACCCGGCGCTATTTGGAAAGGTAGCTGAATTGATTAAAGTGTCACCACTATCTATGGCCAAACTAATCCGTGACAACGATGCTAGGTTTACTCAGGTTGCTGTTTTACGAGCGGTGGCGGAGGTAAAGGGCATCCAAAATACGGACGAACTGTTAGAAATGCAAACAATTCAAACAAAATTAACAGATGAGCCCGCTTGAACGCCAAATAGAAAAATTGGAAGTAACGGCGTTGCTCGTCCTTGAAGAGTGTCATAAAACAAGGCAAATGCTGGGGGTGGCCGAATCACCTTCAGCATCCCGCAAGGGAAAAAAGGCAGGTTCGAAAGTGAGGTTGAAACGTGACAGAATGGTAAGACTGGGTATTAAATCTTCAAATACAATAACAAAGAGACCACAGCTGTAACTGTGGCCTCAGGAGTAAAACTTGAATAACATGAACACAAATTTAAATGAAATGATCCTTCGCTCCAAATTCGAGCACAGGATAAACTTCGGGCCGGCGGAAGTCACAGCCGAAGTAAAATTCGACCAGCAGAAAAATCAGGTCACAGACATTCTCTATGTTGGCATTTCCCACGAAAAAAGGGATTGGAGTGTCAGCCTGCGCAATCATTGCAACGCTGAAAAGAATGTCAGCACATCTTTTCCGATGTTTATTCTTGACGCGATTCCTGGTCTCACACAGGCTGTTTATAATCATGACTGGACCGTTGCTGCTGGCGTAATCAATTCCCGCGTCTCCAAACTTCTCGCCCTTGGCTTCCTTAAAACCATGGAAGGCTTCTACCACCCCGGGCGCGATGTGTCTATCACTGACTTCGTTGTGAGCAATGCAGACGACAGGAACTTCAATTTTATGTTGAAGTTCCTGATCGAAGGCCTTTCCCTCGATGACGCACTTAAAAACTCTCTTTAATAACTCTCATCCTTTAACCTACATAATTTTTCAATCATGCAATACGCAAAACTTCCTTCAATAAATGACGAGAATCGCGGAACTGTTATTGAACTCATAAGAGCCTATGAAACAGCAACCCATATCACCCCACACAAAACCTCTCTACTGGAGACTTTTATAGAATCGGTTGGCGGTTTGTTCAAGAAAAATGAAACTGGATGTGAGCCACACATGGTGTATTCAATCATTTTTGAACTAACAAAGGCACTCGCCAGTAGCCCTTCTTTTTTGAAAAATATTCCCGAGGAACACATTCGAAAAGATGTGTTGAACGTGATGTTCGGCCTCTGCAAAGTGTTTAACGATCTCAAGTCAGATGATCAAATCGTTGATGCACTGTTGATACCATATTGGAATGATGTAAGAGAAGAATTGTCAAATGAAGCTATTCAGCACCATCTTAAAAAAGCTGCCTTTGAATTTTCAGATGTAGAAAAGTTGCAGGAGTATGCGAGACATTATGATGCGGATAAAATAGTAGATGAGATTAAGGAACTGGAGGAACAGGTATTTACAGAATTCGTTGAGTCGCCGGCGGTAGAAACTTTAGCAGTAAAAAAGGAAAATGCTGGAGTTTCTAAGGCTGAAAAAGACTCGAAACAAATCGCCTCTCCGCAAATAGC
The DNA here is from genome assembly GCA_023422565.1 of Bacteroidota bacterium. Lineage (GTDB taxonomy): Bacteria > Bacteroidota > Bacteroidia > Chitinophagales > Chitinophagaceae > Ferruginibacter. The sequence continues at coordinate 4,202 of JAFAGR010000092.1, read as the reverse complement.
CGCATAATGTCCTTGACCTGCCCTCGGTAATGCCGAGAGCAGGCTTTTTTTTGACCGTATCCTTAAGAAAGATTTTTTAACTGCCAAAGAAAATTTATGCCTGATAGAGTTTTGAAGGACAATATCCTGACCTGCGAAAAAATTAATCAGTTAAGTCCCGGAGCGGAAATCTTTTTCCGCCGACTGTTGTCTGTCGTTGATGACAATGGTGTGTATGAGGCGCGGACGGATATTCTGTTAAAGGAGCTGTTTCCATTGCGTACAAAAAACGTAGGAGAAGAATGTATCGCCGGATGGAAGAAGGAGTGCCAGAAAGTGGGACTATTGGTCTTATGGAATGAAGATCTCCTGCCCTTGTTAAGAATCTCCAGTGAACATCTGAAGTTGAGTAAAAAGAAGTTGGGTAAAATCAAAAGAATAAGGAGGGAACATGGCAACGTTTAGGAAAGTGCATGTAACCTTTTGGAATGACAGTTTCGTCGAATCTCTCCTCCCAATGCAAAAATTCTTGTTTTTGTACTTATTAACAAATGCGAGAACAACCCAGTGCGGCATCTATGAAATTACTCCCAGACAGATCGCATATGATACGGGTATAGCCCAAGAAGAGGTGATAAATCAGTTACAATTCTTCCAAAAATCAGATAAAATTCGATTTTCTGCTTCCACAAATGAAATAGCGTTAAAAAATTGGAATAAGTACAATTCAAGCGCAAGCGTAACGGTGAAATCGTGTGTGGATGCGGAGTTGAAGAAAGTAAAGGATAGAGTGTTGATACAGTATGTATACAGTATAGATACTTCTCCAAACTTAGTTGGACAAGAAAAGAATAAGAATAAGAATAAGAATAAGAATAAGAATAAGAAAGAAGAAAGTCCATCTTCCGATGGTGATGTTGCTGGCGCAACACCGCAAGATGATCCTTTAGAAAATAAGAAGCCTGACAAAAAGCAGTTGTACGAATTGCTTATAACCAAACCGAAAGATCTAGAACCTTACGTTGACTTCTGGAATCTTTTCGCCAAGGAAAAAGGGAAGCCAAGCATTCAAAAGCTTACTGATAGTCGAAAACGCCAATTACGAACCCGAATAAACGATCCAGACTTTAACCTTCCTGAAATTTTGCGGAAAGCAAAGGACTCTGATTTTCTAATGTCAGAAAAATGGTTTGGGTTTGACTGGATCATAAAAAACGGTGGAAATTTTTTGAAGATACTGGAGGGAAACTATGACAACAGCCCAAAAAAGGCCATGCAACCGGCCCGCACATCTTCCAGCGAGTTAACGGCCGTGGAACGGTACCAACATCAATTGCTTCATGAAGCTTTAAATCGACCAGAATACCAGAATGGAAAAGAAAACACGGAATTGGCCGCAACAGGCTCCGAAAATTGATCAGCGTCTTGGAAAAGTGCCTCCGCAGGCACCGGATGCAGAACGTGTAATCTTGGGCACGCTGATCAGGAATAATCGTGCTTTTGAGAATGTGAGTGACCAGCTGACGCCTGAAATGTTTTACATCGATATGCACCAGGAGGTTTACCGAGCCATTGTCAGAATGCGTATGGCAGGCTTGCAGGTGGATGAGATCCTTCTGCTGGAGGAATTGAAAAAAGGAGGGCCATCGGGCTTAAAAGAGTGGGCGTATAGCATCATGCAATTGTCAAATAACGCCGCTTCGCCGGAAGGGATTATTCAACATGCGCTGCTGGTCCGTGAGAAATTTATCGCGCGCAGGATGATTGAGGTGTGTATGGAAACGGTAAACGAAGCTTTTGACCCGCAACAAGACCCACTTGAAGCGCTGGATGCGTTGGAAAAAAAAGTGACGGAGATCAGTATCAATAACGTGGCCGGCGAGATGATTGACATGGAAACCGCCTTGATGCGGACAGCTCAGAAAATGGAGGAGCGGGCAAAATTGGAAGGTGTCGTTACCGGTGTGCCAACGGGTTTTAGAGGGTTGGACACCTGTACCCGCGGATGGCAACCTGGAGACTTTATCATCATAGCTGCAAGGCCCTCTGTTGGAAAAACAGCGCTCGCCTTAACCCTTGCTATCAACGCGGCAAAAAAGGGAGTTGCTGTGGCCATATGGTCCATGGAAATGAAAGTGGAGCCGCTGATGGAGAGAACTCTTGCCTTCGAAACAGAAGTGCTATTCCGGAGTTTACAGGACGGGAAGTTAAACCCGGCCGAAAAGGAAGCTGTTCGTCGGCAAATGGAATTCATGTCCAGGTTACCTATCAAGATCAGCGAAGTTCCGGGGATCACCATCGGACAGCTGAAGAGTCAAGCCCGTCGTCACAAACGCAAAGACAATCTCGGATTGATTATCCTTGATTACATCCAACTGATGAAAGGAGACCCTAGTATCCGGCAAACACGGGAGCAGGAAATTAGCAGCATTTCGCGCGGCGTTAAGGAATTGTGTCTGGAATTGCAGATACCCATCATTGCACTTGCCCAGCTGTCACGGGAAGTGGAGAAGCGAGCAACAAGTAAGCCGCAGTTGAGCGATCTGCGTGAGTCTGGGTCTCTCGAAATGGATGCGGATGTGGTGGGATTACTTTGGCAACCGACGGACGAAGAAAAGGAAAAGGATCCGGAGCTGATCAATCGCCGGTATTTCAAGATCGCGAAACAGCGCAACGGATCCCTAATGACTTTCGATGCTGAGTTTATAGGAAAGATCCAAAAGTTTGTGAGCATGGAGGAACGGTCGCCATCATTCATAAAGCTAGCACCTGCTGAGGGAAAAGGATTCGATTTTTCGAAAGCAAAAACTCAGAATAAGGAGTTGTTTGAGGAGCCAAGCGACGATTTACCATTTTAAAAACATACGATGACAAACTTACAAGCGTGTGAACGATTTGAAAGCGCAAACAGCGCGACAATAGATAAACTTTTTTGGATAGCGGGATCATTAGAAAATTCTGATTTACTCGAGATGGTAGAGGAAATGGAGAATGATGATCTAAAAAAGTGCTTCCCGGACATTTTCGATGACAACGATTTTATTGAGGAATGTAGGGATCGTGATAGCCTCACTTCATTAATCGTTGCCAATAACAAATTCGGCCTATTGGCTGAAATCCACCTGCCGGAATGCAGCGGTTTTAAGTTCAAGAAGAATAAGCCGACTAGCTGGCGCGTATCAAGATCAATCTCCCGAGTCGCACACGTATACGCTGAAACGCTGGAGGAATTAATCGAAAAGGTGGAAGTCGCTTCCAAGGAAAATTTCGAAGCGTGTGTGGCTAAGGAGCTTAAACAAGTTCGTCAAAGTTAAATGGCAGTCAGCTATACAAAAGTGGAGAGTGTGTCGGAAAGTAAACCATCAGATGAGCTCACCCGGAAGCAGAAGAATTTATACTCCGTCCTGTTCCGTCATTTCGCAATGCGGCTTCTGGAGAGGTATGGGGTGCTGATTGTATTCGAAGATTATGTGGTGCTCTCCAGGAATTTTCGGATAAGAAAAGCGAAGAGGCAGCGCAGCGGGAGGGTTTCAGGGTTTATGAAAATTAAAGGAAAACAGGTCCGGGTAGTGAAAAGCAATGATCCACCAGCACTGATAACAGCATTACCCATTAAAAAAAAGAAGGAATGAGCAAAGGAAAAAAAAACGAACATACGGGGTTTCGAAACGGACAGCTGTTCTGCTTCAATTGCGGCGGATCATTTAACCTCCAATTGCCGATAGCAGTATCAGTCGGCGCTAGGAAAATGGAGCAATTTGAATCTCTGCACAGCGACTGCCCAAAAACCTGGACTGAGCCAATCCTTGACACCAACGGTAAAACCGAAAGGGAGTGCGCCGATTGGTGGCTTATTTATGGTGAACGTGGTATAAGCTCGTTAACGATGTTCAAACATCTGGATGGTCGCGACTTTACGAGAGGTAATGAGTGGCCCCCATCTGATCCGGACGATTTCAAACGGTGCTACAAATTATTGGAGGCTGTACCGCAATGGAAAGATCAGTTACACAAGATGAAACCCGTCTCTCCAGGTTGGGAGAAGCTGGTGGACAACTGGGATAAGCTCACAGAAATGTATGAGCAGAATGTCCGGGAAAACTGGAAGAACTATAAGAAGATCGGCATGTATGAGTTTATGAAATCGTTGGGCTGTTAAATGGAAAAGATACACAGGATTGAAAAAGGCGGGGGCACGTTCGCGGTAACCTGGGGGAAGTATG
>JAFAGR010000047.1 GCA_023422565.1 Bacteroidota bacterium | reverse complement strand
GAATCTTATGTCGGATCATGTTACGTTGAAAGAATATGAGGAGTATCTCTCCGCAATGCGCGAGCTGACTTACTTTACTGAGAAGGAGATCTTTCCGGGAGTGGCAGAAGTTTATCCCGAAGTTTTTTCAAGAGTTAAACTTGCGTGGATTAATGAAGATCTGACCGTATTGGGAGCGCCGCCTCTTACTAACTATAACGCCTACACGAATATTAGCCTGCCAACGCTTGCTGAAAGAATTGGCTGGCTGTATGTAGTTGAAGGCTCTACACTTGGCGGCAGAATGATTCTAAAATTCCTTAATGGCCGCCTGCCGCAACTTCAGCAAAATGGCACGAGGTTTTTGGAAGGCTATGGTGCTGAAACGGGTTCGATGTGGAAAGGTTTTCTGCAGTTCCTTTCCGCGTACAGCATCGAAAACAATAAGGAAGAGGAAGTTATTGCCGGCGCCACTAAAGCGTTTGAAGCTATTTACCTGAACTTTAATGCCTGATCATGCCTTCCCCCAGAAATATTGTAAACAGGAAAATTGTTGACCTTCAAAACTGCGATGAGGAACCTATCCATATTCCGGGTTCCATTCAGCCGCATGGATGTTTGATTGCCGTAAACAAGCAAGACGAGGTGGCGTTTTGCAGTGATAATGTGTTCTCGTTCACAGGTATGGCTCCTGCAGAAATTTTGGGGAAACCGGTTTCAAATTTAATAGGCGGGAAAGGAGTAGAGAAAGTGAATAAAGCCCGAAACCTGAGTCAATCCAAAACAATTTACAAACCGACCAGGCTTACCATCGCTAACCGTGATTTTTCATGCCTGGTGAACAACAGCAGCAGCGGTTATTTGTTACTTGAATTTGAACCTGCTTTTCAACCGGCGGATGATGCGGCTGACCTTGTGTTTGATCAGACTCTCCGTTTCATTAATTACATGGAAGGCAGCATGAACCTCCAGCAGCTGTGCGCAAGAGTGGCGGACGAAATTCGTGCGCTCACGGGCTACGACAGGGTGATGATCTACCGGTTTGATAAAGATTATACAGGAGAAGTTTTTGCAGAAGCGAAACGTGACGACCTCGAGGGTTTCTTCGGGCTCCGGTATCCGGCAACCGACATCCCCGTGCAGGCCAGGAAGCTTTATGAAACCAACCTGCTTAGAATAATTCCGAATGTAGCATACACGCCGGTGCCGCTCTTAACGAATGCAGATGCCGACAACAGTTCGCTCGATCTCAGTTTTTCGGTATTGCGAAGCGTGTCGCCCATTCATGTGCAGTATCTTCTGAACATGGGCGTTGCAGCAACCCTCACTATTTCGCTAATGCATAAGGATAAGTTGTGGGGCCTTATTGCATGCCATCACTATTCAGAAAAATACATTGATCATAATACAAGGGTGCTGGCGCAATTGCAGGGGAATTTTATCACCTCGCAAATTGAAGTGCGCCAGCAGGTGGAGGAGTTTTCAATAAGCCGGGAAATGAGCCAGGCGTTGGACGCTATGAGTGAGCTAAAGCCGGAGCCAACACCGGGGTCCATCGCATTTATCGCAACCCAGCCTCAACTACTTCAGCTTTGCCATGCCACCGGGGTGGCTATCATTATGGAAAGCGAGATCTTCACCCAGGGCAAGGTTCCTGCAGAAGATCAGATCCGCGAACTTGAAAACTGGTTGATTCAAAATAATAAGCAGGGAAGTTTTTACACCCATCATCTTTCCTCTGTTTTTCCGGAGGCAAAAGCTTATTGCGGTGTAGCCTCGGGAATACTGTTTCATGAGTTGAGCATTTATCCCCGTGCCTCAATAATTTGGTTCAACCAGGAAACCTTAGAGGAAGTGAAGTGGGGAGGTGACCCCGAAAAGGCGATCATAAAAGACCAGAACGGCCTTCACCCCAGGAAATCATTTGAACAATGGAAGCAGGTGATTCAATGTAAGGCGAGGGAATGGCGGGCAGCGGAACTTACTTCTGCAAACACATTTGCCAATTCGCTGCAGCGGCACCTGTCGCTTGTGATGATCACCGCGGAAGAAAAAGTGCAGCGCGATCTTTCGGAAAAACTCCGCCGCACGAACCTTGAATTGGAAAATATAAACTGGATCGGCACACACGACCTCAAAGAGCCTCTGCGAAAGATCCAGTTGTTCACTTCACGGGTCATCGAAAAGGAACAATCACTTAGTGATAATACGCTTTACTCACTGGAACGGGTAAACGCTGCCGCCGGCAGAATGAGCCAGTTGATCAACGACCTTACCACGCTGGGAAAATTGAACAATGAAAGCCGCACGTTTTCACGGGTAGACATGAACGAATGTTTAACTGAAGTGCAAAAAGAATATGCGGATGAAATCTCTGAAGGAACTGTGATCTTTTCCATTGCTTCTCCTTTGCCCGAAATAAACGGAACCGATGTGCTAATACGGCAGCTATGGATAAACCTTGTGGGCAATGCCGTTAAGTTCAGAAAGGAGGGTGAGCCGGCTTCGGTGGAGATCGGTTACGAAGGAATAGGCTCCCATGAAGCCGCGCCGGGGGGAAACTTCCATATATTTTATATAAAAGACAAGGGGATAGGTTTCGAAGAAAGATTTGCAGAAGACATATTTAAGATATTTAAGCGCCTAAATAATTCTTCAAAATACCAGGGCTCCGGGATCGGCCTCGCCCTATGCTCGAAAATAATGCAGATACATGAGGGACACATAAGTGCAACTTCAATTGTGGGCGAGGGCACGGTTTTCAGGGTATATTTTCCGGTTTAAACAAAGGTCAGGCCTCACGATGTTTTTATTTGGACAAAATTTTTATTGATTATCAGCTCTTTGCCGAAGTGCTTTAAAAAAAAGAGCTATCTTTTTATCTTTCACACTGTTTGGTATCCTTACCTTTGCGCTCCCGATTTAAAAGGGTGCCCTGCGGGATAGCGCGGGTAATTTTTAACCGCTGTGTAAAGCAGCAAAAGAATTTATAATGAGCAAATTGCATTTCACAACAAAACATGCGAACGAGGCTACCGTTACACGTAACTGGTACGTGGTTGACGGTGCTAATCAAACCGTTGGTCGTATGTGTGCCAAAATCGCTTCAGTTCTTCGCGGAAAGAACAAAGCCTACTACACGCCCCACGTTGATTGCGGGGATTTCGTGATTGTTATTAATGCCGATAAAGTAAAATTTACCGGTAACAAAATGGAAGAAAAAGAATACCTGACTTACAGCGGTTATCCCGGTGGTCAGAAAGGTGAATCTGCAAAAAACCTGCTTAATCGCCGCCCCGAAGTGGTGATCGAAAGAGCGGTAAAAGGAATGCTTCCAAAGAATCGCCTTGGCCGTAAGATGTACAAGAAACTTTTCGTTTACGCAGGTGCAGAGCATCCGCATGGTGCGCAAAGGCCTTCAGAACTTTCATTCAATCAAAACAAATAATTAAACTGAGCCAAAGGCACAACCGGCGGCACAAATACTAATAAATGGAAAAGCAAAAAAATGCAGTTGGCCGTAGAAAAGAAGCGGTAACACGTGTTTTCATTTCAAAAGGTTCGGGCAACATCACCGTTAACGGAAAAGATTACAAAACTTACTTTCCGCTGGTGTACCTGCAAAACCAGGTTGAAGCTCCTTTAAAAACAATTGAATCAGCTGATAAGTTTGATATCGTTATCAATGCAACCGGTGGCGGCGTTAAGGGACAGGCAGAAGCAACAAGGCTTGGAATTTCACGCGCACTGTTGGAAATAAGCGCTGATTACCGCCCTGCTTTGAAAGCTGCGGGATTGTTAAAGCGTGATCCACGCGCGGTTGAACGTAAGAAGCCGGGCCAGAAGAAAGCAAGGAAAAGCTTCCAGTTCTCTAAGCGTTAATATCAGCTTTTTTATCCGCATGTTCGGATATCTGTTCGACAACATTTGTAAAAAATCATGCTAACGGTTTAGCATAAACGAAAGCCGGGAGCGAAATCAAAAATAAAAAATGGAAAATAACACTTCCTTACAACAACAACTTCTCGAAGCCGGTGTTCACTTCGGTCACCTGAAGAAGAAATGGAACCCGAAAATGCTTCCTTACATCTTTGCTGAGAAGAAGGGTATCCATATCATCGACCTCAACAAAACCGTTGAAGGCATGCAGGAAACTGCAGCGGCTTTAAAAGCCATTGCTCGCAGCGGTAAAAAGATCATGTTCGTGGCTACAAAAAAGCAGGCGAAAGAGATCGTGCAGGAAGCGGCGAAAAGGGTGAACATGCCCTTTGTTACCGAGCGCTGGCTGGGTGGCATGCTTACCAACTTCAACACCGTTCGTAAGAGCGTGAAGAAGATGCAGAGCATTGAAAAAATGCTGAACGACGGAAGCGCGGAAAGCCTTACAAAAAAAGAACGTCTTACGTTAACGCGCGATAAAGACAAAATGGAAAAAGTACTCGGCGGTATCTCCCAGATCAGCCGTGTGCCTGCAGCTTTGTTCATGGTGGATATCGGGCACGAGCACATCGCTTTGTCTGAAGCCAAACGCCTCAACATCACCACATTTGGAATGGTGGACACCAACTGCGATCCTAACAAAGTTGATTTCGCGATCCCCTCAAACGATGATGCTACCAAATCTATCGCTATCGTGGTAAACTATATTGCTGCCGCTATTGCTGAAGGTTTGCAGGAGCGCCAGGCTGATAAGGATGATGATGAGCAAGCTGATTCCGAAGAAAGCGCTGAAGCTAAAGCGGCGCGCTTTGAATCTAGAGCTGATGGTGGTGAAGATCGCGCTAGGCGTGGAGCGGGTCCGGGCCGCGGAACAGGCGCACCGGCAAAACGCCGTGTAGCGAGCGCAGGCCCCGGTGGTCGTCGCCCTGCAGGTGGAGGAAGATAATTTTGGTGAGCCGGCAGAGTGAATTCACCATTAGCGTGGCGCTTGTCCGCCACGGCGGATCACTCACTGCATCGGAATACCACTATGCAGCAATGCATATTTATTAATATTAAACAGAATTGAAATGAGCACAGCAACTATAACAGCAGCAGATATAAATAAATTACGCCAGGCAACAGGAGCAGGAATGCTCGATTGCCGTAAAGCCCTGACCGAAAGCAATGGCGATTTTGAAGCAGCGATCGACTGGTTACGCAAACAAGGCCAGAAAGTTGCAGCAAAACGCAGCGACCGTGAAGCGAAAGAAGGCGTTGTTCTTGCAAAAACAACTGCAGACAATAAAACCGGTATCGTTCTTTGCATCAGTTGCGAAACAGATTTCGTGAGTAAAAATGCAGACTTCGTTGCCTTTGCTGAAAGCATCGCTAATGCAGCAATTGAGAACAACGTAAAATCTGCAGAAGAACTTAATGATGTTTCTATCAACGGTGCAAAGGTGGTTGATATGATCAACGATAAACTTGCCTCCATCGGGGAAAAGATCGGTATCTCACGTTTTGAAAGAGTAGAAGCTCCTTACGTGGCCAGCTATATTCATGGCGCAAACCGTATGGGTGTATTGGTTGGATTAACATCAGAAAATGCAGAAGCCGGAAAAGATGTGGCTATGCAAATTGCGGCGATGAATCCTCTTGCAATTGATGAAAGCGCCATCTCTCCTGAGATGATCGCGCGTGAAAAAGATATCGCCATCGAGCAAATTAAAGCAGAAGGCAAGCCGGCAGACATGGCCGAAAAGATCGCTATGGGTAAAGTAAATAAGTTCTTTAAAGAAAATACTTTGCTCGCACAGGCTTTCGTGAAAGATAACAGCAAATCAGTGGCAGATTACCTGAAAGGTATAAACGCTGACCTGAAAATTACCGAGTTCAAAAGAGTGGCATTGGGATAATACTTTCATACAGGAAATAAAAAAGAGAGCCGCATTTTTTTGCGGCTCTCTTTTTTGCATATGGTTGGCAAATGTGGGCTGAATTACGAGCAGCATCCACGCAAATTCGATCTTCATATCTGCAAATTTGCAGATCCTCACATCTCCTACTGCTTCACCAGCCGGATTATCTTCTTCCTGCCATCTTGTTCGGCAAGCAGGAAGTAAACACCTGTTTTCATTCCGGGATCCGGCACAAGCGTTTCGCCTGAAATTACTTTCCTGGTCATCAGCGGTTTACCAAGAAGATCGTAGAATGTAATTGAAATTGGCGTTTGCGCCTTGCCGTTAGTTGAAATTTTAAATGCGCCTGAAGTGGGATTGGGATAAACCGTCACATCAAAATTTTCATCACGGTTTGCGGTTATGAAAGGAGGCGGCGGAGCGCAGTTGGTAAGCTCGGCACGCACTGATCTTGTACCACCTGTTGCGCAGCCGTTTACAACTGTAACACTTACAAATCCTGAAACAGGGGCCACGTTATAACTCACCTCAATGGTCGGTGAGCCCTGGCCGGAAACTATTGTTCCACCGGCGGGTACTGACCAGTTGAAATAACTGGTATTGTATGCCGATGTGCTATAGCGATAGAGTCTGGAAGGGCATTCACTTAACACCGTAACCACAATGGCACGTGGTGAGCCGGGGTTCATTGAAGTGCTGATGGTAAGCGCCCTCGGGCTACTTTGGCTGCAGTTTCCCAATGAGGCTACGGTAATTTGCCCGCCGGCAAAAGTTGGACTGAATTGAACTGTGATAGCGGTATCATTTACGCCGGTTCCGCCGGGATGGGAAGTTATCGTTGCACCCGATGGAACACTCCAATCATACCCGATCGCACCGGCCACAGGTGATATAGAATAAGTTGTTTCTACGCCAACGGGGTTGTATTGTGTGGGAATGAGCATGCAACCGTTAGTGTTACCGCTAATAGGACCGGGCTGGCTTACCACTATTCCGGACGCGGTTAATAACAGCCTTCGCGGTCTTGGTGTCTGGCCGCATTGGTTAAAGGCATTCACGCTAATTTCGCCGCCGCTAAAGCCGGCGCTAAAGGAGACCTCTATGCTCGTGCCGTTATCCTGAACAAGGGTTGAACCGGCAGGGATCGTCCACGCGTAGCCGTTAGCACCAACCACAGGATCTATTGAATAGGTTGCTGTGGCCGGAGTGCCCACCAGTGAACAAACCTGCGTGGGCCCTGATATTTGCCCGATGCTGCTTGGAGCTTGGGCTGCGAGATAGTGGATATACATTGCGCTGCTTCCGCAATCATTTGATGCAACCACTCTTAATTGTTTGTAAGGCAAGGCTGCAAAGCCGGGAAGAATGGTAACTATAAGTGTGTCATTGCCTTGGCCCGAAACTATGTTCACGGTGGAAGGAACCGTCCATGTGAACAGATTTGCACCCGAACTATTTGCCACAAAGGTGAGCTGCTGACCGGTGCCTTCAAATTCGCAGACGTTTTTAATACCCGTTACCACGGGCAAGGTGGGCGGACCGTCAGTGTTTCCATCACAATCATTGTCTAAGCCATCACACAACTCTGGTGCGCCGGGATAGATCGTATTGTTGTTATCGTTGCAATCGCCCGGTGTGGATACATACCCTGCAGGAATATTACAACCCGTAAGTGATACGGCACTATTTCCAAATCCGTCATTGTCCAGATCTTCGTAATACACCGTGGTGCCGGCTCCATCGTCAATAGTTCCATCGCAATCATTGTCTTTTCCATCGCACAATTCAGGGGCGTTCGGGTAAACGCTATCGTCGCTGTCGTTGCAGTCAGTGCTGTTCGTTACATATCCATCAGGTTTTGAACAACTGATGATCGCAGAGCCAGGATCGCCAAATCCATCATTGTCATTATCGAGGTACCATGTTGCGCCGCCGTCTTCATCTACGTTTCCGTCGCAATCGTTGTCTTTGCCATCGCACAGCTCAGGCGCATTGGGGTAAACCGAATTGTCTGCATCATCGCAATCCAAACTGTTTGACACGTAACCGGTAGGTTGCGTACAGTTTACTGTTGAAATTGAAACGTTACCGAATCCATCATTGTCATTATCGAGGTACCATGTTGCGCCGCCATCTTCGTCTACGTTCCCATCGCAATCATTGTCTTTACCATCGCATAGTTCAGGCGCATTGGGGTAAACAGAGTTGTCGCCATCATCGCAATCCAAACTGTTTGTTACGTATCCGTTAGGCTGCGTACAGCTTACAGTTGATGTGGAAGCGCTACCGAACCCGTCATTGTCATTATCAAGGTACCATGTTGCGCCGCCATCCTCGTCTACGTTTCCATCACAATCGTTGTCTTTGCCATCGCATAGTTCAGGCGCTCCCGGGTAAACAGAGTTGTCGCCATCATCGCAATCCAAACTGTTTGTCACGTAACCGTTAGGCTGCGTACAGCTTACTGTTGATATTGAAGCGTTACCGAATCCGTCGTTATCATTATCCAAATACCAGGTGTTACCACCGGTAGTTGTTAACACTATCACGGTTGCGGGTGAGGTATTATTCAAACCGTCTTTAACGGTTACAGAGTACACACCGTTGTTAAGTGCAGTAAATACAGGGCTTTGCTGATATGCGCCACCTATGCTGTAAGTATTTCCGACCGCCACGGGTGAGGTGATGATGATGCTACCCCCCGTTGTACAGGTGGGTTGCGTTACAGAAACTTCCGGTGCCGGCAGAGACTGGCAGGCAGAAGATAAAGTGGAGATAGTAAGTTCCCAGCCCTCATTGATGTTTCCGCCATCTGAATTTGCATCATCTACAACAAAGAGGCTCCAGTTTCCATTAGCGTTTATACCGCGGAATACGCTTGCAAAAGTAGCCGCGCCTCCGGGTGCAGCAGAGTTATATGGAGCAGCAGGAGCGGGTGCGGCGAAAGCATCGGCGGCGCCAACGTTGGAAGGCTTGTATATGCCGGTAGTGATAACTGATGAACCGCTTAACAGAATTGAAGAAGTATCAGTTAGAGTAATGTCGGCATTAACCGGGTCGGGCGCTGAGGCGCCAACATCAGAAAAGAGAATGAATTTTTCTCCACCCGGGCCAACCAGGAGAATGTCCAGGTCATTGGTCCAGGTATGGTTTAGTTTCTTAAACTTAACGGTCACATCGTACACCGGAGCTGAGATGCCGCTTACTGCAATCACGGAAGGGTAAACGGATCCGGTGCCTGCTGTTGTTGGGATAATTATCGGTGTGGTGTTGGAGAAAGTGGTTGACGGGCCTCCAACAAGGCTTTGGTCAACAAAGCCGTCGCAGTTGTCATCCAGGCCATTGCATATATCAGTCATTCCCGGGTTAATATTCTCGTCTGCATCGTTACAATCGCCGGAAACCTGGGCGTATCCGGAAGGAAGCTGGCACCCCAGTCCGAAAATTGCATTGCCAGTTCCATAACCATCATTATCTCCATCTACAAAATATCCTTGTGAAATTGCAAAGTTGTGTACATAATTATCACCTCCAAATCCGTTGCCATCACCATCAAGAGCAGTTCCGAACGGATTTTTTAATCCGTTTGAAAAGATCGTAAGCCTGTAATTGTTACAAGGCATTGCCCCTGTAACAGAGTAAGTGAGAAAATTTGTTCCGATACGGTATGGTGCAGATGCGGAAAGCGGGTAAAGCACATCATCCCCGTCCCCGAAAATGTTGTTAGCTCCCGCGCTGCGAAGTTCAATATTATTTAAATTATTAACCGATATCGCATCCATTACCTGCGTGTAGGCTACAGTGAAACTAGATACCGGCGATGTTGAACCTCCACCGTTTGCAGGAAGGCCTGTAATGGTTTTGACTTTTGGTGCACTAAGGTTTGTGGTGAGTGCAGCAAAAGAATTCACTCTCCCTGATCCGAGGAGGCCGGGGATGGTAGGATTCTGGGTAGTTATATCATCTGCGGTGGCCAGCAGAAGTGCTGCAACCTGGTAATGCGTAAGGGCCGGAAAGGCAGACCAGATAAGGGCCGCAGCCCCTGCCGCAGCGGGAGTTGCCATACTTGTTCCGCTGAAACTTGCATAAGCGCCACCGGTAACGGTTGACAAAATACTTGTGCCCGGCGCTGAAATATCAACCCCGTTACCATAGTTACTGGAAGTACTTCGTGTATCCGTTTGCGTTGTATTGGCCACTAAAAGTGACTGTGTGATCACCTGCCTTGGCGGATTCAATTCATTGTTATTTCCGGCAGAATTAAAATAAAGGACGCCATTGTCTAAAACGTATTGCGCTCCGGCAATAAACACGGGGTCAGTTGAAAAGCCGTCAATGTTGTAACTGGTATTAAGAATCTTTGCGCCATTATCTACTGCATAGGCAAAGCTTTCGGCCACAAGAGCGGCCGTCCATGAAGAGCCGCCGGTTCCATAAAACTGGAGCGCCATCACTTTAGACAATCCGGCTACCCCGGAAACGCCGGTCGAATTATCCATTCGAGCGGCAACTATGCCCGATACGTGCGTGCCATGATCATCACTGCTTACATTAGGGTCGGGATTATTATTGTTGTTATCAAAGTCCCAACCTTTTACGTCATCTATGTAACCGTTGTTATCATTGTCAATTCCATCACCTGCTATTTCGCCCGTGTTCGTCCAAATGTTGGCCGACAGGTCAGCATGCGTGGTTTCAACTCCATCGTCGGTAACGGCCACCACCACATTTGCGCTTCCCTTGGTAATATCCCATGCCAGGTTGTTCTTCATCAGCGGATGATGGTACTGTTCAGCATATCGCGTATCATTTGGCGTATATTCGCGCGGATCGCCTTCCACATAAAAGTTTGGCGAACTCCACAAAACATTTTGCCTGCTTTCAAGTTTTTTGATCGTTTGAAAAACATCAGTTGCGGCAGCAAGTCTAAATATGGCCACCACAATAGTCCGCCCGGGACGCAATTCATGGGCAAGGATCATTTTTTCCGCAGTCACCTGGAGGCCCCCAAATTCTTTCTGCCATAACAGATCTTTGAATTTGCTCCGTACAGAACTTTTGTGCATATCGAGCTCAACAGCTATCACTACTTCCCCCGGAATATATTTAAAATGCCTGGCGCGTTCCTGCATATCGGCATAGGTAACTGCGCCTCTTGAAAAAATATTTGCAATCTCCCGGGGCTGATAATCTGCGGGAATATTGATCTTTCCCGTTCGTGTAGGTTTTTCATCCTGGGCCTGCATGTGCAGGGAGAAAAAGGTAAGAGAAAGTAGAAGGAACATCATTTTTGCTGTTCCAAAAGTTTGAGCCGTAAAATGATTTCCGCGGAAACTTTTTTTCATGTTTTCTAGTTTATTGAAAATGGGAATGCAATACAATATGCAGATGGAGATACCATTGCAAATTGTTTCATCTTTTAGTGCAGAGGAGGAGCGAAAGTTTATCCGGGAGGGTTCGGTTCGTCAAGATAGATAATAAGTGCGTCATCCGAAAATAAATTCACCTTCATTTTAAAAAAAAGGCCGCAGAATTTTCTGCGGCCTGAAAGGATTAGCGAGATCCTTTTTACTTCAACTTGATCAGTTTAAGAGTTTCTGCCTGGCTTCCGTTTGTGACGCGAAGAAAGTAGACACCTGCTTTCAGATCTTCTCCGAAGATGACAGTACCGGCTTTGTCTGAATTCTTTTCAAACAAAGGCTGCCCCCGCAGATCATATAGTTGCATTTTCAAGGGTTGCGATGTTTCAGACTTCACGCTTATGCGGAAAGCGTTAGTGGAAGGATTGGGATAGGCAGTAACAATGAGCATTTTGCTATCGACCGGTTTAACTGCGGTAAACATCATTGGCGGAGCACATTCTTCAAGAGTTATTTTGAGGGAACGGGTTTTGCCCACCGCGCATCCATTAGATGGTGTTACCGTTACACTGCCGGTAACGGCTAAGGGATGATAACTAACCTCGATGGTATTCGTTCCATCGCCGCTGGTGATGGTGCCGCCTGCAGGAACTGTCCACTGGTAGCTTACAGCATTATAAGCCGAAGAACTGTAACGGTAAATCCTGTCAGGGCAATTCTGCAATTGTGTTACGCTGATTGCGCCCGGAGTGCCCGGCTGCAAGCGTGCAGTTATGTTCAACATCCTTTCCGCGCCCGTGCCGCAATAGCCATTTGCAGAAACCTGTATTGCCCCGCCGCTGAATGTTGAATTGAACTGCACTGTGATTATGGTATCATTCTCACCTGTTCCTGAAGGATGCGAAGTAATGTTTGCCCCGGCAGGTACAATCCAATTGTAACTAAGGGCATTGGGCACCGATGCTATACTGTACGTGGCTTCCGTTCCTGACGGGTTTGATGCCAGGAGCATAAGCATACATGCATCTGTGGGACCGCTTACCAGGCCGGGCGTAGTTGGTAGTTCACCCGCACCGTCTACGATAAGCTTGCGGGAGTTGTTACTTATGCCGCAATTGTTTTGTGAGGTTACCGAAATTTCACCGCCGCTGAAACCTGCGCTGAACGTCACCGATATTATGGTGTCGTTCACACCCGGACCGTTTGGATGTGTTGCGGTTGCTCCTGCAGGAACCGTCCAATTATAAGAACTGGCACCAACTACAGGTGAAATAAAGTATGTAGCGGCCGTTGATGTGCTGATGTACATACATGTATTCACAGGTCCGGATATTGGAGATGGCGTCACCGGTGCCTGGGCAAGGAGATAGTGAATGGCCATATCACTTACTCCGCAGTTGTTGGTGGTGATCAATCTTACCTGCTTGTTGCCCGATGCCGCAAAACCGGGCAGAATGGTCACGATAAGAGTGTCGGTTCCCTGCCCGGAAACAATGTTCAATGTGGGAGGAACCGTCCAGTTGAAAATTCCAGCTCCATTGCTCACTGCAGTGAACATCACTTGTTCGCCGGTGCCCGCAAACGGACACATATTTTTCAGCCCTGTTATTACGGGTAATGTTGGAGGGCCGTCAACCTGACCGTCACAATCATTATCAATACCATCGCACAGTTCAGGAGCGCCGGGATAAACCGTGTTATTGTTATCATTGCAATCTCCGCCGGTTTCAACATAACCTGCAGGAATGTTACAACCTGTAAGGCTAACAGCATCATTACCATATCCATCAGCGTCAAGATCCTGGTAGTAAACAGTTGTGCCTGCCCCATCATCTACGTTTCCATCGCAATCATTGTCTTTTCCATCGCACAATTCAGGCGCGTTAGGATAAACGGTGTTGTCTGCATCATCGCAATCACCATCGTTGTTCACGTAGCCGACAGGTTGCGTACAATTTATGGTGGTAACTGTTGCATCACCGAATCCATCGCTGTCCGCATCCGCATACCATGTTACGCCGCCATCTTC
>JAFAGR010000043.1 GCA_023422565.1 Bacteroidota bacterium | reverse complement strand
GCCTGGACCAACCGCGGCGGAATAAGGTTCATGCTGCTTATTTTTTCCACCAGGTCTTTTCTTTCCTTTCCTTCAATACTGTCTTTAAGATATTTCTCAATCATAAGGCTGGCTATCGGGGCGGCTGATGTAGCTCCGAAACCGGCGTTCTCACATATAACGGCTATGGCTATACGCGGATTTCGGCGGGGAGCAAATGCGGAAAAGAAGGCATGGTCTTTCTGTTTCACGCCACGGTATGAATTTTCAACGGTTCCTGTTTTACCGCACACTTCAATGCCCGGCACTTTTGCACGCCGCCCGGTTCCGCTTTCCATCACGCCCTGCATTCCGTCGTGCACTGCTTCGAAAATACTGTCGGAAATATTTACCGCCGTGTGTTTCTCTTTGAAGTTTGCAAGCAAGCCGAATTTGTCTCCACCCTCAATTGAATCAACCACATGCGGAGTGATGTACCAACCCTTGTTTGCGAGGTAGGCCATTTCATTTGCCACCTGCAAAGGAGTTGTTTCCACCTCGCCCTGGCCAATGCTTACAGAGCGGAAAGTGCAAAAATTCCAACGGCCGTCTCCATAAATTTTATTGTAAGTAGCGGGAGTGGGAATTCTCCCTGCCTTTTCAGAAGGAAGGTCAACCCCTAATTTCTTACCCAGTCCGAACGCGTTCATGTATTTGGCCCAGTGATTAAGACTGCTGTCTATATCCGGATAAATGGGATTGTTTATCACGCGTTGCATAACATGAGCGAAATAGGTATTGCAGGAATGTGTGATTGCACCTTTTAACGCCCAGACACCGGGGTCCAGGCAGCGCATGGGTCTGCCGCACCCGTAAAAAGCTCCGTTGCAACTAAATGTGGTGGACGGCGTTACCACACCTTCTGCAAGCCCCACAAGACCCTGCAATGTTTTGAAAGTGGAGCCCGGCGCATAATAGGCCCCGATAGTACGATTCAAAAAAGGAATGCGCGGATCGAGAAGTAATTCCACATAATGCTTCTTTCTTTCTGAACCCGTTAGTAGCCGCGGCTTATAGGTAGGACTACTAACCATGGCCAGTATGCCGCCGGTTTGCGGATCAATCGCCACGATAGCGCCCACCTTGTTCTCCATCAGCTTTTCACCGAGTTCCTGCAATTCAATATCAAGACTGGTATACAGATCGCTTCCCGCCACCGCAAGGGTATCATACATTCCATTTTCCAGCCTGCCGGTTATCCTGTTCTTATTGTCGCGTTTGAGATATTCAATACCGCGCTGGCCCATCAGCACTTTTTCATAGGAGATCTCCAACCCTGTTTTACCTGCATAGTCGCCGGACACATAGCCTTCTCCTGGCCTCTTCTTCAGAAAATTTGTATCCACTTCACTCAGATAGCCGAGAATATTTCCGCCGGCATCATATGGATAATCACGCACCGGCCTTTCCTGCAGATAATAACCGGGCGCAAACTTGTACATGTTTTCATTGATCTTCGCCATCTTCTCTTCACTTAACAAAGATTCAAAAACTGAAGGGCGGTAGCTTCGGTTTTTAATGATGGCGGTGATAATCCGCTTTCTGAATTCTGCAGTATCAATGCCCAGTATGTTACATAACAGGGTGGTATCGGTTCCCCGTATTTTAGACGGAACCACCATCAGATCATAAATAATAGTGTTCTGAAGAATCACTTTTCCCTTACGGTCAAACACAAGCCCCCGATCAGGATATACTACTTTTCTGAAAGTTCCCTGGTCATCCGCAAGCACTTTGTATTTGGAAGAAACAACCTGCAGAGCGAAAAGCCGGATGATAATTACCAGTACGGTAAAAATGAAGATTAAGCGTATGACATTTTTTCTCGACTGGTTGAAAGCAGGCACAGAGATCGGATATTTTGGATGGCTTAAATGGTGTTTGTTCTGAATCTTTGCTTTCTGGGAAAGATGAGTTCAGTAACCAAAATTAAGATTAAAGTGATAGCCGTAGATAATAAAGTCTTGATAAGAAAATACCAGATGTTCCCGAACTGCCATGCCTCCAAAAAAAATACGCAGGCATTATGAAGAAAGGTAAGTACGCCGGCAAAAACCATATACGGCAGCAGGCCTCCTAAACTTTGTATGGATGGTGCCTGGTAGTTTGTTTCCGCGCCTTCCTGCGGTATCAGTAAGTTTACTATAAAGGGCCTGATGTAAGTGATCAGCACGCATGCGGATGCATGAAACCCGGGCTGGTTGCGAAAACTATCCAGCGTAAAACCAACTGCAAAACCGATAAGCATCAGAACCGAACGGTTGATGTTGAACGGAAGCCAGAGCAGAAAAAGGAAGTAGAGATACGGCGTTACCATTTGGTGCAGGTTCACATTATCCAACACAAAAACCTGCATCAGAATAAAAAGTGAGAACCGTAAAAAATTCTTGAGCACCAATGGCATCTATGGTTGTTTAAGCGCTTTGTCTAATAATTTGTTTATTGCATCCGCATTAAAATTCTCGATCACGTATCCGAATTGAATTTGATTAAAATCTGTTCCGGTGCGTAACCTGATCTTTAAATAACCCGATCCGCTTTCTATCGTGGCCGACTCAACCCTTCCCAAAAGCATTCCTTTCGGAAAAGTAGTACTGAAGCCACTCGTGATAATGCTATCGCCCTTTCTGATCTTCACACTCTTGGGCACGCCTGTAAACTGGGCAATGTTTGGTGTTTCTCCGTCCCAGCTTACCGTGCCTGTTTCCCCCGTCCTCAAAAGTTTTCCGCTGATCTTACTGTCTTTGTGAAGCAAACTCATCACCACAGAAAAATCATCGCTTACATCGGTAATGATCCCTACAACCGAGCCTGTTTCGCTGATCACGCCCATACCCTTCTGAAATCCATCGCTTCGGCCTTTGGAAAGAATAAGAAAATTGTTTGGAAGGCGGACTGAGTTAGCCACCACTTTTGCAGTACGAAAATTCAGGCGCCGGAAAGGATAAATTGAATCAACCCGAATGGAGTCAATCACGTCTCTGCGTACGGAATCAGGAAGATCGTAATTTTCTTTCAGCTTGTTGTAAAGCCTTTCATTAGCCAGTAGTAATGAATCGTTGGTGCGCTTAAGGTGAAAGTAATACTCAATATTATTATACCGCTTATTTATCTTCCCGGTAATTTGATTGGCCGTTTCGCCAAAGGCGGCTTCATGATATTTACTGTATTGCACAATAAAGTAAAGGCAGATCACCTGCAGAACCACAAACAGGAGGAAGTTGAAGTAGCGGCGGATGAAAAGGAAAATATTGCGCAACTAAGGAAGGATTTTTATGCATCACAAAAAACGGCTACCTCATTACGAAAGGATACCTGTCGTAGTTCTTCAAAGCAATACCGGTTCCGCGCACCACGCTTTTCAGCGGGTCGTCTGCCACGTGAACGGGCAGCTTGATCTTTGCGGTAAGGCGTTTGTCAAGCCCGCGAAGCAAGGCGCCACCTCCGGTGATGTACAGTCCGCGGCGGTAAATATCTGCGGCGAGTTCGGGTGGCGTAGTTTCCAGCGCTTTCAAAATCGCTTCTTCAATTTTAAAAATACTCTTATCAAGCGCCTCGGCAACTTCCTGGTAACTTACCATTACCTGTTTCGGAATACCGGTTACCAGGTCGCGACCGTTCACAGGGATATCATCCGGCGGATTGTCCAGGTCTTTTAAGGCCGCACCCACCTGAATTTTTATTTGCTCGGCAGTGCGCTCACCAATAAGCAGAGAATGATAACGGCGAAGGGCTTCCATGATGTCAGCCGTAAATTCATCACCGGCTATGCGGATGCTTTGATCGCAAACGATGCCAGCAAGGGCGATAACCGTGATACCGGTGGTTCCGCCGCCAATATCGATGATCATATTTCCCACGGGTTCTTCTACATCTATACCAATACCCAGCGCCGCGGCCATAGGTTCATGAATAAGGTAAACTTCCTTTGCGCCGGCCTGTTCCGCACTATCTCTTACCGCACGCTTCTCCACCTCTGTGATGCTGCTAGGTATGCAGATCATCATTCTCCAGCTCGGTGCAAAAAGTGGCTTTTTTGGAAAGATCATTTTGATCATTTCCCTTATCATCAGTTCGGCAGCATTAAAATCTGCAATCACCCCATCCCGAAGCGGACGAACTGTCCGGATGCTCTCATGGGTTTTTTCATGCATCATCAAGGCCTTCTTACCAACGGCGAGGAGGTTTTTCGGGTTGTTTCTGTCTAAGGCCACGATAGACGGTTCGTTCACCACCACTTCATCATTATGAATGATTAGGGTGTTTGCCGTACCGAGATCCATGGCAATTTCCTGCGTTAAAAAATTAAAGATTCCCATAGCGTGTTGGAGCTTCCTTGCGGTTGAACTGAATGCCTGCAAAGTTGCTGTAAAATATTTGATTTTGCAATGTTCGCGCGCCTAATTATCGGGTTGCGCAGAATGTATGTAAAAGCCGCATCCCGCATGGATGCTGTGGCTGCAAGGATTGCTAATTTATTTAGTTGTTGATACTTTGTTAAAAAAAATCAAAAACGTAGTTTATGCCTTACCGTTAGTAGCATTCTCTTCCCGAAATTCAAAGCCGATATCCGGCCTGAAATACATGCCTTCAAAATGCAATTGTTCGAGTGCGTAAACCGATTGTTCAACTGCTTCGGTGATATTATCTCCGAATGAGGTCATGGCAAGAACACGCCCGCCGTTTGTCAACACTTTCCCATCCGAAATTCGGGTACCGGAATGAAACAGAATGGAACCGCCGGGCAGCGGATCATTTAATCCTTCAATCGGAATATCTTTCTCGTATGTGCCCGGATAACCTCCGCTCACACCAACCACAGTGGCGGCACATTGGCCGGTGGTTTCAACTTTAATTCCGGATAGTTTTCCTTTTGCTGCGGCAAGTAAAAGTTCAACCAGGTCATTTTTCATCCTTGGCAGAACCACTTCCGTTTCAGGATCGCCCATGCGGCAATTGTATTCGATCACTTTCGGAAGGCCATCCTTCACCATCAATCCAAAAAATATGAATCCCGTATAATTGAAATTTTCTTTCTGTAGCCCGCGAATAGTGGGTTCTATGATCGTTTCAATAACCATCTTTTTCAACTCCGCCGTAAATAAAGGCACCGGGCTCACGGCACCCATGCCGCCGGTATTCAATCCCGTATCTCCAACACCCACTCTCTTATAGTCTTTTGCTTCGGGCAACAAAACGTAATCCTGTCCGTCTGTCAATACAAAAACACTCATTTCAATACCCTCTAAAAACGCTTCTACAACTACCTTTTCACCAGCCTTCCCGAATTTTGAATGTAGTACCATGTGTTCAAATTCTGCCAGGGCTTCCATATGGCTGTTGCAGATCAGCACACCCTTTCCTGCAGCGAGACCGTCTGCCTTTAGTACCACCGGCAAGGGTTGTTGCCTGATGTAATCACAACCTTCGTCAAATGTTTTCGAGGTGAACTCTTTGTAGGAAGCAGTGGGCACCGCATGCCGCTCCATAAAAGATTTTGCAAAAGCCTTGCTTCCTTCCAGTTGCGATGCCTCCTTCGATGGACCGATAACCGCGATACCTTTCAGGTGGGCTTGAGTGGAGAAATAGTCTGCAATTCCATTTACAAGCGGTTCTTCAGGGCCAACGATCACCATTTGCACATCATTCTCTAATGCGGCCTTTGAAATAGATTCAAAATCTGTAATATTAAAAGGGAGATTGGTTCCCAGGGAAGCAGTTCCTGCATTGCCCGGCACAATGAACAACTCGCTGCACAAATCACTTTGTTTGAGTTTCCATGCCATTGTATGTTCGCGCCCGCCTCCACCTACCAGCAGTATGTTCATGAGTCTTTTTTGAATATTGGTAAATGCTGGGCGAAAATAATCAGATGAACGATACGGAACGTGTTTAATGTGTACAACGGTTACCATAAAAATAATGATCCCGCCTCCATATTTGTATTTTGCTTATTTTTCGGGAATATTTTTAAAACTAACTGCAAAAAAATAATATATGGCTGAGAAAACACCCGGAACCGGTCACCCCAAAGGACTGTACGTTTTATTCTTTACGGAAATGTGGGAGCGATTCAGTTACTATGGAATGCGCGCGATCCTGGTTCTGTTCATGACGAAAATGCTCATGTTTGATACCGAACTCGCATCAGGTATTTATGGAAACTTCACAGCCGTTGTTTATCTCACTCCATTAATAGGTGGCTTCATTGCAGACAGGTATTGGGGCAACCGCAAATCAATTTTCTGGGGCGGTGTGTTAATGGCGATCGGCCAGTTTACTCTCTTCTTCTGCGCAAGCCTTGTAAAAACAAATATGCAAATGGCCCTTACATTTTTTGTGATAGGGCTTGTAGCGTTGGTTTTAGGGAATGGCCTGTTTAAACCAAATATCTCCACAATGGTAAATCAGCTCTATGCCAAAGGAGACAAAAGAGTTGATGCGGCCTTTTCCATTTTCTATATGGGCATTAATCTCGGCGCATTCTTTTCGCCACTGATCTGCGGAGCTCTCGCCGAAAAAGTTGATTACAAATGGGGCTTCTTCGCTGCCGGCGTTGGTATGGTGTTCGGGATCATCATGTTTCAGATGCTGAAAAACAAATACATCGTAACCGCTGCGGGAGAACCGATAGGCGTAACGCCAACAGCTAAAGAAACGGTGGTTGATGTTACTGCAACTGAAGCGGTAGAAACACCTGTGGCCAAGAAAGCAGAATTTACCCCGCAACGAATCGGATTGTGGGCGGTTATTTATGCAGGCTTGTGGTTATTGTTTATGTTCGTGGTTGGCTTTAACTGGATTAGCACTCTTGTTTTTTCTACTTCTATCGCCGCGGCAGGATTTATCATTTCAGACCCCAACCTCACTAAAATTGAGCGCGACAGGGTTATTGTTATTTATATCGCAGCCTTCTTCGTGATCTTCTTCTGGAGCGCCTTTGAACAGGCGGGAGCTTCACTCACCATCTTCGCCGATAAAAATACCGACAGGTTCATTTTCGGATGGGAAATGCCTGCAAGCTGGTTCCAATCAATCAACCCGCTTGCCATCATTTTATTCGCGCCTTTGTTTGCCAGCATCTGGACCTCACTCGGAAAGAAGGACCGTGAACCCGCTTCTCCCGTGAAGCAGGCCCTTGGTCTGTTTTTACTTTCACTCGGCTTCCTGATCATCGCAATGGGCGTAAAAGGCGTTGATGCAACAACAAAAATTTCAATGTTCTGGCTGATAGGAATGTACATAGTGCATACCTGGGGTGAACTTTGTTTATCTCCCATAGGACTATCCATGGTGGCACGCCTCGCACCAGTTCGTCTTGCCTCTTTGCTGATGGGTGTATGGTTTCTCGCAAACGCCATGGCTAATGATTTTGCCGGAATGCTGAGTAAATTATTTCCGGAAGATGGAAAGGTTACAAGCCTTTTCGGTATACAGATCGACAGCCTTTATTCATTCTTCTTAATCTTCGTCGTTTTTGCCGGAGTTGCATCAATAGTGCTTTTCCTGATAAGCAAAAAATTGCTGAAGATGATGCACGGACTCAGGTAATTAATTTTATAAATTATTCGTGGCAACGGAAACGTTGCCATTTTTTTAATAAACCGTTTTATAAAAATGAACAATACAGATCAAACACGTAAACATCCCAGGGCCCTTCCCTTTCTATTCTTTTCAGAAATGTGGGAAAGATTCGGTTACTACCTGATGATCGGAATTTTTCTGCTTTACCTGAAACATGTGGAGCAGGGTTTTGCCATGACGAACACCGAGGCCTCTGATCTGTACGGAACATTTATCGCCCTGGTTTTTCTTACTCCCTTTATCGGCGGACTTCTGGCCGACAGGTATTTCGGGTATCGAAAATCAATCATTGCCGGTGGTTTGATGATGGGAATAGGTTATTGCCTGATGGCTGTTCACAGCCTTCCCATGTTGTATGTATCCATGACGCTTGTAATTCTTGGAAATGGTTTCTTTAAACCAAATATCTCCACCCTCCTTGGCAACCTGTATTCAACACCACAATACCAGCACCGTAAAGATGAAGGTTACAACATCTTCTACATGGGAATCAACATCGGCGCATTCGTTTGTAATTTTTTCAGCGCCGCGATCATTATTCTATGGGGATATAAATACGCTTTTGTTGCAGCAGGCATCGGCATGTTCATTGGCGTAATAATTTTTCTCGCGGGCACACGCCATTACAGGGAAGCTGATGTAAAGAAAGAAATGACGAAGGAAGACATGCCCTTTTTGCGAATTGTGATGACGATCCTGCTTCCCTCTGTTATCGCAGGTATTCTCGGCTGGCTTATACCGGGATCTATCTTCGGCTCAGACAGTAATGATGCCTTCATCTTTGCATGTATTCCCGTTATTTACTTCTATGCGTCACTTTATTTTCGTGCAGATAAGCAGGATAAAAGGCCAATCGCCGCACTTCTTGCCATCTTTGCCGCAGTGATCATGTTCTGGGCCGTGTTCAAGCAAAACGGAACTGCATTAACCATTTGGGCCGAAAGCTATACCGATCGCCAGGTATCGGGAGTAGCCGGCGATGTGTTCAACGGATTGTATCTCGCCGAGCAGGTACCTTATAAGAAAGACAGTGTTGAAGTTTACGATTCACAATTCCGCCTGCAAAAAGTTGACGGGGTGGTTCAAAAAGAATTGAACTATCCCCCTTACTTCAAAAACGTAGCGCCGGAAGACAGGCCCGCAGAAGGGGAGTCAGCCTCCTTATGGGCGACGCCGCTTAGCCAAAGTATCAATCCGTTTTGGGTGATAGCCCTCACTCCACTGATCGTTGCATTCTTTGCTTACATGCGTAAACGCAACAAGGAGCCGTCAACTCCAACCAAGATCGCACTGGGTCTATTGATTTCAGCGCTTTCGGTATTGGTTATGGTTTTCGCGGTATATGTATCAAACAATGGAGCAGAAAAAGCAAGCACGCTCTGGCTCGTGGCCACCTATGGCGTAATAACCATCGGCGAACTTCTTCTAAGCCCGATGGGCCTTTCACTCGTATCAAAACTTAGCCCGGTTAGAATAACCGCCCTGATGATGGGCGGCTGGTTCCTTTCCACATCAATAGGAAACAAACTTTCCGGCGTACTTGCCTCACTTTGGGATGGCTATGAAAACAAGGCAAATTTCTTCTGGGTGAATTTTGGGTTGATGATGGTTGCCACATTTATCATGTTCGCCATGCTGAAATGGCTGAACCGCATCATGAAGGAAAAAGGAATTAAGTAGTTGGATGGTTAAAAGGTTAAAGGGTTTATTTGTTTAATGGTTATATCGCTCAATTCTTTGGATGGTCCATTCGTTTGCGGAGCGGAAGAAACTTGCCGTAAGTGAGTTGGCGCCAAATCCATTCCAACGGGCCGTAATAGAAATACCTTAACCACAGGTGGCTGAGTAGAAGCAATACAATGTACACGGTCACCGCTATCGCTACAGAGGTAGCCACACTAACCCGCGCTCCCCAACCGAAGCCAATACCGTAAAAGATCATTACTGCAAAAAGCGTTTGTGCGATATAGTTAGTTAAAGCCATTCTGCCCGGGGCAATAAAAATGTTCAGCCATTTTCGGTTCCCGGAGTTCAGGTACCAGATGCATATCGTGCAGGTATAGGCGAGGCTTAAGGGAACCACACTCAGGGCATAGGTGAGCGTATCCAGTAACCCTCCCACTTCCGGTAAACGATAATCGTCCTTTCTAAAAACCACCATCATCACGCTTGCAGGTATACCAAGCAGGTAGCCGTAGTTACGCACTTTCTTCAGCAGTCTCTTGTTTTCTTCAAGCCTTGCATACATCAACTTTCTTCCGGCATACAGGCCCAATAAAAACATCCCCAGCACTTTCGGCAACCTGTTGCCGTCCAGTAAATAACCCCAGCGGAAAAAAAAGGCTGATTGATTGTACTTCAGCACATCGGCATATTCAGTGTGCGTGGGTATCCATTTAAAAAAATTCTGCTCAGTGACTCCGTAAGTTTTTGCCACGCTTTCACCCGCATCATAAACCGGGATGGCGAGGTTCAATTTGCCGTCAGACAGAACCTTTGCCATATCAAACAATAGCGGCGAAAAGATAAGAGCTATCCAGGCGATCAACAAGGTTTTGTCTGAAACATTTCTGAACAGGGGCAGCAACATCCCCATAATGGCATATAGCATCAGAATGTCTCCCTCCCATAACAACAACAAGTGCATGAGGCCGAATATCATCAGCACAAAAAGCCGCCGGTAAAAAACACGCAGGCCTTTGCTATTTTCTCCATCGCGTTTGCCTCGTAACAAAAAGATCGAAAAACCAATTCCAAATAAAAGCGAAAAAAGGCTGTAGAACTTGCCCTCGATAAACATGTCGTGAACGATCTCGATCTGGTGATCGAAGCCGTTTGCCGGAAGTTGGGCCTTTACCGAATCAGGTTGAAAAACAAAAAATGAAAGGACGGGATAGTTTGCAATACAAATACCGAGGAGGGCGATGCCGCGAAGAATATCGAGTATAGATGATCTTTCTGAAAGGCTGACCGGTTGGTAATTACTCATGCTGTTATTTTGATGAAGGAACTTACATTCACCAAAGTAAAACGCCGGATCGACTATTGCAAACTTTTATGAAAATTGGATAATGGTAAACTAGACAAAATCCAGAAGATCGTATTGCTTTCCCAAAATCAAGCGGTCATCAGCATCAAGCCATTTTTTTAACACCGTGGCATACACGCTTTTAAAATCTACATGGTGTTTCAGATCTCCACCCGCAAGATCGGCGAGGTTGGGAAGTTCGTTCAGCAAGCCCTTTCTTTTTAAACCACCTCCCATAAAAAACATGCTGTTTGCCGTACCATGGTCGGTTCCATTGCTTGCATTTTGTTTCACTCTTCTTCCAAATTCAGAAAAGGTCATTATCAAAACATCATCAAAGCGGTTGTGTTTTTTGAGATCATTGGTAAAAACCTCGAGAGCTGCGTTAAGTTCTTTAAACAGCCTGTTCTGTTGATTTTCCTGGTTTGTATGTGTATCAAAACTTCCGATGGAAAGATAGTACACTCTTGTATTGATATCGGACAGAATAAGCGATGCAATAGTTTTAAGGCTCTTGCCAGTTTTCGTTGAAGGATAAAGCGAGCCGCTTGGGTGCAGCATACTTTGCCTGTAAATGTATTCGGCGCTGCTAAGTGTGGCACTCATGGTTTTATACAAGTAATCAACCGTTTCTTCTGCAGGCGCGTGTTTGTTGCTGATATCTTTAAAAAACTTTTCCGAACTCGATGAAAACAGTTTTCCCGCATTTTTAAAAGCCAAACCTTTTTGTTCTTCACCTTTTAATGCAAGGCTTAGCACATCGTCAATTTCAAGAGCCTGGGTTGGTTTATCGCATCCTTTGCATTGTGCGTCAAGGTATCGGCCCAGCCAACCTGTACTTAAATATTCTTTCGCATCGCTTGCACTTTGCCATATGTCCATACTTCTGAAATGGGAACGATCGGGGTTCGGGTAACCTACACTGTTCAAAATAGAAAGGTTTCCTTCTTCGTATAAGGCTTTCAGGTGAGTAAGCTCCGGGTGAAGTGCGAAATCGGTTTCAAGAACGTGAGCCTTTTCTTTGGTGATTCCAATTTTCGGACGGTTGCTGTAATAGATATCATTGGTGACCGGTATCACTGTATTCAGCCCGTCATTACCGCCGCTAAACTGAATTACTACCAATGCTTTATTACCGGCCGGCACAAGAGCTCTTTGCTCAAAAGCCTTCAAAAATTTCGGCAGCATGAGCGATGCCGTGGCCAGTGATCCTGTTTGTAAAAATGTGCGGCGTTTTATAAGCATGAGGTCATCTTTGAAGTATTCATTATGCCAGCTGGTATTCCGGCGTACTCATTAGCTGGATCACCTGGCTTTTTATAAAAGCCTCTCTTCCCGTGCGGTCAGAATAGGAGGCCAGTAAATTACCATCTATTCGGCTTTCCGTTTGAAGCAGGCATGAAACTATTTTTTCGTGTAACCCTTCCCGTAAGGTTGATTCAAATATCCTGATCACAGGTTCCCAGTTAATATCTGCCGAACCTGCACGCGAGATAAAGGCGGCACTTTTCATTTTGCCTTTCATCGCCTCATCCCCTTTCCCCATTTCTACATCATCATCTGATTTTGCAGTCAGGCTTATGTCATCGTTAACAGCAAGAATTCGCGGTATCTGGAGCCGCACCATCAATGTGCTGCTGTCGATCCAGTTTTTTCCGCCCGCCCAGCCGGCCACGTTTGGCGGATAAAACAGCACCTGGCCAAGTATTTTTTGATAAAGCAATTGGATGTTTTCGTTCTCCAGTTCCATTGGAAGGAAGCGCCTGATGCCCGCGAGATATTCTACGGGTCCCTTAACCCTTGTTCCAACGTTCTCCTTGT
Organism: Bacteroidota bacterium; assembly: GCA_023422565.1. Classification (GTDB taxonomy): domain Bacteria; phylum Bacteroidota; class Bacteroidia; order Chitinophagales; family Chitinophagaceae; genus Ferruginibacter. The sequence goes on along the minus strand of JAFAGR010000043.1, from coordinate 49,684 downwards.
TATAAAACCAATCAGACAGAAAAATGTCGTTCATCAAGCTCAGGATGTTATATCCACCCTGGTAAAATCTTTCAGCCAGCCATTGTACATGGCCATCATCAATTTTCTCGTTTACAAAAAAGCGGTAAACTTTCGAGGTGATAAATTTTGCCGTTTGTTTTTGTTCAAGAATTATATCCAGAATATCATCACCGTCAAATCTGCCGGTCTTTCCCATAAATGTTTTTACACCATCATCATGAAGTGAGGGTTTAATAGCAAACTCGCTCCTTATATCAATAGACCAGCCCGTAAACGCGCGCGCAGCTTCCTTCACATCTTCCTCCGTATAATTTCCACGGCCCAGCGTAAACAACTCCATCACTTCGCGGGCAAAATTTTCATTGGGATGCTGTTTACGGTTTTGCAGGTTGTTAAGGTATTGCACCATGGCGGGGCTCTTACTCACTGCGCGCAACAAGTCCCGAAAACTTCCAAGCGAATAAGACCGAATATCATGTAAAAGTTCCTGCTGAAAGTAACCGTTGATCACGCGGCATGCAAAGTGGCCATGCCAAAAGAGGCTCATCTTTTCACGGAGCTGCGCCTTACTGTTTATCATTTTACCAAGCCAGATATTGTTCAGGCTTTTTAGATCCGCCCCTGAACGTTTTCTCATTTCTATCGCCTTTTGCGAAATAGCCGCTTTCTGCTCCCTTTCAATTTTCTTTATCGCAACCACATCAGAAACACCTTTGAAAAAGCCGTCGATAAGATTTTCTGCAACTTCTATTTTATCCGGCATTTTTTCTGAGGTGCTCACCAACAGCTTCCACAACTCGCGGGTGTCTGTATCATCCAGCTGTGCGGAATTCTCAGCAATGGGCCCGAAGCCTGCACGCCATAATAAATGCTGGTTCTTTCTGCGATTGGTCATGGCAATAAAGGTGAGATTAATTAAGTTAAAAGAAATTTAATCCCTGATAAAAAAAGGAAAAAGGATCAGGATCTGGCCACGAAGTTCCACTAAGAGATCCCGGAGTTATACGGAGAGCGTATAATTTTCAAAATGCCGGAAACGCTTTGTGGACCTATTATTCTTCTCTGTGGAACTTTGTGACATCCATAGCCAAAGTGCAGGGATTTTAAAGTAGTAACAGATTAGCATTTTCCGCGGAAAACAATAACTACGAACCAGGAACTACAAACTAAATTCTTACCTCCGGTGCACCAAAATATCCGTGAAGAACCTTTGGCAACTTTATAGAATTTTCCTGCTGATTATTTTCCAGCAGTGCAGCCATGATCCGCGGAAGCGCGAGTGAGGAACCATTCAGCGAATGAAGGAGTTGCGTTTTTCCAGTTTCATCTTTATAGCGGATCTTCATCCGGTTGGTTTGAAAAGTTTCGAAGTTGCTGACAGAACTCACTTCCAGCCACTTTTTCTGGGCAGCGCTGTATACTTCAAAATCATAAGTAAGCGCTGATGTAAAGCCCATATCTCCTCCGCATAAACGGAGTATGCGATAAGGCAGTTCCAGAAATTGCAGCAGCCGCTCTACATGATTCACCATTTCTTCCAACACCTCATAACTTTTTGACGGCTCAACAAGTTGAATGATCTCCACTTTGTCGAACTGGTGAACGCGGTTCAACCCGCGAACGTCTGCACCAAAACTTCCCGCCTCTCTTCGAAAGCATGGAGTGTATGCCGTCATCTTCACCGGAAGGTCTTCGTTCCTCACAATTTCGCCACGGTATATATTTGTTACCGGTACTTCAGCAGTGGGAATCATGTAAAATCCGTCTGCCGTAATATGATACATCTGCCCCTCCTTGTCCGGCAATTGACCCGTGCCGTAAGCAGTGTCTTCATTCACCATCAAAGGCGGAATGTATTCGGTGTAACCCGCCTCTGCATTATAATCCAGGAAATACTGTATAAGTGCGCGCTGCAGTTTTGCTCCTTTTCCTTTATAAACGGGAAAACCGCTACCGGTAAGCTTCACGCCTGTTTCAAAATTGATAAGGTCATAATCCCGGATCAGGTCCCAATGTGGTTTGGCATTTGGGAAAAGTTCAGGAATAATTCCCCCGCGTTGAATTTCTTCATTGTCTTCCGCCGTTTTGCCTGCGGGAACATTTGAATTGGGAATGTTTGGAAGTTGCAGTAAAATATTCAGAAGGGATTCTTCCAGCTCATTCACCTCCTCTTTCTCAAGAGCCAGTTTGTCTTTTAGCGAAGAAACTTCCGCCTTTTTATTTTCAGCCACCTCTTTATCTCCCTTTGCCATCAACATGCCTACCTCCTTTGAAATGCTGTTGATGGAGGCCTGAAAGGTTTCAGAAGAAAGTTTTTTCTTCCTCAGGTTTTCGTCTATCCGTAGTATTTCATCAACCAGTTCAGGCCGTGAAAAATTTCTGAATGCCAGCCTTTCTTTTACAAAATCCGGTTGCTGCCTTATAAAACTAACCTGTAACATGCTGAATTTTTGAAAATCATTAAGGGCGCAAATATACTCCTCAAACGCATAATCATTAATTTTGCGGCATGGAACACGCGGCGGAAGACCTACAGGTGCGATGGCTAAAACTTCGGATAAAGCTTAAGGAAAAGTTTGGGATCAAACCCGATATGAACGGGGTTTTACTGCTGATCGGCGTTCAGGAACTGGGGCAGGGGCCGCAGGAATTTTCAAAAGAGCAGAAGCAGGACCTGATGCACATTGCCGTATGCACGGTTTTGGGCCAAAGCGGCTATTATATATATAATGGGGATGATGATGAAGGCTGGCCGCATTTTTCGCTCGCAAAACCACTTCCGCCTTTTAATTTATTTGAACAGGAGAATTTTTTAAAAGACCATATCTTACTTTATTTTCAATCACAGGAATTTATTTAATTATGAGATCGATCGCACTCGGCGCATTGTTTTGCGTGTCCGCCTTTTTTGCCTCAGCGCAACATCATACAGCTGCCTCTCCCGCTACTGATAAAGACATGCGGGTTAAACTAACAACCGATTCGGGAATTGTGGTGCTTCGCCTGTACAAAGAAACTCCGTTGCACAGCAACAATTTCATGAAGCTGGTTGAGCAGGGCTTTTACGACAGTCTTCTCTTTCATCGCATCATCCCCAACTTTATGATACAGGGTGGCGACCCGCAAAGTAAAAACGCGCAACCCGGCGCCATGTTAGGAATGGGCGGCGGAGATATGCAGCGCATTCCGGCTGAATTTAACCCGGCACTCGTTCACAAGAAAGGTGCGCTTGCTGCAGCGCGGGACAATAATCCCGAAAAAGCGAGCAGCGCGTGCCAATTCTATCTTGTGCAGGGAAAAATTATTTCTGATGCAGAACTCGATATGATGGAAGCACGGCTCGGGATAAAATATACGCCTGAGCAACGGAATATTTACAAAACGATCGGTGGCACGCCAATGCTCGATATGAATTATACCGTGTTTGGCGAGGTGGAAAGCGGTATGGAGGTAATAGACAAAATAATAATGGCGCAGCGTGATCCAAGAGACCGGCCTTTAAAAGACATCAGCATGAAAATGGAACCGGTCAAATAACACCCGCTTTTCCCTAAATTGCAAACTCAAAGCTTAAAAATCATTTCATGAATTATCCTGAAAATCTTCGCTACACAAAAGACCACGAATGGGTTTCTCTTGAAGGAAATGTGGCCACCATCGGAATCACTGATTTTGCGCAAAAAGAATTGGGCGATATCGTGTTTGTTGATATTAACGCGAAGGGAAAATCTTTTAACGCAGAAGAAGTTTTCGGCACAGTGGAAGCCGTTAAAACCGTGAGCGACCTTTTCTTGCCGCTTGGCGGAACCATCAATGAAGTAAATCCCGCGCTGGAAGCTAACCCGGAACTGGTAAACAGCGACCCATACGGGCAGGGCTGGATGGTGAAGATGACGGTGAATAATCCTTCCGATTATGATGGGCTTATGGATGCAAAAGCTTATCAGGATCTTGTTGGCTAATAAAAGATACCGGGAATGAAAAAATATCTGCCAGGCATTGCCTGGTTTTTTTTCGTGATGTTGTTGCTGGCCATACCGGGCAGTGAATTTCCCAAAACGGATAATTGGTTAAAAAAGATCCAGTTTGATAAGTGGGTGCATGCCGCATTGTTTGGAATGCTTGCGTATCTGTTTATGAAACCGATGCTCCAAACCTCGGCCCGGGCAAAAAATGCCGGCAAAATGGTGGCACTCATCGTTATTTTAACCAGTGCGTGGGGGCTCGCTACAGAATTTTTACAGGATGCTGTAGTGAAAGGGCGAAGCTTTGATTTATGGGATTGGGCAGCTGACTCTGCCGGAGCCCTGCTGGCCGGATTTTATTTTAACAGGAAGATGCGTAAAATAAATGCAGCCCGGTAGCCGTTTACAGCTTGTTTCCTCCAATTTTAAGTTACTTTTGCTGATATATATATGGAATACAACACTACGAGAAGCCAGTTGGTAATGAAGGAATATGGCCGGCATATTCAGAAAATGGTAAAACATCTTCTCACAATTGAAGACCGTGCGGAAAGGCAGAAAAATGCATATGCGGTTATTGAACTCATGGGCTTTTTAAACCCTCACCTAAAAAACGTAGAAGATTTCAGGCATAAGTTGTGGGATCATCTTTTTTTGATAAGCGATTTTAAACTTGATGTGGACAGTCCCTACCCGATCCCCACACGGGAAACTTTAAAGGCTAAACCAAAAACACTGCCTTATCCGAAGCGTTACCCGAAGTTCAACCATCTCGGGAAAAACATTGAAGTGGTTATTGACAAGGCATTAAAAGAAGAAAATCCGGAAAAAAAACAAGGTTTCGCGAATGCGATTGCCTATTATATGAAGCTGACATACAGCAACTGGCACAAGGAGCTTATGCACGACGACAGCATTCAGAATGAACTAAGCAATATCACAAAAGGCGAACTTGAGTTTAATAATAAGCCCTTTGTGAAACACAGGGTTGATAACAGGAGTGATTCTGACGATTACCCTGCAAGAAATCAATACCGTAAAAATTATAACCAGCGGGACAGGCAGCAAAATACCGGCGGCCGCGATAACCGTGGAGGAAACGGCAACCGCAGTAACAGTGGCGGCAACCAGGGACGTAGCAATACAAACCGGAATTTCAAAAAAAGGTTTTAATTACAAATTCAAATTTCTTTATGCCCTTATCTTTAACCAGACAAGGGCTTTTTTGTTTCAGCTCATTATAAAATTGTTAACTGCACATGGCAATATTTGAAGTACAGGGCGGCATAAACCTTTCGGGAGAGATAACTCCGCAAGGAGCCAAAAATGAAGCACTGCAGGTGATATCTGCAGTTTTGCTCACGGCGCGGCCTGTTACCATCAGCAATATTCCGGATATACTGGATGTGAATCTTCTCATAGACCTTCTTCGCGATCTTAATGTAAAAGTTGAGCGTGTGGATGTGGGCACCTACCGCTTCACCGCCGATGACGTTAATATTGATTATTTGATAAGCGAAGAATTTCACCGGCAAAGTGCGCGTTTACGCGGCTCCGTTATGCTCGCAGGCCCCTTGCTTGCACGTTTTAAAAAAGCATACCTGCCAAAACCGGGCGGAGATAAGATCGGGCGCAGGCGGGTGGATACGCATATTATCGGTTTGGAAAAGCTTGGCGCCGAATTTAAATATGACGAGGGCAGCGGCTTTTTTGTTTTGGAAACTTCAGGATTGAAAGGAAGTTCCATGTTACTTGACGAACCAAGTGTAACGGGAACGGCAAACATTGTTATGGCTGCCGCGCTTGCAGAGGGCACAACCACCATTTACAATGCAGCCTGTGAACCTTACCTGCAGCAGCTTTGCAAAATGCTGAATGCAATGGGTGCAAGAATTGAAGGTATATCAAGTAATCTTTTGGTAATTCACGGCGTGCCGGAACTTAAAGGCACTTCACATCGCCTGCTTGCAGACATGATAGAAGTGGGAAGTTTTATAGGCCTTGCCGCAATGACGCAAAGCCACATCACCATCAAGAATGCGGGCATTGCCGACCTCGGGATGATCCCTGAAAAATTTGCGCAGCTTGGTATTGAAATGCAGTTTAGAAATGATGATATCATTTTGCCGGCACAGGATCATTATGAGATAAAAAAGTTTCTTGACGGCGGTGTCCTTAGCATTTACGACCACCCCTGGCCGGGCTTTACGCCTGATCTGCTGAGTATAGTTTTGGTTACGGCCATTCAGGCAAGCGGCAGTGTACTCATTCACCAGAAAATGTTTGAGAGCAGGTTGTTTTTTGTAGATAAACTAATTGAAATGGGTGCGCAGATCATTCTATGTGATCCTCACCGTGCCGTGGTGATAGGAATGGACAGAAAGAAGCCTCTGCGTGGTATTAACATGACCTCTCCTGATATTCGCGCCGGTGTTGCCTTGCTTATTGCTGCTTTAAGCGCAAATGGAAAAAGTACAATTCAAAACATTGAGCAGATAGACCGCGGTTATCAATACATCGATAAAAGGCTTAATGCATTGGGGGCCCGCATCGAAAGAATAGATTAATACGGGTAAGTTTCTTTTCTTTGCAAATGGCTCCTCCCTACCATAAGATATTAATTATCACCGCGCCCTCAGGTGCCGGGAAAACATCCATTACCAAACACCTGATGCGAAAGTTTCCTCAGCTCGCATTTTCCGTTTCTGCAGCAACCAGGCAGCCCCGGTCAGATGAAAAACACGGGCGCGATTACTACTTTATTCCCCTCGAAGAATTTAAATTCAAGATCACGCACAATGAATTTATTGAATGGGAAATGGTATATGAAGGAAAATACTACGGCACGCTAAAGAGTGAACTCGAAAGGATTTGGAAGAACAACCAGATTCCGGTGCTGGACATAGACGTGAAGGGCGCGATCCATGTACAGCAGGAATACCCGATTAATACTTTAAGTATATTTATAGAACCACCTTCGGTTGATGAATTGAAAAAGCGTTTATCCGGCAGGGGTAGTGAAACCGATGATTCCCTTCAGGCACGCATCAGCAAAGCATCTTATGAAATTACTTTCAAAGACCAGTTTAATGAAGTGATAGTAAATGAAAATCTTGAAAGCGCATGCGCGGAGGCAGAGGTACTGGTAGAGAGATTTTTGAGCGTTCCTGCTTAGTGGTGGGTTTGATTGAATAATTTGATTGTTGAATTGTTGATTGGTTGGAATAAATTGTACTGTTGTTTTATTGACTACAGACTACAGTCTAAAGAACTAAATAAATGGATTGGATATCACTATTGGCATTGATCTTCTCCCTTCTATTTATCGGGCTCGTTGCGGGCATCGAGGTGGCTTTTGTTTCCGTAAATAAATTGTCTATTGAACTTAGCAGGAAACAGGGCAAGGCGAGTGGTAAAACCTGGGGAAGGTTTTCAGATAAACCATCGCGGTTTATCGGCACCATGCTCTTGGCATTCAATCTGGTTCTGGTCATCTATGGTTTGCTGGTCGGCGATCTTCTGGCACCGGTATGGAATTGGATCGAACCAAGGCTTCATAGTTCTGCCGCAGATTACTTAAAATATATCCGCCTTTTAATTGAAACCATCCTTTCTACAGGCATCCTAATGCTCGTTCTTTTCACCGCAAAGGCGGTATTTCGCGCGAGAAACAAACAGATGATGCAGTCCGGCATTATAAGTAGTATCGCAGAAACCCTCTATTCACTTTTTGCAGGTATCTCCGGCCTTTTTTTCAAGGCTGCCGAATGGATGCTCCGCTATATTTTTAATGTGAAGGTGAATGAAAGAACGGAAGCATTCAGCAAACTGCACCTGGAGCAATTTCTTCAGCAAAGTATGGGGAAGGAAGAAGAAGAAACGTCGGAATTAAATAAAGAGCTGTTCGAAAACGCGCTCTCGCTCAGCGAGGTAAAACTGCGGGAGTGTTTGATACCGCGTAAAGAGATTGTAAGCATGGAGCACACCGTGAGCCTTTCTGAGCTTAAGGACAAATTCATTGAAACCAAGCTTAGCAAGATCGTTATTTATGATAAATCGATCGACAATATTATCGGTTATGTACACCATCTTGATATGTTCCGCCAGCCGCAAAGCCTGCAAGGGATTCTTCATCCCATCCCCACGGTTCCGGAAAGTATGAGCGCTACCGACCTCATGAACAAGTTCAGCAAGGAAAGAAAAACAATTGCCTGGGTGGTGGATGAATTTGGCGGAACTGCGGGTATAGTAACCATGGAAGATCTTCTTGAAGAAATTTTTGGAGAGATACAGGACGAATATGATGTGGCCGATCAGTTGATCGATAAGCAGATCTCCGCCACTGAATTTATTTTCAGCGGGCGCCTGAAACTTGATACGCTGGCTGAAAAGTATGACCTGCAATTTCCAAGAAAGGAAGAAGACCCTGAAACCTTGTCGGGATACATCATACAAAAGAATGGTTCCATTCCGCGGCTTAAGGAGCGCATCATAATTGGCAATTTTGAATTTGACGTGCTGAACGTTAGCGGAACGAGAATTGAAACCGTTAAACTAAAAATTCTGATCTAACGGTAATGACCATTGCCATTCACATCAGCCGTCGGGACGATATCCATAAATATGTTCTCAAGTCTTTTTTAACTGCGGCAGAAGCCCATCCTGATGATCATTTTATTTTTATTTCAGACACACCCTCAATAACCGGGATGTCTCTCCCCGGTAATTGCACCCCTGTGCATATTGGTCCGGAAATAAAGAACGGCCTGTTGCGGTATTACTGGTACAATTATAAAATTCCGGCAACGCTTAACCGTTATCATGCAGAGGTATTGTTTACACCTCGCGAGGTGTGCAGCCTAAACACCGAAGTGCCCCAGGTGATGTTGCTAAGCGAAATTATTCCTTCACGGGGCGGGAGGCGCGAACAACTGAGAAAAAAATATGCTGAAAAAGCATTCCGGATCGGCACATTTGAAACAGCGGTATATGCGAGGGCTTCAAAACTTTTTCCAAAGAAAAAGCTATTCAATACTCCTCATGGCCTCAATTCAAAAACCGTTATACAAAATGATGAAAAGGACCATCCTTATTTTGCAGCCCTCATCAACAAACACAATAGGCATGAAATAGTGATGCTGCTGAAAGCGTTCTCTCTCTTTAAGAAATGGCAAAGGTCATCGTATCAATTGAAGCTTATCGTCAATTTGCAGGGGCACCCTGAACCCGTTCCCAATTTTTCTAATTACAAATACAGGAATGATGTAGAATTGATAAGCAATCCCGGTTTAAAAAACACCATTGCCACTCTTGCAAATTCTTTCGCAATTATACAGTTGTTTAACGCGCCGGAAGGCTCGCGTACGGAAACCGAAGCGATGCATTACGGCATCCCCGTCATTTCCACCTGCCCGGAAACCGAGAGGCAAAACTATTTCAGCAGTTCAGCTTTATACGCAGCTAACTCAGATGCAGGAATTGCCGAACAATTAATGCGCCTTTACAAAGATGAAAATACATATCGCCATTTTTCAAACGCAGCAAAAGAATTTGCCGGGCAGTTCAGTTGGCAGGCAGGTGCGGAAACCCTTTACCGCATAGCCGGAGAAGCAGTGGCCCAAAGATTGTAACTTCGCGCAAAATAAGCTATGCATAAAAGTACAATCACAATAGACATTCTGCTTGACCCGAATAAAATACCGGAGCAAATAAACTGGAAGGCCTCAGATACCAGCACCGAAGACATGCAGCGGGCAAAGGCGCTTTGCCTTGCGCTTTGGGATGGCGCTGAAAAAAACGCTTTGCGAATTGACCTGTGGACGAAAGACATGATGGTTGATGAGATGGGAGATTTTTATTTCCAGATGCTGATGTCTCTGGCTGATACATTTAAGCGCGCAACACGGCAGGAAAAACTCGGCGAAGACATGAAAACCTTTGCCAAAGAATTCATCAACAGGTTTAGGGAAGAACTGAGCAAGGATACTCCAACTCCAAACTTATAAACATTAACAGCTATGAGCCTTGAACAAAAGATAATGGCAGAAATGAAAGATGCCATGAAAGCAAAAAATGAATCTGCATTGAGAGGATTAAGAGCAATTAAAGCGGAGATCATTAAAGCAAAAACAGAACCGGGAGCGGGCGGTGAGATAGACGAAGCAACCGAATTGAAATTTTTGCAGAAAATGATGAAACAAAGAAAGGACTCCTACGACATTTTTAAACAACAGGGCCGCGAAGATCTTGCAGAGAAGGAAAAAGAAGAGATGGATGTGATCTCCCGCTTTCTTCCCGAACAAATGAGCGAACAGGAAATTAAAGAAGCCGTACTTAAGATAATTCTCGAAACGCATGCAACCTCACCTGCAGACATGGGCAAGGTTATGGGAGTGGCAAGCAAACAAATGGCCGGAAAGGCTGACGGCAAAGTGATCAGCGCTGTTGTGAAGGAATTATTAAGTAATACTTAATAAATGATCATAGACATTGTTGTAATTCTCGCTTTGGCGATGGCCATATTTAAAGGTTACCGGGATGGTTTGATCATCGCAGTGTTTTCCGTTATCGGCTTCATTATCGGGCTGGCCGCTGCCCTGAAGTTATCTGCAACTGTTGCAACAAGGCTCGGTGGCGATTCAAGCCGCTGGATGCCCTTCCTGGCTTTCCTCCTCGTGTTCCTGGCAGTGGTATTAGTGGTGAACTTAGGGGCGAAAGTATTGCAAACAACTGTGGAATGGGCAATGCTTGGATGGTTGAATCGCCTTGGCGGAATATTTTTTTACAGCCTGCTTTATGCCATCATTTTAAGTGTACTCCTCTTTTATGCTGTGCCCCTGAATTTACCTTCAGAAGACGCTGCAGAAAAAAGCGCATTTTATCCATATATACAGCCCATAGCGCCTTTTGTGATGGAAAAGATGGGAAGTTTAATTCCGTTTTTCAAAAATATGTTCACAGACCTGCAAAATTTTTTCGCGGGGATGCAACATAAAATATGAGCCCCATTTATGTTATTTAATGTAATTTAGTGAGCATTCACCGGTCGCCGACCAATGATGATTTGAATAAACCAGAAAAAGAGGATGAGTTACGAATTAAAACAAGATGGAAAGTTTAAGTTTATTGAAGAAGGAAATGGTGAGCCTCTGCTCTTGCTTCACGGTTTATTTGGGGCATTGAGCAACTTCGACGAACTCATTAAATATTTCAGCAGAACTCATAAGGTTGTTGTTCCTCTGCTCCCTTTATTAGATCTTGACCTTCTTCATACTTCTGTAGGCGGTTTGCAGAAATTCGTAGGCAAATTCATTGAAACCCGAAATTATAAGGGCATTCATTTAATGGGTAACTCGCTCGGAGGCCATGTGGCACTGGTTCACATATTGAAAAGTCCGGATAGGATCCGCTCCCTTATTCTCACCGGCAGTTCAGGCCTGTTTGAAAACGGCATGGGCGATACTTATCCGAAGCGCGGCGATAAAGAATACATAAGAAAAAAGACTGCGCTTACCTTCTACGATCCTGCAATGGCAACCGAAGAACTGGTCAATGAAGTTTTTGAGATCACAAACAACCGCATGAAGGTGATCAAGATAATCGCCCTGGCAAAAAGCGCTATTCGTAATAACCTGGGCGAGGAAATAAGCCAAATCAAACAGCCCACATGCCTGATCTGGGGAAACAACGATACCATCACCCCGCCCTTCGTGGCTAAAGAATTTCATCGCCTGATACCTAACAGCGAATTGCACTTCATAGACAAGTGCGGGCATGCGCCTATGATGGAAGTTCCGGGCGAGTTCAACGAAATTCTTGACGGTTTTCTTACAAAAATCAGGCAGCCCGCAGCAACGGTTTAACGATTTCTTTTGTCTGATTATATAAGTAACCGGCACACATTTACTACCTTTTCCTTTTAAATAAAACCGGAAACCAGCCCGCCTATGTACACGAAAGATCTTATCAACAATAATATTCCCCGTCTTCAGCTAACCGACACCGTTAGTAAGGCTCTCCAGTTGATGACAGACTTCAGGCTTACCTGTCTCCCGGTAATTGAAGACGGGAAATATCTTGGCCTGGTGAGTGAAGACGAGCTTCTCGACGCCGATGATGAGCAAAAGACCATAGAATTTTTGAAAAGAAAGTTGGTTATCATCTCAGTAAAAAATGACGAACATTTTCTGAATGCGGTAAACATAATGAACCAGCATGAGGCCCATGTAGTGCCCGTGGTGAATGATAAAAACGATTATGAAGGGATAATCACCACGCCTGACCTGCTGAAAAAAGTTGGAGAATATTGCGGCGCAAATGAAACCGGCGGAATTATCGTATTTGAAAGGGAACGCATTCATTTTTCTGTTTCCGAGATCAGCCGCCTGGCGGAAAGCAATGATTTCACTATACTGCACCTCAATGCTACGGCTCACCAGGATCCCGAATTACTTGAAGTGACCCTGCATTTAAACAAAAGAGAATTGTCTCCCCTTGTGGCTACGCTTGAACGGTACGATTACCATGTGATTTATTATACCGGGGATAAGAACCAGGAAAACGAGATTGAAACCAACTACCAGCACCTCATGAATTATCTCGATATCTGAGTTTCATGAAGTGCAAAAACATTCATCTTTTCCTCTTCATTTTTCTTTTTCTTCCGGCAATCAGTGTTGCACAATTCTTCCCGACTCCGCCCCTGCCTGTTGAAATTGGCCGGGCCATTGGCCAGGACAGCTCAGTGACTTTCAGGGTTTCAGGAATAAGCATCATTGGCAACAAAAAAACAAAGGCCTATATCATACGGCGCGAATTGCTTTTTAAAGAAGGCGATACCATCGGCGGGCGCAGGTTATACGACATGATCCATCAATCGCGGAGCCTGGTTTACAATACGTCCTTATTTACATTGGTGGATATTTTCCCTGAGTTCCAGGATTCGACAAGTCTGCACTTTACTATAACCGTAAGAGAAAAATGGTATGTTTATCCCACCCCGCAATTTCAACTGGCAGACAGAAATTTTAATGAATGGATAAATACCCACAATGCAGATTTCAACCGGGTGATATATGGAGCAAAGTTTACGCATTATAACCTGAGCGGAAGGCGTGACAAACTTGACATATACCTTCTCAACGGCTATGCAAGAAATCTGTCTTTCAATTATTCTGCTCCATATTCAAACCGCTCACTCACGGAAGGCTTTAGTGCATCTGTTTCCTACACCCAAAACAGGGAGATATCTTATAAAACTACACCTGATAACAAGCTCGCTTTTGTAAAAGCAGGAAAATTTGTGCGGGAAAATTTTTCAGTGGCCGGAACTTATATAAAACGTACGGGCTATTACTGGAGGCAAACCTTTGGTGTTGGTTATACTTTTAATAATGTGGCTGACACAATTCTCACCTCTTCATACAATCCCAATTACTTCAACAGTAAGAAAGCATATCAGAATTTTGCAGATATAAATTATACCGTTCAATACATCAATGTAGATAATAACGCCTACCCGCTGTCAGGCAAGGCCGGTAAGATAGGCGTAAGAAAAAGAGGATTTGATTTTTCGGGCGGTGTAAATGCGCTCACATTTGATGGCTTTTATGTGAAGTATAATGATCATGGAAAAGGTTGGTTCACCAGCCTGGCCTTAATGTCGCAAATTGCACTTCCCTTCAAACTGGCTTACATTAACCAGCGTGCTTTTGGATTTGGCGATTATTACCTAAGAGGATTGGAGAATTATGTAATAGACGGGCCCGCATCTGCACTTACCAGGTTCACCTTAAAGAAACATCTTGCCACATTTAAAATTCCTCTTCCATTTAAATCAAACGTGCTGCCCTACATCCCTTTTTCCTTCTATGGAAAAATTTACGGAGATGCCGGTTATGCATATCAACGAAAAGAATTTGACACCCGTCTTAACAACAAATTTCTTTACACGGGGGGCATTGGGCTGGATGTGCTCACGCTCTACGACGTGAACTTCCGCATTGAGTACAGTTTCAATCAATTAAACGAAAAGGGGCTATTTTTACATTCACAGGGCGGGTTTTAATAATTCCTGTTCAGAAAAAATGAGGATAGCCATTTACAGCCGCGGTGTTGAGAACAATCAATTGCAGGATATTTCCATGCTGTTGGACGCATTGCGCGCTCATGGTGCAGAGCCGGTGTTTTTCACAAACTTCTTTAACCAGTTTTACAGTGCCATTAACATAAGCAGTGGCTACTCCACCTTTAGCAGCGCGGCCGATATTGATCCTACGATCGACTGCATGATAAGCCTTGGCGGTGACGGAACCTTGCTGGATACGGTAACGCTTGTACGCGATTCCGGCATACCCGTGCTTGGAATCAATTATGGCCGCTTAGGTTTTCTGGCCAACATCGGTAAAGAAGATCTTAACCAGGCCCTGGACGCTTTGGTAAACCGGCAGTATGTGTTGGATAAGCGAACCCTTCTTCACCTTGATGCAAACCAGCCGCTGTTTGGTGATTGCCCTTATGCCCTGAATGAATTGTCCATTCACAAAAGAGATGTATCGCCCATGATCAAGATACATACTTATCTGAACGGCGAATTTCTAAACACCTACTGGGCGGATGGAATTATTGTGGCCACACCCACCGGTTCCACAGGATATTCTCTGAGCTGCGGCGGCCCGGTGGTTTTTCCCGAAAGCGGAAGCTTCGTAATTACTCCCGTCGCCCCGCACAACCTCAACATCAGGCCGATTGTAGTGCCCGAAAATACCATCGTGTCCTTTGAATTAGAAGGGAGAACAGACGGTTTTATTTGTACGTTAGACAGTCGCCGCGAAACCGTAAGCAGCGAGATCCAGCTTGCGGTAAAGAAAGAAAGTTTCGGCATCAACCTGATAAGGCTGAATGAAAATAACTTTCTGCAAACCCTACGCAATAAACTATCATGGGGTTTCGACAAACGAAACTAAGGGTGCATTTCGATTATGCAGGGAAAAAATCAAAAGCAACAATTCATATTTGCCATTTACTGGTTCATGCTCGCCTACATCGTGGCTGCACTAATTTGGTGGTTCATAGCCTTGATCATTCAGAACAATGCCACGAGTGAATTCCGCATCGCCGACCTCCCGCTTAATCATCCGCAGCACGATTTGGAAGTGAAACGAATTGAAGAATTCCGGGAAAGAAAATTTGCGCAATATACTGGAGAAGGGATCACATTTTTGCTCATCATCATGGGAGCGGCGATCTTTATTTTTCGCGCCGTGAGGAGGCAGTTCAAACAGGGAAGACAACAACAAAATTTTATGATGGCTATCACCCACGAATTAAAAACACCCGTGGCAGTGGCGCAGCTAAACCTTGAAACGCTGAATAAACATAAGCTTGAAGAAGCTCAAAAGGATAAGCTTATCATTAATACACTACAGGAAATCAAACGCCTGAACCTCCTTTGCAACAACCTTTTGGTTTCTTCACAGCTTGAACAGGGAGGTTATGCCTATGCGCAGGAAAAAATAAACATAGGCGAATTACTGCGCGAAATTTCTTCAAGTTTTCAAAACAGGTTTCCGTTACGTGAGATGCGATTGACGGCCGGTGAAGATGTTTACGTTTTTGGGGACAGGCATTTGTTGGAAATGGCGATCAATAACATTATTGAAAATGCATTCAAATACAGCAAGGGAACAATAACCATGACGGCCGCAGTATTGCAGGGTGCGGGTGTTCAGATAAAGATTGCAGATGAAGGACCGGGTATTCCCGATGAAGAAAAAAAGTCTGTTTTTAAAAAATATCATCGCCTCGGAAATGAAGCTACCCGGTCTGCAAAAGGAACCGGCCTTGGCTTGTTTATAGCACAGAGAATTGTAACTGCTCATAAAGGTAAGATCTATATAACAGACAATTCTCCGGAAGGAGCGATATTTATAATTGATCTTCCTTTAAAAAAAGTCAGAATTCATGAATAAAAAATTTTCCATCTTACTGGTTGAAGACGAAGAGAATTTACAGGAAGCGCTGAAACTAAATCTGGAACTTGAAGGATACGAGATCACCTGCAGCGGAGACGGGGCGGATGCCTTAAGGCAGGTGCAAAAAGAACATTTTGACCTGATAATTATGGACATTATGCTGCCTGAAATGGATGGTATTACGGTAACCGAATCCATCCGTTTGCAAAACAGTGAGATTCCCATTCTCATCCTCAGTGCGCGAAATGCCAGCAGCGACCGTGTATTGGGTTTAAAGAAAGGAGCAGATGACTATCTCACTAAACCGTTCAATCTTGAAGAGCTGCTTCTCCGCGTAAAAAAACTATTGAAGAAGGGCGAACAACTCGCCGTAAAACATGCTCTGCCTGACGTATACACTTTTGGCAATAACGAAGTTGATTTTAAAGCACTTCAATGTAAGGGAAAGGGCGGCAAAATTTTTCCGCTTACAAAAAAAGAAGCGATGCTTTTAAAGTTGCTTATCGAAAACAAAAATGAAGTTGTTACGCGGGAAAAAATACTTCAAAGTGTTTGGGGATACAATGTTTATCCGACAACACGTACGATTGATAATTTTATTCTGACTTTTAGAAAATATTTTGAGGAAGACAGTCGCAATCCCGTTTACTTTCATTCTGTACGAAGCATGGGATATCGCTTTACGGCTCCTTAATCAATTGCTTAGCTCCTTCACGAGCAAACTTGCCCTGGTATAATGTTCCTGCATTGCAGAACCTTCCCCTGCCGGAGCATACAGTTGCCACTCGATCTCACGCAACAGATTCTGCACTTTAAGAACCGTGCTGTTCGGAACATTAGCTTCGTCCATGCATTCCCGTAAGTGATCAAGAGAAGCTTCATTTGCTTCGAGGCAAAATCTGGCAAGTAACCAGTTTTTAAATTCATGATTTAAAGCCGGATAAAAGTTTTTACTGTCGCCTTCGGCGCATAGTTGTGCAGACTTTTCAAGGGGAGACTCAGTAAATTTTTTAACCTCAGCTTCCTCTTCGGCAACAATGGGCTTTTGTTCGCTTCTCAGGTTTCGGAAAATAAAAAACAGAAGCAAGATTGCAGCGCCGGCAGCAGGGACCAAAAGCCATACGGGATCGAATTTTCCACCGGCTTTCGATGCAGGTGAAGTTTGAATGGATTGCACGGCCGCTAATGAGGGAGAAACGTTAAACATTATCGGGTCTGATTCATCTACCACATACCTTCCCGATTCCGCATCAAAATAACTGAATGACACAGCCGGTATTACATAGCTCCCCGGGCGAGTGGCGGAAAACACGTATTCAAATGTCTTCTTTCCTGAGATGGCGCCGGCATTTCCATTTGCCGCATCAATCACTGTCGGGTCAAAGGCTTCAAGCTGTGCGGGCCAGTTAATTTCCGGTGCGTTAACCAATTGAAGATTGCCTTCTCCTGAAACATCCACATACAGCCTGCCTTCCTCATCAGCCCTGAATTCATTTCGCTGAAGGCGGCAATTGATCTTATAGCTGCCTACCGCCCCTGTAAAATTTGAAGGTTTGTTTTTGTTTGGCAAGGGCTTTACCCTGATATCAACTGGATCGGTGGCCAGGGTCACTAATTTGGAAACCGTGTTGCCGTAGCCCCTGTTCAACATACTGAAGAGATCATAAGGATCCGGCTGGCTTTCTTGCGGTTGAATGAACTGCACCTGATTCTCGAGCTCCAATTCCTCAATGGTGAAGGTGCCCGGCTGCAAAGGATACAGCAGCACTTTTCGTACAGAATATACATTGTAAACCTTACCATTCAATTTTCCCGTTCCGGATTCTGTTACATCAGGCGCCTGCAGATCAACCACGGAAAATCCGTTAAAAGATGGGTTTTGCGTAAGCCTGCTGTTGCTCCTTAGCCGTGAGTATAATTTGAATTCGGCAACAACCGGTTCGCCCACATACACTTCTCTTTTGTTGGTCTCCAAACGCAGCACCATATTATCACTTACCTTCTTATCAATGTTTTCATCAGGCCACAATACTTCATCGCTTGCAGATTCCTTTCTCATTTTAGCAGCGGCAGATTCCTTCAGCACGGTGATGCTGACTTCGTTACTCGAATATTCCTTCTCTCCAATCATGGCACGTGCAGCTCCCAGATTGATTTTGCCTGGCGCGCCGGGTTTAAGCACAAAAGAGAGTGTGAACTTTCGGATAACTTTTCCGTTGTAGGTCAGCTTACCCGACTCACTGTCGGGGCCCGAAACCAATTGAAGGTTTTTAAAGTCAGGGGGATAAATGTGCCTGATGTCCGTACTTCCTTCGATGGTGTATTTAAGCGTTACATAATCACCCACCCCAACCTCTTCGGGGAACACTGATGCGGTAAACCGGATCTGCGACCGCACCGGCAACGCAAGCAGAAGCAGGCTCGTGAAAAATATTAACTGAATAAAACGCATATCGGAAGAAACAAAATTAGATTCTTTCGCTGCTGCATTTGGCGGTTAATAGTTAAATGGTAGGAAGAATTTGTTAATTAAAGATCACCGAGCTGCGGGCGCATCAAAATTTCCTCTACGCAGGCTCCCACACTTAGCCCCGCCGCCGTAAAAACCATTGAAGCCACATCCCCGGTTTCCATAATTCTTCCCGATGAATTATCAAACCCTTCCCATGAATCAGTTAACACGGCGCCCGGGTAAACACCTGTAACTTTTATGTTGTGCGGAAGAAGCTCGCGGCGCAAGTTCATTGTAAACCCATGAAGTGCAAATTTGCTGATGCTGTAAGATCCGCCGCCGGGATATGCTTTTAATGAAGCGATGGAGCAGATATTAAATATATGCCCGCTCTTCCTGTCAATCATGGGGGGAAGCAACCTTTTTGTAAGATGATAGGCCGAATAAAGGTTCACACCCATCAAGGTTTCGAGGCTGCCGTCTGCCTCCGTAAGGCAGTCTCCCGGAAGGTAGGTGCCTGCATTATTTACCAGCACATCTGGAATGCCTTTTTTTAAAACCCGGTCAGCAAAGGCATGCGACTCCGATTTTATTGAAAGATCGGCAGCCATAAAATCAATTGTGCCCTTGCCGGAAAATGTGCCTGCTGCCTTACGCAACTGACCTTCATTTCGCGAACAAATGAGTACGTCATAGCCCTCAGAAAAAAATTTCTCTGCAATGGCAAGGCCGATTCCCCTGCTTCCTCCTGTAATTACTGCTAACATGGATGTAAGTTAAATGATCGGTAACTTTACAAAATTAAAAATTCGAACCCTGTACCAATCAAAGATGCGCATTTACAAACACCTTTTCTTCGACCTTGACCATACATTGTGGGATTTCAACCGCAATGCCGAATCTGCGTTGACAGAACTCTATGAGGAGTTTAGTTTGGAAGTAAGGCTGAGCACGCCTTTTGACGATTTTTACAGGCAGTATTTGCATCATAACGAGATCTTATGGGCCCGGTATCAAAACGGGTTTATCACCGCGGATGAACTTAAATGGCGCAGGATGTGGCGCACAATGCTCGATTTTAAAATTGCAGATGAAAAGCTCGCAAAAACGCTGAGCGATAGTTTCATGCAATTACTTCCCACTAAAAAAGAAGTTTTCCCGCATACTTTTGAACTACTCAAATACCTGCAGGAAAAAAACTATACCCTTCATCTTATCACTAACGGCTTTGAAAAAACGCAATGGAGTAAATTAAAAAGCAGCGGCCTCGATCCTTATTTTACGCACGTGATCACCTCTGAAAGAAGTAACAGCCTCAAGCCCAAAAAAGAGATATTTGATTATGCACTAAACCTGGCAAAGGCTGATGTTACTGATTGTATCATGATCGGGGATAATCTGGATGCGGACATCACCGGTGCGCGGAATGCGGGGATGGACTGCGTTTTCGTAAACCATATAAACGCCGAAAATTCCGATCTGCCCACTTACACCGTAACTCATTTGCAGCAACTCGAAAACATCCTTTAAAAAAAATTCCTTCCGTTTAGCGGAAGGAACAAATCTTTTTTTCGGATCTTCTTAAAGGGAAGCAGTTTTAGTTTGCTTCTTGTCTTTGTCCTTATGGCAATCCGCCTTTGCCTTTTTTTCTTTGCTGCAGCAGGTCTTTCCTTTTGCGCATTTCTTTTTGTTCTTTCCTTCTCCGTTTCCTGCAAAAGAAACTCCGGTGAACAACATGGCTGCGGTTGCTAAAAAGAAGAATTTTTTCATGTTTTCAGGTTTGATTTTAATGAAGTAGATAAAAATATAAAATGACACTGAATAAAATGCAGTGCCGGATGTTAAAATTCATTCAAAGTGGCAATAACAGTAACGCCGCCTCTCACAACCTGGTTTAGCTCCACATTTACGGTGGTTCCGGGCGGAAGCAAAAGATCAACCCGGCTACCAAATTTTATAAAGCCCATTTCATTGCCCTGCTCCACCTTTTGGCCTTTTTGCAGGTAGTTCACAATTCTTTTGGCGAGGGCCCCGGCGATCTGCTTCACGAGAATCTCCACATTCCCTTTTTTGATCACCACGGAATGCCTTTCATTTTCGGTGGACGATTTAGGATGCCAGGCCACGAGGTATTTCCCCTTATGATATTGATTATACACCACTTCGCCGCTAATCGGGTTGCGGTTCACATGCACATTTGCGGGGCTCATGAATATTGAAACCTGCAATCGTTTGCTCTTAAAATATTCTTCATCCACATGCTCTTCGATCACCACCACCTTTCCGTCTGCCGGGGCAATCACCTGCCTCTCATTTATGGTGAACTTACGGGTTGGTACCCTGAAAAACGAAATTATGAAAAGCAACAGTGCGAGGCTCACTACAAAAAACAATATGCATAACCACATCATTGAGGCACTGAAAAACCAGAAAATGGAAACGTTCAACGCAAAGAAGATCAGCGTGGCAATGGCAATAGACTTATATCCTTCGCGGTGGATGATCATGCAATAGTTTTAAACCGCAAATGTAAGTGATTACCTGTTCACATAAAAAAGCGCGAATAAAGCCATACGAAGGGCGCGGCGAGCATTAAAGAATCAAACCTGTCGAGAAACCCGCCATGGCCGGGCATGATTTTGCCGGAATCTTTTACACCGGCCATTCTTTTGATCTTGCTTTCCAATAGGTCTCCGATTGTTCCAAAAACGGCAGCCAACGATGCTACTACGATCATACTGATGGTTGTAAGTTCCGTTTTAATGATGAGTGATAACCCCGCCATTACAATTACACATAATATGGCCCCGCCGATAGTTCCCTCCCAGGTCTTCTTTGGAGAGATGGGAGAAAACGGAGTTTTGCCAATGAATGAGCCGACTATATAGGCCATTGTATCGTTGATCCAGATCGAAAAAATGATTGTACAAGGCAGTGCGGGCGAATAGGCATCAACGTTATGGGTTCTGAACCAACCCGTGCCGAGGTCTATCATCAGCAGGAATGGCAGGATAACATAAATGAGCCCTGCGGGAAGCAACCAGATTATTGAAGGCCTGATCTTCCGGTAAAGCCTGATGAATTCAACAACAGATCCGGCAAGTATAACAAGAAATAATATCGTGTATACGTAACCGTTGGTCAGCAGCCCCGCAAGCATCACTGCGGCGAATACCACTGCTGTTATTGCCCGCGTTCTGAATGTTTGAATGTTTAGTGCCAAAGGTCAATTGTATTTTGAGAACGGATCATTAAGGTTCCTCCTTGCCAGAAGTGCAGCCTCCTTTGCCAGGATTTTTTCCCGGGGAATTACGGAAACTTTTTTTAATGCGATAAAAAGGCCCGCAAGAATCACCAGAGTTACTACTCCAAGCCACCAAGGCACCTTGGGATCAAGTTCATCAACATTTATCTCCTTTTGCTGTAATGTGAGATAAAATAACTGGGCCATGGCAATCGCGTTGTTAATAAAATGCGCAAAGATGTTAACCCAAATATTCTTAGTGAAGTAAAACATCAGGCCCAGAGCAAAGCCTAAAATGGCGCGGCTCAGAAAAAGATACACCGACATGTGGATCAGGCTGAAAAGAATTGAAGTGAAAACGATCGCGATCCAGGGATTGCGCCACCATTTTTCCAGCAAATTTTGCACGGCACCGCGAAAAAAAACTTCTTCAAAAAGCGCCGGCACAAAGGCCATTACCACCACAGCCATTAAAAATTCTGACCAGCTCCCGAGATGTGATAAGGCCTTCACCTGTTTGTCGTAGTTGATCTCAATCTGCTTTGCAAGCGCGTCCAGCTCCGGAAAATTCCCCACCACCTTTTTTGAAAGATCAGCGAATGGGGCCGCAAAAACGTTGGCGGTAAAAATGATCGCGAAGCCAAGGAGCAACTGCTTTGCGTTAACGTTGCGGCTAAAACCCAGCCAGTGCGGATGGGTGCCATTCACCACCCATGAAAAAAGAACGGCAGGCACAAATAGCAACAGGAAAGTTCCCACCACCTGTGCAACCCGCGCATACACAATGTTTTCAGGAGCGAGAAATAAATTTTCCATTACCTCCGGGAGTTTGTCTGAAGGCACATCATCAGGTACAATCTGCATACCGATCATCAATTGCGCGATGCCGGTTAAAATAAGACCGCCCCCGATAAAAACTATGAGAATTCCCAACTGCCCAAACCCCGTGAACCCTTTAACACTTTTGTATTGCATAACGCTGCTTGTAATACTACCTTTGCATCCGCAATATACATAAGAAAATGCCCAAAATAGGCCCGATCACTTTACCTGACTTTCCCCTTTTGCTCGCACCGATGGAAGATGTGAGCGACCCTCCTTTTCGTGCAGTTTGTAAAGACAATGGCGCCGATCTTATGTACAGCGAGTTCATCAGCAGCGAAGGCCTGATACGGGATGCGATGAAAAGCAGGAAAAAGCTGGACTTCAGTGAGGAGGAAAGGCCTTTCGGTATACAGATCTTTGGCGGCGATGAGGAGGCAATGGCGATGAGTGCGCGTATATGCGAAACCGTTAGCCCGGACCTGGTTGACATCAACTTTGGATGCCCGGTAAAGAAAGTGGTTAGCAAGGGAGCCGGTGCAGGAGTGTTGAAAGATGTTGACCTCATGGTTCGTTTAACCGAATCCGTTATTAAAAGCACCAAGCTGCCGGTGACCGTAAAAACCAGGCTTGGCTGGGATGATAATTCAAAGAACATTGAAGAAGTTGCCGAGCGCTTGCAGGATATTGGCGTGCAGGCCCTGGCCATTCATGGCCGAACACGTTGCCAGTTGTATAAAGGAGAGGCAGACTGGACATTGATCGGAAAGGTGAAAAACAATCCAAGGATCACCATGCCTGTTTTTGGAAACGGGGATATCGACAGTCCGCAAAAAGCGCTCGAATACAAGAACCGGTACGGTATTGACGGAATAATGATCGGGCGTGCAGCGATCGGCTACCCGTGGATATTCCGCGAAATAAAACATTATCTGAAAACGGGCGAATTGCTTCCTCCCCCAACTCTTGAAGAAAGGCTGGTGGTGTGCAGAAAACATCTGCAAAAATCAGTGGAATGGAAAGGCCCCGTGGTTGGAATTAATGAGATGCGCCGGCATTATACAAATTATTTAAAGGGCTTGCCCGGAATCAAGGAATTCCGGTACAGGCTGGTAACATTAAACTCACCTGCAGAAATTGAAGCGGTGTTGGATGAAATTTCAGTGCATTATAAAGATCACACCTTTGCGAGGGCCCCGATTGAACTTGTGAATTATCACGAGAAATGCCCCCTATAGTTCGATCGCATCGATCACTTCTTTTGACAAGGGACTTATTGATTGCGCAAAAACATGCGTCAGGATTCCTTCTTCGTTTATAAGGTATTTATTAAAATTCCAGGATGGTGCAGTATCGTTCCACCCGTTGAGGGCCGCCGTTGTAAGCCATTCAAATACTTCACTCTGCGAAGGCGATCTGATCACCACAGATTTTTTAAAAATAGGAAGGGAAAGGCCATAGTTTATTCTACAAAAAGCTTCTATTTCTTCGTCGGTGCCGCTCTCCTGGTTTTTAAAATCATTGGATGGAAATACCAGCACTTTAAGAGTGGGGAACCTGTCTGCAAGATCCTGGAGTTCCCGGTACTGCGGAGTATAACCGCAGTTTGAGGCCGAGTTTACGATCATTACTTTTTTACCGCGCAGTGCATCGAAATTAAAAATACTTCCATTGTTGAGAGTGGCACTTAACAGGTAAAAAGAACGGTTTGGCTGCGCATGTCCTGTTAGTTTCCCCCTTTTTTGCCCCGCCAAAAACATCAACACCGGGTAAAACAGTTTCATTATTTTCTGCCTGAAATTCATTGCTGTTGAAAGTACAGCAATAACGCGACATTAATCAGCACCGCTAATTAAGTATGTTTGCAGGCGATATGAAGCAGCCGGAAGATTACATGAGGGAGGCCTTGAAAGAAGCGCAAAAAGCTTTTGCAAAAGACGAGGTTCCTGTAGGCGCCGTGGTGGTTATGAACGAAAAAGTCATCGCCCGCGCCTATAACCAGGTAGAACTGTTAAACGACAGCACTGCACATGCAGAAATCCTGGCCCTAACCACTGCTTACCAGTTTTTAGGAAGCAAGTATTTGCCGGATGCCACCCTGTACGTAACCGTAGAGCCTTGCCTTATGTGCAGCGGGGCTTTGTATTGGAGTAAGATCGGGGCTATTGTTTTTGGCGCATATGATGAAAAGAACGGCTATCACCGATCAACAGGCGGAAACAATCCCTTCCATCCTAAAACCAAACTAACGGGAGGCGTACTCGCAGATGAATGCGCAGAATTAATGAAAGAATTTTTTAGAAATAAACGTTGACAATCTTCATTGATCACCTCTTCTATTCCTTCTTCTTTTCAAAAAGGTCTTTTCGTTCAACCACTTTCACTTCAGACCCATCTTTTAAGGTTTTGCTCACCACATCATAAGGGCCTGAAACCACCACATCTCCCTCTTTCAACCCGCGGGTAATTTCAATATAGTTCAGGTCTTGTATACTGGTTTCAACTTTTACTTTCTTCACTTTATTTTCCGCATCCACCACAAACACAACCACTTCAAGGTCCTCATCAGTTTTAGCCGGTGCGCCCGCTTCAGATGGAGAAGGTTTGTTGGCTAGTGTATCTGCTACCTCCCTTGTGGTAACTGCATTTATCGGCACACTCAACACATCTATGTGTGTTTCGGTTTGTATATCCGCGCTGGCGTTCATGCCCGGGCGAAACGGAAAGGAGCCACGCTTACCCACGAGGTCAGCATAGCTGGAGGTATCGAGCCTGATATACACTTTATACTGTGTTACATCATTGCCCGTAGTAAGCTGGTTTGTTTGGGCCGCACCGGTATTGCTACTCGCTATCTGCATCACCACGCCGGTAAATTTTCGTTCACTGTAGGCATCAATGGTAACCACCGCTTTATCTCCGATCTTCACTTTGGGCACATCATTCTCACCCACGTCCACACGAACTTCAATTTTAGACATATCGGCAATGCGTAGCATCTCCGTACCTGCCATCATATTGCTTCCCACAACGCGCTCACCTTTTTTCACATTAAGCAGGCTCACCACGCCACCCATGGGCGCAATAATCGCCGTGCGGCCAAGGTCTTTATTTGCCCTTTCCAAAACTGCTTTCGCGCTCTGCACATTTGCTCTTGCACTTTGCACTCCGGCCTGTCCTCCGCGGATACTTTCAAGTGCCGCGTTGTAATTTGCCTTAGCCGATTTTAATGCAGCATCCGCCACATTAAATTCGTTTCTGCTGATCACCTTATCATCAAATAGTTTTTTCTGCATGTCGTAGGTTCGCTGCGCCTGTTCCAGAGAAGCTTTTAGCGCTTCAAGATTCGCCTGCGCATTGGCTACCTGCGCCATAGAATTGGCCACCTGGGCCTCGCTCTGCGCAACGCCACTTGCTGCCTGGTCTCTCTGGCTACTGTAAATGTCTGCATAGATGCGGCCCAACAACTGCCCCTTTGAAACCGTATCTCCTTCCATCACATTCAACTCGGTTATCTCGCCACTGATGTCCGGGCTCACTTTCACTTCAATTTCAGGATAAACCTTCCCGCTTGCATTCACTACCTCAATGATGGTTCTCTTCTGAACTTTCTCGGTAGTCACTTTCAACCCTTCTGCTTTTCCAAAAACTCCGATTTTGGAAAAGATCACAAGCAGTACAACCAATGCCCCGGTACCTATTAAAAGCCATTTCGTTTTTTTATTCATATACTTCGTTTGTGCGTTGGTGTTAGTAGTTATTTTTTTTGCTGATTATAATTTCAAGCCCATCCCCTTATAAAATTCTAATACTTTCATTTTGAAAACATAGTCAAAAAGACTGATTGTGTTTTCAAGTTTTGCCCGAAGAAGATTGTTTTGGGTGGTTACGAGTTCAAAGGTGCTTAACATTCCCACTTCAAATCTTTTTGAGGCATATTCATACGTTTGTTCTGAGATCGCGAGGTTTTTTAGCGAGGCCTGGTTTTTCTCCAGTGCCGTAACTGCTGCGTTGTAAGCCTGGTAAATATCCTGCTTAAGTTTTTGATCGTCCTGCTCTTTTTGGAGCCGGAGTGAAGATACGTTCAACCTGTTCCTTTCGTAAGCCGTACGCAACGCACCGCCGTTGAAAAGAGGAACACTGAGTGAAAGACCGATCGATTGCCTGAAGTTATCAGACAATTGTGTGCCGAAGGGCGCCTTCGTGTATGTAAACGTATTAAAAGGTGTAATTGGGAAAACACTATAGGTTGTGCCGCCGACAACTACACTTCCAACGGGAGTGTTTACCGGGGTTATCCCCGTTATCTGCAAGGCCTGGTTATTGAAAGCACTTCCCAAAGAACCGAAGGCGCCGAAGGTTGGGAGCATGGATCCTCTTGACGCTTTAACCATTTTCTCCGCGGCTTTCAACCTGAAATCGTTTACTCTTTGCAAAGGTTGATTGGCTAATGCGAGTTGATACACCGCTTCAGGCTGGAGGTCTGCGATAGGTTCAAGTGGAATTGATGAGGCCGGCGGAGTTTCAACTTCAAAAGGAGCGGCGGCATCAATGTTCATGAAAGATTTTAAGAGCAGAATGGCCTCGCGGCTGTTTCCCTGCGCGGTGATGTAATTCACACTGTCTAATGCAAGCTGGGCTTCCAGTTGAGAAGCATTAAGTTCCGGCAACGAGCCGGCATCCACCATTTTTCTCGTATTAAGCAGTTGCGCCGATGTTTGCTGAATTTGAACAAGCGCAATGTTTTCCTGCTCTTTTGCCAAAAGTATCTGTAGGTAAGCGTTTGCAGCAGTCAGGGCGATATCGTACCTCAGCTTGTCCACATTTGCACGTGCCGCCTTCAATTCCCATTCATTCGCCAGGATCGTATTGCGTTTGCTGAAAAAATTAAAAATGTCTGCACTGGATTGTAACTGAAGATTTGCCGCACTATAAGTTTGCGTGATACGGTTGAATGTGGTGGGATCCTGGTTGCTTCCTGAGTTAACACTTACACCGCCGGTGAATTGTGCAGCGGGAAAAACCCCAAGTTTAGACTGGCGCAAGGTTAGCTTACTCACTTCGGCTTGTACTTCACTTTGCCTCACCCCCAGATTATTCTTCATTGCATAATCTACTACCGTGCGAAGATTCCATTTCTCCTGCGCCACTGCATTTGCACCTGCAAGCAAGGTTGTGATCAAAAGAACCGTTAGTTTTTTCATCACACAAAAATACTTATAAAATTAAGGGTGAAGGAAATTGCTGCCGCCGATCATCAATTTTTGGGTTTTGTGTTTTGGGGATTGGCCTTCAGGCGGCAGAAAGGCGTTTTGAATTTTTACTTTTGACATTTGACTTTTGAATTACCGGAAACAATTTTCCTGTTGGCCAAAATACCAATACATTTGCAGCGAATTTGGTTCCCGCAAAAACGGGATTAAAAGGGAAGTCCGGTTTACATTCCGGCGCTATCCCCGTAGCTGTAAAACATTTGCAGGGCCGTGAAAGCCTTGTCCGGATGGAACTCCAGCCACTGTCTTTTAAAGATGGGAAGGTATCCAGCCCGGTGTTTAGCCAGAAGACCTGCCACATTCATAACTGATCATTCAACGCTTTCGGGTGAAAAGCAGAGGAGCCATATACAGCCTGCCTGTTTGTTGCCTTCGTTTCGCCTGTTTGCATAAATAGTGGTTTTGAAGAATCGCTTCTTTATATTTTTATTGGCCTCCTTCTTTTACATTGATTGTATAGATGCTCAGGTGCCGGACACTTTACAGGAAGTAAGGCTCCATAGCCGGATGCAGGCAGATGCAGCCGCCTCTTCTACCGGTGTGCAGGAAATGGACAAAAAAGACCTCGAACAAACGAACAGCATTTCTGTAGCAGACGCGGTTAAGTATTTCTCGGGGGTTTTGGTTAAAGATTACGGCGGTATCGGCGGACTGAAAACAATTTCTGTTCGCAGCCTGGGCGCAAACCATACCGGCGTGATGTACGATGGAATGGTAATGGCCGATGCACGTGCGGGCCTGATTGATCTGGGCAGGCTTTCTACTGATAATATTGAGTATATCCGACTGTACCAGTCGAACGCACAAAATTATTTGATGCCGGCAAGAAGTTTTGCCAGCGCCAACCTGCTGGTGATCGGCACATCGTCTTTCCGTGCACCGGAAGAAAACAATAGCTGGTTCTCTTATAAACATGGATCATTTGGATTCATCAATCCCTCCGCGGGAATTGCCACCTCAATCAGTAAGCGTGCTTCCCTATCTTTAAACGGCGGCTTTCAGAAAGCCAATGGTGAATATGATTTCAACGCCTACGACGGATCAGGAAAAACCGGGAGAAAAAACGGCGATATTAAACAGTGGCGCGTAGAGGCTGATCTTCCCATACTATTTGCTGATAGCAGCACACTTAAAACAAAACTCTATTACTACCAGTCGGAGCGCGGACTCCCGGGATCTGTTCTGCTTTACAATGAATCGGCAAATGAAAGGTTATACAACACGCACCTTTTTGCACAATTGAATTGGCAGAAGAATATCTCTCAAAGATGGCATTTGTTATTGGGTGCAAAGTCTATGCTGGACAGGCAGAAATACCTCGATCCTGATTTTTTGAATAATGAGGGTTTTTTGGAAAATGATTTTTATCAAACGGAAGATTATTTTACGGCAGCCCTTGGTTATGATATCTCTCAAAATTTTCGCGCATCCCTCGCCGGCGATTACTTTGTGAATAAACTAAAGAGGCATGATATATTCGATGCGCAATTTGAAGAACCGGTGCGCAGGAATTTTCTTAACAGTATATCCCTAACGTATACGCATAAACGTTTCAATGCGGAAACAAATGTCCTCTATTCCAAAATACATAACACAACCTCCGGAAATAAGCCACCGGAGGAGTTTGACAAATTCACACCTGCATTTTCTTTTTCTGTGCAACCCGCCCCGGGAATTCCGTTAAGGATCCGTGCTTTATACAAGAATATATTCAGAGCGCCTTCATTAGACGATATGTATTTCACCTTCGTAGGCAATGCCGACCTGAAACCCGAGTATTCCACCCAATTTGGCACAGGCCTTACCTGGCAGTCATTTCATCCAAACAAACTATTCAGCAGGCTTCTTTTCACGGCGGATGGATACCTCATTCACGTTAAAGACAAAATTCTCGCGCTTCCCCGTAACAACTTATTTCAATGGAGCATGATGAATATCGGGAAGGCTGAAACGAGGTCACTGGATCTTGCCATGGAAACCGATGTGCAGCCTCGAAATAATTTAATCTTCCGCACAAACCTTACATACAGCTATCAAAGTGCGCGGGATGTTACTTCGCCCACTTCACCGGCTTACAAAAACCAACTGGCATATATTCCGCAACATTCAGGAAGCGCCAGAATTTCCTCTGAAATAAAACACTTTACTTTTTCATGGAACCTTCTTTTTTCTTCGCACCGTTACCGCACCGGAGACCGAATTAATGAGAATCTCGTAGAAGGATATGCTCTTCATGATCTGAATCTAAGATATACATTCCCATCCCGCAGCGGGTGGACTTACCACATTTCAGCCGAATTGAACAACCTCTTCAACCAGGGTTATGAGGTAGTAAAATATTTTCCGATGCCCGGCTTCAACTGGCGCATCTCACTAATGATCTATCATAAAAAAACTAAAAACTTAAAATGAAAAAATCCCTGAAATTATCTGTCGTTCTCCTGATTATTGCTTTCTCCTCCTGCAAAAAGGATGATGTCAATCCACTGCAGCCTGTAATTCCGGCTGCGAAAGGGATTTACGTGTTAAGTGAGGGAACCTTCGGAGGTAACAATTCAAAACTTGCATTCAGGGAATCGTCCACGGGAACGGTTTATCCCGATTTTTTCCTTCAGCAAAATCCTTCTCAGGCCGGCGGACTTGGAGACACAGGCAACGACATGATCATATACGGAGGAAAGGTGTATATAGTGATGAACAATTCCGCAAATGTTACCGTGCTAAATGCGGCGGATGGAAATTTCATCACACGGATATCATTCCTGAACGGAACGATAAATAAGAACCCACGGTATGCTGTTGGAGCGGCAGGAAAAGTTTTTGTAACCTCTTATGACAACACCGTTTCAGTGATCGATACTACAACGCTTACAATAACAGGCTCCATCACAGTGGGATCAAACCCTGAGCATATTATAGTTTCCGGTAACAGGCTTTATGTGGCCAATTCCGGCGGGCTCAATTATCCGAACGTTGACAGTACAGTTTCAGTGATTAACCTGAATACACTAACCGAAGAAAGAAAAGTAACAGTCGGACTGAATCCGCAAAGGCTTGCCCTAAATGCAACCGGTGATATCTGGGTGACGGGTTATGGAGATGCGTTTGGCGCTGTTCCTATTCCCGCTTTTGTAAAAATGATCGATGGCTCTACGCATCAACTTGTACAAGGCTTGCCAGATACGCTTGAATTTGACCATGTAAGGATATTTGAAAACCACGCCTACGTCTTTAATAATTACGGAGGAGGCGCCATTAAATTAGTTGATGCAAACACCATGGATGTGATCAGGGAAAATTTTATTACTGACGGCACTGTGGTGAGCAATGTGTACGCAGTAGATATCGATGAACAAAACGGGGATGTATTCATTTGCGACTCAAAAGATTTCGTTTCCGCAGGTGAAGTGTTTTGCTTTGACCGCGAAGGAAGAAAAAAATATTCCTACAGTGTTGCACCCGGTATAAATCCAAATAAAGTTTCTTTTTTGCGATAACGTTTGTAAGGGTTTGTTGAACGGTAGAATTGCTGTAATTTTTCAGGGCCACTCATCCGATTTAATATGAAGCCAATTCAACTGCTGCTAATTTCTGCCGCTATTTTTATTTTGACCGCGCCTAGTGTAAAAGCTCAAATTAAAAGCGACACATTACCGGAACGTGTTGAGGAGTTGCAGCCCCTTGTTATTCACTCTTTCGAATCGAACGCAGCAGATTTGGATGTTCCGGCCGCCGTATCGGTGGTGAAACGAAGCGCTATTGAAAAAACCGCTGACCCTTCATTCATTCGTGCAATGAATGCCATTGCTGGCGTAAAAATGGATGAAAGGAGCCCGGGCAGCGTTAGATTAAGCATACGGGGAAACCTTCTTCGTTCAACCTTTGGCGTTAGAAATGTGAAAGTTTACTGGAACGGAGTTCCTTTTACCGATGCTAACGGTAACACCTACCTGAACCAGGTCGGCTTTGATAACGTAGGTTCGATGGAAGTACTGAAAGGCCCTTCCGGCAGCATGTACGGTTCGGGTACGGGAGGCGTGCTCTTAATTGAAAGTCCGGCCATTGATACGGCCAGGCAATTAAGCATTCAATCGCAGGTCGGCAGTTACGGACTTTTCTTTCTCGGTGGAAAATTTTCTTACGCATTGCCCAACTCACAAAACTCTTTTTCATACTCTCACCAGGAGTCGGAAGGCTACCGTGAACAGAGCCGCTTACGGAGAGATGTTGCCAATTATTTTGGCCGTTTTAAGGTGAACCAAGGGCATGATCTTTCAGCAAATATTTTTTACAGCGACCTGTATTATCAAACCCCCGGAGGTTTAAACGCCGCCGAACTTGCTTCAAACCCACGGCAGGCAAGGCCTGGCGCAGAGACTAATAAAGCGGCGCTTTACCTAAAAACATTTTACGCGGGCCTTGGAAGCGAGATTCGCTTCACCGACAGACTTAAACACTTTACAGGAGTTTATACTTCACACACAAAATTCAGGAACCCCACCACGCGAAATTTTGAAAGCAAAACTGAGCAGGGAATGGGCGGGCGTACATTTCTTTCTTACAATGGCGATAATTTCAAAGTAACAGGTGGAGGCGAATTTCAATATAGTTTCAATAATACGGGAGTATATGGAAACCGAATGGGCGAGCGGGATACATTGCAATACCAGGATGAACTGGACAACAGGCAGTACAATATTTTTCTTCAGGCAGAGCACACTTTTAAAAAGCTTTTGGTTACTGCGGGACTTAGCTACAACAATTTCTATTATGGGTTTCTTCGTACAAGCCTAACCGGTAGTCAGCGCGAAAGCAGCAGTTTCAAGCCCAAGTTAGTCCCGCGCCTGGCACTTCTTTACAAGGTATCAAAGGCCTACAGCGTTTATGCCTCGGTTGGCAACGGTTATTCACCGCCCTCGATAGATGAGGTACATGCAAGTGACGGAAACTTTAATACTGCGCTTCGTGCGGAAGAAGGAACAAGTTATGAGGCCGGTTTAAAGATGAACACACTGCGGGGCCGTTTGCAGGGAAATGTTGCTTTGTATTATTTCTCGCTAAATGAAGCGATTGTGAGTCGACGTGATTCATCCGGCGCAGACTATTACGTGAATGCCGGAAAAACACAGCAGAGCGGTGTGGAAGCAAATATTCAATACATGCCCTTGGTCAGATCGCAGGGTTTTGCGCGTATGCTTACGCTGAGGGCAACGTACACCTACATTCATGCAAGGTTTAAAGATTATCAGCAGGCAAATACAAAGTTTGATGGAAATGCGGTCACCGGAATCCCTGATGATGTTTTTGTTTTCAGTACAGATGTAACTACGCGACCGGGTTTAATACTCAATGCTTCCTACAGTTACACAGGCTCAATTCCTTTGAATGATGCCAATACGGTTACAGGCCCGCATTATAACCAACTCTTTTTAAAAGCAACCTACCGGCCGCCACTTCAGAAAGCTTTTCGCCCGGAAATTTTTCTTGCCTATGAAAAATGTTTTGATACGCCGTACAGTTTAGGAAACGATCTCAATGCGGCAGGAATGCGGTTTTTTAATCCCGCTGCACCAGAACGGTTTTCGGCGGGTGTGAAGGTGGAACTTTGGTGGAGGTAACCGACCCCAAACTTGCCCGGAAGAGGACGAGGCAGGCTTGCCCAACATTACAAAATAATGGTGTGATCTCGCATTTTGATTATTTTCATATAACAATTAACCGGATATGAAAAAAGTACAGATCGCAATTTACATCACCATTATAGTGTTCGTATTCCTCGCCTGTCAAAAAGAGATTCAGCCAATTACGCCCACCATACCGCAACCGGTCGCCGATTCATGCCGGCTTTCGGAAAGCCATTACTATGGTGGCGGTGGGGTTCATGACAGCGCGCTTTACATTTATACAGGCGACCAACTCACAAAACTATCAGGGAACAATTACGAGGTGAGATATTTTTATAATGGCGGTACTATTCATTACATGGAATATTATACTAAGCCCTCGATGGAGTTGTATCGTGTGGACACCTTTGAGTTCAACGCCAACAATACTTTGAACAGGGTCCGCATTCACGATTATGATGAATTTTGGCAAACGGATACGGTGTACACCATCCTGGATTTTATTTATTCCGGCAACAGGCTTACGAGAGTTGTGCGTTACGATGAATGGGCGTACCAACCGGGCCAACCGGATACGCTTTACAATGATTTCATTTATTCGGGAAATAACATCACGAAATTGTTGATGTCTGACCCCGGTGGCGTTTTTGATTCCGTTGTTTATTCATTCGACACCAACCCAAACTATTTCAATCCGCGTTCGAACTATTTCTTTCTGCAGGATCCGTTTTTCAGAATACATGTGGGCATGGAGCCCCATCTTCCGTATTTCTTAAGCGAGAATAACGTGATCAATTTCCGGATATACGACACCGTTGATTATCCCATAACCTACCAGGTAGATTCTTCCAACCGACCACTGCATGTAAGCCAGGGAGGCTTTGATTATATGGGATATAAATATGAGTGTCCGTGATGGATAGGAAATAGAAGTTTCGAGTTATTGTTTTCCGGTTAAATTTGGAAAATCAAAAATCGTCTTCAATTCCAGGTTTCTTCGGAATTTTTAATTTTACCCCTGTTTAAAGATCATAATGAACACGGAGATCCACTAAGGAACGGAGGTCCACAGAGTATTGCCTAAATTCATAAGTTTTCCACGTTATCTTCGGTGGTTCTTTTAGAAAAGCAGAGGCTCTCAGAAAATTACTTAAAACTTTCTCCGGGCAGCAATAGCTTGGAGTTTCTATTTCGTGTTTGATTGATCCATCCCGTTAGGAAACTGTGCATCTTCTATTTAGTATTTGCCTTAACGGGATTAGATACAAACTCTAATATTGGAGCAACTAAGTAATGAGCCGCGAGGGTCGAGAACCAGGAACCAAAAACCTATTCAACTATATAACTAAAATGTGGCCTCGCCAGGAATCGAACCTGGATCTGGAGCTTCGGAAACTCTTATACTATCCATTGTACTACGAGGCCAAAAAAGGAGGGCAAAGATAGGAATTTGATTTACGATGTACGATTTACGATGTACGATTTACGATTGATAATTTACTGTCTTTGCGTGAAACATCAGAGATCAGGTTCAGAAGCTACAGGCATTTTGGTTTTTTTTTTTGACTTTTGGCTTTCCTATGCTTTTTTGGTTGAAACGATAGGGTTTTTCCTACCGGCTGCCAAACACCTGGATGTTCGTACCAAAAATTTTCACCGCGATCGCCAACAGGATCACTCCAAAAAACTTTCTTACCACAATAATACCGCTCGGTCCAAGGGCTTTTTCGATCCATTTTAAAGATTCAAGCACGATGTAAATGATGATGCAGTTAATTAAAATCCCGATCCAGATATTCACCGTGAAGAAATTCGCTTTTAACGACATGATGGTGGTTAACGTGCCAGATCCCGCGATCAAGGGAAAGGCAATGGGCACCACGCTCCCACTTTTGGGATTATTATCGGGTTTAAAAAATTCAAGCCCAAGTATCATTTCCAAACCTATAATAAAGATCACAATACTGCCTGCCACGGCAAATGAGTTCACATCAAGGCCCATCAACCCTAAAAATTCTTCGCCTACAAAAAGGAATACCAACATTAAAACGCCGGAGGCTATGGTTGCCTGAAGTGAACGAATCTGCCCGCCCATCTTTGCTTTCAGCGAAATAAGTATCGGTGCGTTTCCCATCATATCAATCACGGCGAAGAGCGTGAAAGTGACGGTGATCATTTCCTTTAAAGAAAAATTAGAAAAGTCCATGGAAGCGGTTGATTATTTGTGAGAAACAGGTATTGCTCCTGATCAGATCAGTTCGGCACATTGTAACTGTTCGCGAGGTCTTTCATCTGCAACAAATTGCTTACGCGAAGCTTTTCAAAAATGCGGGATTTATGCGTGCCCACAGTGGATACGCCAAGTTGGAGCGCCTGGCTGATCTGGCTAATTGTTTTGCCCGACAAAAGCAAATTGGCAATTTCAAATTCGCGCGGCGATAATTTATTGAAGGGATTTTCATTTGTCACCAGGCCCGCACTGCTTGCAAGAATATCAAGAAGTGTTTCAGAAATATACTTCTTGCCGCTCAACACAAGCCCGATCGCCTTCTGCATTTCCTCCAGCGAAGAATCCTTATTCAGGTATCCCATCGCACCGGCTTTCAGGTAGCGCTGCGCATAAATATTCTCCGGACTCATTGAAAAAACCAAAACTTTAAGATGCGGATATTCTGCCGATATTCTCTGCATAAGTGCCAGCGTATCCGTATTGGGCATCTGAATATCTAGCATCGCCATATCATACACCGTATTCTTCAGGCGTTCGATGGCACTATTCCCGTCATTCGCCTCATCTATGGTGCAAGGTTTGTACATATCGGAGAGCAGGGTCTTGATTCCTGACCGCACAACCACATGATCATCAATAATGAGAAAATGTTTCACTGATATTTTTTATAGCTATGAGGCAAATTTTAGGGATCATGCAACTGCAACTGCAAAATTAGCATATATCCTGAAAAGGTTAAAGGTATCAGGAATATGTTTTTACTTTGCCTCGCTAACCTCTAATAAATTCATTGCACCAGCCTTGCTCACTGCCGGCAGGTGAATGCGATATACCTGTTGCAAAAACCACCAAAGATGGCCAAGCCCGATTTATCGAGAATATTGATATTAAACTCCGTGGATTCGCGGGCTGAGCTGATCTCCGCATTGTCTGACTTTTTCAACGTAAAGATCATTTCAGACAAAAGTCTGGTGGAAAAGGAGCTACTAAATAACCAGTTTGCAGCGCTGATATTGTTTGGGAGTTTCGATAAATTTGAATCCTTTATTTCCGAACTGCAAACTGAAATATGTGTTATCGCTGCTGTCGGGAAAGACGATCCGCATCTTCCCCCGCAATTAAGCGGCATCAAAATAAATCTTGACGGCCTTTCATCCGACACGTTTGTGGAATTGGTAAAACTCCGGGTTGAAAATTTCGAAATAAAAAGAGATCTGCAGGAAACCTTTGATCGCCTGTCAAGTGTTGGCCGTGTTACCAACGATATCTTGTGGGATTGGGATCTCCGCACGGGTTTTTTATATTACAACTCTGCGGGGTGGACGAAAATTATCGGGAAGGATGTACATGAGGGGAAAATAACGTTTGAAAGCTGGCTTGATTTTGTGCACCCTGAAGACCGCACATTTGTTCGCGATGAATTTAATCGCATTATAAAAGATAAGCACTCCCAAACTTTCGAAGTAGATTATCGCATGATATCAAAAAGCGGGTTTAGCTACGTAACAGAACGGGGATATGCGGAGCGGGATGAAAATGGGATCGCCCTTCGTTTGTTAGGGTCTACGCAGGATGTAACCGAAAGAAAACTTGCCGAGGAGGAACTTAAGAAACTTTCCGCCGTGGTAAGAGAAACTGTTTACGGAGTTTTCATTACCGATGTTGAATGCCGGATCACCTGGGTTAACAAGGCTTTCACCGACCTCACAGGCTACACTCTGGACGAAGTGAAAGGCAAGGCTCCATTTCATTTTCTGTTTTATAATGAAAATGGCGATGAAGACTGCAACACTTTTGAGCAAAAGATTTTAAAAGCAGATCCATTTGAACAGGAATTAGCGATACGACCGAAAAGCAGCTCTCCGGTTTGGGTGAGAATAAACTGCCAGCCACAACAAGATATAAGAAACAATCCCTCCGGTTTCTTTGCCATCATTGCAGATGTAACTGCACAAAAGACGGCCGAGAAAAAGTTAATGCAGAATGAAAAGAAGTTTAGGGTGCTGATTGAAAATATCCAGGATGGCCTGGCCCTCATAGATGCAAACGGGAGCCTGCTGGAATTTTTTAGCGGAGAAAAGATACTCGGGTATACCGTTGAAGATTATCACTCAGGCCTGGCTAAAGAATATGTTCATCCTGATTACAGGGAAGCCGTGAGCTGTGCTTTAAGAAATGTGCTTCAATATCCGGGAAAGCCATCACGCGTTGAATTCAAAGCAAAAAGAAAAAATGGCGAAGAAACATGGATCGAAACCACTTTCTACAACCTGGTAGATGAAGATCCCCTTTATGCCGTGCTAGCCAATTTCAGAGAAACGCGCGAAAGCAAACTGGCGGAAGAATTACTGAAACAATCTGAAAAAAAATACCGCAACCTCTTTAACAACAATCCGCTCGCAATGTTTGTGTGGGACCCTGCCACTCTTGCTATTCTTGAAGCCAATGAAGCAGCCAGCATTCAGTACGGTTACGGAGCAGATGAATTGAAAACATTAACCCTTCGGGATTTAATTCATCCGGATATGGAGGAAAGAATGAACGCAGTGGCGAGGAGCAGCATAGGCAACAGTAAATTCAGAACAAGTTATCTAACGCGCCACCTTGATAAGGAAGGGCGAGTAATGCACATGGAAGTGGCATTTCACCCGATTGACTATTTCGGCAACCGTGCAAGCATGGCCATTGTGAAAAACATCACTGACCAGATTGAACTTGAACGAAGGCTGGCGAAGGAAAGGCAATTGAAACAACAGGAGATCACACTTGCAGCCGTAACCGCGCAGGAACAGGAGAGGTTACACATCGGGCACGAGCTTCATGATAACATCAACCAGATACTTGCCACGGTAAGGTTATATATTGAATATGCTCTTTCCAACCCGGCAATGCATGACCAGCTTCTGAAAAGCGCGAAAGAACTTGTGCTTAGCGCCGTTAACGAGATCCGCAACCTCAGTAAATCTCTCCTGCCACCAACCGTAGGAGAGAAAGGCCTTGCCGCCTCTCTCGATGATCTTTTTAATAGCATCAGAAAGATCAATAAATA
Organism: Bacteroidota bacterium; assembly: GCA_023422565.1. GTDB lineage: Bacteria > Bacteroidota > Bacteroidia > Chitinophagales > Chitinophagaceae > Ferruginibacter. Next base: position 11,032 of record JAFAGR010000043.1, on the reverse strand, counting down.
TTCTTTCAATACAACCTGGGATATGGATGAAGACCGGCTGCCGGAAAATTTAAAACTTACCATTTTCCGCATCGTCCAGGAGCAACTTAACAATATCTTTAAACATGCACGGGCAAAAAAAATAGATGCAAGCATTACTATGGATAACGACCGGCTCGTGTTGAAAATGCGTGACGACGGGCGGGGATTCGACCCTGCAGTAAACGGTAAAGGAGTGGGATTAAAAAATATCCGTTCTCGGGCCGAATTACACAAGGGCGCCATGAGTTTGAAAACCACGGAAGGCAAAGGAACTGAGCTTACCGTATCCTTCAATCTTCAACTCTAATTGTTTGCAACCACGATTTGCGTAAATTAACATCCTCAAATGTTATATTCCAGCGATAAGAAGAGGATGAAGCTCGCATACATTGCTTCGGTAGTTTGTATTGCGTTCTTCCTGTACCTCACCCTCTCTAATATCAACCAGGCCGAACGCGAAACAAAAAAGGTAAGCGTTGCTTTAAAAAACCTGTACCGGCTTGCCAACGTGCTTACAGATGTTCATGCGGTGGAAACCGGTCAGCGGGGCTATGTGATCACAGGCGATGAAACCTACCTTTTCACCTACAACAGGGGCCTCGATTCTATTGTACAGAACATCGACCTGATAATTCCCGACAGCGCGGATTCCAGGCTTACCGGAAGAGATAAGGAACTTTTGCTTGACCTGATCAGGCAAAAAGTATTGCATTCGAAAAAAGTAGTGGACATTCGCACGCGTTTCGGCCGTGATTCCGCTACCACGGTTTTAAAAAACTCCAGCGGAGAAATTTTGATGAACCGCATCAGGGTTAGGGTGAATAGCCTGGAAACCACATTGCACAATGAGATCTCCAGGTCAAACGCAAAAAGGGAGTCTACAATTAAAAGGATCGCGGCTGAATTCCTCATCCTCGGCCTGATAATCTATCTCATATTGTTTTTTAATTACCGGGTGATCTCGAAAGAGCTTAAGATCCGGAGAAAAAATGAAGAGATTCTCAAATTTAACGGCACGCTTATCAGCAGTATTATTGACCCCATAATAACTACAGACCTTCATCACCGCATCACTAACTGGAATAAACATGCAGAAGAATTGTACGGATGGCCCGAACATGAAGTGATCGGAAAAAATCTTGAAGAGCTACTTCAAATTGAATATGCAGATATCGATATGGGAAAAGCGCGGCAACAGTTTGCCGAGCAGGGATACTGGAAAGGAGAAACCATACACACTTCGCGAACGGGGAAAAAACTGCATATCCTTTCTTCCATATCTGCAGTGAATAACGATGAAGGCAAAACCGTGTCGGTAGTTGGAGTTTACACCGATGTAACTGATAAGAAGGAAACGGAACAAAGGCTCAAGCTGCTTACCGACAATCTTGAAATAGAAGTGGAACGAAAGGCACACGAATTGAATTCTGTATTCGAAAGGATCACAGACGCCTTTATTGCTTTGGATGAAAAATGGAATTACACCTATGTAAATATTCGGGCTGCAGAAATGCATGGCCGTTCGGTAGAAGAACTTGTAGGTAAAAATATTTGGGAATTGTTTCCTGAGCAGGTGGGGTCAGAATTTTACAATGCATTGCACACAGCGGTTGAAACCGGCATATCCAGCAAACGGCAGCTATACCATGCAAATTCATCAAGATGGTTTGAAGACCTTATCTATCCCGGCCCAAATGGTGTTTCGGTTTATTATCACGACATCACAGAAAAGAAAAATGCCGAATTAAAACTTCAGGAAGCTCACGACAAGCTGCATTCGCACATTAATAATACGCCGATCGCTGTACTGGAATTTGATAAAGACCTGCAGATCGTACAATGGTCGCCCAAAGCCACAGAAATTTTCGGTTGGCAACAGGAAGAAGTGTCCCAACCCGGCTTCACCATCTTTGATATGGTTTATGCCGGCGACCTGGCCCGGATAACGGAAACTACGCAGCAACTTTTAAGAAACGGAAAATCAGAAACCCTCGATTTCAGAAATGTAACCCGTAACGATGAGGTGATCTATTGCGAATGGTATTTTTCTGTGTTAAAGAACCGTTCCGGGGAAACAGGCATCATGGCCCTGGTACACGACATCACCGAAAGGCGCAAAACCGAACTTGCCCTGCAGGAAACGGAATCGAAATTCAGAAGCCTCGTGGAGGAATCATTGGTTGGCGTATACATCATTCAGAAAGGAAAATTCACCTATGTGAATCCGCGCTTTGCAGAAATTGTAGGATACACCGTAGACGAAATCGAAAACAAGGTAAACGTACTCGATCTCGTTTGCGACCATGATAAAGAAAAAGTAGAAAACAACATTAAAACCCGCATGTTTGGCATTCGCAAGAGCATGCACTACATGTTTGATGCACAACATAAATCCGGCAAAACCCTTAATGTGGAAGTTTATGGAACCTTTCTTCTGTATAAAGGGGAAGGCGCGGTGATCGGTACCTTGATAGACGTTACCGAAAGAAACAAATACCTGAGGATGCTGGAAGCTTCGGAGTTTGAAATGAAAGTGCTGAATGAGCGATTCGAGTTGGTAGGAAAAGCAACGCAGGATGGGATCTGGGATTGGGATATCCAATCAAACCGCATCCTTGGCAACGATTCCTTTATGGAGATGTTCGGTTTTGAGAAAGACAAACGCATTCGCTTTGAAGATTTTCTGAACAATGTTCACCCTGACGATGCAGCGAACATCAAAACAAACCTGGATGCAGCCCTTAAGAAACACAGCAGCTTTATAAAAGAAGAATTCAGGTTCAGATCGGCTGATAATACTTACCGCATCTTCAACGACCGCGCTTATATTCTTTATAATGAATCCGGCGAAGCATACAGGATGCTTGGCGCAATGCAGGATGTGACCACACAACGCTCGGCACAAAAACAACTTCTTATTGAAAAGCAACTCTCAGATTCAATAATAAACAGCCTGCCCGGCGTTTTTTACGTTTTTAGCAAACATGGAAAAATGCTGAGATGGAATAAAAACCTCGAAGAACTTTCAGGCGTTTCGTCGGAAAATATTGCGGGCACAAACCCGGTTGATTTCTTTCCGGAGAGCGAAAAAACATTCATTGAATCAAGGATAAGAGAGGTTTTTATACATGGTGAAACCACTCTGGAAGCCATGCTTCAACCGAAAGGCAGGGATGAACTTCATTTCTATTTCACCGGGATGCTGATCAATTACGAAGGCGAACCCTGTGTGATGGGCGTTGGTATAGACATTACAGAAAAAGTGAAAAGCCAGGAGAAATTAAAAGAAAGCGAAGAGAAATTCCGGTCGCTGATTGAACAGGCTTCAGACGGTATATTTATCAGCGACAGCAGCGGCCGGTTTACAATGGTAAATACGAGCGCGTCAATAATGAGCGGCTATTCGGTGGAAGAACTTTTGAATATGAAAGTGTCTGACATATTATTCAAGGAAGATCAGTCACCCATAAGGATAGACGAAGAAGAACCTGGTACTGCAATTATTGAAACCCTGATGAAGCACAAAGACGGTCACTTTGTATACGTGGAAAGCAGCGGCAAACATCTTTCGGGAAACAGGTTTCAATCTATAATCCGCGATATAACCGGAAGAAAGAAAGCTGAAGAAGAGATCCGCATTTCAGAATACAAATACCGGTTGCTGTTTGAACAAAACCCTATGCCGATGTGGATGATCTCTCTGCCGGAGAAAAACTTTCTTGCGGTTAATGATGCAGCGATAGCTTTCTATGGATACACACGGGATGAATTTCAGCGCATGAACATCCGCGATATAAGGCCGGGCGTTACGCCCAGCGGGCAGGGAGTTTTATCAACCTATAAATCCGGCATCAGTAATTCAGGAATCTGGGAGCACAAAAAAAAGAACGGGGAAGTGGTTAAGGTGAATGTGCTGGCACATGATATCATCTACCAGGGAAGGCATGCGAAGCTTGAACTGGCTAATGACATGACGGAAAAGATCATTGCCGAAGAAAAACTCAAATACTCTCACGCGCAATTGAGGCAGCTGGCCACGCATCTTCAAAGCATCCGTGAATCTGAACGTACGCACATGGCCCGGGAAATTCATGATGAACTTGGGCAGCAGTTGACGGGGCTTAAAATGGACATCTCATGGATAAACAAGAAAATACCCGATGAGGAACCCGTGCTGAAACAAAAAATTAATGAAACGCTTGAACTTGTAGACGACACCGTAAAAACGGTGCGCCGGCTTGCCACCCAATTACGCCCCAGTATTCTTGACGATCTCGGCCTCGGTGCCGCAATGGAATGGCAGAGCGAGGAGTTTCAGAAACGTTCGGGAATAGAAACACATTTTACCAGCAATGCTTCGGGAATAGAAGTGCCTGATGAAATTGCCACGGGAATATTTCGCATTTTCCAGGAAAGCCTCACTAACGTGATGAGGCATTCCAAAGCCACAAAAGTGGGAGCCAACCTCAGTTATAGCGATGGTTCATTAATTTTGCAGATCGTGGACAACGGTGTCGGGTATAACGAAAATGAAATTTCCCGCAAGAACACCCTGGGGCTGCTGGGAATGAAGGAAAGAACCCTGATGATGGAAGGGACTTTCGAGATCAGCAGCCGGCCGGGAAAAGGAACTTCAGTAATTATTGTGGTTCCGTTAAATACAAAAGGATGAAACTATGCTCAGGATATTAATTGCAGATGATCATTCTGTAGTAAGAAAAGGATTACGCCAGATACTACTGGAAGGCTTTCCCACCGCCCACATCCAAGAAGTCGGCGATGCTGAAGACATGATAAAGAAAGTGCTGAGCGCCGAATGGGATGTGGTGATAAGCGATCTTTCAATGCCGGGAAGAAGCGGGCTTGAAGCACTCCAGCAAATCAAGCAAATACAGCCGAAGTTACCTGTACTAATATTGAGTATCCACCCTGAAGAGCAATATGCAATAAGAGTTTTAAAATCGGGCGCTGCAGGATACCTGAGTAAGGACCTTGCACCCGAGGAACTGGTAAACGCTGTACAAAGAGTAATGTTAGGAAAAAAGTATATCACTGCATCGGTTGCAGAAAAACTAGCCTCTGTTTTTGACCAGGATAATAATAAGGCCCCGCATGAATCTTTATCAGACCGGGAATTCAGCGTGTTGAAAATGCTGGCCAAAGGAAAGTCAGTCTCGGAAATTGCAGAACTTCTCTTCCTAAGTGTTACTACCGTAAGCACATACCGCGCCCGAATAATGACGAAGATGAATATGAAAAGCAATGCCGACCTTACTCTCTATTCGATCGAGCACAAGCTGATGTAAAACCACGGCGCAAGGCTATTAGCAAGCTGCTTTTGTAAATAAACAAGGGCCCCTTCTTTCAGGAACTGATCTAAATACACCACTATGAATTACACAGAATATAAAAACTTGTTTGATGAGATATTAAACAGTTCCGCTCCCCCCGCCCCTTACAACGATGAAGCCTACCTAAGCTATACAAAACTTAACCGCTCAAGAATGAACCGCTGGGATAAGCAGATGCAGCTTGATGACGGCCTGGTAAGTGCCATAAGGAATGAAAAAGCTATTAGAAAATGGATCATAATTACAGAGCCCTGGTGCGGTGACGCGGCTCACATCGTTCCTTTCCTGGTAAAGCTTGCGGAGCAGGGCGAGAATATAAGTTATGAAATCCTGTTACGCGACAAAGAACCCTTCCTCATTGAAAACTATCTCACCAACGGAACGAGAAGTATACCAAAGCTTATAGTTCGGGACGAAAATGGCAAAGACATTTTTACCTGGGGGCCACGGCCGGCCGGCGCTCAGAAATTAGTTGAAGAGTTAAAAGCAACCGGCGCTGACTTCGAAGCTACCAAGATCGCCCTGCAAAACTGGTACAATGAAGACAAGGGCTCTTCGGTGTTTTCTGAATTGAAACAACTGCTAAAAAACGAAGAAGTGTGAAGCGTTGAACCGTTCCCGCAAAACTTCAAATCAACTTTTAAAAATAATAAAGCCCGGCGTTGTGAGCCAGGCTTTGTTATATGGATGGGTTAGTAAGTACAGGGATAAAAAAATCCCTTCACAATATTAAAAATAATTTTTCCGATACAAAAAAATTATGGCAACTATTTTATTCACATTTTTTTCCCCTTGTGGAAAAAGCCGGCCGGATAAAAGCATCATCCCAATCTGTATTTCCTTCCTTATCATCATTCATTAAAAACATCCGCTCGCTGTAACCTGCATGAATAAAGGATTACAGCATGATGACAAATTTTTTAGAACGCAAGTTGATTACACTTCAAGTAATTACCCGCGCAGAAAAAGCACTCATCATGAAAAGAAAAATAAATGAAACTTTTTTTGCCGAGGAGCCTTAAAAATCGATTGATAGAGGTATTCGCGTGTAACTTTATCAAAAAACGAACATGCAGTTTCCTTCTCCTGTTTCCATTTCATGGATAGCAGAACTGATAAATGCAAACCTGATCGGAAACTCCGGCGGTGTTGCAACGGGCATTAACGAAATACATAAAGTTGAAAAAGGCGATCTTGTTTTTGTAGATCATCCGAAGTATTACAACAAGTGCATCAACAGCGAAGCAACCTTTATCATCATAAATAAAGAGGTTGAAGTGCCCGAAGGAAAGGCCTTGCTGGTTGTTGAAAATCCTTTTGAAGCCTACAGCAAAATCGTAAACCATTTCAGGCCATTCATCAGGCAGGAAAAAATGATAAGTGACAGCGCTTCGATAGGCGAAGGAACTTTCCTGTTTCCCAATGTATTCATCGGCCACAATGTAGAGATCGGTAACAACTGCATCATTCATCCTAATGTGACCATAATGGATCATTGCATTTTGGGTAACAATGTTATTGTTCAGGCCGGCACCGTGATCGGTGGAAATTCATTTTACTACAATGGGAAAAAGGACCGCGAAGTGTGGTATAAGAAGATGCCCGATTGCGGCCGGGTGATCATTGAAGATGATGTGGAGATAGGCGCAAACTGCACTATAGACCGCGGCGTAAGCCATGATACGGTGATTGGGCGCGGTACAAAAATGGACAATATGATTCATGTGGGCCATGATACGGTGATCGGCAAAAACGGGCTCTTTGCCGCGCAATCCGCAATTGCGGGTGTGGTGAATATTGGCGATGGCGTTACCGTGTGGGGCCAATGCGGTATCAATAAAACTCTCCGTATCGGTGATAATGCCACCCTGCTTGCCATGAGTGGCGTAGGTGGTGATCTTGAAGGCGGAAAAATTTACTGGGGCGCCCCGGCCGAAGAAGCATCAATTAAGAAAAGAGAATTGGTGTGGATCAAACGCATTCCCGCGCTATGGGAAAAGGTGATGAACAAGATATAGGTGAAGATCAGAATTCGAAACAAGATCCGGCAGAGCCAATTCCTTCTATCTTCAACACCGCTGATCTCTGATGAAGACTTGAGAAAAAATTAGGCTCTGAGTGTAAATAACTTCTTGCTTTTAATTTTTCTCCCGATAATCATAAGGCAATTGGTCGCCAACCTTCTCCCAAGTGTAATAAGCGCTGATCGTGATATCGGTCTGGTCAAAATAGAAACCGTTTCTTTCAATCATTATAGGCTCTCCCTTTGCTATACTCAAAATTGAGAACTGGAAATCTGAAGGTTCCTTTTCATTCAACACATTAAAACCGGGCAAAGGCTTTTCTTTCATATACAATACACCAACGTTCGGTTGAAAAGGATTGATAGTGGCAATGCCCGTACTGTCATTTAAAGTGAAACGAAGTGAGTTGTAATAATCTTGCAGCTTCTCTGCCCGGTCAACCCCTCCGGTAGTGATCACAAACTGTACTTCAAAGCCTTCCTCTTTAAGCGTTTTATTGTAAAGGCTTCTCATAAAATGAAGCAGGGAACCTTTATAGGCTTCCTCTCGTGCGCGGGTCCAAAACGCCTGCTGAATCAATGAATCGGTTTTCATTTCCTCAAAGAGCGGGTTTCCGGAATAGAAACTTACCTGGGTGGCGTATTCGTGCGTGAAAGAATCAAGGCTGTAACGAATATTATAACCAAGCGCCCGATTCTCTATGATCAGCGGCTCCTCGGCTTTCACTTTCAACCTGTCCCTCCTTTTGGAATAATAAAATTTCAAGACCTCAGGATTCTTAATTTCACATTGCCTGCTGTTCTGCGTTTGCCCAATGAATTCATTAAAAAAGAACCCGCCATACCTTTCCCATCCATCTTTTACTTCATTGGAAGCAACCACCACCACATCATCCAATTCCTTTTCTTTCAACTTGAGCGAGAAATTTAATGGTGATGAGGATTGAGATGAGGTTACTCTTGCGCTTTCAGACTGATAACCTGTGAAGGTGACTATAACATCATAACCTCCATTAGGCAGGTATAATTTAAAATTCCCGTTGGCGTCCGTGGCTGTACCAAGCGTTGTATTTTCTGCAAACACAGATGCTCCCTGCAAGGGCTCGCCGGTGGCTGCAAGGGAAACCTTTCCTGTTACGATAAAATAATCGGACTGTGCAAATGTGGTTTGAGTAAAATAAAGTAAAGTGATCAGGGCCAGGATCGCCTTCATAGTATATTGGTTTAATTGCAAACGAAAATACACTAAGCTCTGTTAAGTTTTTGTTGGAATGCCTTGCAACTCTCTGAAATAGTTTGCCGGAGCGAAGTGTAAGTAAAGGAAGGAAACTTTTCAAGAAAGCGGCGATTGTCGTATCTCGTTTGCCTGAAAGCGATCTTTGCGGTTTCCTTCGTTACCACAGGTTCGCGGCCCGTAAATATTGATCGTAGCTTTTCCCATCGCCATACTAATCCGGCAATGAAGGGAGTTACTTTTTTATAAGGAGCTCGCCTTGCATAATTTTCCGCCATGCAGTTAAACACCTCTCTGAACGACTTATTTTCTGCAGAAATAATGAACCTCTCCTCGCTCACATTACTTTCCATTAGCAGTATCATTGCATTCACTACATCCTGCACATCCACGAAACCCGTAACGCCCTCAGAGTACCACGGGAACTCGTTGTACACATTTCTGAAAAGCGCCGAAGACCCGGTATCCCAATTTCCGTAACCCAATATCACCGAAGGGTTCACCACAACAGCATTGAGCCCTTCAGCCATTCCGCGCCACACTTCCATTTCACCGAGGTATTTTGTTTTGCTGTACGCGCTGCTCCCCGCCGGCTTGTTCCAGGGACTTCCTTCCGCTACAAGCGTTCCGGCAGCGGATGCCAGAGCAGAGACTGAACTTACATGAACGAACTTACGTACCGAACCATTGAGACAGGCATTTACAAGGTTTGCCGTTCCCTCCACATTCACCTTGTATAATTTTTGCACCATGCCCGGCGAGTATGAAACGAAACCAGCACAATGATAAACTTCGTCTATGCCATGCAGTGAGTCTTCAACTGCAAACACATCCAAAAGATCACATTGCACCACTTCAAGATTTGGATGCTGAATGTTAACCGGCGTGATGTGAAAAGTTGATCTGACTTTTTTACCCTTGGCCAGCAGGGTTTTGATGAGTGCATCTCCTAACAATCCTGAGCCACCGGTAACCAATATCATGATTCGGAGGAATTATAGTTGTAAAATCCTTTGCCGGTCTTTCTGCCCAGGTCGCCATCCTGCACTTTCTTTATCTGAAGAGGCGAAGGAGTGAACCTGACATGTTTGCCAAAGGCTTCGTACAAAGATTCGGTAACGGCAAGGTTAATGTCCATACCGATCATGTCCATCAATTTAAATGGACCCATTTTAAAGCCTGACGATTCGAGAATTTCATCTACCTCCTGTGGGGTGGCAATCCCATCCTCCACCAACTTCATAGACTCAAGATAGAAATGCCTGGCCACGCGGTTCACAATAAAGCCGGGTGAATCATGACAAACCACCGGAGTTTTTTTCTGTAACCGGGTGAAATCAACCAGACGCTCAATTACTGCATCTGAGGTGAGATCACCTTTCACCACCTCCACCAGTTTCATCACCTGTGCAGGGTTAAAGTAATGCAAACCTGCAACGCGTTCCGGATGCGGAATATTTTTTTGGATCCCGCTTATAGGTAAGGAAGATGTATTGCTCGCTAAAATTGTATCGGGAGAATTAAATGAAGCCAGTTTGGTGAAGAGATCAACTTTAGCCGGTAGCTTTTCCACTATAGCCTCGATCACAATATCTGCAACAACTTCTTCAACAGAACTTGTGTAAGAGATTCGCAATGAAATTTTATCCCGGTCTGCACCGCCTATCTTACCTTTTTGAAACAATACATCGAGGTTCTTCATTATTGATGTGCGCGCCTTTTCAAGCATCACTTCCTGCACATCAAAAAGAACTACCTTAATACCGCTCATGGCCACCGACAAAGCGATACCGCTTCCCATGGTTCCGGCCCCGGCAACAGCCACATTATTGATCATGGCGCAAAAATAGAACGGCTTTACGACATTCAACCACTTTTTGCCCTTCTCTAATTTCCGGCCTCCTTCTTTGCGTCTGCTTTCATTTTCTCGTTTGCAGTGATCACAAATTGAACACGACGGTTAAGCGCGCGGCTCTCTTTTGAAGTATTTTCAACTTTAGGTTGTGTTTCGCCATACCAACGGATGATGAGGCGGTCGCGGGAAAGGCCTTTGTTACGAAGATAGTTTCCCACGGCCTCTGCACGCCTTTGGGAAAGGCCGAGATTGTAAGCTTCCGTACCTACATCGTCGGTGTGGCCTTCTATCAGAATATTTGTTTCGGGATACTCGGCGAAAATTTTCAACAGCTTGTCCAACGCAAGGATAGAATTTGCCGATAAATTATACTTGTTCGTTTCAAAGTAAACGCCGGCCTTGCTTCCATCGGGATTGTTCTCGTCAAAGGTTACATCAATTCCTTCTCCTACGCGTTCTACCTTGGCCCCGGGAATTTCCGATTTTATCTTTTCTGCCTGCCTGTCCATCTTAGCGCCGATTATCCCGCCTGCCACACCACCCACCGT
>JAFAGR010000004.1 GCA_023422565.1 Bacteroidota bacterium | reverse complement strand
GGTCAGCCGCATACGTTGGGCAACCAAACTGATCCGAAACCACGCCAATGGACTCTTTCTCACTCATCAGCCTGAGCAACGTTTTTACAAAGTTTTTCCCGAAACGGCTGTAAACCCATGAAGTTCGTACAATAATGCAATCGGGATTCTCCTTAAGCGCGAGCTGTTCTCCCATCAGCTTCGTTTGTCCGTAATAGTTAACCGGATCTGTTGCGTCTGTCTCTTTATAAGGAACATTGCCCTCGCCATTAAAAACGTAATCGGTAGAAACATGAAGGAAGCGCACTCCATGAACCTTACAGGCCGCAGCGAGCTTCCCCACTGCAGTACCATTGATTTGCATTGAAAGCTCACGTTCCTGCTCGGCAAGGTCCACAGCGGTGTAAGCGGCAGCATTGATACATATGTTCACTGAATTATCCCGGAGAAAATTGTTCACTACCTCTTCATCATGTATTGGCACTTGTGCCCTTGTGGTGAAAACGAAGTTGAAATCAGGATGCAATGATGCCAGCTCCTGCAATTCTTTGCCGAGCTGCCCGTTTGCGCCGGTTACCCATATAGTTTTAGAGGAAGACATTATGAAGAAAAGATAAAATTATTAACAGCAGCCGATAAGCCAGGATGGCGAAGGTCTTTTTCGGAAATGATCTCTTTACCCGTAGGAATACGCCAATCGATATTTAACTCAGGATCATTAAACGCAATTCCTCCCTCTGATTCCTTATGATAAAACCGGTCGCACTTGTAAAACACTTCTGCACTTTCTGAAAGCACCGAGTAGCCGTGCGCGAAACCTGCGGGAACAAGAAGTTGTTTCTTGTTTTCAGCGGAAAGCTCAATGCTGAATACCTTGCCGAAGGTGGGAGAACCTTTGCGTATATCTACAACAACATCCAGAATGGAACCGCTTAAGGCGCGGATGAATTTAGTTTGCGCGTGCGGTTCAAGCTGGTAATGCATCCCCCGGATAACTCCGAAGTTTGACTTAGCCTGGTTGTCTTGCACGAACCTGATCTTCACTCCCTCTTCCTCACATATACGCTCATTATAACTTTCAAAAAAATAACCGCGTGAATCTTCGAAAACCTTTGGCTCAAAGATCATCAATCCCGGAAAATCAGTTTTAATGAAAGGCATTTGCAGTTGATTTAGGAATATACTTCTTTAAAATATTCGATCGTTTCAATCAATCCATTCTCAAATTTCTTTGTAGGATAGTAGTTCAGTAGCCTTTGTGCAAGGCTTATATCTGCGAGGGAATTCCGAATGTCACCGGCGCGAGGCTCACGGTGTACCGCTGCCCAGTCGCTTCCAAGTTGTTTCTGACAAGCCTCGTAAAGATAGTTCACTGAATATTTTTCGCCCACGGCTACATTATACGTTTTATTTAAAGCCTCAGTATTACCTGTAAGCATTCCCTTTACATTTATTTGCACGGCATTGTCCACAAAAGTGAAGTCGCGCGTTTGTTCACCATCCCCATTAATAAATACAGGCGTTTTACGAAGAATACCTTTCACAAAAAGCGGGATCACCGCGGCGTAGGGTCCGTCGGGATCCTGCCTTGGGCCAAAAATGTTGAAGTACCTGAACCCCATCAACTTCATGCCGTATGCATTTGCAAAAACATGCGCGAACAATTCATTCGTTCGTTTAGTAACAGCATAGGGCGATAAAGCGTTTCCAATTCTTTCTTCTTTCTTGGGAAGCGTCGGCTCATCGCCATACACAGAAGAAGAGGACGCGTATACTAATTGATCCACCTTATTATCAGATGCCGCTTTTAGTATATTCACAAAACCCGTGATGTTTACCTCGCTGAAATAAGTTGGCTCCTTCATGCTGCGGGGCACGCTGCCCAGCGCGGCCTGGTGACTGACATAATTGATACCCTGACAAGCGGCCTGGCAGGTATCGGCGTTGCGAATATCTCCCTCCATAAACTCGAAAGCCGGATACTTCCTGAGAATATCAAGATTTTTTTCAAATCCATTCGCCATGTTATCAAACACGCGAACCTTCGCTGCTCCATTCTTCAGTAAATACTCTGCAATGTGGCTTCCGATAAAACCCGCACCACCCGTCACTAAGAAATTTGAATTACTTAAATCTTTCGTATGAAATTCACCCATTATTTTCTTCTCTTTAATTTTCTTTGGCAATAACTTATAAACTCCAGTATCCGCGCGAAGTGATCTTTCCGCGATAAGTTCCCTTAAGGTCTGCAACAAGTGCATGAGGCTTGGTTATGCCTGCAAAATAATTATCATCGTAGCCTCTGTAAGCTGCATGTGGAACAGTTACTATCACGGCATCATAATCTTTTCCGGTGGCATCGGCCAGCTCAAACCCATACTCATGGTGAACTTCTTCACTTGATGCATGCGGATCTACCACATCCACATTTAATGAATACGACTTTAATTCTTTCACTACATCCGCCACCTTTGAATTTCGGATATCGCTCACGTTTTCTTTAAACGTAGCGCCCATAACCAGAACACGTGCATCCTTTACGTTACCGTTATGCTGAATTATATACTGGATCACTTTCTTTGCTACGTAGCCAGACATACCATCATTAATATTCCTCCCGGCAAGTATCACCTGGCTGTCATAACCAAGCTGGTTGGACTTATAGGTGAGATAATACGGATCAACCCCGATGCAATGCCCGCCAACAAGCCCCGGCTGAAACTTAAGGAAGTTCCATTTAGTTCCTGCTGCTTCAAGTACCTCAAAAGTATTTATGTCCATCCTGTCAAAAATGATAGACAGTTCATTCATCAATGCAATATTCAGATCACGTTGCGTGTTCTCGATGATCTTTGCTGCTTCGGCAACTTTAATTGACGATGCGCGATGTACGCCCGCCTTCACCACAAGCTCATATACTTTTGCAATTATATCCAGGCTTTCTTCATCACAGCCACTTACTACTTTAATAATGGTAGTGATGGTATGCTCCTTGTCTCCCGGATTAATTCTTTCCGGAGAGTAACCGATCTTATAATCTGTAACCATTTTTAAACCGGAAAACTTTTCAATAATGGGAACACAGTCTTCTTCAGTACACCCCGGATACACCGTACTCTCAAAGACAACATAATCCCCTTTCTTCAGCACCTTGCCTATCGTTTCACTTGCCTTCTGAACAGGTACAAGATCCGGAACATTATGTTCGTCAACCGGTGTGGGCACCGCGACAATGTAAAATTTAGCGCGCTTTAAAACTTCAAGATCATTTGTAAATGTGATGTCGCAGCCATCAAATGCTTCTTTTTCCAACTCCTGGCTTGGGTCGATTCCCTGCTTCATCATCTCTACACGCTCAGCGTTAATGTCGAAGCCTATCACTTTTATCTTCTTCGCAAACTCCAGCGCAATTGGCAAGCCCACGTAGCCAAGCCCTATCACTGCAAGTTCAGCGTCTTTGCTTAGCAAACTTTCGTACAAATTCTTCATTTTAATTTCTGATATGTTTTTATATTGATTTCTTAAACTCCTTTGGCAATTTTACCAGCTCTTCCCTGGGAAGTGTTCTGAAATATTCATAAGTGCGTTTCAATCCTTCTGCACGGCTGACTGTCGGCTGCCAGTTAAGCAATTCCTTTGCTTTTGCAATGTCTGGCTGACGCTGTTTCGGATCATCAACCGGCAAGGGCTTAAATACTATTTTTTGCGCTGTGCCGGTAAGGTTGATTATCTCTTTCGCAAAATCCAGCAATGATATTTCGTCCGGGTTACCGATGTTAACCGGAAGCGAGTGATCACTCATCAGAAGACGGTAAATTCCATCCACCAGATCATCTACATAACAAAAGCTTCTTGTTTGGCTGCCGTCTCCAAAAACCGTAAGGTCCTCGCCTCTCAATGCCTGGCCGATAAAGGCCGGCAATGCGCGACCGTCATTTAACCGCATCCTTGGCCCATAGGTGTTAAATATTCTCACAATTCTCGTTTCCACTTTATGGAAAGTATGGTATGCCATGGTTATGGCTTCCTGAAATCTTTTCGCCTCATCATAAACTCCGCGGGGTCCTACGGGGTTAACATTTCCCCAGTAGTTTTCATTTTGCGGATGAACAAGAGGGTCACCATATACCTCGCTGGTGCTAGCCACCAGAATTCGGGCGCCTTTAGCAAGAGCAAGCCCAAGGCAATTGTGCGTGCCTAGGGAACCGACCTTTAATGTTTGAATAGGGATCTTTAAATAATCTATGGGGCTGGCGGGCGATGCAAAATGTAAAATGTAATCAAGCTTGCCGGGAACGTGAATAAATTTTGAAACATCATGGTGATAAAATTCAAACTCGGGAAGAGGAAAAAGATGTTCAATATTCTTCAGATCCCCCGTGATCAGGTTATCCATCCCAATCACGTGATAGCCTTCACTTATAAATCGATCACAAAGATGAGATCCAAGAAAGCCGGCGGCCCCGGTAATCAAAATTCGTTTCTTCACGGCAATTATATTTGAAATGCAGATGGAGCGGATACCTTCATATCCGGCATTTCAATCTTTCTTCTTCCTACACTCTCATAATGAAAGCCCAGCGATTCGATCTGGCCCAGGTCAAAAAGATTTCTTCCGTCAAAGATCACCTTGTTTTTTAATGTTGAAGCAATACGCGAAAAATCAGGAGTTCTGAATTCATTCCACTCTGTAGCGATTATTAATGCATCCGCGTTTTCAAGAGCGTCGTATTGCGTATTTGAAAATTCGATCTTCTCCCCGATCTGGTTGCGTGTATTTTTCATTGCCTCCGGATCAAAGGCTGCAACTGTTGCTCCTTCTTTTAATAATTCTTCTACAATAGAAAGAGCGGGAGCTTCACGTATATCGTCTGTATTCGGTTTAAAGCTTAATCCCCAAAGTGCGAAATGCCGGCCTTTTAAATCATTATTGAAAAATTGCTTCACCTTGGGAAGCAGGTGAAGTTTTTGCATTTCGTTCACCTTCATAACGGCATCGAGTATACGAAAATCATAATCCACCTCTCCCGCCGAGCGGTTCAATGCCTGCACATCTTTGGGGAAGCATGACCCTCCGTAACCTATGCCAGGGAAAAGAAAACGTCTTCCAATCCTTTCGTCGCTGCCGATGCCCTTGCGCACCATGTCCACATCGGCACCTAATCTTTCGCATAACTGCGCGATCTCGTTCATAAAGCTGATCTTAACGGCAAGAAAAGAATTAGCGGCATACTTAGTAAGTTCTGCTGAACGTTCATCCATAAAAATAATGGGATTGCCCTGCCGGACAAAAGGCGCATAAAGCTCATTCATTATTTTAATGGCCTTTTCTGACGAGGTGCCGATCACTACGCGGTCAGGTTTCATAAAATCGTCTACCGCAACGCCTTCGCGCAAAAATTCAGGATTGCTCACCACGTCAAATGATTCGCTGATTTCTGCATCGGCTGTGGCTAAAATAGCTGATCTCACCTTTTCGGCAGTTCCCACGGGCACGGTGCTCTTATCTACGATCACTGTGTAATCGCCCGGTTTAATAAGCTTTCCTAACTCTGCTGCAACTCCAAGAATATATTTAAGGTCTGCGCTCCCGTCTTCACCGGGAGGTGTGGGCAAGGCAAGGAAAATTATCTCCGCATCCTTAACTGCATCACCAAGTGAAGTGGTAAAATCAAGCCGGCCTTCTTTAAGGTTTCTTAAAAACAATTTTTCAAGCCCCGGTTCATAAATAGTGATCACTCCATTGGAAAGTTTCTCAACTTTTGATGCGTCAATATCTACACAGGTAACCGTATTACCTGTTTCAGCGAAACAAGTTCCTGTTACCAATCCAACATAACCGGTTCCTATAACAGCTATTTTCATAAATGGGTCTGTTTGAATTACCTGTTTACAAATTGTAAAACATGGTCGATAATAAATTGTTGTTGTTCCTTATCCAGTTCAGTATGAATTGGCAGAGATATTACCCGCTCTGTAAGCCAGTCTGTAACCGGCAAAACGAAATCTTTGCCGCCGAATTCTTCGAGCATTTTCTGCCGATGAGCGGGCACCGGATAATAGATCATTGACGGTATTCCTTTCTCTCCAAGAAAATTGTGAAGCTCGTCTCTATCAACCCCGTTTAACACAAGGGTGTACTGATGGAAAACATGGGTATTATTTGCTGCGCGATGAGGCGTAGTGATCCTATCATTATTCGCGAAGGCCTTGTCGTACACATCAGCGGCTTCCCTTCTTGCTTTATTATAATTATCCAGGTATTTTAATTTAATATCTAATATAGCGGCCTGAATGGCATCAAGGCGGCTGTTACAGCCAACCACATCGTGGTAATACCGGCGGCTCTGTCCATGGGAAGCAATCATAGCGAGTTTTGCTGCAAGATCATCATCGTTGGTCATCATTGCACCACCATCACCAAAGGCGCCTAAATTTTTTGAAGGATAGAAGGAAGTACAGCCGATATGCCCTATGGTGCCTGTCTTTTTAACGGTTCCGTCTGAAAACGTGTATGCGTTACCGATAGCCTGCGCATTATCTTCAATCACAAACAAATTATGCCTGGCCGCTACTTCCATTATTGCTTCCATGTTTGCAGCATGCCCGTATAGGTGTACAGGAACAATCGCCTTTGTTTTTGGCGTAATGGCCTTCTCGATCTCAACCGGCTCAATACAAAATGTATCCTTATTTACATCTACAAAAACAGGCTTCAAATTTAAAAGCGCGGCAACTTCAACCGTGGCAATATAAGTGAAGGAAGGAGTTATCACTTCATCGCCAGGCTTCAGTCCCAATGCCATCAATGCGATCTGCAGCGCATCCGTACCGTTAGCGCAGGGAATAACATGTTTAACATTATGATATGCAGCCAGGTTAAGGGCAAAATCTGCAACTACCTTTCCTCCGATAAATTGGGAGCTCTCCATCACAGCTATTACTGCGGCATCTACTTCAGACTTTATTTTATGATACTGGGTTTTAGTATCTACCATTTGTAATGGCCTCATTGGCGCATAATTTAAGCGGCGCAAAGATAATATATTGACCGGCTACTTCCTGCCCACGCGCATAAATTGAAAAAACCCTTTTCAGGTGCTATTTTTGAGCAAATCTTCTGCATTTGAGCATTCTTTTCTACCGGATCTTCCTCTTTTTATACCGAACCGCCATTTCCATAGCCTCTTTATGGAGTGATAAGGCCAGGAAATGGATCGAAGGCCGAAGGTTGCAGCTCCCTGCTTACGCCCAAAAGACAATTTGGATGCACTGCGCAAGCCTTGGCGAATTTGAACAAGGCAGGCCACTTTTAGAAGCATTGAAAAAGGAATATCCCAATTATCCCGTAGTGCTTACTTTCTTCTCACCAAGCGGATACGAAATAAGAAAAAATTATCCGGGCGCAGGTTCAGTTCTGTATCTTCCGCTTGATGGAGAAGCAGCTTCAAAAGATTTCGTGGAGCGGATAAATCCGGCACTCGTGCTGTGGGTTAAATATGAATATTGGTTTTTCTTTCTCAACACACTTCGTAAAAAAAATATTCCTGTGCTTCTCGTTTCAGGGATTTTCAGAAGTTCTCAGCCATTTTTCAAAAACTATGGCAGCCTGTGGAAGACCGTTCTAAAAAGTTTCAACCGGCTTTTTGTTCAGGATGCGTACTCGCTCAACCTGCTGAAAGAAAACGATCTTCACCAAAACGCAGTAGTATCGGGTGACACTCGGTTCGACCGTGTGGCGGCTATTGCTTCGGAATTTGAGGAAATAGAACTGATAAAAAAGTTCTGCGGCAATCATCGTGTAGTCGTTGCCGGTAGTACATGGGAGGAAGATGATGCCGAATGGGTTCACTATACCCGAAGCCATCCTGAATTGAGGTTCATTTTTGCGCCGCATGAAGTGGACGCTTCGAACATCCGGTATGTACAAAAGATGTTTCCTCCATCAACCTTGTTCTCAAAACTTGCAGGCACCTTTGCGCCTGAACACATTTTAATAATCGACAATATAGGCATGCTCAGCAAGCTGTATAAATATGCAGATGTTGCCTACGTGGGCGGAGGTTTTCGGGAGAGTGGTATTCACAATATTCTTGAAGCCGCTGTATATGGTAAGCCGGTAATTTTTGGGCCGGTTTATGAAAAGTTTCGGGAAGCGCGTGAGCTGGTAGAACGCGGCGGAGCTTTCTCCATCAAAAATGCATTGGAGCTTGAGAAGCTACTCGATGATCTTTTTGAAGAGGAAACTTTTTTAACGCGAGCCGGAAGCCTTGCAGGAAGCTACGTTCAGGAAAACAGGGGCGCAACGGAAATGATCATGAATTACATTCAGGAAAAGCGCCTTCTCACCAATTGATCAAACTGTTTTACGACAGGGTTGCTTTCCATCCATCCCAGCTTAAGTTTCAATTCCCGTTTTATCCAATACTCCGCTTCGGGATAAATAGCAAAACCATTTATCGTTTTTATACTTCTCTCATACATCACCTCATCACCGCGGAAAAGTTCGTTGATGAAAAGGAAGCGATCGTTCAGACCAATGCCTTTTCTCAAATCTTTAATTGAAGTTTCAGACAAGGCATCGCTGAGCTCAGTTCTTGATTGCTTTAGTTTCTCATTAAGCGAAGTTTCTTCTTCGCGGGCCATCGTGGCAGGCGGAACCGAAGACGCTTGGGGTTTCGGCGCCTGATGCTGAAGGAGCGTTGGGGTCTCCTCCATCGGATCAAATTTGATAGCTGGCTTGTTTGCTGCACTCATCTGGTTAAGTGCTTCTGCATTCTTTTTTATCTCTTCCAGCTCGGCTTCCAGGGCAGCCTCATCAACCTGTAATACTTCCACTATCTTTTCTTCCGGATCTTTGCCGGCGGCTCGCCTTTCCGGCACAGACACAGCAGGTGCCACCTGGAAGGCGGCCGAAGTGCTGCCAGGCTTCTCTGCAGGTGTAATATTCTTCAAATGCACTAATTCACTATGCAGCATCTGTACAGTTAATAACAGTTGATCTACCGAAGCATTTCCTTCCAACTGTTCCGCTAACTTTTTACTGAGTGTTTCCACTCTTTCCATATCTATCGGTTTTCGTTCTTCTGAAATGGCCGCCGCAATTGTTTTGTACGTTGATGATAAACCATAATCTTTGCAGCAGACAGCGATAAAGTTACTAACACATTTTTAAAACTTTTACTTAATGTTTATTGAACCGGGCTTCAGGGGCGAGAGAAGAGGTTGGATAGAAGTGATTTGCGGAAGCATGTTCAGCGGAAAAACCGAAGAACTGATCCGCAGGTTGAAGCGCGCGAAAATCGCAAATCTCAAAACGGAGATCTTTAAGCCTTCCATTGATATTCGTTACGACCAACTGAACGTGGTAAGCCATGATTCGAACGTGATTCAATCCACACCGGTTGATCATGCTCAAAGTATTCTGTTAATGGCCCAACAAGTAGACGTGGTGGGCATAGACGAAGTACAATTTTTCGATGAAGGCATCGTGAATGTGTGTGAACAGCTTGCGCTCCGGGGGATACGGGTTGTGGTTGCAGGGCTGGATATGGATTTTACGGGAAAGCCCTTCGGCCCGGTGCCGCAGTTACTTGCCGTGGCCGATTATATTACAAAGCTCCATGCCATTTGTGTAAAATGCGGAAACATTGCAAGTATCAGTTACCGCAAGGTGGCAGACGAATCTCAATTACTTCTCGGGGAGAAAGACCTTTACGAACCAAGGTGCCGCCACTGCTGGCAGCTTCGCGATTAAAGCTTTATCATGTTTCAAAGAACAATGGCATTGCTGAAAAAAGACCTGTTGCTGGAACTTCGGCAGCTTCATACCTTTTATGGCATACTGCTTTACATCGCTTCTACCATTTATGTGATTTACCTGACCCTTCCTGAAAGCCCCGTTGCGGAAACATGGAACAGTTTGTTTTGGGTGATCCAGCTTTTTGTTTGCGTGAACACGGTGGCTAAAAGTTTTCTTCAGGAGAGCCGGGGCCGAATGCTTTATTTTTATTCGATTGCCTCACCCGTTGAATTCATAATTGCGAAGCTATTATATAATGTGCTGCTGATGTTGATGATGAATGGAGTGAGCCTTTTGCTATTCTTCATCTTTCTTGACAACCCCGTGAGCGATTCCATGCTCTTCCTCGGAATATCGCTGCTCGGTGGCTTTAGCCTTAGCCTTGTATTTACTATTATGAGTGCGATTGCGGCAAAGGCACAACAGAACGCCGCGCTGATAGCCATTCTAGGCTTCCCCGTTATTCTTCCCGTATTACTCTTGCTGATGAGATTAAGCAAAGCTGCATTCGCTGAAGTGTTCAGGGAAGGCGCAGTTCTTCAGCTTGTAGGGCTCATCGCCGGTTTGGATGTATTGGTAGTTGCCCTGGCGGTGGTGTTGTTTCCGTTTTTATGGAAAGATTGAATTCATGTGCAGATTTGCTCATTTGGAAATTTGCATATGGGGCTCTATAGTTGAAACCGTAATCTGCACATCTGCAGATCCGCACATTTACCCATCAGCTACAGTTCCGCATTAAAAGTATCCCCCTGGCGAAGGTCGCCCGTTTCAAAACCTTTTCTGAACCAATACATTCTTTGCTCGCTTGTACCGTGTGTAAAGCCATCAGGCTGAACGGTGCCGGTAGATTGGCGTTGAAGATTATCATCTCCGATCGCGTTGGCAGCCCTTAAAGCTTCTTCAATATCTTCTGCTACCAATACGTTTTTCATTTTATGATTGTGGTGCGCCCAAACTCCCGCATAAAAATCAGCCTGCAGTTCCAGGCGAACGGAATATTTGTTGTATTCCACTTCAGATAGGCGGCTCCGAAGCCTGGCAACCTTATCTGAAGTGCCCATAAGAAATTGAACGTGATGGCCAACTTCATGAGCCACCACATAGGCAAGGGCGAAATCACCTGCAGCACCGAACCTGTTTTTTAATTCATCTGCAAAAGAAAGGTCTATATATATATCATTGTCTCCCGGGCAATAAAAAGGGCCGGTTGCGGCACTTGCAGATCCGCAGGCAGACTGTGTCGCCCCGCTGAACAGCACGAGTGTTGGTTTTTGGTAAGTGGCGCCGTTCTCCGTGAAAAGTTTATCCCATACATCTTCCGTATCTGCCAGAACAACTTTTACAAAAGAAGCCCGTTCATCTTCCCGCGCTTTTTGTTCGGCACTCATGGGCGCCTGTTCCTGCGGCAGCGCCCGGGTGAGGTCAGAGATGTCTCCATCACCTAAAAAGAAATTTGCCAAAAGAAAAAGGACCCCAAGTATGCCGCCCCCGGCCGCTATCTGGCCACCGGAAACGCCTCTCCTGTCGTCAACATTTGAACTTTCCCTTCTTCCTTTCCATAACATATGCTTCTTTTTTGTCGGGTAAAATGAATACTACAAGATAAGAAAAAATAGTGCCATGGGTAGCCGGGCATTATTTTAATTTGTAAACCATGTTGCTCTTTCCTATAACTTTGCGCCACCTAAAATAGCTGTTACGCAGTTGAAGAAAAATTGGTGGAAAATATTGTCTGTCCTCTTGCTGGTTTATACAGTTGTAGGAGGCTTCATGATGGAGGTGCCGCGCCTTTTCATACTTAATGAAACTATCCGTAATCTTTATTTCCACGTATGCATGTGGTTTGCAATGATGATATTGTTTATCATCAGTTTTGTACACAGCATCATATATCTCTCCAGGGGAAGGTACTCATCTGACCTTAAAGCCCGAAATTACGCGGCGGTAGGGGCTTTCATGGGAATACTCGGCTATGTAACAGGCGCCATCTGGGCCAATTATACCTGGGTGAGCGACCAGGGCCAATCACTCGCTACAATATTAAAGGAACCCAAACTCATAGGCGCCGCCATCGCGATACTGATCTACGGCGCGTATTTCGTTCTCCGCGGGTCTTTTACCGATATTGATAAACGGGCACGCGTAAGTGCGGTTTACAACATTTTTGCTTTCGCTATGTTGTTTCCCAGTATTTGGATAATTCCCCGTTTGGTGGGAAGTTTGCATCCCGGCTCCCCGGGCAGTGACAGCGGAAACCCGGCGTTGAATTATAATGATATTGACGCAAGGTTAAGAGTGGTGTTCTATCCGGCAATTTTAGGATGGACTTTGCTCGGTGTGTGGATAGCCACGTTAAAGATCAGGCTTGAATTATTGATCGAAAAATCTATTGTGTCATGAACCCGGTACTTCGTTTATTTCTTTTCTTCCTGTTCCTGTTAATTAATGTAACCTCGTTTGCGCAAGACAGTCCGGAAATGGCTGATGTGATGCGCAGTAACGGAAAGATATATGTGGTGGTTGCTGTTTGCCTGACCATTCTGTTTGGTTTGATTTTATACCTGGTAAAACTTGACAGAAAGATCAGCAGGCTTGAAAAAGGGAAACATAACTGAAACGCATAAACGCAATTAAAAAATATTAAAATCTTAACCCCCGCCTTGTGCGGGAAAAACAACCCAATATGTCTGCACATCAACCGTATAGCTTTTTCCAGAGCGTGGAAAAAAGTTTCGACAAAGCCACAAAATTCACTAAATGGGACAAAGGGATCCTTGAGCAAATCAAGGCCTGTAACAATATTCTTCAAATGCGCTTTCCCGTAAAGCGCGATGATGGCACCATCGAAGTGATCGAGGCATACCGCGTTCAGCATAGCCAGCACAAAACTCCGTGCAAGGGCGGCATTCGTTTTAGCGATGAAGTGAACCAGGATGAGGTAATGGCCCTCGCTGCGCTTATGACCTATAAATGCGCCATCGTGAATGTTCCTTTTGGCGGAGGTAAGGGCGGTATTAAGATCGATCCAAAAAACTACAGCGTTTACGAACTTGAAAAGATAACGCGCCGTTATACCAGTGAATTGGTGAAGAAAAATTTCATCGGTCCCGGCATCGATGTACCGGCACCCGACTACGGAACCGGCGAACGCGAAATGGCCTGGATAGTGGATACCTATGCTTCATTAAAACCCGGTGAAATTGACGCGGCTGGTTGCGTTACCGGAAAGCCTGTAACTCAGGGTGGTGTACGCGGACGTAAGGAAGCGACCGGCCTTGGAGTATTCTACGGTATTCGCGAAGTGTGCAGCATGGCAGATGTAATGAAGGAACTGGGATTGGAAACAGGGATCAAGGGCAAACGCGTTATTGTTCAGGGCCTTGGCAATGTGGGCTATCACAGCGCAAAATTCTTCCGCGAAGCCGGGGCAAAGGTTATCGCCCTTGCAGAATACGAAGGCGCAATAATGAACCCGGATGGCCTTCATGAAGATGAAGTTTTCGAACACCGCAAAGCAACAGGATCTATTCTTGATTTTAAAGGAGCGACTAATCTCGCAAAGAACTCTGACGCTCTTGAACTTGAGTGCGACATATTAATACCGGCCGCGCTTGAAAACGTGATAAACGGAGAAAATGCACCACGCATCAAAGCAAAAATAATCGGGGAAGCTGCTAACGGCCCGTGCACTCCGGAAGCCGATGAAATATTTATTAAGAATAACATTCTGTGCGTACCAGACATGTACCTGAATGCAGGTGGTGTAACCGTAAGTTATTTCGAATGGTTGAAGAACCTTAGCCATGTGCGTTACGGAAGAATGGAAAAGCGTTTTACTGAAAACCTGAACACTTCTATTCTCGAGCAGGTTGAAGACCTCACCGGTAAGAAAGTGAGCGACCAGGCGAAAAAGATTATTCTTCACGGACCGGAAGAAGTTGACCTGGTACACAGCGGACTTGAAGAAACGATGATAGCAGCAACCCGCGAGATCATGGACATCTGGAGGAACAATGAGGAGATTCCCGATATGCGTACAGCCGCTTACGTTAGTGCGATCAATAAAGTGGGAACCAGCTATGCACAATTGGGTATCTTCCCATAGTACATAAAAATGAATATTTTATTAAAGGCTACCCATTGGTAGCCTTTTCTTTTATTCAAGCAGATGAAAATTTCTTTTACTAATAAAGTATGTAACTCACTCCCGGAAGTGTTCGCACTAGGTTATCCGGGCCCTTCACCTTAATTTGATCAAAGGTAACTATTGAGCCGGGTTGACATAGTAGCATTAGCTCTTTGATCGGTTTGAGGCTGCTGCTTGTAATATATCCACGCTTCATTGTTCTGAAATTCTCGCCTGTGAAAAAAACGGTTGCACTCACTACCTCAAATCTCACATCAAATTCAAAGTCCTTGATCTCAGCCCGGCAATAATCCTGCATTTTAAAAACGATGGAAGACATTCGCCCGGAACCATCAGAATCCTGAAGTACAACATCAGGGCTTATACTGCGGCAGGTTTCCTTTTTACTTTCAGAAGCCGGGCGTTCATCAAACGAACCGAATGGTAACAAGCCAATGCTGGCCACAACGGAAAGCAGCAAAATTTTCATGTTTATAAAGTTTAAGTGAGGAGAATACTTAAATCTAATACATGAAACGTGAAGGCAATGTTATAACCGATGCCAACCCAGCTCATGTATTAAAATAGGCGTTTCAACCGTCTGCGGAACAGTCCATACAATATGAGGCTAAATTCTTAAGAGGGGGCTGATACATTTGCGCAAACAAACTGAACAATGAATAATATTATATACTCGCTCGCCTGTCTCGCCTTTTGCACAATGATAGGAGGTGCGGTTTATGAACACATTACCGTTGTACCTCAATGGGCAGCAGCTCCACCGCATTCTTTGTTGATGTTCCAGGGAAATTATGGTCTGAGGCCGGAACCTTTTTGGATGGCAATACACCCGGTGGCGATAATACTTCTGGGCACCTCGATAATATTAAACCGGAAGATGGCGAGGCGAATGAATTTAATCGTCGTGTTTGTGGGATACCTGATCATACTGGCTATCACGGCTATTTACTTTGTACCCGAACTATTATCGATCATCAATACGGCCTACGCGCAAGTGAGCGATCCGGAATTAACAGCGCGTGCAACTGCATGGGAAAGGCTGAGCCTTGTGCGGCTGGCCTGCCTGCTGGTGATGGCGGTTTACCTGATAATGGGTTTAGCCAAAAATGAAATAAGAATTAAACAGTAATGGCTTGAAGGAGTAGTTAAAAAGGATAAAAAGGAAGATTGTCAATTTCTTCCATTTTCCCCTCTCCTGATGCCCTAAAGGCGAGGCAATAAGATCCATTTGTAATTACCAAAATCGTTGCCCCGATTGTGCTGTTGTAAGATAAGAGCTGCATCATAGTTTTGTCGCTCAACGGCACATTCATTTCCTTACATTCCACCAGCAACTTCGGTTGTGCGTCTACGTTATATACTACAATATCAAACCTCTTCCTGAGCTCTCCTACCTGCACCAATTTCTCCACTGCAGTAAGTGTTAGCGGGTAATGGAGCACTTCAGCCAGGTACAGCAAAAAATTCTGGCGCACCCACTCCTCAGGAGTTAACCTTACCCAACGTTTGCGGCAAATACAGAATATTTCTTCCACCCCGTTTTCATCTCTGATAGAAGGTCGCCGGTCGGGAAATTCAATGCGGATCATCGCCGCAAGCTACGAAGAATAAAAAAGTCAAAAGTAAAAATTCAAAAAGCCTGTGGCTTCTAGCATGTGTCGTTTAGCCCCGATTGTTTCACGCAAAGGAGCAAAGAAAAGCAAAGGCG
>JAFAGR010000100.1 GCA_023422565.1 Bacteroidota bacterium | reverse complement strand
TCTCTTTCTTTTTGCCATTATAAAAGTTTTCCGGACAACAATGATTAAAAATTGAAAATTGATCGGCGGAAATCAGCGGGGAAATATTTCACGCAACGAAACAAAGGATATAAAGACGCAAAGGGGATAAGAATTAAAAATTAAGAATTAAAAATTGAAATTTGATTATCGAAGGAAACCCAGGAACTACGAACTACGAACTACCAACTACCAACTACCAACTACCAGCTACCTAATCTTCAACACAAAAGAAATCCCCGTTGTATTGGCCATATCGCTTTTGCCGGTTTTAATCTGAAAGCTGAGGTCTTCGCTCACATCAAATGTTTTAAGGTGTGCATCTACAGCCGCGTCCACCACATTCAATCCCCAGAATAAGATAAAAAACAGGGCCGCATAATCCATATTTTGCCTTACCACGTTGCGGAAATTTCGAATACGGTCGGGTTGGTCCTTCACTGTGAAATACGGTTCCTTGATGAGGTAATCGTTTGATGGGTCATTATCCACCGCCAGCTTGTAAGCCTCGCGGGCATCCCTGAATTGGCTCAGGTTTCGGAAGAATAAATAAGTTGTAGTTCCCAAAGCGCCGTACACCAATGGTATCTTCCAATATTTTTTATTGGTCGCCTGCCCCCAGCCGGGTACAAAGGCCGAGCGGCGAATGGCAATATTCGGGTTGTATTTTTTTTCCGCTCCCGGAGTTACCTCCCTGGTTTCAATTACGGTGGCCGTACTGTCTAATATTATCCTTCCTTCCTGGGCGTGTGCTGACAGGTGGAAGAAAAACATCGCTAAGCCTATCCCTAAAAGGCGTATCATCAGTTTACTTTGATGTTTAGTTTTTCAAGCAAACCGTTTAATTCGTCGAGCGAAAAATATTCAAACTGGATGCTGCCATGACCTTTTTTATTGTGCACCATTTTTACTTTGCTACTAAAGGCTGATGCAATGTTGTCTTCAATTTTTCGGAAGGCAGGAGGAAGTGATGATTTGGCTGCTGCCTTTGCAGAGCCTGGCGTGTACATCTTTCTTACAAGGTCTTCGGTTTGGCGTACACTTAACCCTTTCTTTTTTATTTCCGAGAATATGAAAAGCTGTTTGTCTACATGATCAACATTTATCAATGCTCGTGCATGGCCCATTGAAATAACTCCATTCCTTACTGCTACCTGTATATCCGGAGGAAGTTTAAGCAGGCGCAAATAATTGGTTACTGTACTTCTTTCCTTTCCCATTCTTTCCGCCACTTGTTCCTGCGTATAATCCAGGTCATCCATCAGCCTTTTATAACTAAGCGCAATTTCAATGGCATTCAAATTTTCGCGCTGCAGGTTTTCAAGAAGTGCCAGTTCAAGAATAGTGCTGTCTTCTGTATGGCGCACGTAAACAGGCACATCTTTCAATCCCGCGATTTTCGCCGCGCGCAACCTTCTCTCACCCGCGATCAGTTTATATTTCCCACCCGGCATCGGTGACACCGTTAGCGGCTGTATGATATTATGGAGTTTAATACTTGCAGCGAGTTCGCTCAAAGCCTCCTCATCAAAATCCTTCCGTGGCTGGTCGGGATTTGCCACTATTTCCTCAACCGGCACGCGTTGTGTTGCGGTGGTTTTCTCCACCACGTCCTGCTTTAAATGACCTGAGGTAGTTTTCAGGTCATTGTCAATATTCTGCAGCAAACTGCGTATTCCTTTTCCGAGAGCGTCTTTTTTCATTAGTCTGAAGTTAGTAGTCTGTAGTCAGTAGTCAAAACAGAGAAAGGTAAATGGTAACTACATGAACTTTTCAGGGTTTTGACTCATATATGTTAATATTCTGCCCACCTCCTCATTTCGACCGCGAAGATCATCATATTCCTCTTCACTTAAAAATTTTAAGTCTTTCGAGAAATCAAGCCAAACTCCCGTTTCGCTGTTTTCACTTAGGCAGTCTGAAAGTTTTGAAAGAAAGTGCATTCGATATTTTCTGCGTCTGTACGACTCTGCAAAGTTCGCGCAAACTGATCGTGAGGAACGTCTAATTTGGCTGATCAATCCAAATTTTTCCTCCCTTGGAAATTTTTGTGAAACCAGATGAATGTCCAGAGCCAGCCGATAGGCTTTTTGGTATACTATAAGGTCTTTAAATATGCCCATAATACTGAAATATCAATGAGCAAAGGTGAATTATTCTTAAAGAAAATGGTCGATGGTACCCGTATTTTACCTTTTAATGTGGCCAAGTTTAATGAAGTCATTTTGACTAATGACTACCGACTACCGACTAATGCCTATTCCAAAACCTTCTCCTCCTTGGAAATCTTAGTCAAATTATTGTTCTGGAGAATTTCCTTGGCGAGGTTTAGATAATTCACCGCGCCCTTACTGTCTGAATCGTAGAGAATGACAGGTTTACCGAAGCTTGGCGCCTCGCTTAAACGGGTATTTCTATGAATGATGCTGCTGAAAACCATATCTTCAAAATGCTTGCGCACCTCGCTCACCACCTGGTTGCAAAGGCGTAGGCGGCCGTCGTACATAGTCATCAGGATGCCTTCGATCTTTAACTCGGGATTAAGGCGGTTCTGCACGATCTTCACTGTGTTCAACAGTTTACCTAAGCCTTCAAGTGCGAAGAATTCGGTTTGAACCGGTATCACCACACTGTCTGCCGCTACAAGGGCATTTACGGTGATCAGGCCAAGGGAGGGAGAGCAGTCGATCACAATAAAATCATACTGGTCGCGAACGGGCTCAAGTATTTGTTTCAGCACACTTTCACGGCTGGGATAATTGATCATTTCGATTTCAGCGCCCACAAGGTCGATGTGCGACGGGATCAGATCAAGATAGGGGAGCGCGGTTTTAAGGATTACGTCGGCAGCAGTAGCTTCGTTCACCATGCAGTCGTACAAGCTGCGCGTTACATTATGCAGATCGAAACCTACGCCGGTGGTACTGTTTGCCTGCGGATCCGCATCTACCAAAAGCGTTTTATATTCTAATATGGCGAAGCTGGCAGCCAGATTAATGGCCGTAGTTGTCTTTCCCACTCCGCCTTTTTGATTCGCAATTCCTATTATTCTTGCCACTAACTTAATTTATGATGTCTGGTTTCAGATTGAAATGGTTTCTCCTATTGCCGGAAGCAGCAGTTCGATATTTTTCATCTTAAATGAATCAACCGCTCTTTTTTTGTCAATTTTTATAAAGCCGAAGGTATCATAATGCACGCCCACCACCTTTTTACATTGCACCATTCTGGCTGCCTCTGCCGCGTCTTCGCAACCCATGGTAAAATTATCACCGATGGGAAGAATGCACAGGTCGATCTCTGCAAAAGAAGGTATTAACTGCATGTCCAACGTTAAAGCCGTATCGCCGCTATAATATATATTTATATCATCTGAAGTGATCACAAAACCCATCGGGTTTCCGCCGTAACTGCCGTCGGGTAAAGATGATGAATGGATCGCGTTTACACATTTTACGGCGCCAAAATCAAATTTCCATTTTCCGCCCGTGTTCATCGGGTGATATTTCAAACCTTTTTTCTCGTACCACATTGCCACCTCATATGCGGCTATAATTGTAGCCCCCGTGCGTATTGCAATAGCTTCTGTATCGGCCACATGATCAGAATGACCATGGCTCAGCAAAATGTAATCTGCGGGTATTTCGTTAATGTTTACATGACTGGCAAGTTCATTCGGCGTAATGAACGGGTCAAATAGTAAATTTGCACCGTTAATATTCACCAGGAAGCAGGATTGTCCGTAAAAGGTAAGTTCCATATCCGATCTTTTTGGGTGGAGGATGCCCGGGCAAAAATAATGATTCGGAAGTATACCGGGGAAACAATTAAGACAGGCAGAAGATATAATGATCACAATAATTTCGGGTACAGACAGGAAGAACAGCATTACGCGGGATGTGGCGCTTGAATACAGGCGCATGCTTACGGAAAGAGGGGAGAAGGCCACCGTGCTTTTGCTTGATGAAACCGATATGACGCACAGGAACGGTTTCTTTGAAAAGGTGGAAAAGGAAATGTTGATTCCGGCCGAAAAGTTCATCATCATCAGCCCGGAATACAATGGTTCATATCCCGGAATATTGAAACTGATGATCGACCATTCTGACGTGAAGAAAGTATGGTGGCACAAACCGGTTTTATTAACGGGAGTTAGTACCGGCAGGGCGGGAAATTTACGGGGCATGGATCACCTTACCGGCTCACTGCTTCATATGAAAATGCGGGTACACCATAACAGGTTGCCGATCAGTTCGGTTGACAAGTTGATGAAGGATGGAAAATTTGCAGACGAAAAGACAATAGGGGTGATTCAACACCAGCTGGATGAATTCCTGGCAAAATAAATTTAAAAAATGCGTTCAACGGGAGGGCTTATAATTTTTGTTATTGTAATGTTGCTGCTGGATCTTTACGTGTTCCAGGCCGTGAAAACAGCTTTCGCTTCCTCGCGTTTTCGTACAGCCGTTCACGTTAGTTTCTGGGTGGTGGCCCTGCTTAGTGTTTTCGGTTTCATATTGTTTGCAACTACCGACCCTGACCTGCTCGGAAGAAAACTTCGCTCTTATTTATTCGCGTGCATAATCGGGCTGTTTCTCGCAAAATTGGTTACGCTTGTTTTCCTGGTTACCGACGATCTGCGCAGGGGAATTCAGTGGGCTGCGGGGAAGCTGCTTTTCAGAAATACTGAAGGTGAAACCCAGGTTGCAAACGGCATTAGCCGCTCCGCATTTCTTAGCTGGCTTGGCCTTGCAGCAGGTGGAACGCTTTTCGGAAGCCTGATTTATGGCTTTTCAAACAAATACAACTATAACCTTAAGAAACTGCAGTTGTCTTTTGAAAAACTGCCGGAGAATTTTAAGGGAACGCGCATCATACATATTTCCGATATACATGGCGGAAGCCTGCTGGATGAGAAGGCCGTGATGCATGGCGTTAAAAAAATAATGGAGCAAAAGCCTGACATGATCGTGTTTACGGGAGACCTTGTAAATGACCGCGCTTCGGAGATGAAAACGCTGTCAAAAGTATTTAACAAACTTTCTGCTCCGCTCGGCGTGTATTCCATTTTAGGCAATCATGATTATGGCGATTATGCACGCTGGCCGCTTGACGGAGTAAGCAAGGAAGAAAATCTTAACAACCTTAAAAAGGTTCATGCTGAAATGGGTTGGAAATTGTTGATGAATGAGCATGTGGCGATAGAGAAAGACGGCCAACATCTTGCATTACTTGGCGTGGAAAACTGGAGTGCGAAAGGAAATTTCCCGCGCTATGGAAGAATGGATCTGGCGCACCGCGGCACAGAAAATTATCCCTTCAAAATTTTATTGAGCCACGACCCCAGTCATTGGGATGCGGAAGTGAAATTGAAATATGCTGATATCGACCTTATGCTAAGCGGCCATACGCATGGAATGCAATTTGGTGTGGAAGTGCCCGGACTCCGTTGGAGCCCGGTTCAATACATGTACAAACAATGGGCGGGCCTGTATGAAGATGCACATCAAAAGCTTTACATTAACCGTGGCTTTGGCTTTATCGGCTACCCCGGCCGTGTAGGGATTTTGCCGGAGATCACCTTGATAGAACTCACTTAAGGATTTACGATGTACGATGTACGATGT